>JAUNKV010000072.1:1473-3350 GCA_030532575.1 Propionibacteriaceae bacterium | reverse complement strand
CGGTGTCGCCTGACGAGCCGCCGCAGTTGCGGCAGTACGTGGCGACGGGGCCGCGGCGCAGCTGGTGGAGGGTGGAGGTCTCCGGGTAGCTGCACAGCTCGCAGCTCTCGTCGAGGCAGGTCGCGATGTAGTTGTTCGGGCTGAAGGTGGTCATGCCTTCCGCCCTCCCTTCCGGGTGACGGGCTTGCCGCTGCCGGTGGGCAGGGTGCCGGTGCGCAGCAGTTGGAGGACGGCGTTGCCGTCGAACTCGACCCAGCCCTTGCGGCTGGTGTCGGGGGTCTTGTGGGTGGTTGGGGCGGTCATGCCAGGCCTCCTTCCAGGACAGCGAGCTGGGGGACATCGATGGGGGCGAGGAGCTCGCGCAGCCGCTGCAGCCCCTTCGGGGTGACGCGGACCTGCGGGGTGGCGGTCACCATCACCCCGTCGTCGTCGAGGTAGTGGCGGGCCTTCTCCGCCAGGAGTCCGGCGTTCAGCCGGTCCTGGTAGGCGGCCCACCTGCCTCGCTGGTCCTTGTGGATCCAGCCCAGGTCCTGCAGCTGGGCGTGGAGCTTCCGCGGCCCGGTGACGACCCCGGCGGAGCTCAACAGCTTCGCGGCGTCGGTGATGGTGTGGTCGCCGCGGCCGGAGCAGATCGCATCCCAGGTGTTCGCCTTCGGCAGCGCCCTGTCGAGCTGCTCCTGCTGGGCGGCGATCTGGGCCTCCTGCTGCTTGATCGTCTCGGCGGCCTCGAGGACGGCGGCGGCGAGGAGCTCCTTGCCGGTCAGCTGTGGCGCGGGCTGGGTGCTGTATCCGCCGGTGCGGCGGATCTGGGGCAGGACCTCGTGGGTGACCCAGCGGCGGAACGGCTTGGCTCGCTCGGTCCGGGAGCGGACCAGTGCGGTGTAGAGGCCCCCTTCGGAGATGACGGTCATCTCCTGGTCTCCGGAGGGGGTGGGCACAATGTGCCTACCCTTGTCCTCGTCGTCGAGGCCGCGCACGAAGTCCTTCGCGCTGGCGTACCTGAGGGATGCGGCGATGTCGGCCGCGACGAACCACGGCTCGCCCTCGACATCCAGGACGCGGACCGAGGTATCCTCGTAGGTGAACGGGATCATTTCGTTCATGTCGAACCTTTCTTTGGTTTGGGGCCCTCACCTGGTGGAGCAGGTGGGGGCTTTTTCGTGCTCTGGGCCACTACATCTAGTTGCTTGAGCGTGTTGCTGCCCCCACATGTAGGGATAAGTCGAGATACTTGGGGGTAGATGGGCTGGCCGCCCACCAGGCAAAAGAGAGGAGGTGAGGACGATGGCCCGATCCAGAGGCGGAGGCCACGGGTCCGGTAGGGCTCGTAGCGCCATCACTGGTCGGTACGTGACGAGGAGCTATGCCAAGAGCCATCCACGTACCACCGTCATCGAGCGCGACTCGAAGAAGTAGCGCTGCCGGGGGAGTCGTTGCACTGCAGCGGCTCCCCTCCTCTCCGCCTGGTGGACAGCCAGCGGTCCAAGGAGTCGGGCGAGTAGCGAACGGCTCGCCCGAGCTTCACGAACTCCGGCCCCTTGCCGAGCCACCGCCACTGGGCCAGGGTCTGCTCCGCCAGGCCCAGCCGTTTCGCGGCCTGCTCGGCAGTGAGGAGATCGTCGGTCATGAGATGTGCTCCTTTCGCGGAGTTGATGCCCGGCGTCCGTGCCGAGGTGGGAGGATGAGGGCATGGCGGAATGGATTTCGGTGGTGTGCGCGGTCCTGTCCCTGGTCGGGGCGGGCTTCGCGTGGTGGCGGTCGAACCTCTCGGCCAAGGCGAAGAGGGAGGCCGAGCAGCAGGCGCAGCTGGCGACGCGGAAGGTCGAGGCCGCCGAGCAGCAGGCCATGCAGCAACTGCTGCTACAGGTGCAGCGCCA
>JAUNKV010000072.1:0-1463 GCA_030532575.1 Propionibacteriaceae bacterium | reverse complement strand
ACAGCCGCCGAACAGCAGGCCGCAGCCGCGAAAGGCCAGGCCGACGCGGTGCGGGGCCAGGCCACCAAGCTGTCCGAGCAGGTGGCGGAGCTGCGCAAGATGCGCGACCTCCTCCAGGGCCCGCCCCTGGAGATGTTCGCCATCGGCGAGAACCGGTGGCACCTGACCAACAGGCGTGACGAGCCGGTCGTGATCGAGGAAGTCGTCAACGCGGACGACTTCGTGGAGTTGCACTTCGACGCCTTCGAGCTGGCGCCGTACGAGACGATCGAGGTTGACTGCGTCGAGGTGTGGGGCAAGCCCATCCCTGCGACGCTGCTGCTGCGGATCACTTCTCGCCCCGATCCTCTTCACGTTCGGATCCCGAGGTCCTGAACGTCTGGATCGCGAAGTAGATGCTCATCGCGGCGCCGCAGATGGCGACGATCATGGAGACGATCTGAACGGCGCTCATCACTGGCCCTCCCCCGTGCAGTCGGGGCAGACCCAGTAGTCGCCGCGGCGACGCCATCCCGCCCAGCGCAGGTCCTCGACGGAGGCGACGGCGGTCATCGAGCAGAAGGCGCAGCCGTGGGTGAGGTCCTCGGTCATGCCAGCACCCCCTGGGTGGCGTAGAACTCGTCCCACACCTGGTCCATGAGCGAGCGGTCCGCCTCGGTGTAGGCGTAGACCTCGCGGGTCTGGCCGTTCGCCAGGTTCAGCGGGTACCGCTTCGGCTCGACGCCATGGGCGGTCACGTAGGCGGCCTTGACGCGCTTGCCGAACATCGGGGCGATCGACTTCGTGCGCTTCTGGGACAGGTTCTTGCCCTTGAGGTAGTCGGCGGTGTACAGCGGCCTCGTCCCCTCATCCAGGGTGGCGTGCTCACCCAGCCCGCGGGCCAGGACGACACGGGCGCGCGCTTCCAGGTGATCGGGATGGATCAGCCCCTTCGCGGCCTGACACAGCTCCATCTGCATCTGCGCCTGACGGATGAGCGCGTTGACCTGGTGCTCGGAGGCGCGGGGGTTGACGGCTCCGCCGTCGTGGAAGTACCGGTCGAGAGCATCGGTCGCCTCACGCTGGTAGGTGACCAGGAGTTCGCGGGCCCGGTCGTTCTTGATGCGGGATGTGTCGATGGTCGCCAGCCACATCGTGAACGTGCGACGGTCAACGAAGGCGTGGTCGCGGGACTGATCGTCGCCGGGCATCTGCACGGTCATGATGACCGTGCAGGCCCACGGCTGCCTCTTGAGCCGTTTCATCTGGGAGTCGGGGTCGATCCCGAGGCCTTCGCAGACGGGGCGGACGGCGACGCGCACGTCCTCGCCATCACGCAGCGCGGCGATCATCGTGCCGTGGAACGGCACCAGCTCGAGGGAAGGGGTCGGGGTGTGAGACACTTGGGTGTCCTTTCTCTAGGGATTTCCGCCCTCGCCTGCGCTACCAGGCGGGGGCACTTTTCATTGGGTGATGGAGTCGAG
>JAUNKV010000039.1 GCA_030532575.1 Propionibacteriaceae bacterium | reverse complement strand
TCATCCTGCTGTTCATGTACCTGCAGAAGTACATCGTCTCCGGCCTGACCGCCGGTGCGGTCAAGGGCTGAGCAGGGTCACATGACTGGAGGTCACCCCAAGGGGGTGGCCTCCAGCCGTTTTCAATAGAGTTGTCTCCATGACCAATCTCGCCTGGCACGTGGAGCGGGTGCTTCCCTCTGTCATCGCCGATCTGCAGCAGCTCATCGCCATTCCCTCGGTGTCTTCCATGTGGGAGCACGACGACGTGTTGGCGGCGCGGGATCTCGTCGCGCAGTGGATGCGCGACCTGGGGGCAGCGGAGGTGAAGATTCTTCAGGCCGGGGGCAAACCGGCGGTGTGGGCGGATTTCCCGGGGCCGGAAGGGGCGCCGACGGTGCTGCTGTACGCCCACTACGACGTGCAGCCCATCGGGGAGCCGACGGCGTGGACCTCACCGGCCTTCGTCCCGACGGAGCGAGAGGGAAGGCTGTACGGCCGCGGTTCGGCTGACGACAAGGGCGGGGCGGCGGTGCACCTGGCGGCGCTGCGGGCTTTTGACGGCAAACCGCCGGTGCGCGTCAAGGTGTTCATCGAGGGGGAGGAGGAGATCGGTTCACCCTCGATGCCTGCGCTGTTGGCGAAGTATCCGCAGGAGTTGGCCGCGGACGTGTTCGTCATCGCGGACTCGGTGAACTGGGAGGTCGGGGCACCGTCGTTCACCACGACACTTCGGGGGGTGGTGGACTGTGAGGTCACCGTCTCGACGCTGGCCCAGGGCCTGCACTCCGGGCAGTTCGGCGGGGTGGTTCCGGATGCTCTCACCGCGCTGTGTCGGCTGCTGGCCACGCTCCACGACGAGGCCGGGAATGTTGCCATTCAGGGGCTGGTCTCCTCGCCAGGCCCGGAGCTGGACTACCCCGAGGATCGGCTGCTGGCGGAGACGGGACTGCTGGAGGGGGTGCGGCAGATCGGTGAGGGCTCGGTGGTGGAGCGGATGTGGTTCAGGCCGTCGGCCTCGGTGCTGGCGATCGATGCCACACCCGTGGTGGAGGCCTCCAACACGCTGGTGCCCTCGGCCAGGGCGAAGGTGAGCGTGCGCATTCCTCCGGGCCAGGACCCGACGGCGGCTGCGGCGGCGCTGGAGGCCCACCTGCTCAGCCACGCCCCGTGGGGTGCGAAGGTGGAGGTCACCGGTGGCCAGTCCGGCGCGCCCAGCGTCGTCGACCTGCACGATCCCCGCGCGGCCGCGGCCAAGCAGGCATTCGCGGAGGCCTTCGGCACCGAGGTCGTTGAGATGGGCTGCGGCGGCTCCATCCCCATCGTCGCGGAATTCGCCGAGCGCAACCCGGGTGCGCTGGTGCTGGTCACGGCGGTGACGGACCCGACCTCGAGGATGCACGGCATCGACGAGTCGCTGGACCTTGGCGACTTCGCCAAGGCAGCCTTGGCAGAGACCCTGCTGCTGGACAGACTCGGGCACTGAGGACGTTATTCATCGCGGGTCGAGCCTCCCTTGCACCCCGTTGGTCGAGCCGGACCGCGAGCGCCAGCGAGCAGTCCGTGTCGAGACCCGGTGACGGTGTGCAGGGACTTCTTCCGTCCCCTTGATGAGGACGGAGCTGTGACATGGCTGTGTGAGCGAGGATGATCCTCGTGCAGGAGCCCCGGGGGGCTTCCCATGAGGGTGAACACCTGTTGGCGGTTCCGGCCTGTTCCCCGGCGACCCTGCAGGAGGATCATCGTGTCCCCAGTGTAGTTCGCTGTGTGGGTCTGAGCGATGGGAGCTGCAGACACGACGAGCCGTCCACGGTGTTCGACCTTGTCCGGTCAGGGTTGGGAGGTGGAGGCCCAGCGATGCGGGAGGGGGTGACCCTGCCCTCCCCTAGACTCGTCGGCGATGCACTGCCTTGTGCGGCGTAGCCGTTTCGTAGAGGGGACATGATGGTTTCGGTCAACACTTCATCCTTGGGTCAGATAGCTGGTATGCCGGATGTCGAGTACGACTTCGAGGTGTCGTCGTCGTTGCAGACGGCTTTCAACAACGCCGCGAGTGCTCTGGAGGGGCAGCGTGGGTCGCGCTCGACGTATCGAACTGACGGCGGTACGGATTTTGAGGGACATTTCTCCCAGGTGTTCGCCGACAACGGCACCCAGCAATTGGCGGATCTGGATGAGATCGTCACCAACTTGAAGCTGGTCGCAACCAAGGTGTCCGAACTGGAGACGGCGGCCCGGGAGGAGAACGGGCGCCGGGCCCAGGCCCGAGCCTGGGCGGAACGGCTGGCGAACCGCAATGGTTGGGACAAGTTCTGGGACTCCCTGTTCGGCGAGGAGGACCCGCCGGTCACGGACCTGCCCGACACCGGTCCGAGCCAGACGGTGACCTCACCCGCCCCGAAGAATCCTGAGACCCCGCAGCCCGGCTCGGGCGGGTCCAACACGGGAGGATCGTCGTCGGCCCGCCCGTCGAACCTCAGGACCTTCGCCTCGTCGACACGTACCGCGGACCAGGAACTCACCTCGTACCCGACCACCCTGACCAACCACTGCACCTCGTTCACCACCTCGTGCTCATGGGCGACCCTGGACGCCTCCGGTGTCATCAGCGCCTTCACGGCGTGGCTCGAGGCCAACGAGCTCGACGCCCAGTGGGCGGATGTGGTGGCCCAGGCCTTCGAGAGCGCAGGTGGTGAGGGGGTCATCACCCTGCCGGACGCGGCGATCAGTGCTGCACTCCAGGCAGCGGGTATCGCGGAGAGCCGTACCGACATCGAGGTCGACCCGCCGACGGCCTATGGGTCCCCGCCCACGACGGGGTATGCGAACGACCCCGTGAACACGGCGACGGGGAACTTCCTGGAGAATGAGACCGATCTGGGCTTCACCGGTCCGGCGTCCTCCTTGGTGTGGTCGCGGCTCTACAACTCGATGGATCCGACCTCGGGGGCCTTCGGGCCCGGCTGGTCGTCCTGGGTCGAGTGCGGACTGGAGATCGGGGACAGCACCGCCCGGTTCACGCTGCCGGACGGTCGTGTCGTGGTCTTTCCGCGTGAGGGAACGGGCTGGGGGCGCGCCGTCGGGGAGAACCTGTGGTTGGATGCGACACCTCAGGGACTGCGGGTCTCGACCAACACAGGCCTGGCCTTCGAACTGACCGAGGGGGGCACTCTGCTGGCCGTGGATGGTGGCCCCGGCAGTCGAATTTCCTTCGAGCGTGTTGAGGGACAGCTGGTTCGGGTGAGTCATGAGTTCGGTCGTTCCCTGTCGGTGGAATGGCAGGGGGAGCGGATCGTCGCGGTGGCCGCATCCGATGGGCGCCGGGTTGACTACTCCTACGACGAGGCCGGACGACTGATCGCGGCCGCTGGGCCGGGTGGCACCCGTTCCTACGGCTGGAACGACGAAGGATTCATCGCGACCGTCACCGATGGCGACGGTGTCGTCGAGGCTGCCAACACCTACGATGCCCGAGGGCGTGTGACCACCCAGGTGTCGCAGCACGGCCGCACCACCCACTTCACCTATGTGACCAATCAGGTGACGGTGGTTGCCGACGCCGACGGGTCCCGGGCCAACACGTGGCTGCACGACTCCCGTGGGCGTCTTGTGGGTGTGGTTGATGCGGAGGGAAACCGGCAGTCGACGGCCTACGACCAGCAGGGCAACCCGGCGATCATCACGGAGCGTGACGGATCGACCACGGTCCGGGTGTTCGACGAGCGTGGCCGATGCGTCACGCAGCAGGGCCCCAGCGGGGCCCGCCAGGACTGGGTCTTCGACGACCTGGACCGAGTCGTTGAGGTGAGCGTTGAGGCCGATGGTGAGCGTGCGGTCACCCGCTACAGCTACACCGGTGAGGAGCGGAACCCGTCGCTCGCCGTCGACCCGAGCGGGGGCGAGACCCGGTTCACGTGGCAGCGGGGTCTGTTGGCCGAGGTGATCGACCCGACCGGGGTGAGGGTTGCGTTCACCCATGACGAGCACGGCGATCTGATCGCCACCACCGATGCGCTCGGCAACACCGCGCGGCTGGAGCGCGATGGTGCGGGACGGGTGATCGCTGCGATCACTCCGCTGGGGCATCGAACGCACTACCGGTACGACGAGATCACCGGTGTGCTGGTCTCCCGAACCGACCCTGCCGGGGCCACGACGCGCTTCGAACATTCGGCGGCGGGCCGGATGACCGCGGTGATCGATCCCACCGGGGCACGCACCGTGATGGCCTACGGCGATGACGGTGAGCGCCATGCCACGACGGATGCGCTGGGGCGGACCATGACCTCCAGCCATGACGACCTGGGGCGGCTGACCGCCGTCGAGCTGCCCGATGGCTCCACCTGGTCCTTCGGCTACGACTTGCTGTCGCGGCTGGTGGAGAGCACGGATGCCACCGGCGGCACCTGGCGGATGGAGTTCGGGCCCACCGGGTATCTGACCAGCGCGACGGATGCCACCGGGGTGCGTCGTGACGTGGTCACCGACTCCACCGGGCTGCCGTTGTCCTTCATCGACGGCGACGACCGCGTCGATGTGGTGCGCGACCAACTGGGGCGGATCACTTCCGATGCGGGGGCTGACGGTGAGGCGACCACGCGCCGATTCGATGCGTGTGGTCGGGTGATCGAGTCAGTCGATCCTGAAGGCGGGGTGACCCGCATCGCACGCGATGCCGCGGGGCGCGTGGTCGCGGTGACCCAGCCGATGGGGCGGACCTTCCACTACGAGTACGACACCGCGGGACGCTGGGCAGCCACGATCAGCACCGGTGGGCAGCGCTACGAGGTGACACGCGACGCGGACGGCCGGATCGTCCAGGAGCTGTGGCCGAACGGCGATCAGGTGATGACCACCTTCGATGCGTGTGGACGCATCGTGGAGCGGGTCGAGCCGGGTCGGGGTCGGATCCGGTTCCGCTACGACAAGGCGGGGCGCATCGTCGGTATCCGTGACCCGTGGAACGGGAAGCGGTCCTTCTCCTATGACCAGGCGGGCCAGCTCGTCGCTGCCACGAATGCGCTGGGTGGGGTGACTCGTTTCGAGTACAACGAGCTCGGCCAGCAGGTGGCAGTGATCGACCCGATGGGTGGGCGTACGGAGCGCACCTACGATCAGCTCGGGCGGGTGTTGACCGTCACCGATCCCCTGGGACGGGTGACCCGCTACAGCTACGACGCGGCCGGGCGGCCGGTGCGTCGGGTGGAGCCGGATGGACGTAGTCTCGAGTGGTGCTACGAGCGCGGGCGGCGTTCGAGGACGCTGGCTGATGGCAAGGTGCTGAGCGCCGTCGAACGTGATCCCGCCGCCAGGACGATGCGGATCGTCGAGGGCGAGACGGTGCACGAGCTGGCGTGGAACACCACCGGGCAGCTGTTGTCGCGGCTGCGCAACGGGGTGGGGGTGCGCTATGACTACGACGCCAATGGTCGTCGCACCACCTTGGAACGTCCTGACGGGTCGGTGACCCGCTACGAGTACGACCACAACGGGAGGGTCGCGGCCCTGGAGCATCCCGGGGTGGGGCGCGCGGTGTTGGAGCGGGACGCGCTGGGGCGGGTGGTCTCCCTGGCCGCTGATGGCCTGCACGCCACGTGGGCGTATGCGGACGGGATGGTGGTCGAGCACCGGGTGAACCGGCGGGGCTTCCTGCAGGTGACCCACATCGAGCGGGACGAGGACGGCAGGGTGCTGGCCCAGGTCCGCGACGGGTTGCGCACCGAGTACAGCTACGACGACGCGGGGCAGCTGATCGGCGGGCGGAACTCGGAGGGCTCGGAGTTCTGCTTCGAGTGGGACGCGAACGGGCGGCTGGTCGCCGAGACCAGCGATGGCCTCACCACCCGGTACAGCTACGACGCCGGGGGGCAGTTGCTGGTGGCGACGGCCCCGGACGGGTCGCGCACCGAGTACGCCTACGACGGTTCCGGGCGGCGGATACGTGAGCGTGGGCCGTCCTCCGAGAGGCATTTCGCCTGGGACCCGCAGGGATTCCTGGCCAGGATCACGGCGGTACGCCCGGAGGGTGACCGGATGGTCACCGCCACCCAGCGGCTGCACGTGGACGCCTTGGGTGAGCTGGCCAGGATCGACGACACCCCGGTGTACTGGGATTCGGCCTCGGCGGCCTCGTCGGTGGCCCAGGTCGGGGCGACGGTGGTGGTCAACGCGCTTGCGGCCACGGCCTTGACCGCCGGTGGTGGCGAGGACGTCGCCTGGGTGATGCCGGATTCCAATGGACGTGACACCGGTTCGGCCGGGCCGTGGGGGCTGGCCCAGAGCCAGCCCGGGCTGGGTCTGCCGCAGGGCATGGCGGTCACCTCGATGGCCGGGGTGAGCATCGGTGGCCTGGAGTGGATGCAGGCCCGTACCTATGACCCTGCCACGCGGGGGTTCCTCTCCACGGACCCGTGGGCACCGGTGGCCGGTGCCGGATGGGCGGGCAACCCGTACTCGTTCGCCGGGAATGATCCGGTCAACCAGTCCGATCCTCATGGGCTCCGGCCCATCACGGAGGCCGAGCTGCAGTCCTACCGGGACTCCAACAACGGAACCTTGGGCAACGCAGCAGCGGCGGCGACTGACTGGGTGTCGAACAACTGGGAGTACATCGTCGCGGGTGCCTTGATCGTGGGTGGCGTCGCGGTGATGTGCACCGGTGTCGGTGGCCCGATCGGGGCGGCGATGATCGCAGGCGCGGCGATGGGTGCCGGGTCGTCGATCTGGTCCCAGAAGTCCAGCAACGGCAGCGTCGACTGGGGCAAGGTCGCCATCGACGGGGTCGTCGGTGGTGTCACTGGCCTGGCCGGTGGTGGCGCCGCAGCCGCAGCGGCGAGGATGACCTCGGGGGTCACCTCCTGCCTGGGCCGCAACGTCCTCGCCGGAGCGATCGAGGGCGGCATCGACGGCGGCTTCTCCAGCGGCTTCCAGTACCTGACCAGCGGCCAGCCGCTCACGGTGGAGGGCTTCGTGTCGGCGACCGGTCAGGGCGCGCTCGAAGGATCCGTGACCGGTGGTGCCGGTGGCGCACTGGCGAAGCTCAGCGACGTGTCCCGTTACGGCTGTTTCGCCGAGGACACCGACGTGATGATGGCCGACGGCTCCGCCAAGCCGATCCAGGACGTGGTGGCAGGCGACGAGGTGATGGCCTTCAACGCCGAGACCGGGACGAACGAGGCGGCCAGCGTGGCACGGACCTTCGTCCACGAGGACGTCGAAACCCTGGTGGTGCGCACCGAGCAGGGCGAGGTCACCACCACCGCGACGCACCCGTTCTACGTCGAAAGCCGCGGCTACACCCCGGCAGGGGAACTCCACGAGGGCGACCAGCTCCGCACCCCCGACGGCGACACCGTCGAGGTGCTGAGCATCCAGTCCACGGGCCGCCGTCAAACGGTGTACAACATCGAGGTCGAAGGCCACCACAACTACCACGTGGCCACCGACCACCAGACGTGGGTCTTGGTCCACAACAACGACGGCTGCGTCCCCGTGCCAAGGAAACCGGGACGGGACTTCGACTTCGACACTCAGGAGGAGGCCTACGAAGCTGCTCTGAGAGCCCATGGCGTACCTCCCGGTATTGACCCCGATGACATGGTGGTCGACGTGACACTTCGGCGCGATGGTCGGAACCTGGTCGGTCCCAAGGGAGAACCTTGGGAAGAGATCGAGGTTGCATGGCAGAACCCTGACGGCTCCACTGGTATAGCGTCTGAGATCTACCACCATTCCAATGGTCATCGATTCACCGATAAGACACCGAACTGGGTGGCGCCGCCGCACTACCATGGCCCAGGGGGCTATGGACACTACTACTATCCGGCAGGAGGATGATGGACGAGCACGACTTCTACCCCGAAGGCTTCCCCTTCAACGGAGCCTTCGTGATCCGTGACATCCAGCGCAAGGACTGGTGGCCCTACGGCCCCGTTGACGGCGTTGTTGATGCGCTGTGGTTGCTGAGCGATGACTCCCTACCGGAGGGCCTGTTCGGTCGTTTGATGGCGGAGTGGGGCAAGGAGCTGGACTGGTTCATCGCGGGAACGAGTCGATACAAGGCTGGAACGGAGCCGTCGAGCTGGACCACTCAGCACAAGGCGTCAACCATGGCGCGGCTGGGGCGTTTGATCTATGAGGATGACACCAAGTTCCACCGCTGCACCGAGTGGTGGCAGATCACTCCCAGCACTGAGGAACTCCACCACTTGTTGCAAGGTCCGCTGTATGGCCCACGTTCCGGCTGGTGGTTGGCGGCCTCAGCTGATGCTGACGCAGGTCAGCGGTTCGTCAAGGCAACCACTGGCCTGCTGTGGTGGGCAACGCGGAACTATCTGCCGTATGACGGAGCAAACCATGAGGTCGTTGGCAGATCAGTCAAGGAAGCCCTGCTTGGGCTGCTGCCGCAGATCGGCCTGATGTCCGTGGTGCCGCTGAACAATCATCCGGTCAGTGGTGTGGTGATCTTTGGCACCCCCGAGGCGATCCAGGAGGCGGCAGCGTCGGTGGGCGGGCTCCAGGAGAGTCAGGGCGAGGAGGTCGTCATGCTTCAGCACCGCGCAGGGTGGCTCGCCACCCTGTAGCGTTGAGTGCATGAATGTGGAGACGGGTGCCGTGGTGCGGACCGTAGGGGTGGCGCCATCCACGGGGACTGTGGTCGAGACCGACCGGTGGGTTCCGTTGATGATGGAATGGGACTGTGTCATCTCCGATGCACCCCTGTACCTGTTCATCAGGGACCCTGCTGACGGCTTCGTCGAACTGAAGATCGATCCCGATACTGGGGCGCTGATCGGGTTTGTGATCATTGACCTGCCGCAGGTGGGCGACCGAGAGTGGACCCTGCACGGGGTTCCCGCCAAGGTGGGTACGCCCGTTGTTGACCGGGACATGTGGCCTTGGAAGGTGACCCCGGACTATCGGGAGCCTGCCAAACGCAACGTGGACATGACCCTCCCCCTGGCCAGCTCGGTGGACGACGACCACCTCACCGTCTGGATCGGTGAGGGGCAGCCTGAGGTCAACCTGACCACGGGGGATGTCGCGGTCACGATCGGGCGAGATGGAGCCCTGTTGGCGATCTCGGTGCCGTGGCCGAAGGAGTCGGCAGAGCTGTGGCCGTTGTCCCCGAAAGGCGGTGCGCATGGATACGAGGGCTGAGCGTGGGGTCGTCCTCGCCTATCATCCGTGGGGATATGAGGTCCAGCTTGACGGCTCTGGAGCCGTTGGGCTGGTGGGGTTGGGGGCGGCAAGCGAGGTGATGCTGTATCGCAATCAGGAGTACTGGCCTGACCTGGGGCAGAGCATCTTGGTCAAACGATTCCCTTCGTGGAAAGAGGGGCAACTTTCATTCGCTGCCTTGGAGCGCGGTGTTCCAGAAGTGCTCTCGGGGCGAAACGCAGATCCTCAAGGGCTTTCAGCGCCGGAATGGGGCGTGGTGACAGAGCATCGAGCCAAGGGATTGCTGGTTCGGCTGGAAGGTTCGGGGGAGGTGGGAATGGTTCGTGCCGACTTGGTGAACAACGACCCTGAGTTGTGCGGCGAGCAGTACTGGCCAAAGGTGGGGGAGCGAGTTCGCGTTGCCTGTCTTGGCGTCTGGCCGGACGGGGAGTTGCGAATGACCATGCGAAACTTCTTCATCGACATGCTGGAAGGTCCTCGCTTCCAGCACCTTTCTCCCCGCAAGGGTCGACAGATTCCCTGAATTCGGTGAGTGAGCATGGATATTTTCCGAGCCTTCCAAGACATGCCGACGGTGATGGGTGCATCAGCCGAGTTGGCCGCGATGAGGATCCTCCGGGCGATGCCTGAGGAGTATCTCGTGGCGCATCGGGACGAGTTCGTTGATGTCGTGAACAGGCTGGATGACTCGCATGCGGACTCTTCTGGTGGTGCGTTCGGGCTGACGCCTGACAATGAGGGTGAGTTCCATGAGTTCGCTGACTGGCTCCGCGAGTTGGCGGAGGTGATGGGGTGGGCGTCAGACAGGTCGTGGGCGTTGGACGTGACCTTCGATGAGATGGTGGAAACTTTTCCGCGAATGCGTGAGAATGCTGCGGCGGGGCCGCAGCCAAGGTCTCCTGTGGTGCTGCAGCTTGCTGAGCGGGTGCGGGAGGTTGGCCCGTTGGAGATCGGTGAGGCGGTGTCGGTCTCCGGGGGAGTCCGCCTGTCAGGTGAGGACTGGGTTTTCAGTACTGCGCGGGGGTGGCGTGTGCTGAACTCGGATGGAACGCTTGCCTATGCGTGGTCAACTCCGGGCGTGGGGGAGCGCGTGGCTGACTTGGTGGGTCTGAGCGTGCAGGAGGTGTCTCCTCAGAGCGCCATCACGAACTGTGGGCGTTATTCATCGCGGGCTGAGCCAGTCTCTCCGCCCCCGCTGGTCGAGCCGGACCGCGAGCGCCAGCGAGCAGTCCGTGTCGAGACCTGGTGACGGTATGCAGGGACTCTCACCGGGTCTCGACACGGGGGCCCTCGCTCCGCATCGGGACCCCAGCTCGACCAGCGGAAAAAGGGGATGAATAACGCCCTGTGATCCCGTGCTGCACTTGTCTGATGGTCGGTGTGTGGAGGTTTTCTCGGGTGATCCTTTCCGTCCGTGGTCCATGCGGATTGCGGCGGGCACCTTCACCGGTGCTCCCACTGCGCCAGAATGGCTGTGACATGATCTACAACGCCAAACAGGACTATGCCGAGTTCTATCCCGAGGACTTCCCGTGGGATGAAGCCTTTGTGGTTCGTGACATCCAGCGCAAGGACTGGTGGCCGTACCGCCCCGTTGACGGCGTTGTTGATGCGCTGTGGTTGCTGGGCGATGATGCCGCACCGGACGGGCTATTCGGGCGGTTGATGGAGGCGTGGGGTATGACAGTGGGTTGGTTCCTCGCAGGCCTGAGTGATCCCCACCTCGATGAGGAGAAGATCAGCTGGCCCTTCAAGGATGAGGATTTCAACGGTCATCGGGTGGGGAGAGTGAGGTATGAGGCGCGTCAGGGCATCTTCCTGTTTCATCGGCACCTGGAGTGCTGGCAGATCACCCCTGACGCTGAGGACCTCCATGGCCTGTTGCAGGGCCCGTTGCAGCACCCCAACAAAGGGTGGTGGTTGGTGGCCTCCCCCGATCCGGACGCCGGAACCACCTTCGTGAAGACCACCACCGCTCTGTTGTGGTGGGCGGTGAAGGACTACGCGCCCTACGAGGAAGTGACCCTGGAGGTGGTCGGCGAGTCGGTCAAAGAGGCCCTTCTCGGACTGGTGCCGCAGAATGGGCTGATGTCCGTGGTGCCGCTGAACAACCACCCGGTCAGTGGTGTGGTGATCTTCGGCACTCCAGAGGCGATCCAGGGGCGGCGTCGTCGGTGGGCGGAATCAGGGAGAGCCAGGGCGAGGAGGTCGTCAGGATCTGGAACCGTGCAGGATGGCTCGTCACACTGTAGGGAATCGGATGCACGGCAGGGAAGGAACAGCGATGGATTGCGACGTTTACCCCGAGAACCCACTCGGCGGGGCCTTCGTCGTCCACGACATCCAACGCAAGGACTGGTGGCCGTACCGCCCTATCGACGGTGTCGTCGATGCGCTGTGGCTGCTGGGACGAGACGCCACACCGGAGGGGGCGTTCGGAGCGCTGATGGCGGAGTGGGGCGAAGCACTGGACTGGTTCATCGCGGGCACGAGTCGCCACCAGCCTGGTGTGGAACCACCGAGTTGGATCACCCAGTACTCCATCTCCACGGTCAAGCATCTGGGGCAACTGACTTGTGAGGACGGCTCCCCTGATACCTGGCACGTGGAGTGGTGGCAGATCGCCCCTGAGGTACCAGCCCTTCACCGTCTCCTGCAGGGACCGCTGCTCCAGCCACGATCAGGCTGGTGGCTGGCAGCCTCACCTGACACGAACGCAGGCTGGCGCTTCGTGAAGGCCACAACCGGCCTGCTCTGGTGGACAGTGAAGGCCCACCTGCCCTACCGGGATGCCGAGACCGCCGATGACTCGGTCATCGAAGCCTTGCTCGGCCTTCTCCCGCAGATCGGGTTGATGTCCGTGGTGCCGCTGAACAATCATCTGGTCAGTGGTGTGGTGGTCTTCGGCACTCCAGAGGCGATCCAGGGGCGGCGGCGTCGGTGGGTGGAATCCGGGAGAGTCAGGGCGAGGAGGTCGTCATGCTTCAGCACCGCGCAGGTTGGCTCGCCACCCTGTAGCGCTGAGTGCATGAACGTGAAGACGGGTGCAGGAGGTGACTCCCCGGAGCGCCATCACGAACTGTGATCCCGTGCTGCACTTGTCTGATGGTCGGTGTGTGGAGGTTTTCTCGGGTGATCCTTGTTTGAGCACGGTCTGATGGGACATGGCGAGGTGGTCGTCAAACTCTGGCGTCGGGCGGGCTGGCCACGTTGTGTCTCCGGCTCGACCAACGGCGAAGGGGCCTGAGCAGGAAGCAGGGGAGAAGCCCGCGGGGTGGCAGCGGAAGTAGACTGGTTGCTCAACCACATCGCCTTGGGGAGGGGCTGCATGGCTCGGGAACTACTGCTGCCCGCTGATTTTCACGACTACGCTTGGGAGGTCGAGACGAAGGGTGTCTTCTGGGGTGCCTCGGTACGCATCGACGATCGTGTGGTTACCGTGTCCTTCCACGACCCCGTTCGGCTCTCGCAGGACATCGCGGAGGAGCTGGCGCAATGCCGCTTCACGGAGCTTCGCCGCGTCCTCGTCGTGCCCTGCGTGACCGAGGAGCAGATGCGTATGGCCGTCGAACAAGCCTCAGCTGAGTTCTTCGCATGACGCCAGACCCCAGGGGATGGCATCCAGCTCGCGGGGCCGTCAGGTCACCGCTTCCCGCGGTGACGTATCCTGAACCTGATCCGCAGAGCGGCAGCACCAGTGGGGCATGACATGACAACCGAGTACGACGAATCCACCTTCTACCCGGAAGGGTTCCCGCTGCACGGGGCCTTCGTCATCCGTGACATCCAACGCAAGCCGTGGTGGCCCTACCGACCCATCGACGGGCAGGTTGACGCGCTGTGGCTGCTGGGCAATGACTCCCTACCGGAGGGCCTGTTCGGTCGCTTGATGGCGGAGTGGGGCAAGGAACTGGACTGGTTCATCGCGGGAACGAGCCTCTCCATGCCCGGGAGGGAGCCCGTGAGCTGGACAACCCAGCACAAGGTGTCCACCACCACTCAGCTGGGACGCCTGACCTATCAGCCCTTCAAGGATGATTTCCCCCTCACCCGATGCACGGAATGGTGGCAGCTCACTCCCAATACACAGGAACTCCACGGCCTCCTGCAAGGACCGTTGTACTACCTGAGCACAGGCTGGTGGTTGGCGGCCTCAGCTGATGCTGACGCAGGTCAGCGGTTCGTCAAGGCAACCACTGGCCTCCTGTGGTGGGCAACGCGGAACTATCTGCCGTATGACGGAGCAAACCATGAGGTCGTTGACGACTCAGTCATCGAAGCCCTGCTCGGGCTGCTGCCACAGATCGGGTTGATGTCCGTGGTGCCGCTGAACAACCACCCGGTCAGTGGTGTGGTGATCTTCGGCAGACCTGATGCCATCGAGAAGGCAGCCGCATCGGTGGGCGGAATCAGGGAGAGCCAGGGTGAGGAGGTCGTCAAGCTCTGGCACCGGGCAGGATGGCTCGCCACCCTGTGAGGAAGCAGATCATGAGGGACCTGTACCAGGAGATCAACGACGTGGTGGTTGCACTCGCCGCTGCGGGCCACGCTGAGGTCGCAGCTCAGGTCACCGACATGATGGCGGCCGGGGCGACAGGTACCGAGATCCTGATGGGCGTTCGTCACGTGCTCTCCCAGTTCCTGCCAACTACGGAATCGCTCGAGCTGACGGCAGCGGTGGGAGAAGTTCTGACGCACATCACCCAAGCCTTGGACCCCTGAGCTGTAGCATCCCCGTACAAGGACGAAGGGAGTTCAGATGAGCTCACTCGACAGACCGCACTGGAGAGCCGTCGAGGAGGCCGAAGCGCGGTTCACGGAGGCCGTGTACGCGATCCCGAACAGCGAGGTGGAGTCTCTCCTTGAGGAGGCTCTTGGATCCTTGGCGTCACGACGTGTGGCTCTCAGAATCCTGTTCGGGGCGAATCCCCACCTCACCGTTCGGGTGCTCCCTGCGTTGGAGCCCCTGCTGCTGGTGGCACACACATACCTGTTCCACTGTCGCGATCTGGTGAGGAGGCTTCCTGAGGAGGTGCAGCGCCAGTTCCTCACAGCCCTCACCGACAAGGTCATCACGGACCGGGACGCCGACGACGAGGCGTACCGTCGCCTGGCCGAGTTCTTGCGCGAGACCGGGATGATTGACGAGCTCGCGAGGCTCGTCGAAGCGGCCCGCACCTCGATGGACCCTGCGGTCAAGGACGTGGGCCTGGACTTTTCAACGCCGCAGCTCGTCGTCGAGCAGTGTGCGTTCAGTTCGGAGGTGCTCATCGACGGTACGCGGGATGGTTTCACGGAGCTGCTCGACTGGCTGGGCAACCCTGTGGGCAGGCATCCGTGCCAGTGTGTGGATCACGACGGCGTGCCGCCGATCACGGCGTTCGTGTGGCGCGAGACAACTGCCAGCGGGCTCACCGTCGAGGTCCGTGATGGCACGCTCTGTTTCAGGGGAGCGGAGGAGGCTCGTGCCTGGCTGGCGGAGATGGTCGAGTTCCTGTTGGCCGATGGTCGTGAATGCGTGGGGATGCATGTCGAGCACTATCCCGGTCATCCATACCTGTCCGAGGGCCGCGTTCCGCTGGTCCTGGGCCTCACGTCGGAGGTCAACAGATGACCGGGTTCGCGGACTTCAGGAATCTCCCCACCATCATGGACCTCGCACAGGAGGTCGAGGTCATGACGGCACTCATGAACATGCCCGTGGACCACCTCACGGAGCATGTGACAGAGTTCTGCGCCCTGATCGACGATCTCATCCTGTCGCACCACGACAGCGGCTACTTCGAGATCAGACCCGAGAATGAAGGGGAACTCCTGGCATTCGCGGACTGGCTGGAGGTGATCCTCCCGCAGCTCGGGGTGCCCGTGGGCCACACCGCGGACGCCTTCCGTATCACCCATGAGGACCTACAGGAGACTTACCCCCAGCTGCGGGCCCGCGACGCCGAGGACAACCCCGACGGCCCGAACGCCATCCGACGTGACGCGGAAGCAGCCAAGGAGCTGCAGGCCTTCTGGTACATGCCAAGGAAGATGAGCGCATCCGTGGAGCTGGCGGTGATCCGAGCGCTCAGGGCGATACCTGTGGAGCGGCTCACGGCGCATCGTGACCAATTCGTCGAGATCGTGGAACGACTGGACGGATCACACGGCAGCTCAACGGGAGGCATGTACGGGCTGACACCACACAATGAGGCGGAGTTCCACGACTTCGCGGCCTGGCTGCGTCGCCTCGCCCCTTCGATGGGCTGGGAGCCGGAACGATCCTGGACCTTCGACATGAAGTTCGATCAGCTGGCACGGAAAAACCGAGCCCTGCGCCAGGCAGCAGCTTTGGGGCCACAGCCCGGCACCCCCGTGGTGCTGCAACTGGCCGAGCGGGTCAAGGAGAGCGACGAGCTGAAAATTCTCGGCGCGGGAGCTGCGGGACAGGACATCAACCTGGTGGGTAGGGGCTGGGGTTTCGTCGCGTATCGGGGTTGGCGGGTACTGAACCCGGACGGGACCCTCGCCTATGCATGGTCCACCCCGGGCGTGGAGGAGCTGGTGACCGATCTGGTGGGGCTGTCCGTGGCGGAGGTCGCTCCGCAGAGCCGTGTGACCATGGCCGATCCTGCGTTGCTCCTGTCCGATGGGCGGTGGCTGGAGGTCTTCTCCCGCGACCCCCTGGCCCCGTGGACCATGCGGATCGGTGGCGGAATCTTCACCGGGGCCCCAACCGCCCCGGAGTGGGTGTGAGCCCGGCTCGACCATCGAAACGGGGGGCCTTCCGGGGTCGTCGTGGCCGTGTGTGGACAGCTGAGCAGCGGGGACGATCGTCTAGACTGAACCAGTGCTTCGACCAGATGGACGACTCTCCCTGGACCTGGACCCCGTCGATCACGGACCCAAGGACGCCTGTGGTGTCTTCGGGGTCTTCGCCCCCGCCGAGGACGTGGCCCAGCTCACCTACTACGGCCTCTTCGCGCTCCAGCACCGGGGCCAGGAATCCGCCGGGATCGCCGTCTCCACGGGGAAACGGATCACCGTCTTCAAGGACATGGGGCTGGTCAGCCAGGTCTTCGACGAGGCGACGCTGAGCTCCCTCAAGGGCCGCCTCGGCATCGGCCACACCCGCTACTCCACGACGGGGGCCTCGGTGTGGCACAACGCGCAACCCACCTTCCGCGCCACCCACCGTGGCGGATTCGCGCTGGCCCACAACGGCAACCTCACCAACACCCACGAGCTCCAGGAATGGCTCCACCAGCTCGACCCGGAGCTCCGGGTGCCGGAGAAGAAGACGATGGACTCCACCAACGACACCTCGCTGGTGACCGCCCTGATGTCCTCCTTCGGCGACGAGCCGGTGGAACAGGTGGCCATGAAGGTGCTGCCCCGCCTCAAGGGCGCGTTCTGCCTCACCTTCATGAACGAGACCACGCTGTTCGCCGCCCGTGACCCGCAGGGGGTGCGCCCCCTCGTCCTCGGTCGGCTCGCCAGCGGCTGGGTGGTGGCCTCCGAGACCGCAGCCCTCGACATCGTCGGGGCCAGCTTCGTCCGTGAGGTCGAGCCCGGCGAGTTCATCGCCATCGACGACGCCGGGTTGCGCAGCCACCGCTTCGCCGAGGCCGCACGCAAGGGCTGCCTGTTCGAGTACGTCTACCTGGCCCGCCCCGACACCACCATCTCGGGACGCTCCGTCCATGCCACCCGGGTCGAGATCGGCCGGGTTCTCGCCCGTGAACACCCCGTCGAAGCGGACCTGGTGATACCCACCCCGGACTCCGGCACCCCGTCCGCGGTCGGCTACGCCGAGGCCTCCGGCATCCCGTTCGGGCTCGGCCTGGTCAAGAACGCCTACGTGGGACGCACCTTCATCCAGCCCAGCCAGACCATCCGCCAGCTCGGTATCCGGCTGAAGCTGAACCCGCTGAAGGAGGTCATCGCTGGCAAACGCCTCGTCGTGGTGGACGACTCCATCGTGCGCGGCAACACCCAGCGCGCTCTGGTGCGGATGCTCCGCGAGGCCGGGGCCAAGGAGGTCCACGTCCGCATCTCCTCGCCGCCGGTGGAGTGGCCCTGCTTCTACGGCATCGACTTCGCCACCCGCGCCGAGCTCATCGCTCCCGGCCTCACCGTCGATGCCATCTGCCGCTCCATCGGGGCCGACTCGCTGGGCTTCATCTCCCTGGAGGCCCTCACCAAGGCCACCCTGCAACCCGCCGAGCAGCTGTGCCGTGCCTGCTTCGACGGCCGATACCCCATCGACGTGCCACGCGGCCAGGAACACCTCCTCCGCGACGCAGCCTGCGAGGGCGTCGATGACCTCGACCCCCTCGCCACCCCACCCCAGGAGGAGAAATGAGCCAGTCCGCCTACGCCGCAGCCGGAGTCGACATCGAGGCGGGTGACCGCGCGGTGGAACTCATGAAGGCCTCCGTCGCCCGCACCCGTCGCCCCGAGGTGCTGGGTGGGCTCGGTGGCTTCGCCGGGTTCTTCGACGCCTCGGCCTTCAAGAATTACCGCCATCCCGTGCTCGCCACCTCCACCGACGGTGTGGGTACGAAGGTGGCCATCGCCCAGGCCCTCGACCGCCACGACACCATCGGCTTCGACCTGGTGGGAATGCTGGTGGACGACCTCGTGGTCTGCGGAGCCGAGCCGTTGTTCGTCACCGACTACATCGCCTGCGGCAAGGTGGTTCCCGAACGGATCGCCGCCATCGTCTCCGGGATCGCGGAGGCCTGCATCGCCGCAGGCTGCTCCTTGGTCGGCGGCGAGACCGCCGAACACCCGGGCCTGCTGGACGAACACGAGTACGACATCGCCGGGGCCACGACGGGGGTCGTGGAGCGTGACGCCATCCTCGGCCCCGAACGCATCCGAACCGGCGACGTCGTGCTGGCGATGGCCGCCTCCGGGCTGCACTCCAACGGCTACTCGTTGGTGCGGCACGTGCTGCTCAACCAGGTCGGCTGGCAGCTGGAGCGTCACGTCGATGAGCTGGGCCGCACCCTGGGGGAGGAACTGCTCACCCCCACCAAGGTCTACGCCCTCGACGTGCTGGCGCTGATCCGCGAGGTGGAGTGCCATGCCTTCAGCCACATCACCGGCGGAGGACTGGCAAACAACCTGGCCCGCGTCATCCCTGCTGGCAAGCGCGCCGTGCTCCGTCGCGACTCCTGGACCCCGCCCGCGATCTTTCAGCTGGTGCAGCGTCTCGGCCAGGTGTCACAGCCCGACATCGAGGCCACCCTCAACATGGGGGTCGGCATGGTGGCGGTGCTGCCCGAGCAGAGCGTTGACGCAGCCCGCACCCTGCTGGAGAACCGAGGGGTGGCCTCCTGGGTGCTTGGCGGCATCGAGGACCACGACGGCGAGGGTTCAGCCGTCCTGCTCTGAGCCCAACCACCAGGCCAGCACCGCGTCGAGCAGCTCGGGGGCGTGTGCGCTCTGAGCCCCGAACCGGGCGTTGATCTCGATCACCAGCGGGGTCCCGTCGTCGCGACGGCGGATGTCAAGGTCAGCCGGTCCCACGACACCGAGGGACCGGACGGCCGACATCGCCATCTGGGCGACGTCCGGGGCCTCGACCCGACGCACCGAGTCCGCGTTGCCCACCCGACCAGCACGCAGTGCGGTTTTCTCCAGCACGATGCACGCATCGTTGCCGATGCCCTGCACCACCTGAACGCAGTACTCGGTGCCCGGGGCGAACTCGCTCAGGATCGTTCCCGGGTCACGGGGCAGGGCATCGATCTGGTCATGCACGACCACGCCCCGCCCGCCCCGAGAGACCCTGGGCTTGCTCAGCACGGGCAGCCCCAGCGGGGCGATGTCTGCCTTGAGCGCGCTCTCGGCGCGGACGGTGGCGGGAACCGGCACCCCGGCGGCAGCGAGATGCTGGCTCGTGACCCACTTGTCGTCGGCGATCTGCACCGTCTGGAGTGAGGAGATGAGAGTCCCCGGCGGGGGTGTGGCTGCGAGGACGGGCAGCTCCTCCTGGACGGTGGGGATCAGCAAAGTGGCACAGTGTGCGGTCATGAGGTCGGTGAGCTCCGCAGGATAGCCGGGGTCACGGGCTGGCAGCACCCGCACGATCTCGAGGCCATCGGGACGCAGGGAGGGGGTCATGTCACATCCGACAGCGGGCACCCCACGGGCGGACAGCTGGTTCAGCAGGGAACGGCCAGCAGGGCCACAGGCTCCGGTGACGAGGATGCGGCTCACAGGATCCCCCGAAACAGTGGCAGCCTGATGACCTCGAAGCCCTCGGCGTCGTCCATGCGGGCCTGGCGGCCACGGAAGGTCGCCACCCCCTGCAACACCGAGTGGGCCATGTACGGCTTCTCGGCCTGGTTGCGGTGCAGCTCCACGGCGGTCTGTTTGGCATCCAGGTAGCCGGAGACATCCACGTAGGCCTGGGGGCAGAACGCCGGGGTGGCCGAGGGCGACTCGTAGCAGATGATGGCCGGATGGTTCCGGGCCGCCCGGCGGGTGGCCCAGTGCACCGCGACATGATCCTGGTGCTGGTCGTTGGCGGAGTGGGTGAGGATCAGGTCCGGGCTGTGACGTGAGATGGCAGCCTCGATCAGGGAGATCATCGCGTTGCTGCTCTCCGCCAGGTGGGTGTCCGGCAGGTCGTGGAGTTCACAGGAGGTCAGGCCCAGGAAACGTGCCCCCTGTCTCGCCTCGTCGGGCCGGATGCTGGCATCGCCGCCGACGGAACCGTGTGTCATCACCAGCGCATGGACGTGGTGTCCGTTGTCGATGAGCCGGGCCAGCGTCCCGGAGCAGGCCAACTCGAGATCATCAGGGTGGGCCCCGATGGCCAGCACGATGCGCGATGGCCCCTGCCTGCGGGAGGGGTGCCGGAAGTACCAGGTGAGAGCGGCCAGAGCGATCAGTGAGGCGATGGAGAAGGACTCGGCCAGCGCATGGGCGGTGCCCTCCGGTGTGGACAGGCAAGCCAGGTTGGCGGGGATCATGACGCCCGCCGAGATGATGGCGAAGCGGTTGAGCATGCGGTAGTGCCGGATGCGGCGGCTGAGATCCACCCGCGCCAAGGTGTACAGGAACACGGCCAGGGTGTGCAGCGAGATCAGCGTGAGGTGAACCAGGGTGTTCGACACGGGTGTTCCTTTCAATGGGCGAGGGGGAGAGGGGTTGGGGGAGCAGCAGCACCATCCGCGGGTGGTGCGATGCCGACCTCGAAGTCGAGCGGGTCCTCCTTGGCGGTCCGGTTGCGGATGCCGGTTCTCTCAAGCTTGTTCCAGCTCGACGTGGCACCTCGCGCCTCCGCCCACAGGGCGGCGGCCGTTGCGGCGGACAGGAACAGGCCCATCGGCAGCCACAGCGGCAGCACGACGAGCAGGGGGATGTTGTGCCAGGCCCGGTCCAGCACCAGTGCAACCACCGCGGCTCCGAAGGAGACCTCGAGGCCGAGCAGGAGCACCCCGGCCCACCAGGAATCGATCCTGAGCTCCCCGGTGGCGATCACAATGATGAGCAGCGCGATGGAGATGAGCTGGAGCACAGGTGCCAGCAGCATGGAGACCAGGTTCAGTGGCAGGTACCAGTCGAAACGACTGCGGGGCAGGCGCAACACCCGGTGGGAGTGAAAACGGGCGGTCTGGATGAGGCCGCGCTGCCACCGGACCCGCTGTTTCCACAGCCCCTTCAGGGTGGACGGCACCTCCGCCAGGACGAGGGCGCGCGGCGCGAACTCGACGTCGTAGCCCGCGAACTGGACGCGCCAGGTCAGCTCCAGGTCCTCTCCCAGGGTGTCGGTCCTGAAACCACCCACCTCTCGCACCACATGGGCGAGGAAGGCCCCGGAGTTGCCGGAGACGATGGGCAGGATGCCCAGCAGGGCCAGTGCTCGGCGGGTCAGGCCGGTGCCGACGTGAGTCATCAGCGCCAACAACCGCGTCAGGGGGCCGGTGACGTTGATCGGCTGGTCGTTGCCGCACACCGCCCCCACACCCCGGTGCCGGAACCCGGCCAGCAGCCGGGGAATGGTGGTGCGGGTGAACAGGCCATCGGCATCGACGAACAGGAACACCTCACCGTCGGCGACCTCGATCCCGGCGTTGAGTGCCGATCCCTTGCCACCGTTGGGTTTGTTGATGAGCACCACCCGGGGGTCGTGGGCGAAGGTCTGCATCACCTCCCAGGTGTTGTCGGTGGAGCCGTCGTTGACGATGACCACCTGCAGGTTCGGGTATCCGGAGTCCAGCACGGAGGCGACGGAGGCCCGGAGGACCACCCCTTCGTTGTAGGCGGGGATGATGACGCTGACCCTGACCCCCCGGTACAGCACGCCGGGGGAGTGCTGCCGGAACTCGAAGAGGACGGCGAACGGGTACCACACCCAGTGGACGAGGCCGAGCAGGAGTCCGGGTAGGGCCACGACGGCGAGCGCCGTCATCAACGGGCTCATTGGAGTGCATCCATCGGGAGGGCCCGCATCGGCAGACGGGGGCGGGTCCATCCCAGGGTCAGCAGGATCAACTGCGCCACGATGCAGACGGCGCTGAGGACTGGGATCCAGCGGAGCAGGAGTTCTGGTGCGCCCTGGAGCAGACAGGCGATGTTGGCCACAGCCCCCAGGTGCGAGGTGGCGTAGCAGAACAGCTGCAGGCGACGGAAGCTGCGCAGCCGATGGCGAAGGTGGAGCTCGGTTCGGGTGAGCGCAAGTGCCAGGGCCACGAACAACGTCGTGAACAAGATGTGGTGCATCGGCCAGCCCTTCCCTGGGATCCACTGCCGAACCGGTTTCGACGAGGTGAATCTAGACACCTTGGCAAGGGCTTGTTGCTCTCCGCGGGTCATCCATTTGGACAGTCGGATTGAGCGAATGTGTCATGCCTTGTCAGTGCGACTTCGGAGCTGTCGTCCAGATGGCGAGGGGCCGCTCCGGTGCTGGAGCGGCCCCTCGGGGTGTGACTTCGGGCTCTGTTCAGAGCGCGTCGATCACGTGGTTGAAGGTGGTGCTGGGGCGCATCACGGCAGTGGCGCTCGCCTCGTCGAGGCGGTAGTAGCCGCCGATGTCAGCGGGCTCGCCCTGCACCCCGATCAGTTCAGCGACGATGGCCTGCTCGCCCTCGACCAGCGCCTTCGCCACCGGGGCGAAGGCGGCAGCCAGCTCGGCGTCATCGTGCTGCGCCGCCAGCTCCTCCGCCCAGTAGCGAGCCAGCCAGTAGTGGGAACCACGGTTGTCGATCCCTCCGAGTCGCCGGGTCGGGGAGCGGTCCTCGGTGAGGAAACGGCCATTCGCGCGGTCCAATGTCGTGGCCAGGACAGCGGCCTTGGCATTGCCCTGGGTGGTGGCCAGGTGCTCCAGGGAGGCGGCCAGCGCCAGGAACTCACCCAGGGAGTCCCAGCGCAGGTAGTTCTCCGAGACGAGCTGTTGCACATGCTTCGGTGCCGACCCCCCGGCGCCGGTCTCGAACAGGCCGCCGCCTGCCATCAACGGCACGATGGACAGCATCTTCGCCGAGGTGCCGAGCTCCAGGATCGGGAACAGGTCGGTCAGGTAGTCGCGAAGCACGTTGCCGGTCACCGAGATGGTGTTCTCACCGCGTCGGATCCGCTCCACCGAGAACCGGGTGGCCTCGACGGGGGAGAGGATGCGGATGTCCAGCCCAGCGGTGTCGTGCTCGCCCAGGTAGCGCTCCACCTTGGCCCTCAGGTTGCGGTCGTGGGCACGTTCGTCGTCGAGCCAGAACACGGCGGGCCAGCCGGTGGCCCGGGCACGGGTGACAGCCAGCTTCACCCAGTCGCGGATCGGGGCGTCCTTGGTCTGGCAGGCCCGCCAGATGTCCCCGGCGGAGACCTCGTGGCTGAGCAGCACCTCACCGGTGGAGTTCACCACCTCGACGCGGCCGTCACGGTCGATCTCGAAGGTCTTGTCGTGGGAGCCGTACTCCTCGGCCTTCTGCGCCATGAGGCCGACGTTGGGAACGGTGCCCATGCTGGTGGGGTCGAAGGCGCCGTGGGCCTTGCAGTCCTCGATCACGGCCTGGTAGACCCCGGCGTAGGAGGAATCGGGAAGCACCGCCAGGGTGTCGGCCTCCTGCCCGTCCGGTCCCCACATGTGGCCCGAGGTGCGGATCATCGCGGGCATCGAGGCATCGACGATGACATCGGAGGGCACGTGCAGGTTCGTGATGCCCTTGTCGGAGTTGACCATCGCCAGGGCTGGGCCCTCGGCCAGGGCGGCCTCGAAGGCGGCCCTGATCTCGGCCCCCTTGGGATGGTCCTCCAGCCCGGCGAGGATCGCGCCCAGGCCGTCGTTGGCGGACAGTCCGGCGGCATCCAGATCGGCTCCGTGGCGCTCGAAGACCGGAGCAAAGAAGGCCTTGATGACGTGGCCGAAGATGATGGGGTCGGAGACCTTCATCATGGTGGCCTTGAGGTGGACGGAGAACAGCACGCCCTGCTCCTTGGCGATGCGCACCTGTTCGGCCAGGAACGCATCGAGGGCTGCGGCACGCATCACCGTGGCGTCGATGACCTCCCCGGCCAGCACCTGCAGGTCGCTTCTGAGGACGGTGTCCGTGCCGTCGGTGGCGATGTGGCGGATGGTGAGCACGTCGTCGGCGGGCATGACGACGGAGGCCTCGTTGTGGCGGAAGTCGTCGGCGGACATCGTCGCCACCCGGGTGCGGGACTCAGGGCTCCAGGCCCCCATCCGGTGTGGGTTGGCCTTGGCGTAGTTCTTCACGGACTCAGGGGCCCGACGATCCGAGTTGCCCTCCCGGAGCACCGGGTTGACCGCCGAGCCCTTGACGCGGTCGTAGCGGGCTCGGTGGTCGCGCTCCTGATCGGTCTGCGGGTCCTCCGGGTAGTCGGGCAGGGCGAAGCCCTTGGCCTGCAGCTCGGCGATGGCGGCCTTGAGCTGGGGGACCGAGGCAGAGATGTTCGGCAGCTTGATGATGTTGGCCTCGGGGGTCTTCGCCAGCTCGCCGAGCTCGGCCAGGGCGTCGCCCATTCGCTGGTCGGCCGGGAGCAGGTCGGCGAACTGGGCGAGGATGCGCCCGGACAGGGAGATGTCCCGGGTTGTGACCTCCACCCCGGCCACCTTCGCGTAGGCCTGGATCACGGGTAGCAGCGAATGGGTGGCCAGCAGCGGGGCCTCGTCTGTGAGGGTGTAGATGATCTTTCCCATGGGGTCTCCTTGTCGTCCGTGGGGCTCAGCCTACCGGGGTCGGGAAGGGCGTGCTTTGAGCTACCCGGCTTGCTCCGGTATCCTCATCGTCACGAGACAACTGACAGATTCCCGCGGTGAACCGCGATGATTGAGCGAGGGGGTCGACCCATATGGGGCGCGGCCGTGCAAAGGCGAAGCAGACGAAGGTGGCCCGCGATCTGAAGTATCGCTCCGTGGACACTGATTTTGCGTCACTGGAACGAGAACTTCGAGGCGAGAGCTATGACGACGGCCGCTCGACCTCAGAGATCCCGGATGCATATGCCGACCTCGCGGAGCAGTACAACGACGACGCGGATGTTGAGTTCGAGGACGACGGGTCAGCTGACGACGACCGGCTCTGATCGGGGCTGGGGACCGGACGCCGAACTTGCCGGGTTCCAACAGCTCACCATGGCTCTCGACGGTGCCGCCCGTTACCCGGGCGAGCCGGAGCATGAGGTGGTGGCCACGCTGGTTCGCCGAGGCGCACCTTCGCGTGACCGGGCGGTGCTCTACGTCCACGGGTGGAACGACTACTTCTTCCAGACCCCGTTGGCGGAAGCGCTCGAATCCTTCGGCTATGACTTCTTCGCCCTCGACCTGCGCCGTTACGGTCGGTCGTTGCGGACGGGGCAGCTGGCCGGCTACACCCCGGACCTGACGGAGTACTTCCAGGAACTGGACCTCGCGGTCGGGATCATCAGGCAGCGCGCCCGCGAGATCGTGGTGATGGCTCATTCGACGGGTGGGCTGGTGGTCTCGCTGTACCTGGCGGAGCGTCCCGGCCTGGCGAAGGCCCTGGTGCTGAACTCGCCGTGGCTGGAGCTGGGCTCCAACGGCGCGTGGCGACCAGCTCTGGCGGCGGCCTTCGGTGCGGTCGGGGCGGTCTCGCCGACCCGGACGGTGCTCCTGCCCGATCCCGGCTTCTACCGTCGCTCGATCTCGATCACGGAGGAGGGCGAGTGGGACTACAACCTCAATCTCAAGGGGGACCCGGCCTTCCTGCCGCGCATCGGTTGGGGCAGGGCCATCATGCGGGGTCAGGCGCAGGTGGCGGCCGGACTCGGCATCGAGGTGCCGATCCTGATGCTCGTCAGCGCCCGTTCCGACTTCAGCCGTACCTGGAATGACGACATGATGGGGGCTGACGTGGTGCTCGATGTCGATTCCCTGGCGGCACGGGCCCCGATGCTGGGAAGCCATGTCACGCTCGTACGTATCGAGGGCGGCAAGCACGATCTGGTGCTCTCAGCCGCCGAGCCGCGATCCCGCTACCTGGCGGAGGTGCAGCGTTGGCTGGACTACGCCGTCGGGAGCGCAGTGCCCGGGGCCGGGTAGGAGGCCTGAGCTCCCTCGAACTGGACGGTGTGTGCGGCGAACCTGACGGCGTGGCGGGCGGCCTCCAGCAGGTCTGTGCCGTCGGCCAGGCGGGCGGCCAGGGCGCCGGTGAACGCATCCCCGGCCCCGACGGTGTCCACGGCGGTGACCTTGGGGCTGGGCACATGATGGGTGCCGTTGTCATCGGAGATGAGTGCCCCGGCGGCCCCGAGGGTGAGCACGACGGAGGCGAGGCCCTGGGCGCGCAGCTTGGCGACCAGGGCTTCGGGCTGATCGACAGCTGGACCCCCGAGCTGGAGCAGCGCGGCCTGGGCCTCGTGCTCGTTGACCACCAGTGGGTTCGCCATGCGGATGACCTCAGGGTCCAGCTCGATGACCGGGGCCAGGTTCAGCAGCCAGCGGTTCCGGGTGAGCCGGGCGATGCGCTCGGTGGCTGCACGGGACAGCTCGCCCTGGGAGACGACGATGGGGGCTGCGGCCAGGAGCGCCTCCCAGCTGTCCACCGTCTGGGTGGTGATTCCCGCATTCGCGCCGGGTACCACGACGACGGTGTTCTCGCCCAAGGCGTCGACGGAGACCACGGCCAGCCCGGTTGGACCGGGCACCTGGATGAGGTGGCTGAGGTCCACCCCGGCGGAACGCAGCAGTGAGAGGGCGCTCTGGTGTGCGTCATCATCGCCGACGGCTCCGAGCAGGGCGACCTCGGCCCCGGCCAGGGCTGCGGCACAGGCCTGGTTGGCTCCCTTCCCGCCGGGGGAGAGGTCACCGCCGGAGGCCAGCAGGGTCTCACCGGGCAACGGATGGCGTTGCAGCCTCAGGTGCAGGTCCACGTTGATCGATCCGGCCACGACGACGCTCATCGGTCCTCCTCGGGGTGTTCGGTTCTTCCGAGAGTACTGGACAGGACTCCCGGGGTCACCGGCGGCCGAGCTGCTGGAGCCGGAACTCCAGGCCGGTTCGTACGTTCTCCCACTCGTGGTCGAGGAGGGAGTAGACGCAGGTGTCGCGGACGGTGCCGTTGGGAAGGATGGTGTGGCGGCGCAGGATGCCGTCCAGCTTCATCTCGGGATTGACGTACCCACCCTGGTGTGACCAAGCGAGGAATGTGTAGCTGATTTCCAGCACCTTGTTGGCCTCACCGATGTTGCAGTAGGTGGTCATCCCTGCGACCCAGCCCGCGGCCTTCACGGTGAAGGGCAGCATCACGCCGCGTTCCTGCAACGCGAGTCGTCGAGTGATCTCTGCCGCCATCGTCTCTGGGCTGGGCACCCGGGTGAACCACAGCTGCCACAGCTCGCCGTCGCGGACCACCTCACACAGCTCGTCGTGGTGCTCAAGGTGGAGTGGGAGCAGCTCGACCTGGGGCCCGGTCAGGCACAGGAGTCAGGGCCATGCCGCCCCACTCTGAGTCTGTGCTCCGGAAACGGGATTTTCCGACGGTCATGACTGGGACAGGAGGGCAGCTGTTTGCTGCCCTCACGCGGCGAACGCCTCGCGGAACGGCCGTAGTGCCCGCTGGTCCCGGGAACGGTCGAGGATGGCGAGGACCACGCGGTCGAAGGCCCCGGCGTATGGGCCTTGGAGGAGGTCCCGGAACACCGATGCCACCTGGGCGGGATCGTTGCGGAACACCCCACAGCCCCAGGCGCCGAGCACGACGGTGTCGTGGCCGTGGCGGTGGGCGACGGCCAGCACCTTGCGGGCCCGCTCCTGCAGGGTTGCCGTGAGGACCGCCTCCCGACCCGGGTTGCGCTCCAGCCACACCCCGGCGTTCGGGGCCGGGGCAGTGATGATGGCGGTTCGCCACGGCTCATCCAGCAGCGCGCCGTCGCCGTCCCGGATCACGGGAACACCGGGGGAGTGGATCATGGCGTCGCTGTAGAGGGTGTCCCGGGATCGGTTGATGCGGTACATGGCGCGGTTCTTGACACAGGCATACAGGGCGCTGTCTCGGGCCAGTGCTTCCTCCTGGGCCTGGGCGCCACCGAGGAAACCTCCGCCCGGATGCTTCGCGGAGGCGAAGTTCAGCGCCACCGGGTTCTCATCACGGAGCCGATGGGCGGCCTCGAAGGTGCCCTCGGCGGTCACCTCGATCCGCACCCTGGCCGCGGTCACCGGCGGGTCCGGCAGTTCGGCGTCGGGGGCGTATTCAACGGTGCCGGTCACGGCCTGTTCGATCCAGGGAACGATGTCCACGAGCACGCCGCCTGCGCTGGTGTAGGTGCCGCGCTCCAGGATGGCGACGGTTTCGCGAGCCAGGGCGGCTCGAAGATCACGAATTTTTGTCATGGATACAGTATAGGGGCTCGGGTGTGGGGCTC
>JAUNKV010000038.1 GCA_030532575.1 Propionibacteriaceae bacterium | reverse complement strand
CGCCGCCGCTGCTGAACGCACCCTCGAAGACGACGGGGTTCAGGGCCGCGCGGGCTGCGTAGATGGCGGCGGTGTACCCGGCCGGGCCGGAGCCGATGATGATCAGGTCGTGAATGGTCATGTTCCCCTCGGAAGTTGTCTCGCCCGGTCATTCTACGTGGCCCGGTGTGTTCTGCCATTCTTCGGTCCGGGACGGGGCTCGGGCTGCGAGGAATGGCAGAACACACCGACCTTCGGAGAGTTTGGCGACGAGACCATAGAATCAGTCGCCAACGACCTGGAAGGAAGCCCCCGTGCCGAAGATCGCAGCACCGACCGTGGCGCAGCACCGAGCGATGGTGCAGCGTCGCCTGGTGGACGCCGCCGAGCAGATCATGCGCTCCGGCGAGCCGGAGAAGCTCACCGCAGGGGCGGTCACCTCGGCCGCCGGGATCGCCAGGAACAGCATCTACCGCTACGTCGATTCCGTCGATGACCTGCGCGGGCTGGTGCTGGAGCGCTACCTGCCCGCCTGGCTGGACGCGGTGGCTGCGGAGTTGGAACCGATGGATGACCCGGCGCAGCGGATCGTCGCCTGGGTGGCGGCGAACATCCGGCAGGCCGCGGCGACGGGGCACGGCTGGTTGATGACCCTGTCCACCGGGATCACGCCCTCGCCCGTCACCCGGCGGGTGATGGACAAGGCCCACCACGTGATGCGTGAAACCCTCAGCCAGGCGTGGGCGGCGCTGGTTCCAGACCAGGACCGTGGCCGCGTGGCGGCGGCCCTGACCAGGGGAGTGCTGGAGTCGTCGTTCAGGCAGCTGGACGCAGGCGTGGCCGTCGAGCTGGTGCTCGAGGTCGCGGAACAGGCGACGAGGGGGCTCGTCGCGGGCGTGGCCGGTACCAGCCGGTGAGTTCCAGGGCCACTGTGTGGCGGATGGCGATCTCGGTGAGCGTCGCGACGGGGGCTTACGGGGTCTCCTTCGGGGCGCTCGCGGTGGCGGCTGGGCTGGACCTGTGGCAGACGATGACGTTGAGCCTGCTGATGTTCAGTGGTGGGTCGCAGTTCGCCTTCGTCGGGGCGCTGGCCGGGGGTGGGCTGGCGGCGGCCGCGACGGCGTGGCTGGTGGGGCTGCGCAACGCGATCTACGGGATGCAGGTCAACTCCTGGTTCCATCCGGGCGGGCCGGAGCTGCTCGGGATGGCGCAGCTCAGCATCGACGAATCGACGGCGGTCGCGGGGTCGCAGGCGGACCCGGAGGATCGCAGGTTGGGCTTCTGGGCGGCCGGGCTCGGGGTGTTCGTGCTGTGGAACATGATGACGCTGGTCGGGGCGCTGCTCGGTGACCTGCTGGGCGACCCGAAGCGGTGGGGGCTCGACGGTGCCGCACTCGCGGCGTTCTGTGGGCTGCTGTGGCCGAGGCTGCGGGACAAGGAAACGGTGGCGGTCGCCGTCGTGGCTGCTGCCGTGGTGATCGTCCTGGTCCCGGCGCTGCCAGCAGGGCTGCCGATCCTGGCGGCGGTGATGATCGGTGGCGGTGCCGCGTGGTGGCGGGTCAGGAGGGCCGCGTGATGTGGGTGTGGGTGCTGCTGGCCTGCGCAGGCTGCTTCGCGACGAAACTGGCGGGTTTCCTGGTGCCGAAGCGGTTCCTCGACGACCACCGCACGGTGGTGACCCTGGCCGGGATGACGGTGGGGGTCCTGGCGGGGCTCGTCGCGTTGTCGACCTTCGTGAGCGACGGGAGGGTCGCCGTCGACGCGCGACTGGCGGCTCTGGTCGTCGCGCTGGTGGCACTGCGGCTCAAGGCGCCGTTCCTGCTGGTCGTGGTGCTGGGAGCAGCTGCGGCCGCTGTGGTCCGGCTGCTGGGGGTCGCAGGCTGAGGGTGGGGTGGAGAGCGTGACAATTTGCCTGCCTGAGTCGTCCCGGAGTTGGTTCAGCGAATCTGGATCACCGGAGGATCCTCCCCCCAAGCCTGATCCGCAGTCAGAACCGGAACTTGGAGCCGGTGGGCCAGAGCCAGGCAGAGCCGATCCCCCAGGCTCAGGTGGGGGCTCTGTTGCCACAGCTCAGCAGCGTGCTCTGCGTCTGCCACAGTCACCGGCTCCAAGGTGAGGTCCAGAAGTGACACCGATGAGTGGATGTCGCTGGTCGAGATGCCACGAGAATTGAGCTTCTGCACTGCCTCAGCCCAGTTCGCGGTGCTGCACACGGCACCATGATGCTGCTCCACCACCTGTGCTCCCGGTTCGTCTGTGAACCATGCGAGGAGGGCTGAGGCATCCAGAACCACCGTCACCGTTCAGCCTCCACCTCACGACGCCTGTCGGCGAGGAGTTCGTCCACGACCCCGCTTCCCTTCAGCTGAGCGCGGATGCGAGCCAAGGCAGCGCGAGGGGTGGAGGCGATCAGCTGACCATCGCTCAAGGTCACTGAGAGCACGTCGCCCTGCTGCAGCTCGAGCTCTTGGCGCAAAGCCGCGGGCAGGACCACGCGCCCCCGATCTCCCACCCGAAGGTCATATGTGGTACTCATGCTAAGAGCGTACCACTCGGACCTCCAGCTGACTGAGCCAGTCGAGCATGGTCCGAATTGCCAGTCCGAGGTTTCCGAGCTGGCAGTGGTTGCTGGCGGACTCGGCCTCGGTGAAGATGCGGCCCGTGACGGAGCGGGTGTGGGTGAGGGCGCGGGCCTGGGCCCAGAAGTGCTGCAGGGGTACGTAGTGATCGGTGGTGCCCGCCATGAGGAGGACGTCTTGGTCGAGGCGGTGGCTGTGTTTCAAGGTGCGGAACTGCAAGGTGGCGCGGATGAAGTCGAACGGGTCCTTCGCTCCCATCACCTCCATGCCCTGCTGCAACCCCCATGCAATGAGTGGGTCGCGGGTAGCGTCGCGCCTGGTCATCGCGTTCACCAGAGTGCGCCCCAGCCCAGTCGGGACGATGGTGCTGAGTATCGCCTGTGCGGGGCGCGGCAGGGCCTGGCTGAGGGAGCCGAACAGGTCCGGCAGCACATCGAAGCAGATCACCCGGCGGATGCGAGGCTCGAAGGCGGCTGCGCGCACCGCGAGTCCACCACCCAGGGAGCAGCCGAGCACGGTGACGTCGTCGAGGTCGAAGTGGTCCAGCACCGCAGCCGTTGGGTGCTCCCAGCCGGGGATCATGGAGGCGCCGTGGATGGCCAAGGTCTCGCCCTGGCCGGGGCCGTCGAAGGCGATCACCTCGTATCCGGCGTCGCGGAAGGTGAGCATGATACGGGTGAACTCCTCCAGACAGCCGTCGAAACCGTTCATGAGGACGAGGGTGCCGCGGCTCGGCCCGGATGGGGTGAGGTGGAGGGTGGACAGCCCGATGGAGCCGAACGGCACCCAGGAGCGCGCCTCTTCAGGGATGGCGTAGTGGGTGTTCGACAGCTCCCGGAACTGACGGCGCCACTTGGTGCGGTGTGGATCGGTGGACGGGATGACGAACTCCGCGCCGCGGTAGCAGAAGGCCGCCTCGAGGAGGTTTCCCCGCCGTTCGTGTTCCTCGGCGAGGGGGATCAGGGCCTCGGGGAACGAGGTCAGGTCATGGATGTGGGGTGACGCCTGCTGGAGGTCATGGAGCAGTTGGTCGGAACCGCTGAAGTGGTACAGACGGTTGAGCTGGAAGTTGGTGCTCGGCTCCGGGTGGATCGTGTGGAAACCGACGGGGAAGTCGTCGGGGGTCCAGGTGTGCATGGCGGGTCTCCTGAGTCAAAACAAAACGAAACGCTCGTTTTTGTTAGGATAGTCGTGCCACCGACGAAACACAAGAGCAGCGGGACGATCTGTGGCATGGTGAAGCCATGCCCCGAGTCACCCAGGCCCACCGCGACCAACAGCAGGCCCGCATCCATGCAGCCGCTGAACGGTGCTTCGCCCAGCATGGATTCCAGGCCACATCAATGGATGGTGTGATCGCGGAGGCCGGGATGTCATCGAGCACGGTCTACCGCTACTTTCCCGGTGGCAAACGGGAACTCGTGCGCTCGGTGTCCAGCCACCGGCTGGGGCGACTGGCGGAACGCCTGGCCGAGCTGAGTCGGGCATCGCAGCCCCTCCCGATCTCCGAGGTCTTTGCCCAAGTGTTGATCAGCCTTGACGGTGACGGTGGCTTCAATGCGACAGCCAGGCTTGCGATCAACGTCTGGGCGGAACTTCCCCGTGACTCGGAGCTCCACAACGATCTGGGGAGCTGCTTCCAGCAGATCGGGCAGCATGCGCTGGGGCTGGCGAAGCTGTGGCACGAGGCTGGCATGATCCGACTCGCCCCGAAGGATGCGGCGGCGGTCATGCTGCGGCAGGCCCTCGGCCTGATGGCCGAGGAGGTGCTGTGGGGTGGAGCAGACCTGCAGCAGGCAGGCCGTCAGCTGGAACAGCTGCTGGGAACGTGAGCCTGCCGATAGGTTTTCTGGGGGTCAGTTGCACGTTTCGACGAAGGTATGCCCTCGACAAATGACATGACCTGAGCTTGGGGCGGGGTGGGTAGGGTGTTTGGGTATGAACTCACGGACTGCGGTGGGACCCCTCGGGAAGGTGCTCGGGGCGGGTGCGGTGCGCAGCGCGCACGTCGGGGTGGTCCAGGCACCCCTCGAGCGGGTGTGGGAGGCGCTCGTCGCCCTGCGTTGGACTGACCTGCGCATCGGGAGAGTCCTGATGAAGCTGCGAGGTCTGGGCAGGGTCTCCACGGAGACCACCTGCCTGGAGCTGTTCACAGCGCAGGGAATCCTGGTCCAGGAACCGCCCCGGGCCTGCATGGTTGCGATGATCGGCAAACCGTGGTCGCCGGTGCCGCGCGTCCACGCCGTCGCCTCTCTCGAGGAGTTCACGGCCTTCAACGCTCCCGGCTGGCTCAAGTACGGCATGGAGTGGTGCCTCACCGTCACCGACGACGGCCGTACCCTCGTCGAGACCCGCACACTGTGCCAGCCGACCAGTCGCGCAGCCCGACTCTGTTTCAACGCCTACTGGAGCGTCATCAAGGCAGGCAGCTCCCTCATCCGTCGCGAGTTGATCGCAGGAATCCGAGTCCGAGCGGAGGCATCATGAACATCCCCTTCGTCATCGCCGGGGTGCTGCTGCTGGCGGCCTGTGCGATCCACACCGTCGCCGGGGACAAGGAGCAGCGTCGGCTCCGCCCAGCCGCCGACGGCGACCACTTCAACCACTGGCTGACCGGGCGCTGCGTGTTCCACATCGCCAGCATCGACCTGCTGGTGCAAGGAGCGGTCATTGTGCTGCTCGGGATCGGTGTGATCCCGTACTCCTGGCCGCTGGTCGCGCTCCTGCTGACCCTCCACGTGGGCTACCTCGTCGCATGGGTGGCCACCCTGTTGGTGTCCAGGGCGCGGAAACGCGACCACGCCCGGCAGCTCCAGTGGGTCATGTTCCTGACGGTGGCACTGCTGCTCATCGCAGGCACAGCCATCTGGGCGTGACTCCCGATAGATTTTCTGGGGGTCAGTTATGGGTTATTACGAAAACATGCCCGATAACTCCCTGAAATGACATAACGTGCGACTCCAGCGCGGGACGGTTTGTCGACAAAGCGTCGACAAGCGTCAGCCGCCGATGGTCTGGTTCAGGAAGGTCCAGATCAGGGCGTTCATCCTCGCGGCCTGGGCGTTGTCGGCCGCTCCCCCGTGGCCGCCCTCGATGTTCTCCCAGTAGCGCACATTCGCGCCCAGCCCCTCCAGCGCCGCAGCCATCTTGCGGGCATGACCCGGATGGACCCGGTCGTCGCGCGTCGAGGTGGTGATGAGCACCGCCGGGTAGTCCACCGTCTCATCCAGCAGATGGTACGGGCTGAAGGTGCGGATGAAGTCCCAGTCGCTGGTCTCCGGGTCGCCGTACTCCGCGATCCACGAGGCACCGGCCAACAACTTCGTGTAGCGACGCATGTCCAGCAGTGGAACCTGGATCACCACCGCCCCGAACAACCCCGGATAGGTGGTGAGCATGTTCCCGGTCAACAGACCGCCGTTCGAGCCGCCCTGACAGGCCAGCCGCTCCCTCGTGGTCACCCCACGCGCCACCAGATCCCGGGCCACCGCCGCGAAATCCTGGTACGCCCGGTACCGGTGCTGCTTCAACGCCGCCTGGTGCCACGCCGGGCCGTACTCCCCGCCGCCACGGATGTTCGCCACCACCAGCGTCCCGCCACGCTCCAGCCACGCCTTGCCACTCAGCGCCCCGTAGTGTGGGGTCAACGAAATCTCGAACCCGCCGTACCCCTGCAGCAGCGTCGGGCTCTGCTCCGCCGGTCCCCGATCTCTCGGCCCGATCTGGAAATACGGTACGCGCGTGCCATCGTCACTGACCGCGAAGTGCTGGCTCACCTCCAGCCCCGACGCATCGAAGTGCGACGGCTCGGCCTTCAGCTCCTCCAGCGCCGACGGCGCCTCCCCGGCCAGCATCGGGGCCAGATCGGTCAGGTACAGCGTCGGCGGCTGCAGGAACCCACTGGCCACGACCTGCACCACATCGCCCACCACGGCATCCACCGCCGCCGCCGAGACCGTCCCCGGCAGGTCGGAGTGGATGCGCTGCTCCCGCCAGCCCCCACCGTCGGGCACGAAGACGCTCAGATAGGTGCGCACATCCTCCTGGGCCACCACCACGATGAGATTCCTGGTCGGGAACCAGTCCGCCAACGAGGTGGTCTCGCTCGGGGTGAACAACACCTGCACCCTCGGCCCCGACCCCTGCCAGCCCGGCAGGAACGACGCCAACGGCGCCACCGCCAGCGACCCCGCAGGCAGCAGCACCCCGTCGATCTCGAACTCCGAACGGGGGCTGAGCAGCAGCAGGTCACGGTGCGGATGGGCCTGGCAGTCGGCGGGCACATCGATCAGGGTCGTGCTGCCGTCGTCGTTCACCAGCAGCAGGTCGTCGTCGTAGAAGGCGCGGATGCGATACACCCAGTCGCGCTCGAAACCCGGCGTGTCATCGTGCCAGGCCGCGGCCTGCATGTCCGAGGGATCAGCCTGGTAGACCAACTCCGCGCTCTCCAGCGGGGTGCCGCGCCGCCACCGTCGCACCTGCAACGGATACCCCGACGACGAGGTCGTGCCCGGCCCGAAGTCGTTGCTCACCAGCACCGTGTCCCGATCCACCCAGCTGAGCGACCCCTTCGCCTCCGGCCGGTGGAAACCACCCTCCGCCGGCGGCACGAAACGCTTCTCCAGCAGGTCGAACTCGCGGCTGACATCGGCATCGGAGCCGCCGTGGGACAGATCGACGATCACGTGCCGCCACGGCTGCCCGTCGGCCGGGCGCAGCACCGAGGCGCCGTGCCACACCCAGTCCTCGCTCTCAGCGGCATTGAGGGCATCGACGTCGATCAGCACCTCCCACTCGGGCTCGTCGCTGCGGAACGACTCCGGGGTGGTGCGTCGCCACAGGCCGCGCGGATGCTCCGCATCGGTCCAGAAGTTGTACAGGTGATCGCCCCGACGGCGCACGTGCGGGATGCTCGCCGGGGAGTCCAGGATCTGCTTCAGCTCGACACCGAGAGCTGTGACCTCGCCGTCGGCATCCAACTCCCCCTCCGCCTGGGCGTTGCGGTTGCGCACCCAGGACATGGCCTCCTCCCCCGTGACCTCCTCCAGCCACAGGTGCGGGTCGGTGCTGCCATCAGCAGCGGGCAGGGCTGCATTGCGCTCAGTCATGGGGCCGAGTCTATGCACAGCCCGCGCCAGCGAGCACGAACCGCCGGTTTGGTTGCGCGAGATCGCGGTTCTCGGCACTTCGTGCAAGCAGAACGGTGATGCGTGCTGGGTCTGGGGCGGGTAGCGGGAGTGAGCACGAATCGCCGGTGAAAAACGTTGGCGCGTCGTGGTGCGACGGCGAACCGTCGGTCCTCAGCGGTTCGTGCTTGGCTCCGGGTGTTGCACCGTGTGCCAGGGGTCTCGAGCCGGGATTTCCTCGCTTCGCATCGGGATTCCCGGCTCGACCAGCGGGGGGAGGGGTAAGCTCGTGCTCTGCGGCGTCGCTCTCAGTAGGCGAAGACCTCGTCGACGACCTCGCGTGGGACCTCCTCCACGCTCGCCCATCGCCACCTCGGCGCGTTGTCCTTGTCCACCAGCAGCGCCCGCACCCCCTCCACGAAGTCAACCGGCAGCATCCGCTCAGCCAACCTCAGGTCCTGGTGCAGCACCCCGCTGTGATCGAGAGTCGCGGCACGACGAAGTGCCTTCATCGCCACCAGCACCGCGAACGGGGACCGCGCCCGAAGATCACGGGCCGCCTGCTGCGCCTGAGGGTCCGGGTGCTCGGCCAGTCTGTGGGCGATCTCCACCACGTCGTCGCCCACGTAGCAGTCACGAATCCACGCGGCCTCGCTCAACGGGGCGGGCAACTCGCCGTCGCTGGACTCATCGGCCAGGCCCATCGCCAGGGCATCGCCCCCACCGAAACTCGCTGAGGTCAGCGCCACGTGCACCCCCACCGGTCCGGCAGCCGCCAGCCACCGCATCACCCCGGCATCAGGGAAGAACCCGATCTTCGTCTCCGGCATCGCCAGCCGTGACGACGCATCCACGATTCGACGATCCGCCCCCACCGCGAGCCCCAGCCCACCACCCATCGTGACGCCGGTCATGTGCGCGGTGAACTGCTTCGGGTACTGCGCGATGATGAGATCCAGCAGGTACTCCACCTCCAGGAAATGCAGCCACCCCCGGCCATCGGCGACCATCGAGGCCAACTCCCGCACATCAGCCCCGGCACACAGCCCACGATCTCCCGCGCCGGTGAGCACCACCTCACGCACGTCGTCGTCATGCGCCCAGGCATCGAGGGCCTCGCGGGTGGCCTCCAGCATCTCCAGGGTGAAGGCGTTGATGGCTCGAGGACGGTTCAGCGTGAGCGTGGCCACACCGTCAACGACCGAGGTCGCGATGAGATCTGTCATGAACCCCAAGTCTACGGGCACAACCCCGCTCTGAGGAGGGGTCTCGAATCACTCCCCACCCAGCCCGGGGCGCAGCCGGTTCAGCACCGCGCGGGCGGTCTCCTCGTCGATCACCAGATCGGTGGCCACCCCGGCCCGCATCGCGCCCAGCACCGCCTGCGCCTTCGACACCCCACTTGCCACGCAGATCCGACGGGGCAGCTGCCGCAACTCGTCCGGGGTGATGCCGGTGGCGCGGTGATTGAGCGGGATGTCCCGCCAGGAGCCGTCCTCACGCACCATCACCGTGCACACATCCCCCGCCACCCGGGCCGTCTCCAAACCGGCCAGATCCACCTCGTCCAGGTAGTTCGCGGCGTAGACGTGGCTCTGCAGCTCGGATCTGAGCGATCCCACCCCGAACACCGCGACGGTGCAGGCCGCCCGCGTGGACAACATGTGCCGGGTGGAGCGTTCCTTCCACATCGCGGCGCGGGTGGCAGGGTCGTCGAAGAAGGCGGGCAGCGCCAACAGCTGCTCCTCCCCCTGGAAGGCGGTGGCGAAACGCTGCAGGATCGAGCCGACGTAGGGCAGCCCGGTGGTGCGTTCATTCGCGCCGCCGTTGAGCCCGACCACACGCACCCCCACCAGATCGCGGGGCCGCAGCTGCGAGGCGATTGCGGCGGTGGTGGTGCCCCAGGCCACGCCGACGGTGTCGCCATCGGTGATGACGTCGTCGAGGAGCCGGGCCGCGACCTTCGCCACCTGCTCCAGCCGCAGCACCGAGCTGGAGCCGGAACGCACACTCACCAGGTGGGCCTGCACCCGGAAGTTGCGCTCGAACAGTGCCGACAGCCGGGTCAGGGGACGCTCCGGATCCGCGATGGTGATCCTGACCAGCCCCTTGTCGCGGGCATCCTTCAGCAGCCGGGACACCGTGGAACGCGACACCCCCAGCTGGTGGGCGATGGCGTCCATCGTCTCGGACTGGACGTGATACATGCGGGCGACGCGGAGCAGCAGCTCGGTGTTGCGTTCCATGAGGCTCCTTGGTGGTTGCCCAGCACCTTACGCCATACGCATCACAGGCACCCGTACCCGCTCAGCTCTCGCCGTCGTCCTCCGCCGACAGGTCGGGGCGCTGGAACAGGTTCACCGTCGCCGCCACCAGGCCACCCCACAGGGTCGCGATGGCGATGGTCATCATCACGATGGCTGACATGGTCATGCGGACACCTCGTGCTCGTTGTCGGTCTCGTCGAAGTCGGTGCTGATGCTGCGTCGCCACGGGATGAGGGTGAGGCCGACGGCGACCACCACCAGGGCGACCGCCATGCCCCAGCCGTAGACCCCGAGCAGCCCCAGCGGATAGTCCTCGTACGGTTTCTCAAGCTTGCCGAGGAAATCGGTGATGAGGATGTAACCGAGCGCCACCGGGGCCACCCCACCCACCGCGACCAGCCAGATCCGACCCGTCGGGAAACTGGAGAACCGGTCCAGGTGACGACGCAGCGTCGGCAGCTTGCCCACGATCCACGCCACTGCGACGATGCAGGCGAAGGCACCCGCCAGGATGCCGAACTTGTTGATGAACTCATCGGTGATGTCCAGGAAGTAGATCCCGGTGGTGGTGGCCAGCAGGCAGATGGAGATCAACGCCATCGGGACGCCCACCACCAGCGTGGCCTGCACCTTCGAGATGGCCATCTTGTCGCGCACCGCCGCGACGACCACCTCGACGATGCTGAGCAGCGAGGTGATGCCTGCCACCGTCAACGCGCCGAAGAACAGCACCCCCATCAGCTCCCCGAACGGGGCCTGGGACAGGATCGTCGGGAAGGCGATGAAGGCCAGGGGCAGGCCGTCGTCGGCCACCCCCGCGATGTCGCCCCCCGCCGCCTGGGCAGCCATGAAGCCGAGCGCGGCGAACACCCCGATACCGGCCAGCAGCTCGAAACCGGAGTTCGCGAAGCCGACGACCAGGCCGGAGCCGGTCAGGTCGGTGCGGCGTTTGAGGTAGGAGGAGTAGGTGATCATGATGCCGAAGCCCACCGACAGGGAGAAGAAGATCTGCCCGAAGGCCGCCGCCCACACTCCCGGCTGACCCAGCGCCGCCCAGTTCGGGGTGAACAGGGCATCCAGACCCCCGCCTGCGCCCGGCAGGAACAGGGCCTGGACCACCAGGATGAGGAACATCACCACCAGCAGCGGCATGAACACCAGGTTCGCCACAGCCAGGCCCTTGTTCACCCCCAGCGCGATGGTGCCGAGCACCACGATCCACACCAGCAGCATCGGGAGGAACAGCGACGGCACGAAGTCGAAACCGACCCCGGGGGTCTCTGCGACGTGCAGGAACTCCCCGTACAGGAAGGACTTCGAGTCATCGCCCCACGCGCGGGTGAAGCTGAACAGGGTGTACATCCCGGCCCAGGCGACGACGGCGGCGTAGTAGATCGCGATCATGAAGCAGACCATCACCTGCCACCAGCCGAGGGTCTCGGTCCAGCGGCCCAGACGACGCAGCGCCAGCGGCGCCGAGCCCCGGTAGCGGTGCCCGATGGCGTAGTCGAAGAACAGCAGCGGAATCCCGACGGCGAGCAGCGCCACCAGGTACGGCAGGATGAACGCGCCCCCACCGTTGTCGAACGCGACGTACGGGAACCGCCAGATGTTGCCGAGCCCCACGGCCGAGCCGATGGCGGCCAGGATGAAGAAGTTGCGGGAGTTGAAGATCTCCTGCTTCGGTCTGCCCATGTGCTGCTCCCCTCAGATTTTCTGTGGGCAGGCTAGTCGCACGGTGGGCAGGTGTGAGGGGCGTCTTGGGTGGTGAACACCCTCGGCGCAGCCCCCTCTCAGACCTCGACGTCAGGAGCACCCTCGAAGTCGGTCATCGCGACCTGCCCCTCCTCGGTGATGCCCTCGCGTTTCAGCACCACGGCGACGGTGTCACGGATGATCCGCGCATCCAGGGCCAGGGAACGGTGATCGACGTAGTGGATGTCCCATGCCAGACGCTCGGCCCACGGCATGGCGTTGCGGCCCTTGACCTGGGCCAGGCCCGTGATGCCCGGCCGCACCTCGTGACGGCGGGCCTGCCGGTTCGTGTACAGCGGCAGGTACTCCGGCAGCAGGGGCCTCGGACCCACGATCGACATGTCGCCCTTCAGCACGTTGAACAGCTCCGGCAGCTCGTCCAGGCTGGTGGAGCGCAGCTTCGCCCCGAAAGGGGTGATGCGGTCGGCGTCGCTCACCAGCTGAGGGGTGGGGTCCTTCATGGTGCGGAACTTGTACATCTTGAAGATGCGTCCCGCCCGGCCCGGCCGCTCCTGGGTGAACAGCACCGGGGAGCCCAGGTTCAGCCGCACCAGCAGAGCCACCAGCAGCAGCACCGGCCACAGCAGCAGCAGCGCGAACCCTGCCAACGCGAGGTCGATGAGCCGCTTCAGCAGATCGTACGGGCGGCGCCTCATCGCCCGATCACCTTCCGGATCGAGGCGTGGACCCGGGCCATCTGCTGGTCGCTCAGCGCGGAACCGCTCGGCAGCGAGATGCCCTGGGCGAACAGCCGGTCGGAGTTGCCGTTGACGTAGGAGTCGAGGTGCTGGAACACCGGCTGTGCGTGCATCGGCTTCCACAGCGGCCTGGCCTCGATGCCGTCGGCGGCCAGGGCCGCGATCAGCTCGTCGCGCGAGAACCCGGCCCGGGCCGGGTCGATCACCACCGAGGTCAACCAGAAGTTGTCGTGGTCGGCACCCGAGCCGATGGCATGCTCCGAGCCGTCGGGCTGGCCGAAGAAGGAGACCCCCGGCACGCCGTCGAACAGCCTGCGATACCCCAGCCGGTGTTGGCGACGGCGCTCCAGCATCTCGGGCAGCCGCGCCAGCTGGGCCCTGCCAAGTGCCGCCAGCAGGTTCGACATCCGGTAGTTGTAGCCGATGTCGGTGTGCTCGTAGTGCAGCACCGGTTGCCTGGCCTGGGTGGCCAGGTAGCGCACCCGGGCCGCCTGGTCGCCGTCGTCGGTCAGCAGCGCGCCTCCGCCGGAGGTGGTCATCACCTTGTTGCCGTTGAAGCTGACCGCCGAGAGATCCCCGAAGGAGGCGGCCGGGCGGCCGTGCCGCACCGCACCCAGCGACTCCGCGGCGTCGCTCAGCACCGCCAGCTCGAACTCCTCGGCGATCTGACCGAGGCCGTCGTGGTCGACGATGTGGCCCAGCAGGTCCACCGGCACCAACCCCACCACGCGACGACCCCGGTCCAGCTGGTCCTTCACGGCCCGGCGGGTCAGCTCGACGTCGATGTCCCCCTCGGGAGTGCTGTCCACCAGCACCGGAGTGGCCCCGGTGTAGGAGATGGCATTGGTGGTGGCGGCGAAGGTCATCGACGCGGTCACCACCACGTCCCCAGGACCCCAGCCGAGCACCAGCCCCGCCAGGTGCAGGGCCGCGGTACCCGAACTCAGCACGACGGCGTGCTCCCTGCCGCAGTAGGCCGCCAACTCAGCCTCGAATGCATCCACCTCCGGCCCGAGCGGCGCGATCCACCCGCCCGCGAAGGCACGCGACAACGCCTCCTGCTCGGCGGCGGTCATGTCAGGCGAGGAGAGGAAGATGCGTTCGGTCATGGAGCAGAGCCTACTGGGCGGCGTCCAGCACCGCAGTGAGTCCATCAGCCAGTCTCCCCGAGAGGATGACCGGGCGATAGTTGTCCTGCAGATGTTCGTAACCGTTGTGTGCCCAACGGCGACGCTGTGCGAGCGGGGTCTCCGCCATTCGGATCATCGCCTGGGCCAGGGATACGGCGTCGTCCTCACCGATGACGATGCCTGAATCGGCCTCGGCAACCGGGTTGTTCGGAGCCGATGAGGCGAACAGCACCGGGCGGAACGCATGCATGTAGGTGTACAGCTTGTTGAGGCTCACCCCGTAGCGGTACAACGGACTGTCCATGAGGATCCCGATCAGACAGTCAGCCTCCCGACATCGCTGAAGCACCTCTGATTTCGCGATCCAGTCGTCGAACTGGAGCCGGTCCGCCGACGAGGTGGCCTCGGCCTGCCTGATGAGATCCGGTTTGAGGGAGCCGTCGCCGACCAGCCGTAGCCGCAAACCCAGGTCAGGGCGAGCCCTGTTCGCCTGGTCGAAGGCGTCGATGACAACCTCCAGCATGTCGCCGGTGGAATGATTACCGAGGTAGAGGAAGGTGAAGTCATCGCGCTCCGGCAGCTCGGGGAGCGGTTCCTCACGCTCCCCGTCGAATCCGTTCGAGACCCACAGGAAAGGTGTTTCGGAGAAACCGTTCTCATCCAGGTACAGGTCCACATGAGGAAGCGGGGACAGCACCAGCGAGGCCTCACGGCACATCCGTGTCGCCATTGCCTTGAACAGCCGCGACAGCGGATGGGAGGGGGACATCGCGCCCAGATGGTGCAGGGTTTCCGGCCAGACATCGCGGATCTCGTGGATGAAGGGCACCTTGAGTCGTCTCGCCAGCCTCATCCCCGCCCACGCCGCAAAGGGATGGACGGTGCTGCCGATGATGACATCGGGGCGCTTCAGGCCACGGGTCATCCCGGGCAGCAACAGCATCGCCGCGAAGATCACCATGCCCAGCAGCCGCAGCGCTGAACTTGAGCCGTAGGCGATGGTTCGCACCCACAGCGCCGGAACCCCGAAGTCATGGGTGAAATGCCTCAGCTTCCACCCGGGCATCGCCTGCTTCCCCTGAGGATAGGTGGTGCTGGCTACGATCAGGGAGGCTGTCCAGCCGTGTTCGGGCAGGTAGCGGGCCAGGTCGAGGTGCCGGGCGGAGCCCCCATCCTTCGAGGGAAGATCGGAGTAGTGGTTGACGATCCACACGTGACGTGGCCGTGAATCCATTGTTCTCAGTTCCTCTCGTTGGCGATGGCACGGGCGTAGACCCCCTCCATCACCTCCAGACAGTGTTGCCAAGAGTAGTTCTCCATGACGTGACGACGCCCTGCCTCGCCCATGCGACGCGCCATCTCCGGGTCGTCCACCAGCCTCTGCAGTGCTCGGGCGGCCGCATCGGGATCGTTGCGGGGCACGACGAAGCCGGTCACGCCGTCACGCATCACCTCGGCCGGGCCGGGCGCATCCGAGGTCACGGCAGGGGTACCACAGGCCAGGGCTTCCAGGATTGCCACTCCGAAGCTCTCCTCACGGCTGAGCGCGACGAAGACGTCGAGGCCGCGCAGCACTTCTGGGACCTCGGGGTTCGGGAGTTGGCCGAGGAAGTCCACCCGGTCGGCGACTCCCAGCTTCGTGGCCAGGGCTCTGAGGTCAGACTCCTGATCACCCTGCCCGGCGACCCGTAGGCGCAGCGTCGGTGGGAGCTGGGCGAAGCTCTGAAGCAGGATGTCGATGCCGTAGACCGGATCCAGCTTCTTGACCGTGCCGATCACCCCATGAGGTGTGGGGGCGGTTTCCTGCGGAGAGAAAAGTTCGACATCGATGCCGAACGGTGTGATGTCGGGGATGCGGCCGGCCAGCAGCCACGATGCGCCATCAGCCATGCTGCGGCTGGTGGAGGCGACGCGGGTGGGTTGCCTCAGACTCCACCGCACCCACTCCCGGTGGAGGGGGGACCGGTGAGGGGTCTCGCTGACGTCGGACCCCCACACGTTGAGCACGGTGGGGACTCGGAGCCGGGCCAGACCCATGAGGGTGCCATAGCCGGTGGCGTAGTGGGCGTTGACCACGTCGGGTGTGATCCGGGAGATGAGGCGGCGCAGTCCAAGGACGTTGCGGAAGTAGCCGAGGGAGCCGGAATGACGCAGCCGGTGTACATGGACGCGCTCGTCGATGGGGTGTTCAGCCGGGTCGTCCTGGGTGATGAGGTGGACCTCATGGCCGCGGGAGGCCAGGCCTGCGGACCACTTCACCGCATGGATGGACTCGGCGTTGCCCAGCAGTGCGACCTTCATGACGCTTTCATCTCCATGCATCCATTGTCGCGCGAATCCACCAGCCGCAGCACCACGAAGACGGTGATCCACCACACGAGGGCGACCGGGAAGACCTTCACCAAATGGGTGTCGGTGGTGAAGGCGACCAGTGACAGCAGTAGTCCCATCCCCAGACTGCGGGCCAACGCATCGCCGCGCAGGATGCCCTGAACGGCTGGCGGGACTGCGGTCAGGGCCAGCAGGGCGAACCCCAGCAGCCCCAGTTCAGCGACCGCCCACAACCATGTGGAGTGCGGGCTTGGGAGCACCGGACCCCAAGGGGTCCACAGATCCCAGTCCGCCACCACAGGGACCAGTCCGTGTTCGTAAGCAGTCCACGGCCACAGGGTGCCCTGACCGTTGCCGAGCAGGATCGTGACCGGGGACTGCAGCCAGGCAGCCATCGCCGTCGAGGCGTTGCGGGCACGGTACTCATCGACAAAGGTCAGGCGTTCCTGCAGGTCGGGGACGAGCAGGGCCAGGAAGAGGGCGGTCACGGTCAGGGCGATGACGGCTGCACCTCGGATCAGCGCCCCCCGGCCTCCCAGCGGAAGGGTGAGCACCTGGAACAGCAGGAACACCCCTGCCAGCAGTAGACCTGCCCGGGAGCCGGTGGCGAGCAAAGCGATGCAGGTTCCCGCTGCTCCGACCAGATGGGGCAGTCGGGCATGACCCGCCCGCGCCAACCCGATGAAACCGGCCAGCCCGAGCAGCAGCGCGAGATGGATCGTCGAGGCCCCCGCGAAGGTGCTGTTCAGGCGATCCCCGAGTTCTCCGCGAAGGGTCATGCGCGCCACGGCGATGGTGACGACCCCCAGGAGGGACCAGCTGGTGACCGAGATCAGACGGGGCAGCTGCGCCACTGGGGGGCCGGAGGCGAGTACCCACCCGAGGACACACGTGACCAAGGCGCTGAGCAGTGGGAGCAGGATGTAGGACGTCGGCGCGGTGATGGTACCAAGATCGCCGATACGGTCGTGAACGAGTTGGGTGTGGGTCAGTGCGGAAAACGTTGCGAAACCGAGCAGGGCGGTGAAGGTCAGCAGTGTGATCCGGGCTGCTGTGGGGGTGCGTCGCCATCCACCGCCACCAAGCACCAGAGCGGCCCCGAGGACCGCCACGGGGGCACCGACCAGCAGGAAGGTGGTCCAGGCGCCGAAACCACCGTTGGGGAGGCGACGTGAATCGATCACGCCCAACATCAGGATGATGGCGCAACCCAGAACCAGCCATCCGAGGGCACCTCGCGGGGACGGCTTCGGCTCAGGGACGATCACCTGATGAAGCATAACCGTCTCGGCTCGAGGTCTCGATGCTGCAGTCACAGGTCAACTGAGGGATACCGATAGGATCGGAAGAAGATCTTCGAGTGAGGAGTTGACGGTGGGTAGGAAGACACGTCTGCTGCGGACCGGGCTGGTGGTCTGGGATGTGCTGACCTGGGCGGTGGCAGCAGTGGCCCTGGTGATGACCCGCTACAGCTTCGTGCTCAGCGAGGTGCAGGTGAACACGGTGCTGGCCTACGCCTCCGCCGCGATGGCGCTGCAACTGGTCATCGGGTTCGTCACCAAGCTCTATCGGGGACGGCACGGCGTCGCCTCGTTCGAGGAGGCGACACTGCTGGCACTGACCGCGTTGTCCATCGGGGCGCTGCTCGCGGTGCTGTTCGCCTTCTTCGCCCCGCCCTCCTACCCACGGGTCATCACCTTCACGGTGCCCTTCGTCGCACTCATTCTCATGGCCATCGGCCGTTTCCTTGCCCGCGCCATCCTCAGACCCTCCCGCAACGACAAGGATGCCGAGCCGGTACTGGTTTACGGGGCGGGCAACGCTGGTCAGCAGTTTGGCCGCCTCCTCGAGTTCGATCCCGATGCCCCGTACCGGATCGTCGGTTTCATCGATGACGACCCAGCACGCAAGAACCTCCACATCGCTGGGGCGAAGGTGCTGGGCACCCGGGCCCAACTCGTCGATCTGGCCCGTGAGAAGGGCACCACGAAGATCGTCGTGGCGATCCCGACGGCGGGACGTCAGTTCATGCGGGAGATCTCCGCCATCGCTGATGAGGCCGACCTCGACGTCCTCGTGATGCCCCCCACCCGGGAGATCGTTTCGGGGCGGGTTCAGCTGTCGAATCTGCATCAGCTCGATGTCACGGACCTGCTGGGTCGCGCCCAGATCAAGACGAACCTCACCGAGATCGCCGACTACCTGTCGGGCAAGGTGGTGCTGGTCACGGGTGCTGGCGGCTCCATCGGGTCGGAGATCGCCCGACAGATCTACCGGTTCGGGCCGAAGGAACTGGTGATGCTGGACCGTGACGAGTCCGGCCTGCACGGCACGCAGCTGTCGATCTTCAACCAGGGGCTGCTGGACACCCCGAACATGGTGCTGTGTGACATCCGCGACATCGAGGCCCTCGACGCGGTCTTCGCGGCGCACCGTCCCGAGGTGGTGTTCCACGCAGCGGCACTGAAGCACCTGCCGATGCTGGAGCAGTACCCCCTGGAAGGCTGGAAGACCAACACACTCGGCTCACTGAACGTGCTCAAGGTCTCCGAGAAGTACGGGGTGGACCGGCTGGTCAACATCTCCACCGACAAGGCCGCCGACGCGACGAGCGTGCTGGGCAAGACCAAGCGGCTGGCGGAGGAGCTGACCGCGCACTACGCGCGAAAGACTGGCCGGACCTGGCTGTCGGTGCGGTTCGGCAACGTGCTGGGATCACGCGGGTCGATGCTGCACACCTTCACCGCGCAGATCGAGGCGGGCGGCCCGGTCACCGTCACCCACCCCGACATCACACGATTCTTCATGACCATCCCGGAGGCCTGTGAGCTGACACTTCAGGCCGCCGCGATCGGTGAGCCCGCCGATGTGCTGGTGCTGGACATGGGGGAGCCGGTGAAGATCCACGACGTCGCGAAGGGCCTCATCAAGCGTTCCGGCAAGGACATCAAGATCATCTTCACCGGGCTCAGGCCGAACGAGAAGATGCACGAGGTGCTGTTCAGCGACGACGAGGACCGCACCGCCACCAGCCATGAACTCATCAGCCGGGTGCAGGTGCCGCCGCTCGACCCGGCCCAACTGGACACCGTTGATGGCTCCGACCCGGATTCGATGGCCAGGCTCACCCAGCAGTCCACCGCCGAGGCGGCCCGCCGGATGAACCTGCAGCAGGCCGCCGAAGGTCTGGACGGTGTGGAGTTCGAGCGACCCGAGGGCTGACTGTCCCGTCCTCCTGACCTGGGGTTTCGTCGGGGGCGGAGAAGTTCCGGGTCACCACCAGGGGGTGGCGGCGCAGGCCAGGTGGTCGATCATGCTGAGGCCGCTGATGAATTCGCCGTGGGGTTGTGGGTAGGGGGTTGGGGTGAAGGAGTGGTAGTCGACGGTGATGCCGCGTTCGGTGAAGGCCTTTTCGTCGAGGTAGGTGCGTCCTGAGGGGCCGGAGAGGTAGACCTCACCGCCGAGTTCGGCGACGATGTCGGCCAGCAGTTCTGAGGATGATCCGCGTGCTTGGAGTTCGGAGGAGCGGACCAGGCGGGTGGTGATGTCGTAGTGGTCGCGGATGCGGGTGATGAGGTCGGTGCACAGGTCGGCCAGGTTCGTTGTCGGGGTGGCGTAGACCTGGGTGAGCATCGTGGAGGCGGTGTCGTATCCGGGGGAGCGGCCGTAGAGGGTTTGGAGGGTTGCCAGGTGTTTGTCGCGCCAGGGCAGCAGTTCGTTGGTTTCGACGTCGTGGGTGGGTTGGCCGAGGCGGCCCTTGGTCTGGACGGGGACGGTGAGCCATTGGGGGCCGGTGTGGCCCTTGATCTTGACGCGGTTCTGGTAGCCGCCTTTGGTGAAGGGGACAGTGTCGAGCAGGACGAAGATGTCTGAGTGGGCCATCTTGTCGAAGTAGCCGGTCCAGGGGGCGAAGTTGGGTTGGTGGATGGTGATGATCACAGGACGATCCGAATCAGTTCGAAGGCTTCGGCCCAGTCGCTCTTGACCTGCAGGCCGCGTACCCGGGCCAGGGACTCGTGGTACTCACGGGTGAAGTAGGGGCGCCCCAGTTCCAGCTGGGACTCGTAGTGGGTGAGTGCTTCCCACTTGGCGTCGAGGTGCCTCTTCTCGACGGGGATGAACGCGGAGGCGGAGAAGGTGATGTGGTTCCACGACAGCTCGTAGCCGAGCAGGGTCTTGTGTTTGAAGGCGCGCAGGGCTTCGTCGTGGATGGTGGCGTGGTCCTGGTGGAGGTCAGCGCCGGAGGGGACCAGTACCCAGTCGGGGTCGATGTCGCGGCCCAGCTGGACCATGTGCTCCAGTACTTCCTGACGGTGGTAGCTGAGCTTGCGCACGGGGTAGCCGTGGACGATGCGTCGTGCCTCGGGGATGCCGAGGGCCTCCAAGGAGCTGTGGAACTCGTCAGCCAGACGCAGGGGCGCCGACCCCTGGGGGAGGGAGTCCTCGGCGGTGGAGAACACCACCACGTGGACCTCGATCCCTTCCTCCACCCATTTGGCGATGGATGCTCCGGCACCCAGCTCCGCGTCGTCGGTGTGCGGGGCCAGCACCAGAATTCTCCTGGGTTGCTGCATCACGTACCTCTCGTGTTGGACTGTTCCCAGAACTCTACCGTGAACCAGAAGGTCACTCCTCAGCCGCCTCCACCTTTGAGGTTCCGGTGACGTCGATGTCCGCGCCGAAACCACGGTCGTACTGGTGAGCCACGACGAACGCCAGGCCCAGGTAGATGACCAACATTCCGGCCATGGCCAACGACAACGCCAACACACCGGAGACGATGTCGGCGTGCCAGATCGAGAACACGACGAAGGGGGTGGCGGTGAGCGGGATCGCGTACCAGAACAGCAGCCCTTGCCGTTGGGTCACCAGAAAAAGTGTCGAGATCGGGGAGGTGATGAAGTTCATGTACAGCCAGGGAACCAGCATCTGGCCGATCACCCCGGCCAGTGCCCACTTCTCCCCCAGCACGAAGGGGATCAGCCAGGGTGAGAGCAGGTAGATGGCGGTGAAGGGCGCCACCCCGATCACGAAGGACCGGATCACCGAGCGGCGCACCAGGGAGAACATGTGTCCCCTGGGGGTGATCGCCAGTTCTTTGTAGAAAACTTGGCTCAAGCTGGAGTTGATGAGGGCAGCCGGGGTCTGCAGCAGCCGCCAGGCCCACCCGAAGTGTCCGAGCGCAGCGGTGGAGAACATCGCGGCCATCATCCAGTTGGCCCCCTCCAGTCGGATGTTGTCCATCAAGGCGGTGGGGGCGTTGAGCAACGGCATCTTCTTGTACTTGACCGCCATCTCTCTGGTACTGCCCACGGGCTGGTCCCGCAGCTCACGGCCGACCTTGCGACGCAGCAGCAACGCACCCAGCACCTGCCCGAAGAAGGTCGAGAAGATCAAGCCGAAAGGACCCAGCCGGAACACGCCGAAACCGATCTGGGAGCCGTAGTTCGAAGCTGCCTGGACGATGCGGTTGGTGCCCATCGTGGCGTACTGGCGGTGCCGGTTGCACCAGTAGTAGTAGATCTCCACCTGTGCGTAGGCCCAGGCGAACACCCCGGTGAACGGCAGCCACCAGCGGATCTCGGGAGTGTTGGTCCACTGGCTGATCGGCTCCGCCAGCACCAGGAGGAGCAGTCCCCCGATGAGGCACACCCACAGACTCACCCGCTGTGACAGCTTCGCGACGGCGCGTGCGTCCGATTCCTGTTTCGGTAGGACGATGGCCAGCGAGTACCGTCCTGTCGCAACCGTGATGAGCACGGCGGCGAAGGAGACGAACAACTGGAACACGCCGACCTCATGGTCGGTGTAGAGCCGACTGATGATGGGTGCTGTGGCCAGGGGGATCACCTGGGCCACAGCAGTGCCACTCATCAGTTGCAGGACATGCTTCAGGAACTCGTGTCGTGCCAGCCTGGCTCGCAGCTTCTCAATCATCGCGGTCTGATTCTTCCAGACCTGGGCCACCTGCGGCGTGAGTCGCACAGCATCGCCAACGGTGCTCGGCGAAGGCGAAGGCAGCGGCCATTGTCATGATGTGGACTGCGGTGAGGGGCTGCACCAGCCAGGTCGAGTGCGACATGCACAGGATCGGCAGCGTCAACGCCATCGCTGCCGCCCCGTGGGCGACGGCGGCTGCTTGCTCGTCGCCAACTCGTCGTAGGCTCCCACCACGCCACAGCCCCCACGCGACGCCCATGAGCAGCGCCGTTGCGAGGACGACCAGGCTCGGGATGCCGTAGTTGACCAGCACCTCCAGCATCCCCCAGTGGGCATTGGAGAATCCCGTGGCGTGTGCAGGGCTGCCCTCAGTGCTGGCCCACAGCTCGAAACCGCCGGTTCCGGCACCGAACACACCGACGATCCCCAGAGTCCAGCCAGCGGTCTGCACCAGGGACATGCGGATGAAGGTGGATTTCTCCTCCCACTGCAGGCCGTCGAGGGCGACGTTCACAGCTGCGACGACGTTGCTTCCGGGGGGCAGGCCGAGCAGAACCGTTGCCAGCAGCACCGCTGCACCAGTGAGTAGGGCGAGTTGTCCGGTGCGGGAACGCAGCGCCCACCAAGCCGCTGCGAGGGTGGCGGCCAATAGGGCCATCCGCCCGTGGGTGCGCAGCAGCAGCATGAGCAGCAGCGCCCCGATGGGGAGCAGCGCCCACCGCCACGGTGAGTTCTTGAGCAGGTGCCAGGCCAGTGGCAGCAGCATCATTGACGTCGCGCAGTGATAGGCGTAGAGGTTCGGGTTGTCGAAGAAGGAAGTGATCTCGTTCCAGCCCGCGACGTCCTGGTACTCCAGGGTGCCCACGCTGAGCGGAAGATGCCGGTGGGTGAGCAGCTCCCACCCGGCGATCAGGGCGGCAGGCAGCGTGGACACCACCCACCCGGCGATCAGGCCGCTCAGCAACCAACGCGATCGTGACAGCAGCACCGCCCCTGCCGCAGCGGCGCAGATGATGATCACACTTGCTGCCTCGGCGATGACGAAGTGCTCGGAGCGCAGGGTGCCGAGGGTCCCACAGAGCCCCATCGTCGCTGCCACCAGCGTGCACCAGATGGCAGTGCCCGGGGCGCCCAGTATGCGATCACGAACCGTCGCGGCGACTCCGAGGAGCAGCAGGGTCAGTACCGCCCAGCGAGACGGCATGAACATCCCACTCGGCAGATACAGTGCCGCCATCGTCAGCAGGGGCAGGGCGAAGGAGAGGACTCCGACCCATGCTTTGATGGTCAGTGGAGGGGTGTTGCACACCCACCCATCGTAGGCCCTGCTCCGAGAGCGCTGGCGGTGATGGGTCCTGGGTCAACGGCGCCCCCTTCTTGGTAGCCTGAGGTGGTGGCAGTACGTGACGAACAGCCGACACTGGCCATTGGACCTGCGAACTATGCGGGTCAGGCCACGGCATGGGCCCATGCGGTGGCAGAGCATCTACCGGCCACGGCGTGGTCCTTCGCCGAGGCTCCCCGACCGGACAGTTTCCAGTTTCCGGTTGATTCCCCGCTGCCACGATGGCAGTTCCGCAACCCCGTCGCCAGAGGAATGCGCAGCAGGTGGCTGTTCCGTCAGGCCACCCACGTGGCCATCGACGGTTTCGAGCCCTGGTTCCATCTGCGGCGGCGCGGACAGCTCGCCGGGGACCTGGAATGGCTCCGCAGAAACGGGTTGACAACCGCACTCATCGCACATGGCACCGATGTCCGTGATCCACGACATCACATGGAGATCAACGGGCGATGGTCGATGTTTCACGCGGGAACCCCCGAATGGCGCGAGGATCTGATCCGGGCCACACGTGTGCACCGCGCCATCGCCGAGGAATCTGGACTGCCCGTGTTCTGCTCCACTCCCGACCTGCTGCTCGACCTGCCTTTCGGGACATGGCTTCCGGTCTGTCTGGATGTGGCCGCCTGGCACACCGAACAGCCGGTGCTGGAGCGTGCCGTTCCACGTGTGCTGCACGTGCCGAGCAAACGCACCCCACCCATCAAGGGAACCCAGTTCGTCGAACCGGTTCTGGAGAAACTTGCGAGAGTCGGCAGAATCGAGCACGTCGCGCCGTCAGGCGTCACCAACGCCGAGATGCGTGATCTGGTCCACAGCGTGGACATCGTCGTGGATCAAATCCTGGCCGGCTCCTACGGGGTGGCCAGTATCGAATCCCTTGCTGCAGGACGGGTCACGTTCGGGCGTCTCAGCCCGGAGACCGAGGCACTGATGCCTGAGGCACCACCGATCTTCGGAACAAACCCAGAGACTCTGGAGGAGGAGCTCTGCAAGGTTCTCGACGACCGTGACGCGGCCCGCGTCAAGGCTGCAGCAGGACCTGGGTTCACCTCCAGGTGGCATGACGGACGTGCCTCTGCTGAAGTGCTGCGCGGCTACCTCGGGGTGTGAATGTCCACTGGGCGAAGCGTCGATACGACCTGCTCCGCCCGGTGCCGCCAGGTGTGGGCATCCCGTCGCTCGATCACCGCGTCACGGGCGCTGCGGATCCGCTCCGGAGCGGTCGCAAGCTCGGCGAGGAAATTCCGGATGGCGGCAGGCTCGTGATCGATGCTCCAGCCGAGTCCCTGCTCCTGAACAATCTCCCCGGTGAGCGTTCCTCGCGTCGCCAACACCGGCTTTCCCGCACCAACGTAGTCGTAGAGCTTCACCGGTACGGCCAGCTGCCAGTAGTCCTTCGGCTCCACGAGCAGCGCGGCGATGTTCGCCCGCTCGAAATGCTGCCGCAGACCTGCCCCGTGGGCATGAACGATTTGCGTCGCCTCGTTCATGAGCGGGGTGTAGCGGTCCTTGACCTGGGCCCAGTCATCAGGGCGCAGACACACCGTCAGTGCCACGTCGAGGCCCTTGTCGTGGAGATCCCGGACTGCACTGAACAGCTCAGTGAGGTCGTAGTGGGCGCCGAGCCCGCCCACGTAGAACAGCGACACCCCCGTTTCGGGCCCCTTGATCGGGGCGTCGTGGGCATGGCCGGGCGGCAGGGTCGAGACAGGGGTTCGTCCCAGGTTGACGTGCTGCGCCATCGGGAGGCTCGGCAGGAAGACGTGATCGACGTGGTGGCGCAGGGCCCACATGTCGAACCGGTACGCGGTGATCGCGGCGTGGTAGCGCGCCCAGCTGAGATCTTCCCGGTATCCGGGAAAGCGCCAGAAGATGTCACGCAGGAAATGCCCCACGGGGACACCGTGGCTGCGTAGGTGGCGGAAGAAACCGACATCCAGCCACGGATCGATCGGCAGATGATTCGGGTTGGTCATCGTCATCGGCATGGTTGACGACTCCGAGTAGCAGAACTCGAAACCGACACCACCGCGTAGCGCATGACGCACCTCGTCAGCCCGTTCCCTTCGCTCTGAAGTGTGGCCGATCACATCCCAGACCTCGTATCCGAGGCTTGAGAAAGCTTCTCGCATCAGTTGTGGGCGGATACCTGAAGCCGAGGTTGCGTCGGGGTCGAGGGGAAGGGGGTGGTGGAAGATCATGCGTGCAGTCATGGCTGTCTCCAGGAACTGAGGGTCGCGAACGCGGCTGCTCCGAACAGGAAGATGAAGTAGTAGCGGAACGTCGACGACGGCACGACTCCCAGCACAGGCAACAGTGCGACCATGACCGTTGCCGAGAGTTCCTGCCATGTCAGCCGACGTGGCATCTGCAGTACGCCCCGCCACGTGACGAGAGCCCAACAGATCACGAGCAACACGGTCACCGGGAACCCGTACCAGATGAAGGCCTCGAAGAAAACGTTGTGGGGATCGGTCAGTTCACCGGGGAAGCGGTTCTCCCCGACCTGCCGGTAGGTCTCCCGAGTGCCCCAGCCGACCCAGAACTGGGCCGACTCCTCCGGGGCGAGGGCCATCACCCGCTCCAGGACCAGACCTCGCACCTTCGTCGAGTTGTCCTGAACCCATGGGGATTCCCAGATGGCGAACACCCCTGCGGCCCCCAGAAGACCAGCCAGAACCGTCGCCAGGGTGATCCAGTGGGTGTGTACCGAGGTACGGAGATTCAGCCACACGGCAAGCATCATGCCGAGCATGAGAGCGGCCAAGGCCCCACGGGAGCCCTGGAGGAAGATGAGCCCCGAGGCAGCCGTGAAGACAGCCACTCGAAGAAGGGTGCGCAAGGGCGAGCTGTGGTCGAAGAGAACACGCAGCACCACCATCGTCGCGAACATGGTCACGATGACCGAGAAGTCGTTGTAGTTGGGGTAGAAGGCTGACACTTCGAAGGGTCCGGGCGGAATGGGGGCCCAGACCAACTCTGGATAGATGAGATGGGACAGCCGGAAGCCCGTGACGATCTCCCCGATGCCGATCATCATCGTCAAACCGAAACACCAGTAGAGGGTACTCACGACCACGCGGGCGAGACGCATCCCGTGGGGGGACAGCAGCATGGTTGCCGACACCATGAGGAAGACCATCGTGATGGTGGCGAAGTTGATGATCTCAGGAGAGGAGGACACGCTCAGCACGGCCATCCCCGATGATGCTGTGGCTGCCATCATGGTGACCAGCCAAGGCAGGACAGTCCGATCAGGGGCTTGCAGCGGAAGCAGAACCAGCAGCAGCATGGAACATGCAGCCACCACGAAGAGGCTCCCGGGGATACGCAGTGCGATGAACACCACCAGGACGCCGACCAGGAAATCGGTGATTCTGTCCACCTGTACGTTGTCAGGATGGAATCGGGTGGTGGTCGTGACGTCGCTCACGGAGTGACCTCAGGTGCGACGTTGCCAGAGAGCAGCTGCAAGGGTGGCTGCCATGAGAGCCAGACAGCCGACAACAGCGAGCATTGACAGCCGCCCCGAGGACAGTTCCTTCACGGTCAGCTCCTGAAGCGGGGAGAGCTTCAGCTGTAGGTGGGGCGGGTTGTTCTCGAGCGCGCGTGGGGCGTTCTCGGCGAGGCTCGAGGACACGTCCCGGACCAGAGTGGCGGCCTTTTCTGGATCCGTGTCAGAGGCCGTCACCTGGAGGGTGAAGGGGCTGGACGCCACAATCTTCACCGACTCGGTGAGCACTTCCAAGGAGCGCAGCTCGGGGTGTTTGGCCAGGATGGGATTGCTCACCACCGGGTCCTTGAGCAGGGCCAGGTATGTGGTGGCCATGCTGTCCAGGACGGCTGCCTGTTGGGTGGACTCGGCCTCCGTGGTCACTGCGGGAATGGAGATGATGGTCAGTTGGCTGACCTCATGGCTGCGAGGCTTGGAGAAGACCCAGACGGTACCGGCGACAGCGACGATGAGGAAGACGATGACGAAGACCAGTCGCTGACGCCACAGGTGCATCAACAGCGCGGGGAGGTTGAGGATTCGTTCGGAGGTGTTCATCATTGTTCTCCTTGTCCGATACGGAAAAACTTCACCCCGGGGAATGCGGCTCGGTCGAGGCAGCCGCGGCCGTCGATGATGGCTTGTAGGCCGGGTAGGTCGGTGGGGGTGAGGTGTTGGTATTCGGGGTGGTCGGCTTGGAGGATTGCGATGTCGGCGGGTTCGCCGAGGTGGTGGGGGGTGAGGCCGTGGGTGGTGAGTTCGTCGTCGGTGTACATGGGGTCGTGGACGGTGACTTTCGCGCCCTTGGCTGTGAGGCCTTTGACGGTGGGGAAGACTCCGGAGAACGCGGTTTCCTTGACCCGGCCTCGGTAGGAGGCGCCGAGGACGACCACGCGTTTGCCGGTGAGGTCACCGATGGCGTCTTCGGCCAGGGCGATGGCGTAGTCGGGCATGGTCATGTTGGCTTCGCGGGCGGTACGCACGATGGTGGCGTCGGGGTCGGTGTGGAGGTACAGGCGTGGGTAGACGGGGATGCAGTGGCCGCCCACCGCGATGCCGGGGCGGTGGATGTGGCTGTAGGGCTGGGAGTTGGAGGCGTCGATGACGGTGTGGATGTTGATGCCGTGGGTGGCGGCGAATTTGGCGAACTGGTTGGCCAGGCCGATGTTGACGTCGCGGTAGGTGGTTTCGGCGAGTTTGGCCATTTCGGCGGCTTCGGCGGTGCCCATGTCCCACACGCCGTTGCCCTGGGGCAGGTCGGGGCGGTCGGTGAAGGTCAGGACCTGTTGGTAGAAGTCGATGCCTTTGGCGGTGCCTTCGGGGGTGAGGCCGCCGACGAGTTTGGGGTATTTTTTGAGGTCTTCGAAGACGCGGCCGGTGAGGACGCGTTCGGGGGAGAACACGAGGTGGAAGTCGGTGCCCTCGGTCAGGCCGGAGATGTCTTCGATGAGTGGTTTCCAGCGGTTGCGGGTGGTGCCGACGGGGAGGGTGGTTTCGTAGGAGACGAGGGTGCCGGGGGTGAGGTGTTCGGCGAAGGAGCGGGTGGCGGCCTCCATCCAGGTGAAGTCGGGTTGCCAGGTGTCGTCGTTGACGAACAGGGGGACGACGATGACGATGGCGTCGGCGTTGGGAATGGCCTTCGAGTAGTCGGTGGTGGCGCGGAGTTTCCCGGTGGGGACGAGTTCGGAGAGTTTGTCCTGGAGGTGGGCTTCGCCGGGGAAGGGTTCCTGGGCGGCGTTGATGGCGTCGACGACGCTGTGTTGGATGTCCACGCCGATGACTTCGTGGCCCATGTCGGCGAACTGGACGGCCAGTGGCAGGCCGATCTTGCCCATCGCGATGACAGCGATCTTCACGACTGTTTCCCTTTCCTACAAGACGCTGGCCAGAGTCTACCCAAGGAC
>JAUNKV010000008.1 GCA_030532575.1 Propionibacteriaceae bacterium | reverse complement strand
CCCGGTGCGTCGACCTCGACGAGCCGCCCCGCATCGTCGTAGTGGTAGTCGACGGTCCGGCCATCCGAGGCGACCACCGCCACCACACGCTCACCCGCAGCATCCCAGCGGACCTCGAGACTGCGCCCGAACTCGTGCCGCAGCCCCGCGAGCCGCCCCTGTACGTCGTAGCTGAAGGTCACCTCGGTGCCCGGATCCGACGACGTGACGCGCACCCGACCCGCCGCGTCCAGGACCCAGCGCATCCCCCACGAGGAGGTCACCAGGTACCCGCCGTCCGCGGTGTTCTCCAACCACAGGTTCTCGCCCGTGGCGCGATCCCACCCCTCGCCACGACGGGGGAAAACGATGACGCGACCATCGAACAGGGTCAACCGAGCCGAATCATCCGCAACGCTCAGCCCAGCCTCGCTCCACCACGACCACCCCGGGCCGAACGCCCCCACGGCCGGATTGAGGGAGCTGTAGGCCCGCACCACACCCAGTGGGGAAGCCAGGCCCGTGAAGGGCAGATCCTCCTCGGTCTCCAGGAAACCACCCGAGGCGGTGTTCACCGGATCGTTGGAATACCCCGTCGTCGGCGGCGACCCGTACGCCGTCGGCGGATCGATCTGGATGTCGGTACGCTCAGCGCCAACCCCAGCCGCAGCCAACACCGCATCCAGCGTGGCATCGGAGACCGTGGCCGGGCCGTCGCCGCCGCCAGCGTCCTCGAAGGCCTGAGCGACCACATCCGCCCACGTCGCCTCGGACCCATTCGACGACAACCACGCCTCGAACCCCGAGATCACACTCGACGCATCCAGCGTCGCCCACGAACACGACGCCGCAAACGACTCGCAATGAGTCCGAAGATTCCCCGGCGTCGACGCCAACAACTCATCAGCCGTCCGTGTGCTCGACGCGAAACCCCGCAACTTCGACGGCACACCCGACGACACCGAACCGGGCCCCCTGCCCTCCAGGGGGGAACGCTGCGCCGGAACCGGAGGCGTCACCGACTCATTCGGCCCCACCGAATCCTCATTGATCTCCGAGAAGGGCGGCTCCTCGCCACAGCCCCAAAAATCCTCCCAGCCTTTCTGGAAACCCCCACGATTCGCCCGACGCTCAGCCCACTCCCGCGCCTGTCGGCGCCTGTTGTTCTCCGCCCGGGCCTTCTCGTCCAGATCAGCCACCTTCGAGGCCACCAACTGCAGATTCTGGACGATCTCATCCAGGTCCCCCAACTGCGTGACGCCATTCGCCTCGAACAGCGACGAGTAGTACCCGGAAAAATCGGTCAACCCATCCGACCGGTACGATGACCGTGACCCACGCTGCCCCGACAATGCCGACGCCGCGTTCCGAAACGCCGTCTGCAACCCGGACGACACCTCAAAGTCATACGCCACATCAGGCATACCCTTCAGGCCGTCAAGATTCGCGTCGTCCAGCTTCAAAGCCCCGACACCGTCCTTCCACGAGAACAACGTCGCCCACCCTACGTCACCACCGGGTCACCTGTCAGTGGATTCAGACAACTGCCTCTGACAAGGTGTTCAGCCAGAACTTGGGATGCCCTCTAGAGTGGGGTCCGTGACCATCGATGCCTCACTGCTGTGTGATCCTGAACGGTTCGCGGAGAACACCCTGCCACCTCGATCTGACCACCGCTGGTACGCCAGCCGTGAGGAGGCCCTGCTGGGGGAGTCCAGCTTCAGCCAGTCCCTGAACGGGACCTGGCGCATCCACCACGCCCCGGACCTGGCCTCCCGGCCTGCAGGGTTCGAGGCCGCCGACTTCGACGTCTCCGGCTGGGCGGAGATTCCGGTGCCCGCGCACCTGCAGCTGCACGGTTTCGGCCAGCCGCAGTACACCAACGTCGCCTACCCGTGGGACGGACGCTTCGACATCTGGCCGGGGCAGTTGCCCCAGGCCAATCCCGTCGGCAGCTACGTGCGCTCCTTCGATGCCCCGTCCTTGGCCGAGGGGGAGCGTCTGGTGGTGCGTTTTGACGGCGTGGAGTCGGCCTTCGGGGTGTGGCTGAACGGCGCCTGGGTCGGGTATTCCACCGACTCCTTCACCCCCGCCGAGTTCGACATCACCGCCGCCGTGGTGCCCGGCCGCAACCGGATCGCGGTGCAGGTGGTGCAGTTCTCCGCCGGCTCGTGGCTGGAGGATCAGGACTTCTTCCGCTTCTCCGGCATCTTCCGCGACGTCACCCTGCTGCGCCTGCCTGCCGCCCACGTCGCCGATCTGAGGGTCACCACCGAGGTTGCCGGCGACCTCGGCCGGGCCACCGTGCGGCTGAGCACCACGCTGCAGGGCGACGGTGAGGTCAGGGCGGTCCTCGACGGCGTGGGGGAGCTCACCGACGGCGTGATCGAGGTTTCCTCGCCCCGGCTGTGGAGCGCGGAGGACCCCCACCTGTACGACCTGTGGATCGAGGTCCACCGGGCGGGCCGCGTCGCGGAGGTGATCCGGCAGCGCGTCGGTATCCGACGCTTCGGCATCGAGGACGGCCTGCTGAAGCTCAACGGGCAGCGCATCGTCTTCCACGGCGTCAACCGGCACGAGTTCGGGCCCCGGGGCCGGGTGATGACCCGCGAGGAGATCGCCCACGACCTGCGGCTGCTCAAGGCCCACAACGTGAATGCGGTACGCACCAGCCACTACCCCAACTCCACGGCCTTCTACGAGCTGTGCGACGAGCTGGGGCTCTACGTCATCGACGAGATGAATCTTGAGACCCACGGGTCGTGGGAGGCCCACGAGCGGGGCCGGATCGAGCTGGCCGAGGTGATCCCGGGGGATCGGCCCGAATGGCTGGGGGCGCTGCTGTTCAGGGCCGCGAACATGCTGGCCCGCGACGTCAACCACCCGTCGGTGCTCATGTGGTCGTGCGGCAACGAGTCCTACGGCGGGTCCAATCTGCTGGCGGTGGCGGACTGGTTCCGCTCCCAGGATTCGCGCCCGGTCCACTACGAGGGCATCCATGTGGACCCGCGCCTGCCCGCCACCAGCGACGTGGTCTCCCGCATGTACGCCACGGCCGCTGAGATCGAGGCGTATCTGGCGGAGCACCGGGACAAGCCCTTCATCCTGTGCGAGTACGCCCACGCGATGGGCAACTCCTTCGGTGCGGTGGACAAGTACACGGAGCTGGCCTGGCGCGAGCCCCTGTACCAGGGCGGCTTCGTCTGGGACTTCGCGGATCAGGCGCTGCCCGCCGTCGCCCCCGATGGCACACCGTACTGGGGCTACGGCGGGGACTTCGGCGACCACCCCAACGACGGCGACTTCTCCGGCAACGGCCTGTGCTTCGCCGACCACACCCCCAAGCCACTGTTGATCGAGGCGAAGCAGCTGTACCGTCCGGTGGACATCCAGCCTGATGCCGAGGGCTTCGTGGTCGCCAACCGGCAGCTGTTCACCGGCACCGAGGGCCTGTGCTTCGTGCTGCGGCTGCTCCATGACGGCCGCCAGGTGGACTCCGTGGAGCAGACCCTGGACCTCGCCGCCGGTCAGAGTGCCCGGCTGTCCTGGCCGAGCTGGCGGGTTTCAGGCGACGGTGAGTTCGTGGCCGAGGTCTCCTGCCGGATGCGGGAGGCGACGTCGTGGTCCCCGGCTGGGCACGAGGTGGCCTTCGCCCAGCGGGTGCTGCACACCAGCCCACCGCACCGGCACCTGCCCCCGGCCCCGCAGCTGGTGGTGGGCACCCTCAACACCGGGGTGCGGGGCGATGGCTTCGACCTGCTCTTCACCGAGGCCCATGGGGGACTCAGCTCCTGGCGCCTGGGGGAGCGGGAACTGCTGGCGGGCCGGGTGCGCCCGTGCTTCTGGCACGCGCCGACCTCCAACGAGCGCGGCTGGGGTTCGCCCCACCGTGACGGGATGTGGCTGCTGGCCTCCCGGTACCCCGTCTTCGACGGCTTCCCGGAGAGCCGGGTGGTGGGGCAGCAGGCGATCATCACTCACCGGTTCCGGCTGCCCGGGGACGGGTCCTGCACGATGACCCACGCCGTGGACGGGCAGGGTCGCATCGAGGTGGGGCTGGAGGTCACCCCTGGCGCGGACTGGCCCGACCCGCCGGAGCTCAGCCTGCTGATCCCCCTCGACGGGATGCTGGATCGGCTCCGGTGGTACGGCGAGGGGCCGCACGAGAGTGCCTGCGATCGTCGGTCCTCGGCCCGGATCGGGCTCTGGGAACAGCGGGTGGCCGATCAGCTCACCCCCTACATCCGGCCTCAGGAGGCGGGCGGCCGCACCGGGGTCAGGTGGGCCGAGGTGGGCTGTGACGACGCCGTGGTCCGCTTCGAGGCCATCGATGCCCACATGGAGTTCTCGGCCCTGCCATGGACCCCGTTCGAGATCGAGAACGCCGAACACCCGTGGCAGCTCCCGCCCAGCAACCGCACCGTCGTGCGGGCCACGTGGCGACGGCGCGGGGTCGGCGGGGACGACTCGTGGGGAGCCAGGACCCACCCGGAGTTCTGGCTACCGACCGGCAGACTGCAGTTCAGCTTCGCGATGCAGGCGCTGCACCGTCGAGCCGAGTGACAGGAGTGGGCTCATGTTCCCGCTGGTCGAGCCGCGATGCGAAGCGAGCGTGTCGAGACCCCTGGCCCCCGGTGCCGGGGCTCCGGGGCCGACCAGTGGGGCGGAAGTCAACCCTCGGGGTGCAGAGATGGGGAAAGGTGCAGGGCGGAGGGTTTCTGCTGCATGAACGTGCAAGGGGCTTGTCGTGGCCGCGCCGCTCCGGTTGGCTCTTCCCAACGCGCCCAACCAGGGCGCGGGTGTGACAGAGTCGTCAGGAATGGAGCCTGAGAGTTGGGAACCATATTTCTCTCCGAAACGGTCGGATCGATGCTGCTGCTCCTGCTGGGCTGTGGTGTCGTCGCCAACACGGCGCTGGCCAAGACCAAGGGGAACGGCACCGGATTCCTCTTCGTGAACTGGGGCTGGGGCATCGCCGTCTTCGTCGGTGTCCTCGCGTCCTACAAGTCCGGGGGGCACCTCAACCCCGCCGTCACGTTTGGGCTGCTCACCAGTGGAGCGACCGAGATGGGCGGTCTGCCGGTCAGCCCCGGACTCATCGCCACCTACCTCGGTGGGCAGCTGCTCGGCGCCATGCTGGGTGCGCTGCTGGCCTGGGTGGCCTACAAGCAGCACTTCGACGAGGAGCCGGACCCGGCCACCAAGCTGGGGGTCTTCGCCACCGGCCCTGCGATCCGCAACCCGCTGTTCAACCTGCTCACCGAGATCATCGGCACCTTCGTTCTGGTCTTCGGTGTGCTCGCCGCGGGCAAGTTCACCGCTGCTGCAGGTACTGATGCTGTGAACCTCGGCTGGCTGGGTGCCCTTGGTGTGGCGCTGCTGGTGTTCGGCATCGGCGCATCGCTCGGTGGCCCGACCGGCTACGCCATCAACCCGACCCGTGACCTGGGCCCGCGCATCATGCACGCGGTTCTGCCCATCAAGGGCAAGGGCGACTCCGACTGGAGCTACGCCTGGGTGCCCGTCGTCGGCCCGATCATCGGTGGTGTCGTCGCCGGTCTGTTGGCCGGTCCGCTGCTGCCCTGAGCCCAAAGTCATCAAGGAGAAACATGACTGAGAAGAAGTACGTCCTGGCCATCGACCAGGGAACCACATCGTCGCGTGCCATCATCTTCGACCACGGCGGCCGGATCGTCTCGGTGGGCCAGAAGGAACACGAGCAGATCTTCCCCCGTGCCGGGTGGGTGGAGCACAACGCCATCGAGATCTGGGAGAACGTCCGTGAGGTCGTCGCCCAGGCCCTGGCGAAGGCGGAGCTGAACAAGGAGAACATCATCGCCGTCGGTATCACCAACCAGCGTGAGACGACGCTGGTGTGGGACCGCACCACCGGCGAGCCCGTGTACAACGCCATCGTCTGGCAGGACACCCGCACCCAGAAGATCGTCGATGAGCTCGGCGGTGACATCGGAGCCGACCGTTACAAGGACCGCGTCGGTCTGCCGCTGGCCACCTACTTCTCCGGGCCGAAGGTGAAGTGGATCCTCGACAACGTCGACGGCGCCAGGCAGCGCGCCGAGGCCGGGGACCTGGTGATGGGCACGATGGACAGCTGGGTGCTGTGGAACCTCACCGGTGGGGTGAACGGCGGCGTCCACGTCACCGACGTCACCAACGCCTCGCGCACCATGCTGATGGATCTGCGCACCCTGGCCTGGGACCCCGAGATCGCCGCCGACATGGGCATTCCGATGTCGATGCTGCCCGAAATCAAGTCCTCGGCCGAGGTCTACGGCGTGGGCCGGGTGCAGGGTCTGCTGGCAGGGGTCCCGATCGCGGGCATCCTCGGCGACCAGCAGGCCGCGACCTTCGGGCAGGCCTGCTTCGAGACCGGGATGGCGAAGAACACCTATGGCACCGGCTGCTTCATGCTGATGAACACCGGTGAGGAGATCGTGCCGTCGAAGAACGGGCTGCTGACCACGGTCTGCTACCGGATCGGCGAGCAGAAGCCGGTCTACGCGCTGGAGGGTTCCATCGCGGTGGCCGGGTCGCTGGTGCAGTGGCTGCGCGACAACCTGCGGATGTTCGACTCCGCGCCGGAGATCGAGCAGCTGGCCTCCACCGTCGAGGACAACGGCGGGGCCTACGTGGTCCCGGCCTTCTCCGGCCTGTTCGCCCCGTACTGGCGTTCCGACGCGCGCGGCGCGATCGTCGGTCTCACCCGCTACGTCAACCGGGGCCACATTGCCCGGGCCGTGCTGGAGGCCACCGCCTTCCAGACCCGTGAGGTGCTGGACGCCATGGAGGCCGACTCGGGCGTGAAGCTGGCGGAGCTGAAGGTTGACGGCGGCATGACCGCCAACGAGACCCTGATGCAGTTCCAGGCCGATCAGCTGGGCGTCGACGTGGTGCGTCCGGTCGTCGCGGAGACCACGGCACTCGGTGCCGCCTACGCCGCCGGTATCGCCGTCGGCTTCTGGAGCGGCGAACAGGATGTCATCGACAACTGGGCCGAGGACAAGCGCTGGACCCCGGCGATGCCTGAGGGCGAGCGTGGCCGCCTCTACCGCAACTGGAAGAAGGCCGTCACCAAGACCTTCGACTGGATGGATGACGACGTCGTCGAGTGATCGACGGCTGACCCGGCCCCGCACCGGCAACCGGTGCGGGGCCTTTTCGTCGGTACGGCCACTTTGCCCGCTGGTCGAGCTTCAGTGCCCCGGCGCCCGACAGTCGAGCCCCCTATTTCTCCGCTGGTCGAGCCGAGCGGGCGAGCTTGACGGATGCGCTCGTGTCGAGACCCCTGGCACACGGTGCAGAATCTTGAGCCGAGCGGGGATGGTCTGGACTCAAGTCCCTGCGTATGGTTGCGGGGTCTCGACACCGGATTTCCCTCGCTTCGCATCGGGAAATCCCGGCTCGACCAGCGGAAAAGTAGCCCAGCTCGACCAGCGGGGAAAAGCCCTGCTCGACCGTCAGTGTGGGCTCACACCCCGAGGTTGGGGTTCAGCACGTTTCCTGCCCAGGCCCACCATGCTGTGGCGAGGAGGGCCAGCAGGATCAGGGCTGACATGGTGATGCGTTTCCATCCGGCGCGGGTGTTGATGTTGGTGGTGAGGTCGAGACCGGCAGGGATGATGGCGATGATGCCTGCCCATTGGAGGACCTGGATGCAGCGCAACAGTGAGACGTTGGTGATCAGATCGAAGTTTCGGCCGATCAGGCCGAGCAGGAGGATGCTGAGCCAGCCGGTCAGGGCGGCGGTGGCGGTGAGGGCTCCGATGCGGGTGAGGTGGGCCAGGCGGGGGAGTCCGGTGGTGGGGTGTCCTCGTCTGGTCTGAATCACGCGGCGGATGGTGCCGATGACCCAGGTGAGCAGTGCCAGGACGAGGATGGCCAGGCTGGTGATGAACACCGGGAGCAGGGCCTGCTCGGTGGGAGTGATGGGAAGCAGGGCGAAGGCTGGTCCTGCGCCCACGGCGTCAACGCGACCGTCAATGACCCTGGCGGTGAGGGTGGAGAACAAGCCGTCGCTGTTCGGGTTCTTCCAGATCCAGGGCGCGATCTCCACGTATTCCTTGTCGCGGTAGAGCAGCTTGCCGTTGGGCAGGGCCTGGATCATCTGCGGGGACAAGCCGTCCCAGGCCGATACCCAGGTGGTGACCATCCCGCCCGCGGCGATGTAGTTGCCTGCTACCTGGCGGGCGCGCTCAGCAGAGCCCTCCAGCCGTGGGGTCTGGGTGGCCTCGGCAGGGAAGTAGCGGTCAGCGAAACCTGCCAGGAGATTGTCACGCAGGGTGGCTGTGGCGTCGGAGAAGCTGCCGTCGTCGGTGAAGGAGATGAAGATCCCGGTCTGATCGTCGGGGTAGATCTCGAACTGGGAGTGGTAGTGATCGGTGTCGCCGCCATGTTCGACGATGCGGTGGCTGTTGCGGAATCCGGTGAAGTAGCCGAGTCCCATGCGGGGTGAGTTGGCGAGGGTGCCCAGGGTGTCTGTGGTGAGGGCTGGTTTCCACATCTGTTCCCAGCTGTTCTTGGTGAGCAGTTGGGGGGATTGGTCAAGCTGGGCCAGCATGAAGGCAGCGGCGTCACTCCCGGACCCGGCCAGGGACCCGGCTGGAACGTCCGGGAAGGTCTGGAAGGGGTGGGGCTGGCCGGTGTTGTCATAGGCGAGGGCCAGCGTCTCCGGCGCAAGGGGTTGGGCGTAAGTGGCGGTGCTCATCCCGGCGGGGACCAGGACGTGCTGCTTCATGTACTCCTGGAAGGGCTGTCCGCTGGCCTGTTCGATGAGGTACCCGGCCAGGGTGATGCCGTAGTTGGAGTAGGCGGGGGTGGTGCCGGGACGATACACGGAGACGGGTGGGTTGTGGCGGACGTACTCAGCCAAGGACACGCTCTTGAGATTGGGGGCGACACTGGTGGCGGTTTCCTCGAAGCCTGCGGTGTGGGTGAGCAGGTGGCGCAGGGTGATCGGCTCGTTGTGGTGTTTCTGGATGGGGACATCGGTGTAGGTGGCGATGTCGGCGTCGAGGTCGAGTGTGCCTTGCTCCACCAGTTGCATGGCGGCGATGGCGGTGGGGACCTTGGAGATCGAGCCCCAGCGGAAGATGGTGGTGTCGGGGTTCACCGGGGTGGTTGTGCTGTCGGTGTTTCGGGTGGCGTGGCCGTAGCCCCGGCTGGTGAGGGCCCGGCCGTCCTTGACGACGGTGACGACGGCCCCGGTGGCCTTGCCCTTGGTGAGAGCAACAGGGAGTTTCCCATCCAGCCAGGAATCGAGGTCAGCCTTGGTGAGCTCATGGGTTTCGGCTGGTGCCTCGACCGGTGGGGGTGGGGAGGTTGGCGGGCTACTGCTGCAGGCGCTGAGCAGGGCCAGTGTTGCGGTGACGAGGGCGGCGAACAGGCGTCGTGTGTTTCTCATGTGTTCCAGCCTCCCGGTGCGGGTTCCTGCGTACCAGAGCCCTGAGACCGAAATTGAGCTACGACTTTTGCGGAGTTCGTTGAGTTGTCTGTCGGACTAGCGGGGGAGGGCCTGGTCCGCTGGTCACACTGAGGGTGCTTCGCGCCCGACAGTCGAGACCTCTGGCGCCCGGTGCTGGGGCTTTCGCTGAGCGGGGATGGTCTGGTCCTGAGTTGCTGCGCAAGGTTGCGGGGTCTCGACACGGGATTCCCCTCGCTTCGCATCGGGAAATCCCGGCTCGACCAGCGGATACCCCCCGCTGGTCGAGCCGAGGGCGCCCGGCGCCCGACAGTCGAGACCTCTGGCACACGGTGCAGGGACTTTCGCTGAGCGGGGATGGTCCAGGGCTGAGTCCCTGCGGATAGTTGTGGGGTCTCGACACGGGATTCCCCTCGCTTCGCATCGGGAAATCCCGGCTCGACCAGCGGATACCCCCCGCTGGTCGAGCCGAGGGCGCCCGGCGCCCGACAGTCGAGACCTCTGGCACACGGTGCAGGGACTTTCGCTGAGCGGGGATGGTCTGGACTCAAGTCCCTGCGTATGGTTGCGGGGTCTCGAGCCGGGATTCCCCTCGCTTCGCATCGGGAAATCCCGGCTCGACCAGCGGAAAGCAGGGACCCCGACTCGACCAGCGGGAAGGACTCACAGCCTCCGGGCGGGGGCTCCTGGGCGGGTGACCAGCGTCGAGGCCCGGTCCTTGAGCTTGGGGAACTCGGCGACGTAGCGCTCCAGCCATGTCGTGGCGAAGACGTCGGCCTCCTCGACGGGGACCAGCGCCCACACCGAGCCGCCGAAACCCGCGCCGAAGCTGGCCGCGGCCTTCGCGCCCAGCTCCCGGGCCAGCCGCTGCATCCGCATGGTCTCGGGGATCTGGTTGCCGAGATTGACCTCCGCGTTGTGCTGGGAACGCTCCGCCAGCTCGCCGAAGCGATCCAGATCACCCTCGCTCAGCGCCGCCACGGCCGCCGGGATCAGCTCCTCCGACTCGGTGAGGAAAGCCCTGAGGCGCGCGGTCAGTTCCTCGTCGTGGGCGACGACGGCGTGAATCCCCTCCCAGGCGTCCTCGTCCCCGGCCAGCACATCGCCGATGGTCACGGCCTCGTCCCCGGTCGCGTCGTTCCAGGCCTCGACGATCTCCCGGGTCAGCAGCGAGGCCCGGTTGTAGGACTCCAGCGCCGCGCCGGTCTTCTCCGCCAGCACCCCGCTCACCCCGACGACGAAGGTCCATCTCATGGGGAAGGGCACCGTCTCCCCCTCGCGGATCGGGCAGAACCGGAACCGGGTCAGCGCATCCGCGCGGCAGCACAGCATCGCGGTGTGGTCCTCGGAGCCCCCGAAGGTGCCCACCCCCTTCTCCCCGGCGAGCGTGCCGAAGCTCATGCCGTTCTCGAAGCAGGCCATGTACCCGGCCAGATCCACCTGGGAGTGGATGTTCGCCTGCCACTCCTCGCGCTCCCGGAACCCGTTGTGATCGACCAGGGCCAGGGCCAGGGCCACCACCAGCGCCGAGCTCGACGACATCCCCGAGGCCAGCGGCAGCGTCGAATCGACGGTGATGCGCGCGGGTTTCAGCTCCCCGAAGTTGAGCCTCAGCCGGTCGAGCACCGCCTGCAGGTAGCCGCCCCAGTGGCCTGCGGGCAGGTCGTTCGGCTCACCCGGGATCAGGGTCAGCTCCTCGCCCGGGGCCGCCGTCGTCGTCGCGGAGATGCCCTCTGCCGCATCCTCCAGCTCGACGGTGATCCCGCGATCCACCGCGGCCAGCAGCGAGTTGCCCCCCGCGTAGTCGGTGTGGGTGCCGAAGACCTCCAGGCGCCCCGGCACGAACCAGCGGATCACAGCCGCACCTCGAGGCTCCCCAGCGCCTCGATCACAGAGGCGATGTCACCGCGGTTCGACATGTCCAGCACGCCGTGATCGGCCTTGACGACGGTGTACGGGTCGCCGTGGTCGATGGCCCAGCGCACCGCGTCGGTGATCTCGTACTCGCCGCGTGCGGACTTCGGGATGGCGCGGGCCGCGTCGAAGATGGCGGGCGAGCACAGCCAGCAGTTCATCGACACCACGACGTCCTCACCCAGGCGTTCGACGGTGGCGGCATCCGGCTTCTCCACCAGCTCGGCCAGGTGGCCCTGCTCATCGGTGGTGGCCAGCGCGAAGGCGGCGATCCGATCAGCCGGGATGTTGGAGCGGGTCAGCATCGCCTGGCGGGTGAAACCGACCAGCGCCGAGCCCTCGACGTCGGCCAGCAGGGCCAGCGCCTCGGCGGGGTAGTGGTTGTCGGAGTTGATGACCAGCACCCGGTCCTCGCCCGCGAACTCCTCGGCCGCCAGCACGGCGTTCGCGGTGCCGAGCGGCTCGGCCTGGACGGCGTAGGAGATGGTCACCCGCTCCTTCGGCACGGAGTCGTAGTAGTCGCGGATCAGATCGTGCTCCGGGCCGATCACCAGGCAGACCTCGGTGAACCCGGCATCGGCCAGGGCGGAGATCACATGGTCCAGGAAGGGCCGCCCGTCCAGGGAGATCATCGCCTTGACCCCGGCATCGGCGGCCTGCTGCTGCTCGGCGGTGAGCTCGACCCCCTCAGCGGCCTTGCGCATCCTCGAACCGAGCCCACGGGCAAGGATGACGGCTTTGTGCGGTGCGGTGGAACTGTGCGGTGCAGTGATCGAACCCATGCGCGCATCCTATTTTGGGCTGCGCGTTTCGGTCATTTCTGATCGGAAACTGCACAGATCACATGGCGGGCCGCGCTGTCGAGCAGCAGGGCCATCGAGCGTGCCCCCGGATCGACGTGCCCGAGGCTCGCCTGCCCGAAGTGCGCGGCCCGGCCCCGCCGGGAGACCATGCCCGCCGTCGCCTCGGCCCCGGCATGGGCAGCCGCGACGGCGGCCCGCAGCGCACCGGGCAGGTCAGCAGGATCAGCGGCCTCCAGGGCTTCCACAGCCGGGGCCAGGGCGTCGACGATGGTCGCATCCCCTGCGACAGCCCGCCCCCGGGCCTGGATGGAGGCGAGCCCGGAGCGCAGCGCGGCGGCGATGGCGGGGACGGTGGGGGGCGAGACCCACAGCTGCCCGACCTTGAGGAAGAACGTGCCGTACAGCGGCCCGGAGGCCCCGCCGACGCTGCTCACCAGGGCCAACCCCACCTTGCCGAGGTAGTCAGCGGCACTCTGGCTGGCCTCCAGCGGGATCGTCGCGGCGGTGGCGAGGCCGCGCACCATGTTGGTGCCGTGGTCGCCGTCGCCGATGGCGGCATCCAGCGAGTCCAGCTCCGGCAGGCGGGTGTCGAACTCCTGGCTGGCGGCTGCCAGCCAGCTCGCGACGGCGGGTGCTCCGGTCAGCATGAGGCTCCTTTCACTGGTCAGCGCAGGCCGCGCAGGAAATCGTCGTCATCGTCGGGACCCTTGGGTCGGGGCGGTCGCGGCTGCCGTGGTGGCCGGGCGGGGCGTCCGGCGAACAGCCAGCCCAAAGGGCCGATGACTGGGGCGAAGATGAAGGCCAGCGCCCAGGCGGCGCGAGGCATGAGCCGGACCCGGTCCTCACGGGACTGGGAGAGATCGACGAGGCAGTAGATGCTGAGCGCGATCACCGCGACGTAGACAAGGATCCGGAGCACCACAACAGTCTATCGCCTGCGGGCCGCCGATCCGGCCCGCAAAACTCAACCCCCGGTGCGCAGCCAGGCCCCGGAGCGTTCCCGCCACCACAGGGTGACGGCTCGAACTCCCATGAAACCGACGGTGAAACTCGCCCACAGCCAGGCCAGACCGACAACCCCCGCCGGGGCCAGGCGGTCCACCAGCCACACCAGCGGGGCGTAGAGGGCCAGGGTGAGCAGCATCGCCCGGGCCAGGTAGGGGCCGTCCCCGGCGCCGATCAGCACCCCGTCGAACAGCGTCACCCAGGCCGAGATCAGCAGCGCCGCGCCCATCACCACCAGCACCACCGCGACGGCGTGCCTCACCTGATCGTCCGGGGTGAACAGCGCCGCGAAGGGGTCGCGTACCAGGACCACCAGGACGCCGAGCAGCACCCCGAAGGTCAGCGACCAGGCGACCATCTGGCGGGAGATCGCCCGTGCCTCATCGGCCCGCCCGGCCCCCAGCGCCTGTCCGATGAGGGTCTGCCCGGCAATCGCCAGGGCGTCCAGCACATTCTGCAGGAAACCCCAGATGGTGAAGGCCACCTGGTGCGCCGCCAGGGCCGTCGCCCCCTGCCGGGCCGCCGCCCAGGTGGTGAGCAGCAGCGCCAGCCGCAGCGCCAGGGTCCGCGCCAGCAGCGGAAGTCCGACGCCCAGCCCTCGCCTCATCCCGGCCGGTTGAGGGCGACGGCGCGCCCCCAGCTGCGTCGCGCCACGAAGCACCAGCCAGGCCGCCACCGCTCCGAGCACGGTCTCGGCCAACGCCGTCGCAGCCCCGGACCCGGCGATCCCGAATCCCAGCCCGAACACCAGCACCACATCCCCGATCAGGTTCAGCGTGGCCGCCCCCAGCGACAACAGCATCGGGGTGCGTCCGTCGGCCAGGCCGCGCAGGGTGCCGGTCGCCGCCAGCATCACCAGCATTCCCGGGGTGCCGGGCAGCGCCCAACGGAGATAGATCACCGACTGGGTGTGCACCTGGCCCTCAGCCCCGAGCCAGCCCGCCAGCTGCGGGGCGAGCCACCAGCCGAGCGCTCCGACCACGACCCCCAGGGTCAGGGCCAGCCACAGCGCCTGGACCCCGGCTGCGGCGGCCTCCCGCTCGCGCCCGGCCCCGACCAGTCGTGCCACGCTCGCCGTCGATGCGTAGGCCAGGAAGATGAACAGACCCGCCATCGTCCCCAACACGGCGGCCCCGATCCCCAGCCCGGCGAGCGGCTCGGTTCCCAGCCGTCCGACGATGGCGGTGTCGGCCATCAGGAACAGCGGCTGCGCGATCAGGGCTGCGAAGGCGGGCACCGCCAGAGCCATGATGCGGCGGTTGAGCAAGGCGGACACAGCCGGATCATAAACCGCCCGCCCGAGAAGGCCCCTCCGGGCACGAATCGCTGGCGAAAAACGCTGGCACGTCACCCACCGACGGTGAACCGTCCGATCCCGGCGATTCCTGCTTGGAGTGGTGCGGGGGTCGGGTCTGGGCACGAATCGCCGGTGAAAAACGCTGGCGCGTCGCCATGCGACGGCGAACCGTCGGTTCTCGGCGATTCCTGCCGGAGGGGGACCGCTCGGTGCAGGTCCCAGCGAATGCTCACCAGGTCTCGACACGGGTGTCCTCGCTCCGCGTCGGGAACCCGGCTCGACCAGCGGTGGGGCCGGGCACGAATCGCCGGCGAAAGTCGCTGGCGCGTCACCTGGCGACGGTGAACCGTCCGATCCCGGCGATTCCTGCTCGGGGTGCGGCGGTAGGTGGGGGCCTGCGACGGCCCGGGCGGGACTTCCGGGACCGGCCTTCCAGCCGACTTGTCTCGGCTCTGCAGCGTGCTTGACTGGTCAGGTGGAAACAGGGGACCTTTCTTGGCAGTATGCTTCCAAGGTTAATTGCCGTCTGGCCGAAAACCGGACAGCAGATGGTGAGCGGGAACTGAGAGTGGAAGGGACGAGGCCCCGAACATGGCTGTGCTGACCCGTCGGCGGATCGAGACCGCCGCCGTCGCAGTGCTGACGACGGCGCTCGGCGTGCTGGCCTTCGCCCACCCCGGCCTGCCGGCCTCCGAGGTGGAACTCAACGACGGTGGCATCTGGGTCACCAACCAGAACCTCCTCATGGTCGGGCATCTCAACTACGAGGCCCAGACCCTCGACGGCGGCTTTCAGGCCACCAAGGACAACTTCGACGTCTCCCAGGCCGCGAGCAACGTGCTGGTGACCAACTCCGACAAGGTCCAGCCGGTGGACGTGGCCTCGGTGTCCATCCGGGGCGAGGCCGACACCAGTGGCCTCCAGGTCCAGCACAACGACGACCTCGTGCTCTTCGCCGACCCGGGCGTCGGCCGGGTCTGGGCCACCGACACCACCGGGGCCGGATCCTTCTCCGCCACCGCGCTGCCCCTGCTCAAGGACCTTGCCCAGCCCCGCGTCGCCGTCGGCCTCGACGGCATCGGCCACGTCGTCACCAAGGAGGGCCAGCACTACACGATCACCCCTCGGGATGAAGAGGACCCCCTGGTCCAGGACCAAGGCGTGATCTTCCCCGGCGGACTCAGCGACGACGCACAGCTCAGCGTGCTGGGCAACGCCCCGGTGGTCCTCGACCAAGGGGTGCTGCGCCATCGGGGCCGCGACATCCGCAACGACAACTTCACCGACGCCCAGCTGCAGCAGCCCAGCGTCGACACCGGCAAGATCGCACTGTCCACCCCGACGGCGATGCTCCAGGTCACCACCGGCAACGGCCGGGTCAACATCGTGGAGGTACCAGCCGGTGACCCCGCAGCCCCCGTCCAGCTGGAGGGCTGCGTCCACGCCCTGTGGGCCCGCACCGGCTACTACCTGCGCGACTGTGAGGGCGCGGACTTCGTGAAGTCCCAGTATGCGGAGATCGAGAACGCCACCTCCCCGGTGTTCCGCACCAACCGCAAGGTCGTGGTGATCAACGACACCGCCACCGGCGTGGTGCTGCTGCCCATGAAGGACATGGCGCGGGTGGACAACTGGGAGCTCATCAAGAATCAGCTCCAGGAGGAGAAACAGGTCAAGGAGGAGGAAGTCCTCGACGGCCGGGTCACCATCCGCGAATTCAGCAACGAGCAGAACCCGCCCGAGGCCGTCGATGACCAGCTGGGCGCGCGCCCCGGCACCTCCACCGTCCTGCCGGTGCTGCTCAACGACACCGACCTTGACGGCGACGTGCTGACCGCCATGATCGAAACCGTGCCCGACGGTGTGCAGCTGGCCCTGGCTGACGAGGGACGCCAGATCCGGGCGCAGGTGCCCTCCGACATGACAGGGCAGTTCACCTTCACCTATCGGGCCTTCGACGGCGACAGCGCCTCCAACCCCGCCACGGTCACCGTGACGATCCGCTCCCCCGGGGAGAACTCACCCCCCGAGCGGGTCCGTACCGGGCAACTGACGATTGCTGAACGTGCCTGGCTGGAACACTCCTCCCTGGGGGACTGGGTGGACCCAGACGGGGACCCGATCTTCCTCGCCAACGCCGCCTCCGAGCAGGCCCTGGAGGTTTCCTGGCGTCCCGACGGCTACGTCGCGGTCAAGGACCTGGGCACCGGCGGGCCGGGCAAACGCGCGGTGAACCTGACGGTCAGCGACGGCACCGCATCGGCCTCCAGCGTGCTCGACGTCTACGTCGTGGCCGGGGCCAGCAACTCCCCACCCGTGGCCAACAGCGACCACTTCGTCGCCACCGTCGGCGAATCGGTCACCCTGGAACCCCTCCTCAACGACACCGACCCCGATGCCGACAAACTGTCGGTGGTGGAGGTGGACCCCGCCCCGGAGGGTACCGAGCTGAAGACCGACTACCAGACGGGGCAGATCCGCTTCACCGCATCCCAGGCCGGGACCCACCTGTTCGTCTACGGCATCAGCGACGGCGTGAACAGCGCGAAAGGACGCATCCGCGTCGACGTGATCGACCCGACGACCTCCGAGGCCCCGCTGGCCGAGAACGACCTGGCACTGCTGCCCGCCGGGGGCTCAGTGGTGCTGGAGGCACTGTCCAACGACCGGGACCCCACCGGTGGGGTGCTGGTGATCCAGGGCTACTCGCTGGGCTCGGCGAAGGGGCTCAACGTCGAGGTGATCGCGCACGCCAGGCTGAGGATCACCGCCCCCGCCGGTCTCGAGGAGGCCCAGACCTTCCAGTACACCATCAGCAACGGGCACGGCTCGGCCACCGCGAAGGTACTGGTCGTACCCCGCGAGGCGCAGGCCGACTCCCAACCCCCGGTGGCGAAACCCGATCAGGCCGTGGTGCGGGCCGGGGACATCGTCACCGTCTCCGTGCTGGGCAACGACTACTCGCCCTCCGACCTCGACCTCAAGCTCCAACCGGAGCTCGACGTGCGCTCCGACCAGGAACTCGGCACGTTCTTCGTCTCCGATCAGCAGGTGAGATTCCTGGCCAACGGGAACTCCGGCACCGCCGAGGCGCTGTACACCATCCGGGACTCGGAGAACCGCATCGCGACGAGCACCGTGACGATCACCATCAACAACTACGAGGAGGCCAACCAGCAGCCGGTGCCGGAACCCGTGGTGGCCAGGACCTTCACGGGCAAGACCATCCGCATCCCGGTCCCGATGGAGGGCATCGACCCCGACGGTGATTTCGTGCAGCTGGTGGGGATCGGGCAGCGGCCCCCGCAGTTCGGTTCCGTCACGGTCAACGGGAACTCCCTGATCTACTCGGCCTCCTCCACGGTGGCAGGGACCGACACCTTCAGCTACCGGGTGGCCGATCAGTTCGGCGCTGAGGGTGAGGGCACCATCCGGGTCGGGGTGGCGCCGTCGCCGACGGTGAACCAGGCCCCGGTGCCGGTGCAGGACACCGTCTTCGCCCGGCCCTCCACCGTGCTGGAGATTCCTGCGACGGCCAACGACGTGGACCCCGACGGCGACCAGATCACCCTGGTGCCGGACGCGGTACGCGCGGTGGACGCCACCTGGGACCCGCAGGCCGAGGTCAACAAGCAGAAGATCCTCATCACGACCCCTGAGGAGAGCGGGCAGTACCGGCTGCTCTACACCATCCAGGACAGCGGCGGGATACAGGCCGAGGGCCTCATCACCGTGAACGTGGACCCGTCGGTACCCCCGGTGCCCCCGATCGCGCGCGACGACTTCGTGCCGGAGGCGGCGATCAGCGACAAGGAGAGCATCGAGGTCGAGGTCCTGACCAACGACTCCGATCCCGACGGCGCCGCAGGCGATCTCAAGATCTCGGTGGATGCGCCCGCCTCGGTCAAGGGGGGCGTGGTCCGGGTCCCGATCGCGGATGAGCGCCAGGTGCTGCTCTACACGGTCACCGACAAGGACGGGCTGACCGCGCAGGCCGCCATCGTGGTGCCGGGAAGGCAGAAGGTCTGGCCACAGATCAACCAGGAGGTCGTGCCCGCCAAGGTCAAGGGTGGCGAACAGCTGACCATCGATCTCGACGAGTACGTGGTCACCCGCCCGGGCACCAGGGCGAAGCTCACCCGCACCGAGTCCGTGACCGCCGGGCCGGGAGGCAACACCGACCTGCCGGGCGGCGGTCTCGAGGTGGTCGACGAGGACACCGTCCACTTCACCCCGGCCCCCACCTTCCAGGGCCCCACCTCGGTGTCCTTCGAGGTCACCGACGGCGAGACCCTGGAGGACCCACGTGCCCTCAGGGCGACGCTGAGCGTGCCCGTGCTGGTGCTGTCCTCCGGCCTGACCCCGCCGTCGCTACGGCCCAGCGAGGTCCAGGTGGCCCCCGGCGAGCCCGCGGTGACGGCCAGCCTCGCCGCGATGGTGGACGATCCCGACCCGGGGGACAACGAGAAGATGGCCTTCAAGGTGCTGGGGGCCACCGAGGGGCTGAGGGCGTCGGTCAACGGCCAGGAGCTCCAGGTCTCGGCGGAGGCGAGCCTCGCCGTCGGGACGGAGGCGAGCGTTCAGGTGGAGGTGCACGACGGTTCCACCGACCCGGTCACGATGACGGTCCCGGTCGAGGTGTTGCGCACCACCCGCCCCCTGATGCAGGTCGCCGACATCCATGAGGACAACGCCCGGTTGGACCAGGCCTACTCCTTCGACCTGAAGAACTACGTCACCAACCCCTTCGCGGACGTGGACGGCGAGATCAGCATCGTCGGGGCCGCGACGGTGGCCCAGGGTTCGGCCAGTGTGTCGCAGTCCGGCACCGTCATCAGCGTCACCCCGACCGATCCCGGTACCGGAGCCGACGATGTGGGCGACGTCGTGGTGTCCTACCGGGTGGCCGATGCCACCAGGGAGGCATCCCGGGAGCGCACCGGAACCATCACGTTGAGCGTCAAGGGCAAGCCCCGGCCCCCCAGCAACGTCACGGCGGAGGTCCTGAGGTCGAAGACGGCCCGCATCACCTGGACCCATGCCGGGTGGCGGGGCGGGACGCCGCGCGGTTTCACCGTCATCTGGGACGACGGTGAGAAGTTCTGCGGGCTGCAGACCACCTGCGACATCGACACGCTGCGCAACGGCAAGGCCTACACCTTCACCGTGGTGGCGGAGGTCACCGAACCCGACATCGACCGCAGTGCGCCGTCGGCTCCCAGCAACCAGATCTGGGTGGATGGCCTGCCGAACCGGCCGGGACGGCCCACCGCGACCTTCGGAGACCGTTCGATCTCGCTCAGCTGGGACCCCGTGACGACCGCTGACGGTGGTTCCCCGGTGAACCGCTACACGCTCTCGATCCAGCCTGCGGACGCCCTGGGGCGGACCCGGATCGACACCACCGGAACCAGCATGGTGTGGGACAACCTCAACAACGGCACCGCCTACTCCTTCGCGGTGACCGCCCACAACCGGCTGACCGATCAGGACGTGCGGGTGACCCCGCCCACCGGCGATTACTCGGCCCCGCAGATTCCCGCCGGGGCACCGAGTGGGCAGGGGGCGCCGACGGTGTCGCTGAACCGGTCGACCGCAGGTGTCACCCCGAGTGCGACGCTGACCTGGGCGCCACCGGCCAATCCCAACGGCGATTCGGACTTCCGCTACGAGGTCCGCGCCACCGGTGGCGGCCTGGTGTGCAGCAACATCTCAACCACCCAGTGCACCATCAGCATGGATGTCAGCACCTCGGACCGGACCTTCGAGATGAGGGTGACCAACAAGTCGCAGGCGTGGTCACCGTGGTCCTCGGCCTCCAACAAGGTGCGCGCCCACCTGCCACCGGGGCAGCCGGGCGGGTTCAGCCTCACCCCCACCAACAAGGGGCACGAGGGGACCTTCAACTTCAGCGCGGCCGCCCCGAACGGGGCCCGCGAGGACGAGATCAGCTACGAGTGGAGCGTCGGCGGCCCCTGGGGTCGGGTCAGTCCGGGGGAGACGATCACCAGTGACGCCTTCGTCTACGGCCGCCCCGTCACCGTGAACCTGCGTGCCGTTGCGACGGTGCACGGGGAACGGGTGCCGGGCGAATCGGTGAGCACCACCGTCGAGTTCTCCGGACCGCCGGTCGCTCCGGTGGTGACTGCGACCCAGCTTTCGGGGGACGAGCCGAAGGTCAGGCTCGGCTGGGAGATGCCGGCTTCCAGCAACGGGGCCTCGATCTCGGCGATCGGGCTGGACATCAACGTCGGTGGTGCCAAGGAGAGCAACGAGGTCACCGATCTGACCGACAGCACGGACAAGGGCACCGGGTACGACCAGACGGTCTGCATCCGGGCACGGGCCAAGAACCAGCACGGCGAGTGGGGCGAGTGGTCCGGGGAGCAGTGCGCCCGAACGATTCCCGAACCCAAACCGGACCCTGAGGCGAGGGTCAGGAAGGGACCCAAGACGAGGTGCCCGGGCGATGATGACGACGACTGCCATGTCGCCACCGTTGAGCTGCACAACTGGAATCCCCGCAGCGCGGTGCGCTGCGAGGTGCCGGGCGGCCTGGGCATCCTCAGCCGCGAGGCCGCAGTGATCGAGGTGGACGGGGGCGGGAATCGCACCGTCGACATCACCCACTGGGTCTTCGACGAGGACAAGGAGCCGAAACGCCCCGTGGACATCAGCAGCAGCTGCAGCCAGCAATGACCCTGACCAAGGAACACCACCACAATGAATGCTGTACTCACCCCGGAGCAGGCGGCCTTCTTCGCCGACACCTTCGCCCGGCTGACCGACAACATCGGGCAGGCCCTGCTGGGCAAGGCTCCCGTCGTGAGGCTGGCGCTGACCTGCATGCTCTCCGAGGGGCACCTGCTGCTGGAGGACGCCCCGGGTACCGGCAAGACTGCCCTGGCCCGGGCCATCGCGGCCTCGGTGCACGGCAGCCACAACCGCATCCAGTTCACCCCTGACCTGCTGCCCTCCGACATCACCGGCGTCACGATGTACGACCAGGCAACGGGGCGCTGGAACTTCCACCACGGCCCGATCTTCTCCTCCATCGTGCTGGCCGATGAGATCAACCGGGCCTCGCCCAAGACCCAGTCCGCGCTGCTGGAGGTGATGGAGGAGTCACAGGTCACCGTCGATGGGCAGCGTTACCCCACCGAGCGGCCCTTCATGGTGATCGCCACCCAGAACCCGGTCGAGCAGGCGGGTACCTACCGGCTGCCGGAGGCCCAGCTGGACCGATTCCTGATGAAGACCTCGGTGGGCTACCCGGACACCGAGGACTCGGTGGCGGTGCTTGCCGGTTCGGCCCGCCCCGACCGCTCGAAACTGCTGAAACCCGTCGTGGCGCAGCAGGCCATCGCCGAGATGATCGACTCGGTGCGGGACAACTACGTCAACCCGTCGGTGCTCTACTACATCCAGCGCCTGGTGGAGAGCACCCGCGACGATGCCGACACCGCGATGGGGGTCTCGACCCGTGGCGCCATCGGCATGGTGCGTGCGGCCCGGGTGTGGGCGGCGGCGCACGGCCGCAACTATGTCATCCCCGACGACGTGAAGGAGCTGGCTACCCCGGTGTGGACGCACCGCATCATCATGTCCCCGGAGGCAGAATTCGCCGGGGTCAAGGCCGAGGACGTGGTGGCCCGGGCGCTCAGCCGGGTCGAGGCACCGACGAATCGGACGGTTTCCTGACACGTGGCACGCCGAATCCGTGATGACGCAGCCTCCGCCGGTCCCGGCTGGAGGCTGCGGGAGCGTCTTGCCCGCAACCCGGTGCTGGCCTCCATCACCCCGCTGGGATGGTTCCTGGTGGGGCTGGTCACCCTCGGGGCGATCCCGGCCTGGGGCTTCGGCTGGTTGGAGTTGCGGGCGCTGTGGGTGATGGCGGCGGTGGTCCTGATCCTGGCGGTGGTCAGCGTCATGGGGCGGCAGGAGCACGTGGTGACCTTCGAGTTGGACCGGCCCCGCGTCCAGGCCGGGGAGACGGTGCACGGGCGGGTCGTGGTCGCCGCAGCCGGCGGTAGGCGCTCGGTGCCCTCGACGCTGGAATTCTTCGTCGACGACGACGCCGCCTCCTTCCGGGTGCCGGAGCTCGCCGCCGGGACGGGCCACGAGGAACGCTTCAGCATCCCCACCACCACTCGAGGGGTGGTTCGGTTGGGGCCGGTGCGCTCCGTCCAGGCCGATCCGCTGGTGACGCTCAGCCGCGTCAAGAAACTCTCGGACGTCCAGGAGCTGTTCGTCCACCCGAGGATCATCCCCGCGGGCTCCGGGGCCATCGGATTCCTCCGGGACGTGGAGGGGATCACCACCTCCAACCTGTCCTCCTCCGATGTGTCCTTCCACGCCCTGCGCGAGTACGTGCCGGGCGATGACCGTCGCTCCGTCCACTGGCGCACCACGGCCCGGGTCGGCAAGCTCATGGTCCGCCAGTTCGAGGAGACGCTGCGCGCCCATCTGCTCATCCTGTTGTCCACCCGCGCCGACGACTACGACACCCCCGACGACTTCGAGCTGGCGGTCTCCGTCGCAGGCTCGCTCGGGGCCTCGGCGCTGCAGGAGGAACGCCAGGTGAGCTTCGTCACCTCCACCGAGGAGCTGCGATTCCCCGGGGCCATCGGGCTGCTGGACCGGCTCTCCGGGGTTGCCTGTGTGGCGGAGGCCCCCACCATGAGGCAGGTGGCCAGCCGTCACGCCGGGACCCCCGGCCTGTCGGTGGTGGCCCTGGTCTCGGGCAACATCTCCCGCGCCGAGCTGCGCGGCGTGCAGCGGGCCATCCCGCCGGGGGTGTTCTCCTTCGCGCTGCGCTGCGTGGGTGAGGGGGAGCTCGCCCGCAGCCGCAGCGGGCCGATGAGCGTGATCGACCTCGTGGAGCTGGAACAGCTCCGCCCGGCCCTGCGGAGTCTCCAGTGAAAGCGCGGACGTGGTGGCTCCGGGTCATCGGGGCGTGGCTGCTCATGATCCCGGGAGTGCTGGCCTTCCAGCCGGTCTTCAGCGGCTGGGGCGGTTACGTCCCGGCCCTGGTCGGGGTGACCACCGGGGTCCTGCTCGCCGTCGTCGCCGCGACCCTGCACTTCGGCCCCGCCCTGTGGGCAGGGGGCGTCCTGCTGTGCTACCTGCTGCTGGGCGGCCCGATAGCGGCACCCGAGACGGTGAGCGCGGGATTCCTGCCCACCCTGGCGACGGTGCGACGCCTGATCGTGCTGACCTGGGAGAGCTGGTCGGAAATCCTCACCGTCGCCATCCCGGCCGCGGACATTCCCGGGCCGGCCGCAGCCCCTCTGCTGCTCGGCCTGGTCTCGGCGACGGTCTTCGTCGGGGTGCTGCTGCGGACCCGTCTGGTGGTGGCGCCGCTACTGGTCCCCGTGATCTGGCTGGGGGCGGGGATCGCCTTCGGCATCCGCAACACCCCCACCGCGTGGTGGTTGGGGGCAGCCCTGGGGGTGGGCTTCCTGCTGTGGACCACGACCCATCGGCTCAGCCGACGCCGCGACGTCAACGCCCGCTTCCTGGTGCGTCGCGCCCGAGGGCTGTCCGGTACCGTGTGGCAGGCCTTCACCGCAGGGGTGGTGATCCTGGTGGCGGCCAGCGTCGCGCTCGGGGTGAACATCGCCTCCTCGGTGGTGGACCGCCAGGTGTTGCGGGACCACGTGACCCCGCCGCTGAACCTGAGCGACTACCCCAGCCCGCTCACCAAGTTCCGGTACTACGAGGTCAACCTCGAGGACGAGGTGCTGTTCACCGTGGATTCCCCACCGCAGGGGGGAAGGCTGCGGCTGGCGGTGATGGACGACTGGGACGGGGTGGTGTTCAACGTCTCCCAGGACAGCAGACGCTACCTTCGGGTGGGTCGTGAGATGCCGTGGCAGCCCCAGGGGGAGTTGGTCGAGACGACGATCACCGCCGAGGGCTACTCGGATGTGTGGGTGCCGAGCTTCGGTGAGCCCGCCAGGGTGGAGTTCACCGGGCCGCAGAGTGAGACGGTGGGGCGTTCCCTGCACCTGAACCAGGACACCGCCCAGCTGCTGACCACCGCCGGGATCGCCTCCGGCAACGGCGTCGAGATGGTGTCGACCAACCAGGCCCCGCTCAGCGCCGAGGCCCGCAGCTCTCTGGCCGGGCGCGGTATCGGGCCGGTTGCGCCGGGTCGGTTCCCGCTCATCCCCGAGGTGTTGAGCGAGACCGGCCGCCGGTGGGTGGAGACGGCTGCGACCCCCTACGAGCAGCTGAGCATCATCGAGGAGAAGCTGCGCACCGAGGGCCGGTTCTCCGATGGCCGGAACAACGACTCCAGGGCCGGTCACACCGCGGAGCGACTGGCCTTCATGTTCAACTCCGACCAGTACGTCGGCGACGACGAGCAGTACGCCGTCGCGATGGCCCTGATGGCCTCGCAGCTCGGCATCCCGGTGCGGGTGGTGCTCGGTTTCTACCCGGAGGAGGCCTTGGCTCCCGGGCAGTCCTGGCAGGTGCGTGGCGCGCACGCCCACGTCTGGGTGGAGGCGAACATCGACGGCGCAGGCTGGGTCAGCTTCGACCCGACCCCGCCGCGCGACCAACTGCCGAACCCGGACAACACGGTGCCCAAGCCCCAGCCGAAGCCGCGCGTCGAGTCCCCACCGCTGCCGCCGGAGCGCTACGAGGATGAGCAGGTCCAAACCGAGGAGGAGAAGGTCGACCTCAAGGAACCCGAGGAGGAGGCCGGGGACCTTGGCCCGCTGCTGCTGGCCATCGGGATCGGCCTGGGGTCGTTGCTGTTGCTGATGTCACCGCTGCTGCTGATCGTGGCCTGGAAGCTTCGCAGGCGGCGTCGCCGTAGGGCACGTGGCAGCGTCGCGGACCAGATCGCCGGGGCCTGGGGGGAGGTCGTGGACCGGGCCCGTGACCTGGGCTTCGTGGCGGTGCGGGGCAGCACCCGCAGGGAGACCGCCGAGGAGCTGCAGCGCGACTACCCGGACCTTGGGATCGAGCCCCTCGCCACCCGGGTCGATGCTGAGGTCTTCGGGGCCGAGGAGCCGGACCAGCAGGTGCGTGACGAGACCTGGCGTGAAGCCGATGTGCTGCGCCACTCGCTCTTGATGACCCGCCCTTGGTACGCTCGTGCAGGTGCATTCTTCTCCCTGAAGTCGCTGCGTCGGGGCAAGGCTGAGGGCGTCGGTACGCCGAAGCAGAACCCGAGGGCACGCAGGGCCGGGGAGGATTCGGCAACATCTCGTGGAGCGAGGAGGACTTGACCGGTGCCGATGAGGCGACAACTAGGTGATCGCGTGGTGGTGATCCTCGACGCTCAGCGTCGAGCCGTCGCCCACGTGATCCAGTGGGTGCCTGCGGTGCTGCTGGTCGTGTCGACGATGGGTTTCGCGTGGCTGTCCGAGGGGACCTTCGGGGTGGTGCTGTCCACGATCCTCAGCATGCTCGGTCTCGGTGGCTGGGTGTGGAGCGCTTGGCTGATCGTGACCCGCTCCCAGACCCTGGGGTCCGTGGTGCAGCGGTTCAGCTACGTGAGGGAGAACGGCGTGGACCCGGCCTCGGGGGCGCTGCTGGGCAAGATGCTGGCAGAAGGGGCGCTGGAGGTGGCGACCTGCGGTCTGGCCGCGATCTCCTTCCAGGCCACCTACCGGGACGGGCAGCACTGGCTCGACCGGGTGTTCCACGTCATCGCGGTGCAGCCCGAGCCACAGACCACGGCGCCCCCCGCCCAGGCCGCTCCCCGGGCGGAGGTGACCCCGGCTGCCCCCAGGCCCCAGGCCCAACCCCAATCCCAGGCTCAGTCCCCGGCGCCGCGCGTGAAGTGGAACCCACCCGGGCCGCAGGCTGCCAGCCCGGCGGGGGCGCAGCCCTTCCCGCCCTGCCCGAGATCCCAGGTGCCCGCGGCCCCGCCCCCCAGCTCCACCCCCCAGTCGGCGGCCGGGTCGCAGAGCACCCCGGCGCGCCCCTTCGGCCAGGCGGTACCGACTCGCGGCAACAACCCGTGGGCGGCCTCGCCGTCGGCCCCGGTTTTCCCACCCCTTGGTTTCGCCTCCGCAGGGACCGAGGCAGCCGACGACGACCAGGCCGGGCAGGAGACCGCCATCGTCCCGGGTGCCCGCCCCCACATGGACGCCACGGTGATCGACACCAACCCGATGGTGCCACGCCCGGACCCGGTGCTGGTGCTCGATGACGGGCAACGCATCACCGTGGACGGGCCGCTGGTGCTGGGGCGCAACCCCGTCCCGCCACCCAGCCACGCCAGCGCCCGGCCGGTCAAGCTCATCGACGCCACCATGCGGCTGTCGAAGACCCACCTGGTGGTGCTGGCCGAACTCGACGGGCTGAAGGTGATCGACATCGGGGCCACCAACGGGGTGTTCCTCGAGAGCGACGGCGAGCGTAGCCGTCTGGTGGTGCGCTCCCCCCACCGCCTCCTGCCGAATCAGCTCATCCACTTCGGTGGCCGGACGTTGAGGTTGATCCAGTGACCGCCCCCAGCATGAGCGTGCGTTGCGCCGCCGCCACCCACCAGGGCCTCGTACGTTCCGTCAACGAGGACTCCTGGCTGACCCTGCCCCCGGTCTTCCTCGTCGCCGACGGGATGGGAGGCCACGAGGCGGGGGAGTTGGCCTCGAGAAGCGTGGTCGATGTGTTCCGGGAGCTGGCCGCCCGCGAGTGGGTCAGCAGCGACGACCTGATCGCCACCGTCGATCACGCGGCTCAGGAGGTGGCCCAGCTGCGTGCCCACGGCCGGGCTCCGGGATCGACGGTCAGCGGTGTGGCCCTGTCCCGGCAGGGTGGGCAGCCCTGCTGGCTGGTGTTCAACATCGGAGACTCCCGCACCCACCTGCTGCGTGACGGCGTGTTCACCCAGATCAGCGTCGATCACTCCGCAGCTGCCCAGTACGCTGACGCACCGCGCAACATCATCACCCGGGCGCTGGGGGCGGGCATCGAGCACCCCGAGGCCGATCAGTGGCTGATCCCGGCGCTGCCCGGCGATCTCATCGTGATCTGTTCCGACGGGCTGTCCAATGAACTCAGCCCGCAGGTGATCGCCGCCACCGCCAACCACACCGATGACCTCCAGGTGGCGGCGAATCAGCTGGTACAGTTCGCGCTCGATGCGGGTGGGCGGGACAATGTCACCGTGGTTCTTGTGCGTTGCGAGTTCACTGAAGCCGCCGTGAATGTCACCATGGATGAGGACACCTTGCCGCCGCACCTGGGCGACACGATTGAGGATGGGGAGGAACCATGATCTCGAGTCACGGCACGCCCGCCTGGTCGCCTGGCGCCCACCTCGGGGTGGTCTGGCCCCATGGGGTGGCGCTGGTGTCGAAGGAGCTCACCCCGCAGGCCGGTGGTGAGCTGTGGCAGCGGGTGCGCGACAGCACGAAACTGAGCGATTTCGTCCGTTCCCTGGCTGAGGTGGCGGGGGTCAACGTGCTGGAGCTGCCGGAGTTCGCCGTCGCGATCCGCGAGGGGGAGAGCTGGCATCTGGCCGTCAGAGGTGGCCTGCAGGTGGAGGCCCAGTTCGGCAACGTCTCGGAGGCGATGCAGTGCCGCACGGTCACCACGTGGACCGAGCGCACGGTGCTCTCACCCACAGCGATCAGGATCGGCGAGGCCACGCAGTCGACGGTGCCGGTCAGTGACGGTGTGGTGCTCGCCGACTGCCTCGAGGTGGGGGCCTTCACCCCGTCGCGCAGCGTGCTGGTCGAGGAGACCGGGGGCGTCCTCGACGAGATGCCCCCGATGGCCACGGCCCCGAGCGACGTCGCCATGCCGGAACCCACCCCCATCGGCTGCCTCAGGATGCCGGGCGGTGAGCTGATCCCGCTGGGTGGGCCGGTCATCGTCGGCCGTCACCCCGGGGCCGGTGGACTCAACCTCAACGAACCGGCCCGACTGGTCACCATCGCGCAGCCCCACATCTCCGCCAACCACCTGGCGCTGTTCGTCGAGGAGGGGCAGGCCTACGCCCGTGATCTCGGCAGCCGCAACGGCAGTGCGCTGAGGCGACGCGGCGGGGAACCGCTGCGGTTGCCGGAACGCGCCATCCCACTGGAGGCCGGGGACGTCCTGGACCTTGGACAGGGCGTGCTGATCCACTGTGACGGGTTGCCGTGATGGGTCAGCGGACACAGCCCCCGGAATTGCCGGGCTTCACCTACATCGGATGGATCGGCGGCGGCGGTTTCGCCGATGTCTTCCGCTACCGCGACTCCCTGGGACGTGGGGTGGCGGTGAAGGTGCTGCACCAGACGGTGGACGAGGTGGCCTTCAACGCCTTCGCGGCGGAGGCCGTGCTCATGGCGCGGCTGTCGGGGCACCCCAACATCGTGACCATCCACTCCTCGGGCCTGTCCCCGGACGGTCGTCCGTTCCTGGTGATGGAGGAGTGCTCCTCCACGCACCTGGGGTCCAGGATTTCCAACCGGGTGCTTCCCCCCACCCAGGCCATCGAGTTCACCATCCAGCTGGCCGGGGCCGTCGAGACCGCCCACCTGCAGGGCATCCTGCACCGCGACATCAAACCGGCCAACATCTTGTTCACCGGTTTTCAGCGCCCCGCACTCACGGACTTCGGGATCTCGGCCTCGCAGGACCAGCGAGCGCTGGCCAATGCGCTGAGCCCACTGTGGGCCCCCATCGAGCAGCACCCGAATGCAGGGATGGAGCCCGGCCCGTGGAGTGACGTGTTCTCCCTGGCTGCGACCACCTGGGCGATGCTGGTGGGGCGCAGCCCCCTGGCCGTGCCCGGGGCGGACAACAGCACCGCCGCGCTCAGGGAGCGGGCCAGGAACTTCCACGCCCCGCGCACGGGGCGCAGCGACGTCCCGCAGACCCTGGAGAACGTGCTGGCCACGGCGATGGCGGGCAACCCCGCCCGCCGCTACTCCAGCGCCCAGGAGTTCGCCCGCGCCCTGCAGAGCGTCCAGACCCGGCACGGCCTGCCGATGACCCCCTTCGACGTGCTCGCCGAGTCGCTGGAGCAGGAGCCCAGGCGGCTGGACCAGGGCTTCGACCCGTCGTGGCCGAACGCGGACTCCAGCCAGATGCTCACGGGCGGCTACACCTCCGGCCTGTCCTCCTACACCGGCGGCTACCTGTCCTATCAGGACCCGGCCAGCCTCGTTGACGACCCGACCCCGCCGTCGGTGTCCACGGGAGCCCCGGAGCCGGGGGTGCTGCTGCGTGGCGCGGGCTTCGCCCAGGCCGGGCCGCGCGACGTCGGTACCCTGCCGGTGCCGGAACCGCAGCCGAGCCCGGAGCCCGAACCCGAGCCCGACACCAAGCGTGGCAAGCGCACCTTGCTGGTGGTGCTGGGGACGCTGCTGCTGGTGGTCGGGGTCACGCTCGGGGTGCTGTTCGCAGGTGGCACCCTGGGTGGGGGCACGACCCAGGCGTTGCCGACGGGGGAGGCCGTCAAGGTGCCTGCGGTGACCGATGTGACGTGGGAGGTCACCGGGGAGCAGGTGAAGTTCACCTGGACCAACCCGGACCCGCAGTCCGAGGACCTGTTCCTCGTCGAGATCATCGGTGCCGCCGCCAACGAGAACCGGGTGAGGGTCACCAAGACCGAGGTGATCGTGCCCGCCCAGGACGGTGAGACCTGCATCGACATCACCCTGAGGCGTCGCGCCCAGGGGCAGGTCTCGGAGCCCGTGCGGGCCTGCGCCAAGGGCTGAGTTTGGATGTCCCTGGTGCCGGACCCGCAGCATCCGGGGGCCTTCCGTGTCCTGTTCGGGCAGGCCTCGCAGTCCTGGGTGGACCCGAAGCGTCCTGATCTGCTGCTGTTCGAGTACGTCAACCACATCGCGCTGCTCTTCGAGCACGGCCTTGCCGACATCGACCCCGGGAGCCGACTCAGGGTCGTCCACATCGGTGGGGCGGGCATGAGCATCCCCCGGTGGGTGGCGTGGCGGCGCCCGGGTACGGCGCAGATCGTGTGTGAGCCGGACGCCGGGCTCACCGCGGAGGTGCGCCGCAAGCTGCCGCTGCCACCGCGCAGCGGGATCAAGGTGCGAGACCAGGATGGTCGGAGCGCAACCCCACTGATGCCCGCAGAGTACGCCGATCTCGTCGTGGTGGATGCCTTCGCCGGGGACAGGGTGCCGGGGGAGCTGGTGTCCACCACCTTCCTCGACGAGCTGGTGCGGATCGGGCGGGGCCGCCGGATGGTGATCCACAACGTCACCGATCTGTCGCCGTTCGGGTGGAGCAGGCGGGTGGCGGCAGGCCTGGCTGAGCGGTGGCGGCACCTGGTGGTGGGGGCCGAACCAGCGGTTCTCAAGGGACGACGTTTCGGTAATCTGCTGCTTGCCGCCAGCGCTGAGCGGCTGGACCTGCCCGCCCTGGAGCGCTCCACCCGGCAGCAGCCGTGTCCCTACCGCTGGCTGACCGGGCGGGAGCTGCGCGGCTGGCTGGGTGGGGCGAGGCCCTTCACCGATGAGGACGCCCAGGACTCGCCGCCGCCGTCGGGCAGCAAGCTGTGGTTCGCATGATGGGAGAATGAGCAGTTGTGATGAACCCTCCAAGACGAACCCGAATTCCTGTGGTTCTTGCGGTGGTCCTGCTGGTGGGGCTGCTGGCAGGCGGTGGCGTGGTGGCCTGGCAGGTGTGGGGCACCGTCGCCCCCGCGCGGGAGCGGGCGGCCCGTGAGGTCGCAGCGATCAGGCAGGGCTGGGAACAGGGCGGGGCCGCGCCAGCGGGTGAGGCCGCCTGGATTCTGCACATCCCGGCGCTCGGGGAGCAGGAATGGCCGATCCGTGCCGGGGTGGCCGAGGCGCAGCTGGACGGCGGGTTCGGCTGGTATCCCGGGACGGCTGAGCCGGGGGAGGTCGGGAACTTCGCCGTCGCGGGACGTTGGCTGACCGGGGGTGAGCCGCTGCGGGGCTGGTTCGAGCTGCCGGTGGGCAGCCAGGTGCGGGTGGAGACCGCAACCGAGGTGTTGACCTACGAACTGACCCTGGCCCCTGGCGGGCTGACCGTGGGGCGCGACGAGGCGTGGGTGCTGGAACCGGTGCCGGGACGAGGCGACGAGACCGCCACGCAGGCATGGCTGACGATCACCACGAACGAGGACTTCTTCCCCGGCCCCGAGGTCGCGGTGGCCTTCGGGAAACTCACGGACAAGGAGATGAAATGAATGATCGGCAGACCCTGATCCAGGCCGTCAAGGATCTGGCTGTGGTGTGGGGGCGGGTGAGACTCGCCTCCGGCAAGGAGGCTGAGTACTACGTGGACATGCGGCGCGTCACCCTCGACGGTGCGGCCTCCCCGGTGCTGGGGCGGGTGATGAATGACCTCGTCGCGGACCTGGACTTCGATGCCGTGGGTGGGCTGACCCTGGGCGCGGACCCGGTGGCCGCGGCGATGATGCACGCCCGGGCGGCTGCGGGGGGCAGGTTGGATGCCTTCGTGGTGCGCAAGGAGGCGAAGGCACACGGCCTGCAGCGTCGCATCGAGGGCACGGATGTGGCGGGAAGGCGGGTGCTGGTGGTGGAGGACACCTCCACGACGGGGGGATCGGCCCTGACCGCCGTCGATGCCGTGCGTGAGGCCGGGGGTGAGGTCGTGGCAGTGGCCGTGGTGGTGGATCGGGCGACGGGGGCCGCCGAGAAGGTGGCCGAGGCAGGCCTGGAGTACCGGTACGCCCTCGGCCTGGCCGATCTCGGGCTGTGAGCACCGACCCGACCGCCCCCACCGTCGGGGTCGGCCCGCATCCGCAGCCCTGGCCGGATGATCCCCGCCTGGACCCGGAGCTGCTGGCCGAGGGGGATCGGCGCAACGTCATCGACCGATACCGGTACTGGCGGCTGGAGGCCATCGTGGCGGACCTGGACCGGTCCCGCTCGGGCCTGCACGTCGCGATCCAGAACTGGGAGCACGACTTCAACATCGGCTCCATCGTGCGCACCGCGAATGCCTTCAACGTGGCCGGGGTGCACATCGTGGGGCGACGGCGCTGGAATCGACGCGGGGCGATGGTCACCGACCGCTACCTCAGCGTCCACCACCACGCCGACGAACAGGGGCTGCGGGACTGGATGGGGCAGCGGGGCATCACCCTGGTGGGGGTGGACAACCTGCCCGGGGCGGTGCCCCTGGAGACCACGCAGCTGCCGGAGTGCTGCTGCCTGGTCTTCGGTTCCGAGGGGCCAGGGTTGACGGGGGAGATGGTGGACAGTTGTGCGTCGCTGGTGGCCATCACGCAGCGGGGCTCCACCCGTTCCCTCAACGCCGGGGCGGCGGCTGCCATCGCGATGTACCACTGGTCGCTGCAGCACCCTCTACCATTCGTGTCATGAGCCCTGAGCGATTCGCCGTCGAACTGACCCCCCTGCCCACCGCCACCCGGGTGGCGCAGCAACGGGGTCGGCTGCGCTACCAGATCATCATCACGGCGCTGCTGGCGCTGGTGCTGGTCGTGGCCTGGCTGGTGATGAGGTGGGAGCCGTGGCTGCTGCTGGTGACGGCTGGGCTGTGGGGGCTGAGCTCGGTGTTCTGGATCACGGTGAACGTGGTGCTGCTGCAGCGGGCGAAGCGGGACCTGGCCTCGATCGGCCAGGGGGTGGCGCTCTACATCGACCCGGAGGGGCTGGAGTTCGTGCAGCCCGTCAGTGCCAGGGCCACGTGGGCGGAGATCTCGGCGCTGCGGATCACCGGGAGCTCGTTCGGGGCTGGTCCGAAGCTGGTGATGGAGGTTGGGGGCAGCCCGGTGGCTGCGGTTCCGGTCAGCTTCCTCGACGCGACTGCGGCCGCCATCGACTCGGCGGTCGGTGCCCGCTCCCTGGGCCGGGTCCGGCTGGACGCCTCCGGCATGGACCGGCTGCTGTAGCAGCCCGTCCGAACCGCCCCAGGCTGCCGCCTCTCTGGTCTGGCGGCGGTGACATCAGCACGTCGCGCAAGCAACCCTCAGGAGTTCAGCGCGACCTGGACCGCATCCGTCGGGTCCGAATGGGTGGCCTTGGCTCCCCGCAGCAGGTCGAGCTCCATCTTCACCACCGCCAGGTACTCGCGCAGCTCCCCCTTGAGGTGGGTGGCCGCCCACTGCCTGGCCGTGACATCCCCGACGGCGATGGCATCCACCCCGAGTGCCCTGCAGGTCGCGACCGCCCGCTGCACGTGGTACATCTGCGAGACCAGGGTCAGCTCACGCACCCCGTAGACGTCCCGGGCGCGGATGCAGGAGTCGTAGGTGTCGAAACCCGCGCCGTCCTGCACGATCTTCGAGCGGGGGATGCCACGCGAGACGAGATAGTCCTCCATCACCTGGGTCTCGTGATTGCTGGCCTTGGTGTTGGCCCCGCTCACGATGATGGCCCGGCCCTTGCCCGAGTTGAACAGCTCCACGGCCAGGTCCAGCCGGGCCTGCAGGAACCTCGAGGGTCGCCCCGGGTGGGCGTGGGCCCCGAGCACCAGCAGCACATCCCGCGCAGGCACGTCGTCGCCCGCCCCGTACACCCGGCCCGACGAGGACCATGCGGCGTGCGCCACCCCGACCAGGATGGGGCCGAGCAGGGCCAGCGAGGCCGCCGCGACCGCGATCTCCAAACGACGACGGCGCGGCGGTTTCTCACTCATGGCTCCACCGTACCCCCTTGGGTCCGGTCCGCGCCCAGCCTCAGCGGCGCTGCTCCCGGTACCAGCTGACCAGCGCGCGGGTGGAGGAGTCCTGCCGGGCGAGCGCTGCGTCGTCGCCGAAGATGGCAGGGGCGATCTCCAGGGCGAGCTTCTTGCCCAGCTCCACCCCCCACTGGTCGAAGCTGTCGATGCCCCACACGATCCCCTGCACGAAGGTGATGTGCTCGTACAGGGCGATGAGCTGGCCCACCACCGATGGCGTCAGAGCAGGAGCCAGGATCGAGGTTGTGGGGCGGTTCCCGGAGAACACCCGGGCCGGGACGATCTCCTCCGGGGTACCCTCGGCGCGCACCTCCTCCTCGGTCTTGCCGAACGCCAGGGCAGCAGTCTGGGCGAAGAAGTTGGCCAGGAACATGCCGTGGACGTCCACCTCGCCGTCACGGACGGGATGGGCCGGGTTCACCACCGCGATGAAATCCGCCGGGATCAGCTGGGTGCCCTGGTGGATCAGCTGGTAGAAGGCGTGCTGACCGTTGGTGCCGGGCTCGCCCCAGAACACCTCCCCGGTCTCGCAGGTCACGGGGGTGCCGTCCCAACGCACCGACTTGCCGTTGGACTCCATCGTGAGCTGTTGCAGGTAGGCGGCGAACCGGTGCAGGTACTGCGCATAGGGCAGCACGGCGTGCGAGGTGGCACCGAGGAAGTTGACGTACCAGATGTTGATCAGCCCCATCAGCAGCGGCACGTTCTTCGACGGTTCGGCGGTCAGGAAATGCTGGTCCACCGTGTGGAACCCGGCCAGGAAGTCCCGGAACCCGTCCGGTCCGATGGCGATGGCGATGGGCAGTCCCACGGCCGAACCGACGGAGTAGCGCCCACCAACCCAGTTCCAGAAGCCGAAGGCGTTGGCCGGGTCGATGCCGAACTCCGCCACCTTGTCCAGCGCCGTCGAGACCGCGACGAAATGCTTGGCGACGGCCTCGGCACGGGCCGCCTCGGTGTCGACGAGAACTCCCTTCGCCACCAGCGCATCCAGCAGCCAGGCCCGGGCCATTCGGGCGTTGGTCAGGGTCTCCAGGGTGGTGAAGGTCTTCGACGCGACGATGAACAGCGTGGTCTCCGGATCCAGGTCAGCGGTCTTCACCGCCACATCGGTGGGGTCGATGTTCGAGATGAAACGGCACTCCAGTCCCGGCTGCTTGTAGGGCAGCAGCGCCTCGTAGACCATCACCGGGCCGAGATCGGAGCCACCGATACCGATGTTGACCACCGTCTCGATACGTTTGCCCGTCACTCCGACCCACTGGCCGGAGCGCACCTTCTCGGCGAAGGCGTACATCGCATCCAGAACCTCGTGCACATCGGCCACCACGTCCTGGCCGTCAACCGTCAGCTCGGCGTCGCGGGGCAGCCGCAGCGCGGTGTGCAGTACCGCGCGGTCCTCGGTGACGTTGATGTGCTTGCCTGCGAACATCGCATCGCGACGGCCCGCGACATCGGTCTGCTCCGCCAGCCGCAGCAGTGCAGCCAGCACGTCGTCGTCGATGAGATTCTTCGACAGGTCCACGCGCAGGTCCCCGACGGTGTGGGTGTGGCGCTGCGCGCGATCCGGGTCCGTGGCGAAGGCGGAGCGGAGATCCAGCTCCGTGTGGTCCGCGAGGTCGTCGAGCTGCTCCCAGGCGGGAGTGGTGGTGGCATCAACCGGCTTTGTCATGACTCCAAGCCTAGAGGGTGCGCGGTGAGGGTGGGGTCGTCGCGAGGATCGTCATGGTGGCCCCCTGGCAAGGTAGTACGACGAAGATCGCACTGGGGGTGCGTTCGAGGAGTTCAACGCTGCCAGGGGGTCACCAGGGCGACCGCAGTAGATTCCACCCTCACCGCGCACCCTCCTGTGACCTGACTCCGACAAAAACCGTCAGACCCCGGTGGAGATGCCAACGGTGGTCGTGAACCGACGGAAAACCGTCAACTCACGACCACCGAAGGTGAGAATCCGGGGATCAGCGCGGTCTGCCCGCTGGCGCGGTCAGCCCACGCTGTGTTGGATCAAGGACATGGGGGGATCAGCGTGCTCTGCCCGCTGACGCGGTCAGCCCACGCTGATGTGCACGTGGTCGTAGTGGTTGGCCGTTGCCGAGCCGCGGTCCGACATCCCACGCCAGCCCTCGGAACTGCGCTGCGTGGTCCAGATCTTCTGCTGGTAGATCACCTCGATCACACCGAGGCTCTTCGCGTTCTCACGCAGCCACTTGGCGATCACCCAGCCGCGCTCACCGGAGACCATCACGTCGATGGCCCGGCCCTGACCGTGGTAGCCGCTGTCACGGCGGTAGCCGCCGTAGGACTTGACCTCGGGGAAGGCCGCGCAGACCGCACGTAGCACGCTGACCGTCCGGGAGGTCAGGCCCGATTCGATGCCCTTGGCCGAGGAGGACTCGCAGGAGCCCCCGGAGCTGGGGGCCGGGGTGGTTTCCTCCGGCTTCTCGGCGGCCAACAGATCGGCCTTCACCCAGCCCGCGGACTTCTTGTGGACGATCTGCTGCCAGCCGTCCTGGGTGACATCGGTGACGGTCACCTCGGCCCCACCCTTGAGGGTGACCCGCACGTCGAAGTCCGTGCCCGGTCCGGTGCGGACGTTGACGGACTTGACCGTGTACATGGTCCCGGACTCCTTGCCCAGCTCCGGTGTCGACGGCTTGGCGGTGGTGCTCTTCGCGGGCTCCGGGGCGGAGGCCTTCGCCGGGGTGGTCTCGCTCGGGGTCGCCGTCGGCTCCGGAGCCGGTGCCTCGGTCTCGGCGGGGCTCGGTTCGGCAGAGCTCGGCTCGGCGGGAGCAGCCTCCATGGTGGGCAGCGGATCGACCGCGCTCGGGGAGCTGGAGGGGGACTCGGCCGGTGCGGAAATCTCCTCACGGGGGAGATTCCGGCTCACGCCGAGGTCGGCGCTGTGCTGCACCGGATCGGCGACGGCGGAGGAGTTGCCCTCACGGTTGAGTGTGATTGCTCCGGCCGCCACGATGCCGGTGAGTGCCAGGGGAGCGATGAAACGGGTGATGAGGCGCCCCTTCCCGCCTCCTGCCGCTGGTTCATCAGCGGGTACAGCTCCGCGCCGGGGGGTCGCTTCAACGGTGGTCGCCTCGAGGATTTCCTCCTCCAGGGCTGCCCTTCTTGCCTTGACCATGTCCCTCATTCACAACTTGAGAATTTGCTGAACTTCTCTCAGGATAGGGCCAGTGATGGGTAAACTCAAGCGGGCAGGGTCCCTCGATCAGTCGAACATGGCTCGGCAAGGTTCTTCGCCGGAGCTGTGGCTGCAATCGGCCTGCGCGTCCTCAGGAAGACTGGCCTTTCGGGTGACACGCTGCGATGCAGTCGGTAAACTGTCGAAGTCATCGTCTGTTGAGGAAGCCGGATGAGTGAGAAGATCGTGCGAGTCAGCGGCCTGGTGATCGGTCTGCTGCTGGCCGTTCTCGCCGCCATCATGACCCCCGCCGTGGCCCGGGCCGATGGTCGGGCCACCCAGCTGGAGGCCGAGGTCTCGGCATGGGTGGACGGCAGCGTCGAGGTCTCGGGGCGGCTGGTCGACTCCTCCGGCAACCCCGTCCCAGGCGCCCCCGTCGTGGCCTCCGTGGCAGGGGCCCGGGTCGGCAGCGGTACCACTGCGGGCGACGGTTCGTTCCAGATCTCCTTCGCCATGCCTGCCCAGTACCGCACTGGCACCCCACAGGTGGATGTCTCCTACGCGGGTGACGGCACCTTCGCCGCCAGTGCTGATGCCAGGCGCGTGGACTACGGCGGTCAGCAGCAGCTCGGTCTCGCCGGGAACCCCGGGGCCGAGGTCGCGAAGTTGGGCGACGCCCAGCAGTCCGTGCTCACGATCAATCTGATCAAGGCCACGGCCTCGCCGGGGGACACCGTCGCACTCAGCGGCACCCTGTCCACCGCAGGTGGCGACGCCATCGCCAATGGCACCATCATCTTTGCCCTGAACGGGCAGCAGCAGGCCGACACGGCTGCGGTGACCAGCGAGACGGGCACCTTCGAGTCCTTCGTCGAGGTGCCGATGGACCTGGCCCCCGGCGACTACACCGTCACGGCATCCTTCGCGGGCAGTCCGCAGCTCCAGGCCGCCACCAGTGAGGCGGCCCTCACCGTCAAGGCGGCCGCACCCGCGGCCCCGGAGAGCGAAGAGGCGGTCACCCAGCCCGCCGAGACCGTCGAGACCCTTGGCTCCGCCACCCCCCAGGCCGACCCCTCCACGGCCCAGGCCTCCGCCGCGCCCACCGCGCCGACCGCAAGGACCGAGGGCACGCCGTCCATCGTCACCTGGGCCGTCATCGGCGGCATCGTCCTGGCCAGCGGCACCGGCCTGGCGCTGATCCTGATGGCGCTTCGGCCCCGTCGCCGTCCCGAGCCCGATACCGACAGCTTCATCGGCGACCCGGAGGACCCCGAGGCCGAGCTGCTGGACGGTGACGAGGGCTGGGAGAGTCACCCGAACGTCTCGCAGCCCGTGGGTGCCACCGAGGTGATCCCTCTCGACGAGTCCGCCTCCGCCTTCGCGCCGCCGGTCACCGTGCGGGCCATGCCGAGGCACAGCTACCGGGAACCGCTGGAGGCCGCTGCGGCCCGGGCTGTCGTCGATCCGACCCCGCAGCCGATGGACGACGGCGAGACCGTGGATGTGCGCAACCCTTCCGTTCCGCGCCGTGCCGCACCCTCTTGACAGAAGCTCTCAACAGAAGTTCCGGTAGCGCTCGCGCAACGCCCCGAGATCGCCGCCGGTCAGGGCGTCCCCCAGCAGCGGCTGGTCCAGGCACACCGCCGGGGCGCCGGCCTTCAGCCACTGCTTCGCAGCGTAGGCGGCCACGCCCCCACGGGGAATGACGTGCTGGACGAGCCCGATCTCGCGCAGTCGCTCCGCCATCATCGGTCCCACGACATCCGCCGGGTACAGCTGCACGCCATCGACGGGGAGCAGCAGGGCGGTGCGCACCTCGGTGGGGGTCATCGCCGTCGCGTAGCAGGCCACGCCCCGCTCCCTGGCCGTGACGGCCGCAGCCGCATCCAGTTCGTCGGGCAGCAGGAACTGCGCGCCGTGGTCCAGCCGCTGCAGTGCCTCCGCCACTGGGCCGTGACAGCCGATCCGGGCCCGCGCCCCGTACATCGAGCTGATCGTCGTGAACTCCTCGCAGGTGGCGGGCAGGCTGAGGGTCGCCGCGCCCTCCTGCACCAGAACCTCCATGACACCGACGAGGGCGTCGAGAGGGGCGGGGTCAAGCAGGACCACGAGTCCGGTCAACGGGGCATCAGACATGGTGGCAATCATGCCAGCTGTCGCTCGTGGCGTCCTGCGGCAGGCCCCCGGGAGGGGGTGAAGAAGGGGTCGGATAACTTTCAGGCAAGGTCTCTTGGCGGCAAGACGTTTAACAAGGTTAACTCTTGGGCAGTTTTATTTTGCATCCGCTGGACATTGGGATACATTGAGAATGTCCGAACGCAGGAGGCGACCCAAATCCCCCCCAAGCTGGAGTTGCGCCGCGGAGGACTCTCCCGGGAAACCGGGAACCATGAAGCCCGTCTTCGCTTGCACCCCCCATCGAGCGAAGACGGGCTTTCTGATGCCCGGCGGTATCTTGATGCCATGATGAAGTGGCTCTCCGACACCATGCGACGCATCGGGCGTGACCTCCTGCACTCCTTCCTCAAGGGGGCCGACCAAGGGGTCGCCAAGCCGAGGACCCGCCGTCGCCGATCCACCACCAACACCACATCCAGCGGCCGAACCACCAGCCACCCCTACCCGGGGGACTTCCAGGGCACTCCACGGATCACCTACCGTCCGAGCCGGGACAGTGACGCGGACCCGGGGGAGATCGTGTGGACGTGGGTGCCCTACGAGGAGGACCACAGCAAGGGCAAGGACCGGCCGGTGCTCATCATCGGGCGTGACGGCAAGTGGCTGCTCGGGCTGCAGCTGACCTCCAAGGACCACGACCGTGATGCCCGGCAGGAGGCCAGGTACGGGCGTCGCTGGATGGACATCGGAAAGGGGCCGTGGGACGAACAGAACCGCCCCAGCGAGGTCCGGATCAACCGGATCATCCGCGTCGACCCCACCCGGGTGCGGCGGATCGGGGCGGTGCTGGACAAGGAGCGCTTCACCCGAGTGGCCGAGGCCGTGCGGGCATCGTGACGCCGGAATGCCCGGCCGCCGTCCGGCGTTGTCCTTGAGGAGCCCTGTCCACCGCGACCCCGGAGCACAATGATCACAGTCAGTGACCTGAAGAAGGTCTACCAGCAACCCGGACGTGAGGTGCGCGCCCTCGACGGTGTGAGCCTCAGTGTCCCAGCAGGAAGCATCCACGGCATCATCGGCCACTCCGGGGCCGGGAAGTCCACCCTGGTGAGGTGCCTGGCGATGCTGGACCGCCCCACCAGCGGCACCATCAGGATCCAGAACCGTGACCTGACCAAGGCCAGCAACACTGAGCTGCGTTCCATGCGTCATCGGCTCGGTCTGGTGTTCCAGCACGCCAACCTGTTCGACTCTCGCACCATCATCGACAACATCACCTACCCGCTGGAGATCCAGGGGGTCGGCAGGGGGCAGGCCGTCTCGCGGGCCCAGGAGCTGCTGGCCCTGGTGGGGCTGGAGGACGCCGGGAAGGCCCACCCGGCCCAGCTGTCCGGCGGGCAGCGGCAGCGCGTCGGCATCGCCAGGGCGCTCGCCACCGAACCTGCCGTGCTGTTGTGCGACGAGCCGACCTCGGCCCTTGATCCGCGCACCACCAACGAAATTCTCGACCTCATCGAGGAGCTGCGTCGTCGCCTTGACCTGGCGGTGGTCGTCATCACCCACGAGATGCACGTTGTCAAGCGCATCTGCGACTCGGTGTCGCTGCTGGAGGCCGGGCGGATCGTCGAGTCCGGCCCCCTCACCGAAGTGATCCGCAGCCTCGATGGACGTCTGTCGCAGGCCCTGCTCGGCATCCCCGCCCACGACCCGGCGGACGAGGCAGGGGGCGTGCTCGTGGACGTCCTGGCCTCAGGGAGCAACGCCGACCAGCCGGTGGTGACCCTCACCGCCCAGCACTTCGGCACCACGCTGGCCATCGTCGCTGGCAGCGTCGAGCATCTGGCCGGGGTCACCTTCAGCCATCTGCGACTGCTCGTGCCCGCCGGGATCGACCCGCACGCCGTGGTCACCTTTCTGCGTGGCCTCGGGGCCGATGCGCGACTCACCCCCGCAACCGAGCTGGCAGGAGTGGACTCATGACCCCTCTCGAGATTTCCACCGAAGCGCTCCTGGCGGCCCTGGGGCCAGCCATCGTCGAAACCCTCGTCATGGTGGGCATCTCCTCCGTGGCGACGGTGCTGCTCGGGCTGCCGCTCGGTGTGGTGCTGTTCACCACCCAGCGCGGTGCGATGGCGGAGAACCGCATCGTCTCGCTGTTGCTGAGCGGGCTGGTCAACATCACCCGCTCGGTGCCCTATGCCATCTTGATGCTCAGCCTGATCCCGTTCACCAAATGGATCGTCGGTACCGCCGTCGGGCCGCTGGCGGCCAGCGTGTCCCTGACCATCGCCGCCGTGCCCTTCTTCGCCCGTCTGGTCGAGGCGGCGCTGCGTGACGTCCACCCGGGCAAGCTCGACGCCGCCCACGCGATGGGTTCCACCCGATTCCAGACCATCACGAAGGTGCTGCTGCCGGAAGCCGCCCCCGCGCTGGTGGCTGCGATCACCACCACGGTGGTCACCCTCATCGGGTACTCCGCGATGGCAGGCCTGATCGGCGGTGGCGGGCTGGGGCGGCTCGGCTACAACTATGGCTACCAGCGCTTCGAGCCCGTGGTGATGCTCGTCACCGTGGTGCTGCTGATGGGAATGGTTCAGCTCATCCAGGCGTTGGGGGATACAGTGATCCGTCGCGTCGACCACCGTTGAGTGGGTGACGCCTCATCCGACAGTGGCCAACTTGTTGTTGGCCCGGAAAGGCATGACCATGCGCAAGTACCTGTCCCTGCTGGCGGCCTCGTTGGCCGCCGTCCTCGCCCTGACCGCGTGCGGTTCGGGTGCCAAGGACAAGATCATCGTCGGGGCCAGCCCGGTCCCGCACGCGAAGATTCTGGAGTTCGTCCGTGACAACCTGGCTGCCGAGGCCGGGATCGAGATCGAGATCCGTGAGTTCGACGACTACGTGCTGCCGAACTCCACCCTGGCCGACGGCACCCTGGACGCCAACTACTTCCAGCACCTGCCCTACCTGGAGGCCGAGATCGCGGACAAGGGCTACAAGTTCTCCCACGGCAAGGGTGTCCACATCGAGCCCTACGCGGTCTTCTCGTCGAAGTTCGGTGCCGTGACGGAGGTCGCAGATGGTGCGAGGGTGGCCATCACCAATGACGTCTCCAACCAGTACCGCGCCCTGAAGCTGCTGGAGAAGGCCGGGCTGCTGACCGGAATCACCGAGGGCACCTCCGTGCTGACCATCACTGCTGAGCAGAACCCGCGGGGGTTGAAGTTCGAGGAGAACCAGCCGGAGATCATCGTCCAGCTCAAGGACGACCCGGCCATCGACCTGGCGATCATCAACGGCAACTTCATCCTCACCGCGGGGCTGAGCACCGACAGTGCCCTGATCGTCGAGGAGGTGGCGGACAACCCCTACGCCAACTTCCTGACCTGGCGCACTGATGACGTCAAGCCCGCCGTCGCGAAGCTCGACGAGCTGTTGCACAGCGACAAGGTGAGGGAGTTCATCAAGCAGGAGTGGCCGAACGGCGACGTCACCCCGGCCTGATCCTCCTGGGACAACCGATCCCCGCCCACCTGTCGGCCTGTCCGACGGTGTGCGGGGATCGGTTGGTCAGTGAGGGCGCACCCTCTACGCAACCCGCCAGTTCGTGTACGCCCCTGCTCGCACTCTCTCGGCTCAGCGGAAGCGGGGGAGTCTGCCGTAGACGATCTGCTCGGGTCGTCGCCAGCCGGTGGGGGAGACCCGACGGTGGGACTCGAAGTCGCGGAAGAAGCGCATGGAGGCGGGCAGGAACAGCAGCAGCGTCGAGACGGCGGCCAGACCGACTGCGGCCAGGGCCAGCAGGTCGAAGCTCGCCGTCGCCAAGCCGGTGGCGGCGATGGCCGAGATTCCGGCCCAGCGGGAGAAGGACCAGCCGTTCCAGCCCTGGAAGCCCGCCCAGCCGCAGGAGGCGGCGGCGAGGAAGGCGATCAGGGCCAGCACCCCCTCCAGGGTCAGCGACAGCCACTTGCCGGGGTCGGGAGTGATCCACTCGATCAGCAGGGCGGAGGTCGGGTAGCTCGGTGGATGGACCGCGAGCCACCAGTGATACCCGTAGACCACGGCGATCACCGCAGCCGCCATGCACATCACCACCAGTGCGACGGTGACGGTCCAGGGGCGTCGCGGCTCCCCGGTACGCTCGGAGAGCTTCACGCCCCCGTTGGTCGAGGGCAGTGGCGGCAGGGTGGCGATCTCCTTGACAGGAGCCGGGATCATGGGCGTGGTCATCGGGCACCAGCCTACTGCGCTCCGGGAGCAGGAGTCTGGGAACAGGTGTTTGGGCACGAATCGCTGGTGAAAGTCGTTGGCGCGTCACTTGGCGACGGTGAACGGTCGATCCTCGGCGGTTCCTGCTCGGGGTGGGCGGGCGGTGTGCTCGGGCACGAATCGCTGGTGAAAAGCGTTGGCGCGTCGCCTGGCGACGGTGAACGGTCGATCCTCGGCGATTCCTGCTCGGGCACGAATCGCTGGTGAAAAGCGTTGGCGCGTCACTTGGCGACGGTCAACCGCGTTTCCTCGGCGGTTCGTGCTCGACGAGGGGGCGGTGGAGGGTCCCGAGATCACGCCCTCAGACGTCGGGCGGCCAGCTCGGCCAGCAGCGTCGCACCGTCGGCGACCACCCGGTCGTCGAAACGGGCGTGGGCCGAGTGGTTCATCGGGGCCGTGTCCGGGTCCAGCTCCGGCGGGCAGGCGCTCAGCCCGATGAAGCTGCCCGGGGCCTCCTGCAGGATGCGGGAGAAGTCCTCGGCCGCCGACAGCGGATGCTCCCAACGCACGTGACGCTCCGCGCCGAACAGCTCGCCGACCACCGCCGCGGCCTGCTCGGTCGCAGTCACGTCGTTGACGGTGACGGGGTACTGCTCCACCCGCTCGTAGGCCACCTCGACGCCGCTGGCGGCTGCGATCCCGGCGAACAGCTCGGGCAGCAGCTCGGCCACCCGGTTTCGGGCCTCATCCGAGAAGGCCCGGAAGGTGCCGTGGAACTCCGCGTACTCGGGGATCACGTTGTGGGCGGTGCCCGCGCGGACGTGACCCACCGTCACCACCACCGGATCGAAGGCGTCGAAGCGTCGGGTGACCATGTCGTGGGTGGCCGAGATCATGCTCGCCATCGGGGCCACCGGATCGGCGGCCCGGTGTGGGGCCGAGCCGTGCCCACCGCGCCCCAGCACCTTCACCCGGAACTCGTCGGAGGAGGCCATCACCGTGCCCGGCTTGGTGGAGAACACCCCGCACGGGTCCATCGCTGACCACACATGGATCGCCCAGGCCGCATCCGGTCGGCGTCCCGCCGCATCCAGCAGGCCTTCCTCAAGCATGTAGCGGCAGCCGTCCACGCCCTCCTCGCCCGGTTGGAACTGGAAGATCACGTCCCCGGCCAGCTGGTCGCGGTGCGCACACAGTGCCCGCACCGCCCCCACCAGCAGCGCCATGTGCAGGTCGTGCCCGCAGGCGTGCATGTTGCCATTGGTCGAGGCGAAGGGCTCCCCTGTGAGCTCGGTCACCGGTAGGGCATCCATGTCACCGCGCAGCAGCACGACGGGACGCTCCCCGTCGCTGGGGGCCGTTCCCCGCAACACCGCGACGATGCTGCTCACCTGCCGCCCCAGGGTGATCTCCAACGGCAGCCCCTCCAGCTCTGCCAGGAGCCGCGCCTGGGTCTCGGGGAGCTGGAGTCCCACCTCCGGAATCCGGTGCAGGTCGCGGCGCAGGGCGACCAGGTCATCCTCGATGCCTGCCATGTAGTCACGAATGCTCACGGATGAATTCTCTCATCGGCGCGCCGTGGTTGTCCTCGGGCCGTTTCTCCGGGCTCTTCTTCTAGGATGGGGGGCATGGAAACTGCCCCTGAGCCCTACGTCGTGCTCCGGCAGTCCGCCCTGATGCTGAAGTGCTCGGACCTGGAGCCGGTGCTGCACGACATCCGCATGAAGCTGGACCCCTCGGCCGCCGACGGGGTTCCCGCGCACCTCAACCTGCTCTACCCCTTCACCACGCGCCTGTCGGTGGAGCAGGACGACCGGTTGGATCAGGTACTGCGTGACTTCGGGAGGTTCCAACTCGAATTCGCCACCACCGCGTGGTTCGGGACGGACTCGGTGTACCTGCCGCCCAGCGATCAGGTGGTGCTGAACAACCTCGTGACCCGCATCCGTGACGTCTTCCCCGACCATCCGGCGTTCGGGGCGGTCCCGGAACGCGCGGTGCCCCACGTCACCATCGGCAAACGCGCCCCCCTGGAGACCCTCAAGGCCGCCGAGGTCAAGGTGCTGAAACACCTGCCGATCATCCAGCGCTGCACGACGGTGGAGCTGTGGTCCGGGCCGCCCCCCGGCACTGGGGCGTGGCGACGTCACCGTACCTACGCGCTCGGCTCCTGAGCGACCGCAAACGCTGCCTCCATGATGTCACCGGCTCCAGCCACGCACGAGATAACGACGAGGCCCCCGGTTTCCCGGGGGCCTCGCAGTCCAAGGATCAGGCCTTCATGGTGCCGGTCTCCAGGAACCGGACGTGCCAGCTGAGCGCCGTCGCCAGGTCATGCGGGGTGTGCTGCCCGTTGGCCTTGGTGGCAGCGAGCTTCACGTACTCGCGCAGCGGCTCCTTGAAGTCCGGGTGTGCGCAGTTCTCGATGATGACCTGGGCACGCTGACGCGGGGCCAGGCCACGCAGGTCCGCCAGGCCCTGCTCAGTGATGATGACATCCACGTCGTGCTCGGTGTGGTCCACGTGGTTGACCATCGGGACGATGGCGGAGATGGCCCCGCCCTTCGCCGTCGAGGGGGTCACGAAGGCCGAGAAGTAGCCGTTGCGGGTGAAGTCGCCCGAGCCACCGATGCCGTTCTGCATCCTCGAACCCATGATGTGGGTGGAGTTCACGTTGCCGTAGATGTCGGCCTCGATCATGCCGTTGCAGGCGATGACCCCCATCCGACGGATGGCCTCCGGGTGGTTGGAGACGTCCTGCGGGCGCAGGATGATCTTCTTGGCGTACTCGGCGGCGTTGTCGTTCATCTTCTCCGCAGCCTCCGGGGAGAGGGAGAAAGCGGTGGCGGAGGCCACCAGCAGTTTGCCGGAGTCCAGCAGGTCCACCATGCCGTCCTGGATCACCTCGGTGTAGGAGGTCAGGTTCTCGAACGGCCCCTCCAACAGACCCGCCAGCACGGCGTTGGCGATGTTGCCGACCCCGGACTGCAGCGGCAGCAGGTTCTCCGGCAGGCGGCCCTGCTTCACCTCGTTGCCGAGGAAGTCCAGCAGGTATCCGGCGATGGCCAGCGAGTCGTCGTCGAGGGGCTTGAAGGGGGTGTTGCGGTCCGGGGCGTCGGTGACGATGATGCCCACGACCTTCTCCGGGTCCACCTTCATGGTCAGGCCACCGATGCGATCCCCGGCGTTCTGGATGGGCAGCGGCACCCGGTTCGGCGGCAGCGCACCGATGGGGTAGTAGATGTCGTGCATACCGTGGAGCCCCTCGGACTGCCACTCGTTGACCTCGATGATGACCTTCTCCGCGTGATCCACGTAGGTGCGGTTCATGCCCACCGAGGACGACGGCACGATCTCGCCCTCCTCGGTGATGGCGGTGGCCTCGATCACGGCCAGGTGCAGTTTGCCGAGGAAGCCCTGGCTGACCTGCGGGCCGACGTGGGACAGGTGAATGTCGGTGTAGTAGGAGACGCCCTTGTTGATGGCGCCTCGCATGTCCGGGTCGGACTGGTACGGCTGCCGGTAGGCGACCCCGCCGGTGGCCGCGAGGGCACCGTCGAGCTCAGGGGCGGTCGAGGCCCCGGTCCACACCCCGACCTTGAACTCCTCGCCCTTGTCGTGGGCAGCAGTGATCCGTTCGGCCAGGGCACCCGGGAAGGCCTTCGGGTAACCGGAACCGGTGAACCCCGAGAAACCGATGTTCCAGCCGTTCTCGACCATGGCGGCGGCGTCGGCTGCCGACATGACCTTGGACCGGAAGCCCTCATTGCGGATCCGACCTGACATGTTCCCTCCTTGGAAAGTTTCGCGTGGGCACAAGCCTAATGGCTGGGACGCGCCCAAGCACGTCAGGGCAGGGCGAGTGGGGCGACGGCGTCGAGCCGGGGGAAGCTGATGACCCCGTCGGCCTGGGCCGCGGTCAGTGGTTTGGCGCAGTAGGCGACCCCGAGTCCGGCTGCGGTGAGCATCGCCAGGTCGTTGGCACCGTCGCCGACCGCGACGGTGAGCTCGGCTGGCACGCTGTGCTGGTGGGCGAAGCGGGCGAGGTCCCTGGCCTTCTGGGCGCGATCCACGATGGTGCCCGTCACCTGACCGGTGAGCACGCCGTCACGCATCTGGAGCTCGTTGGCGTTCCAGAAGTCCAGGCCCAGCTCCTCGGCCAGGGGCTGCACCAGGGCGGTGAACCCACCGGAGGTGACCCCGACGGCGACCCCGGCGTCGTGGAGGGTGGCGATCAGGTCGCGGGCGCCGGGGGAGAGGGCCATCCGGGGCAGCACCTCGGCCAGCACCGACACCGGCAGCCCGGCCAGGGTCGCGACCCGCTGCCGCAGCGAGGCCTCGAAGTCCAGCTCGCCGCGCATCGCCCGCTCGGTGATGGCGGCGACCTCGGCCCCACGCCCGGCGTGTTCGGCGATGAGATCGACGGCCTCGGTGCTGGTCAGCGTCGAGTCCACGTCGCACAGCACCAGCCCCGCGGGTCGGGTGGCGAGCGGTCCGGTGATGACCGCCCCGGAGAGCCCGGCGCCCAGCAGGTCGATGCGCAGCTGCTCCGGGTCGCTGACCTCGGTGGTGACGGTGGCGGCCACCCCGAAGGGGGCCTGCTGCCAGGTCGCCTCGAAGGGCAACGGGGCGGGCTGCGGGTTCAGGGCGACGACTCGGGCTCGCATGACAGCAGAGCCTACGACGCCTGGCCCCACAATGACGAGACCGGCATGGCGGCCAGTCGGTCACCGGCGAGCTGGCCGTCGCCGAGGGTCAGCACGATGCCTGCGAGGAATTCGCTCCCGATCCTGTCCCTGAGCTCGGCCAGGTGCTTGAAATGGGCTGGGCGCGCGGTGGTCGCCGCCTTGACCTCCACCCCGATCACGCCCTGCGGGGTCTCGATCACGACGTCCACCTCCGCGCCGTTGCGGTCCCGGAGATGGAACAGCTCGTAGGGCGTGCTGGCCCAGCCCTGCTGCCGGATCAGTTCCGTGACCACGAAGTGCTCCACCAGCGGCCCGAGGTGATCCGCCCCGTGTGGGGAGAGCAGCTGCTGCGCCGAGAGTCCCGACAGTGCCGTCGTCAGGCCGGGGTCCGCCGGGTAGCACTTCGAGCGTTTCACCTGCCTGCTCGTCAGGTTCCGTGACCACGCGGGCAGTCGGTGCAGCAAGAACAGGGATTCCAGGAGCTCCAGGTAACGGCCGACGGTGGCGCGGGTGAGCCCCAAGGACTCGGCCAGCCGCTCCAGGACCAGTTCTGCGCCCGGGGCGGCTGCGATCAGGTGCATCAGCCGACGCAGCGCGGGGACCTGGGCGCTTCCCAGGTCCCGGCTGTCCCGCTCGATCAGCCGATTCGTGTAGTCGGTGATCCAGCTCTGCCGGAGGCGGGCAGACATCTCCTGCACCGGCGGGTAGCCGCCCGTCGTCACCCGGGTGACGATCCTTGAACGTTCTTCCCGGGAGTCTCCCGCCCCTTGGGGCGAACGCCATGCCCCGGAAAGCACATGGCTCACCCAGTCGTCGATGTGCTCGGCCAGTTCTCCCTGTGAGAAGGGGTGCAGCCGAAGGGTCATGGCTCGTCCCGCCAGGGAGTCCTCCGCCCCGGGGATTCGCAGCAGGTTGGCCGAGCCGGTCAGGATGAACCTTCCAGCCCGACGATCCTGGTCCACCTCCATCTTCAACGGCAGGATCAGCTCGGGGCAGCGCTGGACCTCGTCGATCACCAACCGCCCCTGACCGGCTGAGCGCAGCAGCCCCACCGGGTCCTTGCGGGCGAAGTCTTGGGTCACCTCGTCGTCCAGGGTGACGTAGGTGCTGGCATCCCCGTCAAGCATTGTCACCAGGGTGGACTTGCCTGTCTGTCTGGCTCCCTCGATGACAAGTATCGGAGAGACGGCCAGTATCTCTCGAGCCCAGGGGGCAAGGTTTCGTTGCACCAGTTTCATACCTTGAAACTACCATTTCGCTGAGCCCGAACTACCGTTTCGCTGAAAGAGAACTGCCGTTTCGCTGAGCTCCGGCTGACGTTTTGCTGACCTCTCGTCGAGGGCGTGCGAAGGGGGACAGGACCCCCGCCGCTCCGTGAGCACGAATTGCCGCTGATGAGCGCTGGCGCGTCGCCTGGTGACGGTGAACCGTCGATCCTCGGCGATTCCTGCTCGGGGTGGGCGGGCGGTGTGCTCGGGCACGAATCGCTGGTGAAAAGCGCTGGCGCGTCACCTGGAGACGGTGAACCGTCTGTTCTCGGCGATTCCTGCTGGTCTGGTCCGGCGGGGCGGAGCGGGATGGGGCGGGTCCCGCCGTCCTCAGCTGGGGGCCCGACCCAGGGTGACCCGGAGGTCTGCCCGGGAGCCGTCCCGGAGCACCGTCACAGTCACCTCCTGGCCCACCTCGTGGTTGCGGATCAGGGCCACCAGGGATTCCGTCCCGGTGACCGGGGCGCCATCAACGGCGGTGATGAGATCGCCGTCTCGAAGCCCGGCCGAAGCTGCCGCCGAGTCGGGGGAGACCTGCTGCAGCGTCGCGCCCAGCTGCGTGCCGACTGCGCCGTCGCGGGCCTGGACGCCGAGATGGGCGTGCTCGGCGACCCCCTTGGCGATGAGCTGCTCGGTCACGTACCTCGCCTGGGCGGCGGGGATGGCGAAACCGATACCGATGTTCCCGGCCTGTCCCTCACCGGAGGAGACCTGGGCGATGGAGCTGGTGATCCCGATCAGCGCCCCCGAAGCGTCCACCAGTGCGCCGCCGGAGTTGCCGGGGTTGATGGCCGCGTTGGTCTGGATGGCAGCGGTGACGACGACGCCGTCGCCGCTCTGCGCCGTCGGCCGGGTCTCCACAGCCCGGGTGGTGACCGGGCGGTTCAGTGCGGAGATGATGCCGGTGGTCACGGTGTCCGACAGACCGAGCGGGTTCCCGATGGCCATCACGTTCTGTCCCACGGCGAGCGAGGCAGAGTCCCCCCACTGGAGCACCGACAACCCGGCCGGGGGAGCATCGAGCCTGATGACAGCGAGATCGGTGGACGGGTCGGTACCGACGATGCTGGCCGGGTGGCGCTGGTCCCCGATGGTCACATCGATCCTGGCGCCCTGCCCGGAACCCGAGACCACGTGGTTGTTGGTCACGATGTGGCCCTTGCCATCGATGATGACCCCGGAGCCCTGGCCGGAGCCGGAGTTGCCGCTCACCTGGATGGCGACCACCGCGTCCTGCACCGCTGGGGCGGTCGCGGCCCAGTCGGGGTTGCTGGCCGAGGCCTGGACGACCGAGGTCGTGGTGGCGGCAGGGGCGATGGAAGAGGCCGGGGCGAGGTGGTTGGCCGCGATGGCGGCACCCCCGCCGATTCCGGCACAGATCAGGGCGAGGGCCACGACCCCCGTCGCCCCGATCCCGGCGCGACGCGGGGTGGCGGGTACCGTCGGGACCGGCTGCTGGGGTCCGGGGAAGGGCTGCTGGGGGAACTGGTACTGGCTCATCGGATGCTCCTTGGATCGGCTGCATCCACTCAAGGATCGTTTGCTGTGAGCTCCCTGTGAGTTCTCCCCGGCTCAGCTGTGGGTTCGCACGCCCAGTAGGTGGCCGGAAAGGGACGGCTCAGCGGCCTGCTTCGGTCACGGTGAGCGTGTAGTGGCGGTTCTGGGCGACGACGCGGGTGCGGCCCAGCCGGGAGTTCAGCTCGCGACGCCACGGCAGGTGCGAGTTGAACATGCACCAGAACTGACCACCCGGGCGGAGCACGCGCGCGGCGTCGTCGAACATCCGCAGCGTCGGCTCGGAGTCCTTCGCCACGCCCTGGTGGAAGGGCGGGTTGGTGACGATGACATCGAAGCTGTGGTCGTCGTACTCGGTCAGCCCGTCGCCCCAGTGGACGTCGATCTCCAGGCCGTTCGCCAGGGCGGTGGCGTGGGTGGCGGCCGTCGCGGCCCAGGAGACGTCCACGGCGGTGGTGGTCAGCCCCTGGCGGGCGAGGGTCGCGGCGATGATCCCGTTGCCCGAGCCGAGGTCCAGGGCAACCCCGCCCTCGAGGTCGAGGTGTTCCAGCAGCAGCCGGGTGCCGTCATCGATGCGGTTGCCGTTGAAGGTGGCGCCGTGGGCGGCCAGGGTGAGCCCGAGGTCGTCGTGGCGGCGCAGCTTCGGCCAGGGATTCTCCAGCTGGTTCGGCCCCCAGGCCCGCAGCACGCGGCTCTTCGCCCGCCCCAGCGAGGCGTTGACGGCGGTGAAGTGGCGACCCAGCACCTGGTTCATGGAGTGGTTCATGTGCTTGACGCGGGCCCCGGTGAGGAACATCAGGTCCGCTGCGCCCTGCAGCCAGCAGCAGTGCTCATCAAGGGCCGCCAGCGATTTCGGCAGGTGCCCCCACGCCAGATCGACGCCGCTCAGCTCGGCGGGGTGATCCACCAGCAGGTCGGCGCGGATTGATTCGACGACCTGGGCCTCGCGCACGTCGTCGCAGAAGACCCGTACGTCGTCGCAGCGCTCCAGGGCCGCCGTCACCAACCCGGGGGCGTCGATGACGGCCAAGGCATGGGCGCGCTCCGGGGACTCGTCCAGGATGAGGGGATCGACGGGGTGAGACATGGGGGAATCCTCTCATGGCGTGCAGGAATCGCCGGGACCGGTCCGTTCGTCGTCGTGTGGTGACGCGCCAGCGTTTTTCACCAGCGATTCGTGCACACCCCCACCGCCCGTCCCACCCCAAGCATGAATCGCCGATGGCCGACGGTTCGCCGTCGTGTGGTGACGTGCCAGCGTTTTTCGTCGGCGATTCGTGCCTGAACTCGACCTGCAGGACCAGACCAGCACGAACCGCGGAGAAAAGACGGTCTGCCGTCGTATGGTGACGTGCCAGTGTTTTTCACCAGCGATTCGTGCTCAGGGGAGTGGACGAAACCAGCGATCCGCCCCGGCCGTGGCGCTGAGCAAGAGGGGGCGCGGTGAGGTGAGGGCGTCGCGGACCAGGAGGCCGTCCTCGGGGAGCAGATCGACGCGGACCCCGACCGGGTTCCCGGCAGGGTCCCACTGCTGCACACCCCGCATCGTCAAGGCGACGATCCGCCCCGGCTCCGGCCAGTGGAGCTCCGTCGCCTCCCCGGCCCAGCCGTGCTGGTGGTCGCCGTCCAGACCGAGGACCAGCAGACCCTGGGCAGTGGCGGCGACGATGCGGCTGCTGTCGGGGCTCCAGGCAGCGCAGCTCGGCTGGAAAACCCCAAGGTCGGTCACCTCGAAGGAGAGGGCGTCAAGGATGCGGACCCCCATGAGCTCCCCGACGGCCAGCAGGCGCGTTCCGTCCGGGCTCCAGGCCAGCTCGGGAAGATCGCCGAGCGGGTCGAAGCGGTGCAGGAGCTGCTCGCCGTGCCACAGGCTCACCAGACCTTCACCCTCCAGACATCCGCCGTGTGCCAGGCGGGCCACGAGACGACCATCAGGGCTGGGGAACACATCTTCGTCAGCAGCTGCCGGGGCGTCGTCGCAGGGGTGGAGTTCGCCGGTTGCGAGGTCCACCACGACCGGGGGCCTGCCGACGACGAGAACATTCCCGACGATCCTCATGGGGCGCTCCTCGATGACGGCCCCGACCAGCTTCACCGTCCTGCCCGTCGCCCCCTCCACCACGTGGACCTCGCGCTCCACGGGCACCAGGCGATGCCTCCCGTCCGGGCTGGTGAGATCGACCGGGACGGGCTCGGGTCGCCTCGCCAGGCCGAGCGGGGAGCCGTCGAGCCCCCAGCGGGCGAGGTCGTCATCCGAGTCGGCGACCAGCACCTGATCGGACTCCCAGAACACCCGCCAGTACTCAGGCCCGGCGTGGCGACGGCGCGGCCCCCGCTCCCGCTGGATGCACAGCACCTCCTCGCCGGTGGCGGCATCCCACACCCAGGCCCGGGCGATCCCACCGACGGCGAGGTGACGGCCATCCGGCGACCAGGCGGGGCCGTATGGGAGGTCGGGTGAGGAATTGAGACGGTGCCTCACCGTGCCGGTCAGGCCATCGACCAGGCAGATGGGCAGGCCCGGGGAGGCAAGGGCGATCAGGGCGCCGTCGGGGCTCCACTCGGCGCTGGTCCCGCGCGGGTGGTCCAGGCGGAACAGCTCCCGCATCGAGGCGACCTCCCACACCCCCTCGCCTGCCAACACCCGCGCGCCGTCGGGGCTGAGCGGGTTCTGGTGGACGTGGAACCGGGCTTGAGGAAAGACCCGCAGCAGGGAGCCGTCCTCGGCGTCGTGGAGGAACAGGTCCCGGTTGGAGACCAGCACCAGGCCGTCGCCGATCCACCACAGGTACTGTCCGCTGCTGCTCCACAGGTCCTCCCAGCCGCCGAGACCAGCGAGGATGCGGGGCTCAGTGGTCATGGGGACACAATAGAGGTTTGGAGGATTTAGTCTGGTGCTCATGGACAAACGCCTGACCGACATCAGCAGGACCCTGTCCCACGCCCTCAGACACGACCCCGGCAGCTACGGGCTCACCCTCGACGCGGAGGGCTGGGTCAGCCTCGACGACATGGTGGCGGCGTTCCACCGGAAACACCGTCGGGTGAGCCTCGACGACATCGAGCAGGCAGTCTCCTCGGCGAGCAAGCAGCGGCACGAGATCCGCGACGGTCGCATCCGCGCCGTCTACGGGCACTCCGTCGCCACCCGTATCGAGCACACCCCGGCCACGCCCCGCCGGTCCTCTACCACGGCACCGCCCCGGACAACCTGGACTCGGTGCTCACCGAGGGTCTGCTGCCGATGAGCAGGCAGCAGGTCCACATGGCCACTGACGTCGAGATGGCCCACGCCGTAGGGTCCCGGCACGCCAGCCGCCCCGTCATCCTGCGCATCGACGCGGCGGCCGCGCAGGCTGCGGGCATCCAGTTCTACCCGGGAAGTGATCGGGTCTGGATGGCAGAGACCATCCCTGCCCGGTACCTCTCGAAGCTGTGAGGGATCATGGACACCCGCGAACTGCCCGCCAACTGGTTGCGTACCGACGCGACGATCACCGTCGCGTTGGCGCTGCTGGGCGGTGTCATGGCGTGGTTCACCCATCTGTCCGGGCAGAGCTTCTTCAACACCCCGGCGTGGCTGCAGGCCACGGGCAGCATCCTGCTGACCGTGCCGCTGCTGTGGCGACGCCGCTTCCCGTTGACCTCCGGGCTGGCGGCCTCGGTCATCTTCGTGGTCCTGCACTACTTGACGGGCATGGAGATGCACACCGCCCAGGTGGCACTGTTCGTCTCCTTCTACTCCATCGGCGCGTGGTCCACGCAGCGGGAACGCGCCCTGCTCGTCCGCATCCTCATCTGCGCGGGGATGGCGTTGTGGCTCGGGGTGGCCTTCGCACTGCGGATCATCGAGGAGGTCGACGGCACCGTGCTGGCCCCGATCCGGCCCCTGCTCGGAATCTTCGCGTTGCAGGTGTCGCTCAACGTCGCCTTCTTCACCGGGGCCTGGGTCTTCGGCAACCGTTCCTTCGACCAGGTCGTCGAACGCGAGCAACTCCGTCAGGCCCACGCCGACATCCAGCACCTTGAGTCCGAGCTGGTGCGTCAGGCCATCGAGCAGGAGCGCCTGCGGATCGCCCGAGAGCTCCACGACATCGTGGCCCACCACGTGACGACGATGTCCGTCCAGGCCGCCGCTGCCAGACGGGTGATCGGACGTGACCCGGAGGCAGCCACGTCGTCGCTGAAACACATCGAGGCCAGCGCCCGCCACGCCGTTGAGGAGTTGCGCACCATGGTGCTGACGCTGCGTGCCAGCGACGGCAGCGATGTCGTCCCACCGACGGTCGACGACCTGCCCGAGCTCGTCGCCTCCGCCAGGACCAGCGGACTGGATGCCAGCTACGAGGTGCTGGGGGAGATGCCCGAGGTCAGCCCTGCCGTCGGGCTCACCCTCTACCGCGTCGCCCAGGAGGGACTGACCAATGCCACCAAGCACGCCGGGCCGGGGGTCCGCGTCGAGGTGAGGCTGCGAGGACACCCGGAACAGGTGGAGCTGGAGGTCTCCGACGACGGCTATGGCGAGCGCGAGGGGCTGCCCGGCACCGGTACCGGGATCATCGGGATGCGGGAGCGCGTCGAGGCCATCGGTGGGGTGCTGACCGCAGGCACCAAACCCCGCGGTGGGTTCCGGGTCCGTGCAGAAATCCCGACGGGGGTGACAGCATGATCCGGGTGCTGCTGGTGGACGACCAGGCGCTGATCCGCGTCGGTTTCAGGACCATCCTGGAGTCCGAGCCGGGCATCGAGGTGGTGGGGGAGGCCGCCAACGGCGAGGAGGGCATCGCCATGGCCCGGGAACTCGACCCGGATGTGATCTGCATGGACGTGCAGATGCCGAGGTGCGATGGGATCGCCGCCACCCGGCAGCTCACGGAGCAGAGCTGCCGGGCCGCGATCCTGATCCTGACCACCTTCGACCGGGACGACTTCCTCTTCGAGACCCTGCAGGCCGGGGCCTCGGGATTCCTGCTGAAGACCGCCGAGGCGGAAAAACTCATCGAGGCGGTGAAGGTGCTGGGGCGGGGCGACGCCCTGCTCGCGCCCGAGGTGACCAGGCGGGTGATCGGCAGGTTTGCCGCCCCACCCGAACTCGTCGATGAGAGGATCGACGTGCTGACCGAGCGTGAATGTGAGACCCTGCGCTGCCTGGCGCGGGGGCTCAGCAACGCGGAGATCGCGGCGGAGCTGTACGTCAGTGCCGAGACGGTGAAGACCCATGTCTCCAACATCCTGGCCAAGCTGGGGTTGCGCGACCGGATCAACGCGGTGATCTGGGCCTTCGAGCACGGCCTGGTGCCGCGTCGCTGAGCTGGCGCCGTCACCTCCCCCGTGCGGGGGAGGCGGGATTTCACCCGTGCGCGGGATGTGCTGGCGGGAGGGTGAAACGTAGCGTTGAGGGCATGATCAGCGTACGGAACATCCACCGGTTCTTCGGTGACAAGCATGTGCTCAAGGACGTCAGTTTCGACATCCATCCCGGCCTCATGACCGGCTTCGTCGGCGGCAACGGTGCAGGCAAGACCACCACGATGCGGATCATCCTGGGGGTGCTCGCCGCGCAGCAGGGGCAGGTGCTGGCCGACGGCGGGCCCATCACCCCCGAGCACCGCGCGGCCATCGGCTACATGCCGGAGGAGCGGGGGCTGTACCCGAAGATGAAGATCATCGACCAGCTGGTCTACCTGGCCCAGCTGCACGGGGTGGGGGCCATGGAGGCGAAGCGCCACGGGTTGGAGTTGCTGGAGCGGCTGCAGCTCAAGGGCAAGCCGACCGACACCCTGGAGTCGTTGTCGCTCGGCAACCAGCAGCGGGTGCAGATCGCGGCAGCGCTCATCCACCGGCCCTCCGCCCTGATCCTCGATGAGCCGTTCTCCGGTCTGGACCCCGAGTCCGTCGAGATCACCGTCCAGGTGCTGCGTGAATTCGCGGCCACCGGCGCGCCGGTGCTGTTCTCGTCGCATCAGCTGGACGTGGTGGAGCGGCTGTGTGACCGGCTGGTCATCATCCGCGACGGCGAGATTCGCGCCGACGGCACCCGCGCCGAGCTGCAGGCCGCGAACTCCACCCACGAGTGGGAGCTGCAGGCCAGCACCGACACCGCGTGGGTGCGGGAGACCGGCGTCGAGGTCGTCGATGTCGACGGCCGCTACGTGTGCTTCCGCACCGCTGACGAGGCCGTGGCCAACCAGATCCTGGCCCAGGCGCTGCAACGCGGCACCGTCACCCGATTCCAGCCCGTGGTGCGCAACCTCCACGAGATCTACAAGGAGATGTCGAAGTGAACACCCATACCCGTCCCAGTTTCTGGTCCACCGTCAGCATCGTCGCCCAGCGCGAGATCAAGGTGCGGTTCCTGTCCAAGTCGTTCATCATCTCCACCCTGGTCACGTTGGCGATCATGCTGGCCGTCGTGGTGCTTGGGCCCCGGCTGGGGGAGTTCTTCAGCGGTGGCGCCCCCAGCATCGCGGCGACGGCGGAGCACACGGAGATCGTCAAGAGCATCCCGGATGCCGAGCTGGTGCAGGTTGCCGACGAGGCAGCAGCCCGACAGGCGGTGCTGGACGAGACGGCGAAGGCCGCGCTCGTCTCCGACCCGTCCAGCCCGCTCGGCATCAAGGTGCTGAGTCTGCGTGACCTGCCGACCAGCCTGTTGCAGAGCCTGTCGGTCGCCCCGCAGGTGGAGCTGCTGGACCCGGACGCCCAGGACCCGGCGTTCCAGTACTTCCTGGCGGTCGCCTTCGGGGTGGTGTGGATGATGGCCGGGATCACGTTCGGCATGAGCATCGCCCAGTCGGTGGTGGAGGAGAAGCAGACCCGCATCGTCGAGATCCTGCTGGCCAGCGTTTCCTCGAAGGCCCTGCTCACGGGCAAGATCATCGGCAACAGCATTGCCGCGATGGTGCAGATCAGCCTCATCGCCGCCACGGTGCTGCTGGGGCTGGCGATCAACGGCGACTCGTTGCCGGTGGGTGACCTGTTGACCCCGATCCTGGTCTTCGTGCCGCTGTTCCTCCTCGGATTCGTGATGATCGCCTCGATGTACGCGGCGGCCGCGGCCCTGGTGTCGCGGACCGAGGACCTCAACAGCGTGGTGCAGCCGATGATGTGGGCCGTGATGCTGCCCTACTTCGGGGTGATTGTCGGGAACAACAACCAGGCCTTGATGACCGCGATGAGCTACATCCCGTTCAGCTCCCCCGTCGCGGTGCCGATCCAGCTGTTCCTGGGCCGGATGGAGTGGTGGCAGGTCGGGGTTTCTGTGGCCCTGCTCGTCGCAACCACCGCCGTGGTGATCTGGCTCGCCGCCCGCATCTACGACCGCGGTCTGCTGCAGATGGGCAAACCCATGAAGTGGAAGGAAGCCCTCACCAAGGCCTCCTGAACCCTGGAAGCGCTGCAATCGTGCGGAGCGTCGTGACTGGCAACGGTAACAGTCGCAACGCTCCGCACATTTGCAGCGGATGTCGTGGTTGGGTTCAGCTGGCGGCCTTCTCCCAGCTGGCGACGGGGCCGTCGATCACGTCGAACAGCGGGTGGGGGCGCACTCCGTCGGCGGGTGGGAAGTGTGCGGCCAGCTCAGGGGAGCGCTGGGTCAGTTTGCCCGCCAGGTGTTCGGTCTCCAGGGCCAGCTGGCCCCGGGTGACGGTCATCCGCAGCGACGGCGCGGTGCGGACGATCTTCGTGGCGTCGAAGCGATATCCGCGGGCGGTGGCCTCCGTGACGAGGGCCTCGAGGTAGGAGCCGACCCCGGCCACCGGGTCGTCGAGCTCCTGGAACCGGATCAGCTGCGGGTGCCGGGTGTAGCCCTTGGTCTGGCCCAGCAGCACCTTCTGTGCCAGGAGGGTCTCACGCCAGCAGGCGATGAGGGCCTGCCGGTCGAGATGGCTGGGATGCAGGGACCAGATGCGCATGGATCACAGCGTATGACAACGTGCGGCATCGGCAGCCAGGCGGAGCAGCGGGTCGTTCAGCCCGGGATGGCCGAGCCAGCGTGCGGCCCCGGCCGTCGCGTGCGTGAGGCGCTGGTCGGCAGGGTCGCGGACGACAACCTCACCGTCGGGGAAGAACTCGATCTGCGGCGCGAGCTGTGCGCCGGTCCCCGTGTCCCAGAGTCGGACGACGCCCTCGCGGGACACCGTCACCTCGATCCCGGCCGGGTGGAACGGGGGAGCTGTGGCGGGAACGTCGGTCTGCGCTGCGGAGGCCCCATCGGCGGTGAAGGCCCACCTCGTTGTCTGGTCGTCCTGCTCGACGGTGCCCGTCAGGTGGCTGCCGTCGAGGGACCAGGCGAGGGTGACCCAGCCGTCGAACTGGGCGTGCCACACCAATACCCCGTCGTCAGTGCGCCACACCTGGAGGAGATTCCCCCGATCCAGGGTCGCGACGTGAGCTCCGTCGGGGCTCCACGCCGCTTTCTCCAGGGATGCGCCCAGCCGGGGGCCGGGGCCGTGGCCGAGGTGCCAGATGCGGGATGGGCACAGGGGAGAGCCGACGACGAAGCGACGGCCATCCGGAGCCCAGGCGAGGACGGGGGTGTTCCACAGGGCATCTGGTGTTGCGGCGATGAGTCCGGTGTCATCGTGGAGCTCGAGGCCGATCCTCGGGTTCGCCGCGACGAAGCGGTCGGTGTGCCAGGCGATGCAACGGGCGCGCCCCAGGCCCTCGCGCGGAATCTTCGTGACGGTGCCTGTGGTGCGATCCCAGAGCAGGGCGGGGGAGGGGCCGCCGTACAGCAGCAGCCTCGTGGAGTCGTCGTGCCACGTGAGATGGGTCCAGCGGTGCCGTATCCCCGCCAGCTCGGCGACGAGGTTGTCGCCGGTGAGGGACCAGATTCTCGGGGCGTCATGGTGGGAGGTCAGCGCCAGCAGGTCGCCGTCGGGGCTGATCGACGCCGCGCAGGGGGAGGGGCAGGTGATGGGGGAACGCAACCGGGTGCCGTGGAGGTCCTGGACCTCGACCTCGCTGTGCTGCGCGGTGACGAGTATCGGGCCGCGACTGGTCCAGGCGGCGGTCAGCAGGGTGGGGACGGCGGTGTGCTCCACTGCGTCGCCCGTGAGGTGGAGGAGGGTGACCGTGTCGTCGCACCAGCCCAGGAGGTGCTCCCCGTCGAGACCCCAGGCGATGCCCCGAAGCCGACCGGCGGGAAGGATGCGGGGTGGGTTCTGGGTGCTGACATCCCAGACCAGGACCTCGGAGTCGGCGACGGCGGCGAGGGTGCGGGAGCCGGGGTGCCAGGCCAAGGAACGGACGGGAGCAGGGGTGCTCAGGATGCGAAGCAGCTGAAGCTCCGGGTTCCAGAGCCGGATGGTGTGGTCCTCGGAGCCGGAGGCCACCAGACGGCCGTCGGGGCTCCAGGCGACGGTGCGGATGTCGGCGCAGTGCGGCGGGTAGGAGCGGGGTGGGAGGAGCCCGAGGAACTTCCCGGTGTCGGCCTGCCAGGATTCCACGCCGTCCGCGGTCAGGGCCGAGATGGTGCCGTCGCTGTGCCATGCGAGGTCGAGGACGGCGAGGCCCACGGGGAGGCGGCGCAGGTGTTCGCCGGTGGTCGCATCCCAGATGTGGAGGTGGTCGCTCTCGCCGCCGGTGACGATCCGGGCGCCGTCGGGACTCCATGCCAGGGCCAGCACAGCCAGGAAGTGGGGCAGCTCGAGCAGCGGGGCGGGGGAGTCGGGGGTCCAGATTCGGCACTGGCCATCGAGCCCTGCCGTCGCCAGGCGCGAGCCATCCGGCGACCACACCCGGGCCGTTTCGTACGGATGCTCGATGTCAGTCACACCGGGATTCTTGCATGGCTGGCGAAGTACAGTGTGGGGCATGGCGCGGATGAAGCTGAGCGTGAGCCTGGACCCTGAGCTGCAGCGGGAGTACGAGGCCGCGTGGCAGGAGTGGGAGGAGTCCGAGGATGCGGTTCTCTGGGACTCGGTGGCTTCGGATGGGCTCGGTGACGGGTAACGTCCTTCAGCTGTGCTGAAGCCTGTGACAGCGTCGTCGTTGGATCAGTCAGACAGGTCCGAAGCAACCTTGGCCAACTGGTCCCGTAAGGGAAGAAGGTCATTGTGGGCTGTTGCTGTCAAAATCTCGAGGTCGATTGACCAGTACCCGTGAACGATGCGATTGCGTAGGCCGATTGGTCGTTTCCAAGCGATCTCCGGGTAGCTTGTCTGAAGAGAAGGCTTGAGCTTTGCTGCGGCCTCCCCGAGGACTGTGAAGTTCCAGAGGAGGGCCTCAACGCGCAACTTGTCCTGTCGGATATCTTCTGCTGAGCGACGTCCCACGATCTCCAGGATGCGCGAGATGGCTGCCTGCATCTCGTGTACGTGTAGGAGCTCAGGCCGGGACATGGATGGGCTCCGCTTCGGAAAGCACTTGGTGGCGAATCAGGGGGTGCAGTGCGGAACGGGAAATCAGGTCCACGGGCCGTCCGCCGAACACATCAGCGAGCTCATCCGTGAGGTCTTCGATCTCCCAGCCAAGGTGTGCACCAGGCCTCAGGTCGTAGAGCAGGTCGATGTCGCTGTCAGCTGTCGCCTCACCACGGGCGACGGACCCGAAGACCGCCAAGCGCATGATGCCGTAGCGGTTGCACAGCTCCGCCAACCGGCGCTCGTCGATGTTCAGGTCCAGCATGGTTGAACTTTACCTCCGGATACGGAGGTGAAAGGTCGAAGCACGTGGGCTGCGTCGTCGTCGATGGTGATCGCCAGGTGGGTGCCCGAGGGGTTGAAGGCGACGGTGCAGACCCAGTCCGGGTGGGCGACGGTGCGCAGCAGCTCGCCGGTTTCGGGGTGGAAGAACCGCAGGTGGCGGTCGGTGGAGCCGGTGACGATGCAGTCGCCGCGGGGGCTCCAGGCGACGCCGACGAACCAGGACTCGCCGTGATCGAGGGCCAGGACCTGCTCCCCGGTGCTGGAGTCGCGCACCGGTGCGCTGTGACCGTGGGAGGAGGTGACGTAACGCGCGCCGTCGGGGCTGAAGGACAGGCTGTTGAGTTGTCCTGAGTGGCCGAGGTCGGTCACCTGGCCGCCCTGCCAGGAGGTTCCGCCAGCGATGAGTCGGCGACCATCCGGGCTCCAGGCCAGGGCCGTCGCCGGGCGGGCGAGATCGAACCCGGGGACCATCTGCCCGGTGGTCGCATTCCACAGCGACACATGGTCCTCGTGGGCCACGGCCAGTCGGGTGCCGTCGGGCTGCCAGGCGAAGGCTGTGCCCTCCAGGGTGGCGACGAGGTCGGAGCCGTCGAGAATTTGGACCTTGCCATCGGGGTTGCCGGTGGTCCAGAGGGTGCGGCTGCAGGCGACCGCGGTCACATCGTCGCCGTCGATGTGGCGGAGCTGCTGCCCGGTGGTCGCATCCCAGATACGGGCACCGTCGGCGGCCCCGGTTGCGACGAGGTGGCCTTCGGGATGCCAGCCGACGGTGAACACGTGGGCGGGGTGTTCGAGGACGATCATGGGGAGTATCGTCCCACGTCATGATCCAGAATCTTCGCCCCGATGCCGGGGTGCTCCGAGGCGAGGTGGCGCTCACCGTCGGTGGTGTGTCCGCGACGGTGCCGTTCACGCTGGACGACGAGACCGGCAGCCTTCCGTCGCCCTCGGAGAGCGAGCGGCTCGTGGCGCAGTGGGATGGCTTCCTCAGTCGCGTCGATCTCGATGCCCTACTGCGTCGGACAGCCGTTGAGGTCAAGCAGAGCGACTACGAACCCACTGCCCAGGATCACGACGAGCTGGTCGCCGACATGTGGCTGGCCGAGGTGCGGGCGCATCAGCGCGAGCTCGGGCTGTGGCTTCGCAGTCGGACCGTGCTGCCGGACATGCAGATCGTCGCGACCGTGGGGCTGGACGGCGAGGTCGAGGACCTGGAGATCATCGATCTGTGACGACGTCCCAGACAACGGGGCCGTCCTCGGTCATCCCGAGCAGCTGGGCGCCGTCGGGACGCCAGGTGAGCGAGATGATCTCGGTTTCCGGGGCGAGCCGGGTGTGGATGTGACCGGTGGTGGGGTCCCAGATGAGGATTTCGTTGTTGAGGTCACGGCTGGCGATCAGGTTGCCCTGGGGACACCACAGGACTTCGTCGACGCACTGGTCGTGCTCGTGGAGGACCAGCAGGCACCGCCCTGTGGCCACGTCCCAGATGCGGGCGCGGTTGTCGATGGAGCCGGTCGCCAGCTGGCGCGCATCGGGAGACCAGCTAAGGTCAACCACCTCATCGATGTGGCCTGCCAGCACCGTCGTGGTGGCGGTGCCCAGGGTGTGAATCCGTGCCTCGGGGTCGAAGGTGGTGTGGGCCAGCATGGTGCCGTCAGGACTCCACCGGGCAACCGGCTGGTGGCAGGGGCGGCAGGGCGTGACGGCCAGCAGGTCGCCATCGGCGGCGTCCCGGATTTCCAGCCGGCCGTCGTGTTCCACGCTCCGGGACGGGGTGGCGGTACAGCTGCCATCGGGGCTGAGGACCGGGGTGTCGTTCTCCCGGGGTGCCAGGGTCGGGGTGATGTCGTCCTGCCAGGTGAGGGCCACGCCATGCCAAGGCGGCAGGTCAAGGTGCTCGCGGAGAAGCGACGGGGTCTCGCCGGGCCGCCACATCGCCAGCACCGCGGTGGTGGCGATGGCGAGCTGTTCCTGGTCGGGGGACCAGGCCAGGGCGAGGACCTCACCGGGCACGTCGGCAGTGTGGCGGGCTGAGGCCGTCGGAACGTCCCACACGACGACCCGACCGATGCCGCCCACCGCCAGTGCACCGTCACCCCGCCATGCCAATGCGGCCCGCCAGCCGGGGATGGGAGGCAGCTGGTGCAGCAGTTCTCCGCCGCGATCCCAGATGAAGACCGGGTCGAAGAATCCGGCGGTCGCGATCCGGTCCCCGTCGGGATGCCACGCGACGGCCTCGATCGAACCGGCGTGGCCCGGGGTTGGGGGCTGCAACTCGAGCAGCGGTGTCCCCGCCAGGTCCCAGACCGTGACGGGGCCGCCGGGGGCGGAGCCGAGGAACCGGGTGCCGTCGGGATGCCAGGTGAAGGTCCCGAATGTCGTTGCCTGGGCGGCCAGGTGCAGTGCCCCCGTGGTGGCATCCCACAGGCGCACGGTGTCGTTGTGGTCGCGGGTGAGCAGGAGGTCGCCGCGAGGGCTCCAGGCCACCTCCTGGATGCCCTCCACGTGCCCGTCGAGGGTGAGGACGATCCGACCGGCGGCGTCACGGACGTGGGCTGTGCTGCCGTCGCCGCCGGTGACCAGACGGGAGGAGTCGGGGGACCAGTCGAGGTCCTCGACGCCGTCAAGGTCCGTGCTGAGGGCGAAGTGGTTGCCGTCGGGACTCCACCGGGCAACGGGATCAACGAGGTTCATGAGGTCTGACGTGAAGGTTCTGGTTCGGTGGACGCAGCGGGTGCTGAGCTGGTCGTGAATATTCTTGCAGCACCGCGATGTTCAAGGAGGAGGTATGGAACATACCCGAGTGGCAGGCTCCCACAGGGGTGCGAGGACCGGGGTGATCCTGGCTCTTGGGGCGACGGGGATGCTGCGACCGGCTGTGGCTCAGCTGCTCGACGAGGGCGAGCAGGTTGTCGCGGTGTCCCGGCGGGCAAGCCGCAGCGTGGCAGGGCTGCCGGGCGGGGTGGTCGCGGTCGATGCCGACTGGACCAGGCCGCAGGAGTACGCGGAACTCTGCCGGGAAGCCGTCGCGGGGCGGGACGTGCAGGGTGTGATCCTGTGGGTGCATCAGCCGTACCGTGACGCCGTCACGCAGGCGATTGAGCCACTGCTGTTCGAGGGGACGCGAGTGGTCCGGCTGTGGGGGAGCGCCACTGGTGATCCTCGAGCGAAGGCTCGGGAGTCCTATCGGCCCTGCAGGGGAGACCTCTGCGATGTGTACCTGGGCAGCGCTGGTGGTTCCTGGCTGACGCACGAGCAGATTTCGCAGGGCGCGCTCGTGGCCCTGCGGGGCGGAGGCCGTGAGTGCACCGTCGGCGATCTGGGCAGGTTGTCGACCTGCTAGCCGGGTTGTCGTCGGTACTTCGTCAGCAGTTCTGACGGGATGTGGCAGAGATCGTCGGGGCAGCGGGCCAGGCGGTGCTGATGTTCCTCGGCGCTGCGAACGTAGTTGGTCAGCGGCAGGACCTCGACGGCGATGCGCTCGGCATCGCTGCGACCGTCAATGAAGGCCCGGGCCTCGGCCAGATGGCTCGGGGCCCGCGAGTACACCCCACTCCGGTACTTCTCCCCGACATCCGGCCCCTGCTGGTTGACGCTGTAGGGGTCGATGATCTCGAACAGCTGTGAGACGAGCTGGGTGACGCTGGTGGCGGCGGGGTCGAAACGTGTCCGCACGCACTCGGCGTAGCCGTCGTAGGGGCCATCGAGGCTGCTGCTGGTGCCGTTGGCCCGCCCGGCCTCGGTCCACAGGACCCCGGGCAGGGTGGAGACGAACGCCTGCACACCCCACAGACAGCCGCCAGCAAGACAGATCTCCTCGCTCACCTGGATGAGTGTAGGGAGCAAACCGCTGCAAATGTGCGGAGCGTTATCCATGAGAGCGCTCTCAACAGTAACGCTCCGCACATTTGCAGCGGGCAAGGCGGTAGGGAGGGTGGGCTCGGCAGGCCAACATCGATGCCGGGACCGAGCCCGGCGTCTCCTCCTCTCAGAGAGCCACCCCATGCACGAAATGGGGAGAGCGCATCTGACGGGTCCATGTAGGCTGAGTGCGACCCTGACGATGGTGCCACCGGCCCATGCCGGGACCGTCTGGGCAGAGGAGAATGAATGGATCCCTACCAGTACCTGATCCTGATGGGTGCCTGCCTGCTCATCACCCTGCCGCTCGAGTTCGTCCTCAGAGCGCGGGTCTACCGACGCCCGCTCCGGCTCGCCCTGGCACTGCTGCCCACCCTGGCGGTCTTCATCACCTGGGACCTCCTCGGCATCGTGCGTGGCCACTGGGGTTACAGCTCCACCTACACGACGGGGATCATGATCGGGCCCATGCCCCTCGAGGAGCTCGTCTTCTTTCTCGTCATCCCGATCTGTGGACTGCTCACCTACGAGGGCGTCGGCCATGTGCTGCGCCGCCTCCGGGGGGACGACGATGCCTGAGTACACCCTCCTCACCGTCCTGGCCGTCGTCGCCGTCGTCCTCGTCGAAGTGCTGTGGCTGCGCACCGGCATCTTCCGGACCCTCCAGTACTGGCTGGCCATCGCCATCGTCGTGTTCTTCCAGATCCTCGTCGACGGGTGGCTCACGAAACTCTCCGCCCCCATCGTCTTCTACAGCCCCGAGCACCATGCCGGGCTGCGTTTCCCCTGGGACATCCCGGTGGAGGACTTCGGCTTCGGCTGGGCCATGGTCACCCTCGCCATCCTCGGCTGGGTGAGGCTCAGAACGACACGCGACGGTGAGACCCGATGAGATCGACGACCTCCCGCTTTCGGGCCCAAGGAGTCACGACGCCACGCCCAGGCCGAGATCGACGTGCCGTCCGCCACCCGGCCCCCGGGGGTGCGGCCCACATCGCCGAGAAACGCAGCGTCGTGGTCATCGGCGGTGGTGTCGCGGGTCTTGCCGCCGCCACGGCACTGACCGAGCGAGGTGTGCACGTCACCCTGCTCGAGGCCACGGATCGGCTCGGTGGTCGGGTCGCGGCCTGGCCACTGGACGACGGGCGCACCATGAGCCGAGGGTTCCACGCCTTCTTCCGGCAGTACTACAACCTGCGCTCGCTGCTACGCCGCATCGACCCGGACCTGAAGCACCTGGTGCCCATCGCCGACTACCCGTTGCAGCGCCCCGACGGCCTTCGCGACTCCTTCACCGGTCTCGCGCGCACCCCTCCCTGGTCGGTGATGCAGTTCGTGGCCCGCAGCCCTGCCTTCACCCTCCGCTCGCTGCTCGGGGTGGATGTCCGCGCCGCACTGGAGCTCATGCAGGTTCGTTTCCCTGACACCTTCTCCCGTTACGACGGGGAGTCCGCCGCCGCCTTCCTCGACCGGCTGCGTTTCCCCGATGGTGCCCGCGACCTGGCACTGGAGGTGTTCGCCCGCTCCTTCTTCGCCGACCCGCGTCACTTCTCCGCCGGGGAACTCGTCGCGATGTTCCACACCTACTTCATCGGCTCAGCAGAGGGGCTGCTGTTCGATGTCCCCGACGACGACTACGACACCGTGCTGTGGGCCCCGCTCGGTCGCCACCTGGCCGACAGCGGGGTGGCGGTGCGTACCGGCGCGGTCGTGGACGGCGTCGTCGTGGCGGACGAGGCGGCTGAGGTGAGCTTCGGCGACGAGCGCATCCGTGCGGACGCGGTGATCCTGGCAGCCGATCCGCGGGCCGCACGCGATGTCGTCGCAGCCATGTCCGAGCCGGGTCTGGCGGCGTGGCGGCGGCGGGTGGCGGCGACGGTGAACGCCCCGCCCTTCGTCGTGGTCAGGCTCTGGCTCGACCGCCCCGTGGCCCCCGGTCGTCCAGCCTTCGTCGGCACCTCCGGCTACGGGAAGCTGGACAACGTCTCCGTCCTGGAACGCTTCGAGAAGGGGGCTGCAGCCTGGGCCGCTGCCCATCATGGCTCCGTGGTGGAGCTCCACGCCTACGCCTGTGAGCCGGAGATGATGGACGATCCGGGCCGGGTTGAGGAGGTTGTGGCCCATCTCGAGACCGAGCTGCACCGTCTCCACCCGGAAACCGCGACGGCCACGGTGCTGCACCGTGAGGTCCTCGTTAGTGACGACTGCACCCTGATCACCCCTGAGCGCTGGGAGGATCGTCCCGGGGTGAGCACCCCGTCGCCCCGGCTGAAACTGGCCGGGGACTGGGTCCGCTGCGACCTCCCGGTGGCGCTCATGGAACGCGCCGCCACGACCGGTTTCCTGGCCGCCAATGAACTCCTGACGGACTGGGGCGTCGTCGGTCATGACCTGTGGAGTGTTCCCATGCGGGGGCTGCTGGGGCCTCGATGACCGGAAGGCGCAGGGCGTGGCGCCCCGAGGAGTCACCCGGTCCCCGGCTGGAGCGGGAGGGGCGGGTGGTCCGCATCCGTTGCCTGGCCGCGGCCAGGCAGGCCCTTCGGGAGAGGCGCCGCACAACGCAGGCCGGTTTCACCGCCGAGTTCATCCCGAAGGGGGTGTTCCGGCATCATCCGATCCTCATCTCGGACGGTCCGCTGCACGACGAACAGCGCCGGAAGGTGGGGCGTTTCCTCGCGCCGAAGGTGGTGGCCAGCCACTACGGAGCGCTCATGGCGGAGGTGGCTGAGCGACTGCTCACCGATGCACAGGAGGCCGGGGAGTTCGATCTCAGTGACCTCGCCCTGCTCTACACGGTTGAGGTGACGGCCGAGGTCGTGGGGCTGACCGAGTCGTCGATCCCGGACATGGCGAGGCGGCTGGTGTCGTTCTTCAACCAGCCGCCCCTCGACATCACCCGCCCGGATCTGGGACGTACCCGTCGTGACTGGATGCGGGCCGCCGTCAACGGGATCGTGCCCGTGCTGCGGTTCTACTGGGCGGATGTGCGACGGGCGATCAAGGTGCGACGACGGGAGCCACGCGAGGACATCATCAGTCATCTCATCGCCGAGGGGTACTCGGACACCGACATTCTCGTCGAGTGCGTCACCTACGGCACCGCCGGGATGGTCACCACCCGCGAGTTCATCTGCATGGCCGCGTGGCACCTGCTCGACGACGCCGAGCTTCGCGGGCGCTACCTCGCCGGGGATCAGCAGGAACGGGTGGCCGTCCTGGCGGAGATTCTCCGGCTGGAGCCTGTGGTCGGGCATCTCTACCGCCGGGTGGTGGAGGCATTCGACCTCCACGACGGCGATGCCACCGTCACCGCGGAGGTGGGGGACCTGATCGACGTCGCCACGCGGGAGACCAACACCGATGTCGAGGCCGTCGGGGGCTGCCCGCTCGAGCTCCGCCCCGGACGTGGGATGCCGCGTGGTGTCGATGCGACGGGCCTCACCTTCGGCGACGGTGCCCACAAGTGCCCCGGCCAGCCCCTGGCAATCGCCGAGGCCGATGCGCTGCTGATCCGGTTGCTCCCCACGGCCACACTTCGTGCCGAGCCCACCATTGGCTGGGACGACCTCATCGAGGGCTACGCCCTGACTGGGCTCAGGGTTGTGATGGGACCGAAGTCCTGACCCGCAGCGGCAACCGCAGCATGGCCCGTGCCATCAGTGCGGCCTTCTGGGCATCAGGAACCCGCAACCGTGTGGTGAACACGTCACCTCCAGCTGCCTCGATGAGATCGAGGATGCGGCGGTACAGCACCAGGGCAGTCCCGACACAGCGCCGTGACGCCGGGGGGAGCAGCTCCAACCCCGGGATCGCCTCGTCGTACAGGGCCCGGTTCCGGGCGATCTGCTCCGCCATCATCGAACGCCACGCCGGGGTGACCTGACGCAGCCACGGGTCGGCGCCGTGCCGGGCCAGATCCTCCTGCGGCAGATAGACCCTCCCCCGGTCGAGGTCCTCACCCACGTCGCGGAGGAAATTGGTGAGCTGGAAGGCCTGGCCGAGTGTTCGCGCCGGTGTTCTCGCCTCCGGTGTGAAAGGTTCCAGCACCGGCAGCATCATCTCCCCGATCACCGCCGCCGAACCCTCCATGTAACCGTGCAGCAGCTCGTCCCAGGTCGCCCAGGTGGTGCGGGTGAGATCGGCGGCCATCGCGTCGAAGAAACGGTCGAAACACTCCGGGTCGGTGCCGCGACGCCTGATGCTCTCGATGATCGCGGCCATCACCGGCTGCGGTGCATCCCCGCGGGCGAGGCCATCGAAGAAGGCGGCCCGGAAGGCCGCAAGACGCTCGGTGGGGGTCCCGTCGCGAGGAACCGCCGTGTCGCTGGGCTGGACCGTCTCCGGTTCGTCGACGATGTCGTCGGCCAGTCGGCACAGGGCGTAGACGGTGAACACGTCGCGACGCTGCCGCATCGGCAGCAGACGCGCCCCCCAGTAGTAGGTGGTGCCGTGCCGTCTCGTCAGCTCCTGGCAGCGACGATACCCTTCAGCCAACCTGCTCACGGCAGCATCTCCTTCACCCGTCTGGCCGCGAGTTTCCCGGAGATCAACACCATCGGGATCCCGACCCCGGGCGTGGTACCGGAGCCTGCGAACACCAGTCCCGGGACCCGCCGGTCGATGTTCCTCGGGCGGAACGGCCCGCTCTGCAGGAAGGAATGGGCCAGGGCGAACGGGGTGCCTGCGGCCATGCCCTGCCGCAACCAGTCGGCGGGGGTGACCAACTCCTCGGTCACGATTTCGAGGGGATAGCCGAACTCCCTGAGCGCCTCGACCATGCGGTCCCGGACCCGCGGGCCCTCCTCGTCCCAGTTGATTCTCCCGACCTGGAGGTTGGGCACCGGTTCGAGGGCGTAGAGCGTGTGGTGGCCCGTCGGCGCCGCGTCCGGGTCGTCGAGGGAGGGCACCGCGACGAACCGGGACGGATCGGTCATGGGGAGTCCGCGACGCAGCAGCTCCTCGAAGGCATCGTCCCATGCCGTGCCGAAGTGGATGTTGTGGTGCCCCACCCCCTCGGGCAGCGAGCCCCGGACACCGGCGTGCCACACGAGGGCACTGGGTGAGTGGTGCCCGAGGCGGCTGCTCCGCGGGGCGTTCAGGCCGGGCAGCAGCCGTTCGTAGGCGACAGGAAGATCGACGGTGACCACCACGGCGTCAGCGGCGATCAGCTCACCGTCGGCCAGCCTCACCCCTGAGACCCGGCCGTCGGGATGCCGATCCACCCGCTCCACCGGGGTCGACCACGAGAACGCGACCCCGGCGTCCTCGGCTGCCGCGGCCATCGCCCGGGGAACGGCGTGCATGCCCCCGTCGGGGAACCACACCCCCTCGATCGAGTCTATGTAGGTGATGATGGCGTACAGGGCCAGGGCCTTCGTGGGGGCCAGCCCGGCGTACATGGCCTGGAAGCTGAAGACCCGGTGCAGCCTGGGGTCCCTGAAGCGCCTGGCGACCTCAGGACCCAGCCGTTTCAGACCTCCCAGCCGGAGCAGGTCGTAGGCGGCCCGGGGGGAGCGCAGCAGCCCGAGGGGAGAGTTGAAGTTCCGGTCGATGAAGTGCGGGAGCTCGACGTCGTTCAGCCGTCGCAGCCAGGCGACGAAGTCGTCGAAGGCGGCGGCGTCACGGGAGCCGCACCGGGTGCGGATCTCCTCACGCATGGCCTCGTGCCCGGGTCGCACCCGCAGCGGTTCCGCATCGGCGAAGAAGGTGTGGTACGCCGGGTCCAGCAGGCGGAGGGTGACGTACTCGTTCGAGGAGCACCCCACTGCGGCGAAGGCCTCTTCCAGCAGGGGCAGCATGGTGAACACCACGGGGCCGGTGTCGAAACGGAAGCCGTCACGCTCGAGGAGCCCGTTGCGTCCACCGGGGACCGCCTCACGCTCGAGGACGGTGACGCGGTGGCCGTCCCCCGCCAGGTGCAGGGCAGCGGCCAGCCCGGACAGACCCGCACCGATGACGACGACGTGGTTCCGGCGGCCGGTCATGCCGACCGCCATGCGATTGTGTGGGCCGCATCGCTCAGACCAGCGATGCCCGCGGGGGTCAGCACGGCAGGGTTGAGGGCCTGCAAGGCCTGCGCCACCTCGTCGGAGATGAGCCTTTCCACCTCGTGCTCGACTCCTGCCTCACGCATCATCGCTGCGAGTCGAGTGGCCTCCGCAGGGCCGAACCCAGGAGTCCCGACGCGGGCGAGCAGGTCTGCCTCCGCCCCGAGGAGCCGGTCGTGGGCCAGGCTGAGCAGCACCGTCGGTTTCGCCTCGAGGATGTCATCCCCGGCGGGTTTCCCGGTGATGCCCGGATCACCCCACACCCCCAGCTGGTCGTCGCGCAGGGCGAAGGCCTGCCCGAGGTGGTCGCCGAAGGTGGTGAGGGTGCTGAGCGTCCGTTCGGGGGCACCGGCGGCTGTCGCGCCCAGCTGGAGGGGGCGGGTGATGGTGTAGCGGCCGGACTTGGTCCTCGCCACCTGCTCGGCGTGGCGGCGGTCCCTGCGTCCGGCGGCCGAACCGGTGAGGTCGGCGCGTTGTCCCGCGATGAGTTCCACGGAAAGGTCGTGCCACAGGTTCCGGAAAACTACGGGAAGCTCCCCGATGATCTGGTCCGCGAGGGTGTGCGCGAGGTCACCGAGCAGCACAGCGAGGCTCAGTCCGAAGACCTCCGCGATGCCCCGCGCCCCGGCCTGGGTGTGCCAGGTGGCTGCTTCGGCATGGGCTGAGGGACGCCCGCGTCGGGAGTCCGAGCGATCCATGACGTCGTCGTGGATGAGGGCGAACAGGTGGAGGAGCTCGAGCGCGGCGGCTGCTTGGACCATGTGCTGGTGGCCGGGGGTGCCGGGCACGCCACCGGCGGCCACGAAACCCCAGTGGGCCATCATGACACGCAACCGCTTGCCCCCGGCCAGGAGAAGATCTGCCATCCAGGCGGGCAGGTCCATGGGAAGCACGTCCAGGCCAGCGTCAAGGATGTGGTGGTGCCACTGCTGCTCCAGCGCTGCGCTCCGGGCGGCCAGCACTGCGTTCACGTCGCGGAGCGTGCTTGACAGTTCCAACAAGGACGTGGACCCCGGGGGGAAGGGCAGGGTCGTGATCTGCGGGATCTGCAGCGCACTCCATGGGCTGTAGACCTGGGGTGTGGCAGCGACTGCTGTCTGCACATCCGGCCAGGACAGCCAGACGTGCTCGGCCACCTCGGCGGGGTCGGGCTGCACCTCGTCGTCCAGCACGACGGCGCCGAACACGGGACAGATCTCGTTCTCCACGATGCCGCTGGCGTCGACCGCCCGGTACCGGAAGTCCGGCAGCAGGGGGGTGAGCGGACCCACACGGAGTCCGAGCTCCTCATGGATGCGCCGTCGGGCCGCGTCCTCGATGTCCTCACCCGGGCGGGGATGGCCGCAACAGGAATTGGTCCACACCCCGGGCCAGGTCTTCTTGGTCAACGCCCGGCGGGTGATGAGCACCTCGCCGCGTGTGTTGAACAGGTAGGTGGAGAAGGCGAGGTGCAGCGGGGTGTCCTCGGTGTGGACCTGCAGGCGGTCCGCCGTGCCGATTGCCGCACCGTCGGCTGAGAGCAGCACGACTTTGTCTCCGGGTTCGCCTGTCGGGGCCTGCCGCCGGGGTGGTTCCACGTTGCTCATCCGGTGTCCCATGGTCGTGAACGTTTGCCAGAACCCTACAGGCTGTCCGCAACCTGAATCCCGTTTCTCACGCTGTGGGTTCCCGTGACGGACTTTTTGTCGGACCCTCCCGTTAGCTTTGGAGCGTGGCTGATCGAGACCTCAGGAGTGATGATGTGGAGTGATGTACGGTTCGTCGGATTCGACACCGAGACCACGGGGCGGGACCCCCTGACGGCGGAGATCGTCACGGCTGCGGTGGGGGAGCAGGAGTGGCTGCTTCGCCCCGCCGCCCCCATCCCCGAGGAGGCCACAGCCATTCACGGCATCACCACCGAGCAGGCGATGGCGGGCATGGATCACGCCGAGGGTCTGGCGGCCATCCGTGATGCCATCGTCCAGGTGTGGGCCGACGGTGGGGCGCTGTGCGTGTTCAACGCGCCCTACGACTGCACCCTGCTGGACCGCGAGCTCCGCCGTCGCGGCCTGGGCGGTTTCGAGATCAACGGTGTGGTCATCGACCCACTCGTCATCGACAAGCAGGTGGACCGGTATCGCAGGGGGCAGCGCCGACTCGTCGATGTGGCCCGACACCATGGCGTGGATTTCACCGACGACCAGGCGCATCAGGCCCGGGCCGACGCGGGGGTCGCGGCCGAGCTCGGCAGGCTTCTGGTCGGACACCTGGCCGACCCATCCGCAGCAAACGCCCAGCAGGCCGAATGGCATGATGAGCAGAAGGTCTCCTACGCCGAGTGGTTGACCGATCAGGGCCGCATCCAACAGGCCCGGCAGGTGCGATCCGAGCGCGGCTGGCCGCTGCAGGGCGTGTGAGACCAAGGAGGGGTCATGACCATTCCGATACCTGGTGAGTCGATGACGGGGCAGGGTCGACGGTGCCGTCTGCTGGTGGCTCTCGTGGCAGCGGTGCTGCTCCTGACCTCCTGCTGGGGTGAGAGCGCCGGGACGCCGAGTTCGGCACCGACAACGAGTGCCGAGGCCACGACTGCCGTGGGCGGCACCAGCCCCGCCCCCACACCGTCGCCCACCGGCCCGCCGGAACAGCTCAAGGTCACCTGGGAGATCGAGGTGCCGAAGGTGCATGCCCGGATGGCGGTTCCTGAAGGGCTCGTGCTCCTCCCCGATCTGGCCGCGGACAACACCACCCTCAAGCTGCTGAGTTGGGCCGACGGCAGCGAGCTGTGGTCGGTGGACATCTCGAAGGACTTGGAACTGGCAGATTTTCTGCAGGCTGGTCCGACGATGCCGCCCGGCCAGCTGGCGATCTGGGCAGAGCAGCCCGAGAGGAACCCCTCACTGCTGGTCTATGACGCAGCGGACGGCACCCTGCAGACCCGGATTGAGGGGAAGGAGGGGCATCACCTGGCTGTGGCAGAATCCGGGGCGATCTACGAGATGGACACCACCGGACGCAGCATCACCATCAGTAGGGCCGAGTCCGCGAGGACATTCAGCACCAAACAGTGGACCATCCAGCGGGATGAGGAGGCCAGGGAATGGTTCTGGGTGCGGGAGCATGACGGCATCGTCGATTTCTGTGTCGATGGTCAGGCGGGACCGGTGTACAACTATGCGTGCTACATGAGCCTGCACATCGTTGACGGCACACCGGTGGCCGAGGACGGGATGTTGTATCGCTCTGCCTGGGCGGGGGAGACCCTGGTGGGCTTGGAGCAGGGAGGCCCGCTCAAGGCCTTCGACCGCTCCGGCAAGGAGCTGTGGAGTGCGGAGGTGTCAGAGGGATACCCGCTGGGCTGGGGTGACCATCTGCTCTTCTTCCCCGACAGTGGTTCGCCTGACCTCATCGCACTGGACCCGAGAACCGGGCAGGAACTCTGGAGCAAGGAATGGGGAGATGAAGCTTGGTCAGAACCTCTCATCGACCAGACCCCTTCCCCAGAGGATGGGCCGCTGGTCATGGTGCAGGCCTACCCCAGCGTCAAGACGGGGGTTCTGGATTTCACAACGGGAGATGTCAACTTGGTGGACCACGGTCTGACTGAGTATCGGCTGGCGGAGCCAAGTCTGGGTGGCACCTTGCTCGTCGCATCGGGTGACTATGAGGCACTGAAGTGGACGGTGGTGAAGCCGGGTGAATCGGGTTCCCTGTGGGCAGACATGCTCACCAAGTATGACGAGCTCATGATGCTGGACGGCCGTCTGGTGGCCTTCAAGGGCGACCGCATCGCCCTGCTGGAAGGGCGGTGATTACTCCAAAATTGTTTTGCAGCTTGCGTGAGAGTGCTCGTCCGGGTGTGCACCCTCTGAGTCCCTGTCAACAGCGCAGCCGCAGGATCGTGCCGTCGGTGTGACCGACGGCCAGCACTCCGTCCTGATGGGCAGCTGACAAGGGCTTTCCCGGGGTGAGTGGGATGATCTCTTGCTCCCGGACTCCTTCTGGCAGTCCTGCCACGCCACGCCCCAGCTTCACCTGCCCCGAGGTCTCCCAGTCCGTCGCCTGGCCCCGGGCCAGGGTCTCCTTGCGACCCGTTGTCGGGTCGAGCCGGATCAACGTGGCGGGTTTCAGGTCCGGGGGATCGTCGAAGTGCCTCTTCTGCTCGGTGACCACCAGCAGGTGCTCGCCGTCCAGGGTCAATCCGATGGCTGGCATCCCGACGACGTGCCGGGTGCAGCTGCCGTCGGGATGCCACAGCACCACCTCGCCCCGACTCGTCGCCACCACCAGGTCCTCCCCGCGCCACAGCATCGCCCACGGCTGACCCTCCGGGCGGTACTCGCCACCGTGCGCGCGAGCCAACTCCTCCAGCCGGGCGATGCCGGGCTGAGGGGCCCGGTACGGCAGGTAGGGGACCGCCTCATGGACCCCCACCGGGGTCAGGGAGGCCAGCTCCACCGCATCAGCCTCGAGGGGAATTTCGTAGCTGGTCAGTGTGCGGTGGGGGTCGTCCCAGGTGTCGATGTCGTCGATGGGGGAGACCGTGAAGCGGATCATCCCACCGTCGAAACGGCAGAACAGCACCTCCCGGTTGTCCGCGATGAGGCGCCGCCGCGTTCCCGCGGCGGGCTCCCACAGCTCCAGCCCGCCCTCGAAGAAGGCCCCGCCGTCGTAGCTGCCGTGCCCGACCACCACCAGCGAGCCCTGGGCGTCCACGTCGTTGACCTCATGGGGCAGGTCGAGCCAGGCGAACAGCCCAAGATCACTGCGCCGATACAGCAGGAGCATGTCCGACCCGCCCAGCTGGAACGACCGGTGAAAGGCGCCCTGATGGGTCCCGACGGCGATGAACTCGCCGAGCTCGCGGACAAAGCTCGGGCAGTGGGCTTCGGGGAAGAAGCCGTGACGGTGCGAGTCGATGAGATGCACGACGCCATTGTCGCAGGAGTGCGGGAATGCACCCCGGCGCACCCCGAAATCGAGGGTCTGCACGAACGTGCAGCGGGGTTGAGGCCCCCGGGTGCCAGATGTTTGGCTGGACCACGACAGCGAAGGAGCCGACCGATGACCACACTCAACCAGCAGCAGCGATCCGATGCCATCCAGGCGATGTCCAGCCACAAGGTTGATGTCCTGGTCATCGGGGGCGGTGTCACCGGGGCCGGTATCGCGCTGGACGCGGCCTCCCGTGGCCTGACCACCGCCATCGTCGAGGCCCAGGACTGGGCCTCCGGCACGTCGTCGCGCTCCTCCCGCCTGGTCCACGGGGGGCTCCGCTACCTCTACAACCTGGACTTCAAGCTCGTGGCCGAGGCCCTGCGGGAGCGCGGCCGACTGCTCAGCACCATCGCCCCGCACCTGGTGGAGGCGCAGCCCTTCCTGTGGCCGCTGAAGACCCCCGCCATCGAGCGCGCCTACTCCGCCGTCGGCGTCGGCATGTACGACGCCCTGGCCCGCATCGGCTCGCGCGGCAGGGCGACTGTGCCGATCCAGCGGCACCTGAGCAAGAAGGGCGCACTGAAGCGCTTCCCCGAGATCAAACCCGACGCCCTGATCGGCGCCATCGAGTTCTACGATGCCCGCGTCGATGACGCCCGCCTGGTCATCACCCTGATCCGCACCGCTGTCCGCGACGGCGCCCTGGCCGCCAGCCGCGTCAAGGTGGAGGAGATCATCAAGAACCCCCAGGGCCGGGCGACGGGGGTCCGTGCCCGCGACCTGGAGACCGGGGACACCTTCACCGTCGAGGCCACGCACATCATCAACGCCACCGGGGTCTGGACGGAGCAGACCCAGGACCTGGCTGGCGGCACCGGCGGGCTGAAGGTGCTGGCCAGCAAGGGCATCCACATCGTCATTCCCCGGGAGCGCCTGAAGGCCACCACCGGCATGTTCCTGCGCACCGAGAAGTCCGTGCTGTTCATCATCCCGTGGCAGCACTACTGGGTGATCGGCACCACCGACACCGCCTGGCACGAGCAGCTCACCCACCCGGTGCCGACCGCCGAGGACATCGACTACGTGCTGGCCCACGCCAACGAGGTGCTGGCCGAGCCCCTGACCCGCGACGACATCATCGGCACCTACGCGGGGTTGAGGCCACTGCTGCAGCCGAAGGTCCTCGACGAGTCGAAGTCCACCAAGGTCTCCCGCGAGCACACCGTCACCGAGGTGGTCCCCGGTATGGTCGCCATCGCGGGCGGCAAGCTCACCACCTACCGGGTGATGGCGGAGGATGCCGTCAACTTCGCCCTGGGCAAGGCCGAGGCCAAGGCGCGGCCGTCGATCACCGCCACGCTGCCGCTGCTCGGGGCCGACGGCTACGGCGCGGCACAGAACCGGGCCGAGACCTTGGGGCGGCGCTACGGGTTCGACGCCGCGAGGATGCACCACCTGCTGCACCGCTACGGCTCCGAGATCACCGACCTGCTGGCCCTGATCGACGACGACCCGTCGCTCGGCAAGCCCCTGCAGGCGGCACCCCAGTTCCTGCGTGCCGAGGTGCACCGGGCCTGTGTGAGCGAGGGGGCGCTGCACCTGGAGGACATTCTCATCGCGCGGGTGAGGCTCAATTCCGAGGCCCGGGACCGCGGCATGGCTGCCATCGACGAGGTGGCCGAGATCGCCGCGAAGGCGCTCGGCTGGGATGCAGCCCGCACCGAACGCGAGAAGTCGAACTACCTGGCCCGCGCAGCTGCCGAACTCGAGGCCGAACAGCAGACGAGCGATGCGGCGGCCTCCGAGGTCCGGATGCAGGCCCCGGACATCGTCAGCTGACCCAGGTCAGGCGCGACGGTCCTCCGCTGGTCGAGCCGCGATGCGGTAGCGAGTGTCGAGACCTCTGGCATCCGGTGCTGGGGCTTGAGCCGGGCGGGGTTGGTCTGGGGTCCAAGTCCCTGCGCAAGGTCACCAGGTCTCGACACGGGTGTTCTCGCAAGCTCGCCCACCCGGCTCGACCAGCGGAAAAGTAGCCCCGCTCGACCAGTGGGGGAAGGGACCCGCTGGGGTCATGGTGGGGACGCTGGGCGTTTGACAGTCGAGATCGTCTCTTTTCCGCTGGTCGAGCCGAGGGCGTTCAGCGCCCGACAGTCGAGACCCCTGGCGCCCGGTGCTGGTGCTTGTGTCGAGTGAGGATGGTCTGGGGTAGGGTTCCTGCGCAAGGTCGCCAGGTCTCGACACGGGTGTTCTCGCAAGCTCGCCCACCCGGCTCGATTAGTGGAAGGCAGCCCAGCTCGCCCAGCGGAGAAAAAGTCCCGCTTCTCTTGGGCACGAATCGCCGACGAAAAGCGTTGGCGCGTCGTGATGCGACGGTGAACCGGCGGTTTTCGGCGATTCCTGCTCGTCGTGTCCCGTCTGTCAGGTGTGGGCACGAATTGCCGACGAAAAGCGTTGGCGCGTCGTCATGTGACGGCGAATCGTCGGTTTTCGGCGATTCCTGCTCGTCGAGCCGGTTCCGGAGCTCTATGGAGGAATCGTGTCGAGACCCCTGGCGCCCGGCGCCCCCGTTTCAGTTGATGCCCATGAACATGTGCACTGCTGTCACCCTTCCCGCCGTGTTGCGGAACACGATGTCAACGCCGCGTCCAGTCACGTCCTCGTTCAGGGTCAGCATCGACCAGCGCAACAGAGTTGCGTCTCCCGAGGCGACCTCTTGGTCGTAGACGAACTGCAGTCCCTTGCCAGCGATCATGTCGTCATGGACGCGAGTGATGTGAGCGGCGATGTCCGCAACCCCCTTGAGGGTGATCCCGAGGGAGGACACCGACATCACGCCGTCGGCTGCCCAGACCTGTTCGATGATCGCGTTGCGCCGCTGCTGATCGGGTTCGGTCCACGTGGTCAGGTACTCGTCGGCGAACTGGGTGATCATGAGAACTCCTCATCTCGTTTGTTGACACCGTCAGCATAGCTCAATGCTGACGACGTCAACAAACGATGTTGTGATCTGCGGCTTGATCCTCGAGGCAAGCAGCCATGCCTTACATTGACTCCATGAGCCCTCGCGACTCCTCACCGACCATCGCAGCGATCCTCAGCGCAGCCGATTCACTCCTGGAATCAGGGGGGCGCGACGCCGTGACGCTGAGAGCCGTGGGTCAAGAAGCTGGTGTTTCCCGGATGACGCCGTATCGGCACTTCGAGGACAAGTCCGCTCTGCTCCACGCCCTCGCAGAACGAACACTGCTCGCAATGGCCGAGAGCATCCGTAGCGCCTCAGCCAAGGCGAGCGACCCCTCGGAGAAACTCAGGGCAGGCGCTCGCGCCTACCTCGACCACGCCCTGGGCAATCCCCACCACTACCAGCTGATCTTCGGTGACACGCCCCTGGTGCAACCAGGACCCCAGCTCAATGCAGCCGCTGATGACGCCATGCGAGCCGTCGAGGAGATCGTGACCGACGCCCAGGCCGCCGGGCTTCTCCGTGCCGCTCCGACGCGCGAGCTGGCCACTGTCCTCTGGGTGCTACTGCACGGCTTGGCTGCCCTGCAGATCACCGGGCACCTGCATGAACCCCGCACGGTCGACGGGGACACTCACCTGGATGTCCTGCTGGAGCTGGCCCTCGCCCAGCTCCGGCCGTGACTCAGCGCATGGAAATCCAGTTCAACTTGGTTTCAATCAGCCAGGTGGTCGTTCAGCTGTCCCAGCAGCTTCCTCGCGGCCTGGATCGCTTGGGTGCTGCCCTTGCGGGCGGCCAGTTCCCGGGCTGCTGGGAGATCGAGGTGCTTCGGGTCCGCCAGCCCGGCGGCCACAGCCGACCTCACCTCGGGCAGGAACTCCGCCATCAGCTCTACCAACTCCGTGGTCCCGGGGGCCAGATGGTCCTGCGTCAGGGAGCGTCCAACGATGCCGTCCAGCAACGACCACACCACCGAGAGCATCCCCTGACCCGCGACCTCCCGCAGCGCGCGGACCAGCGCAGGGAGCTGCTGCAAGGGGCGCGATCCCCGGTCCAGCCACTCGGCCTCCGCGACGCTCGGGTGCAACAGCCCTCGCTGCCACGCCTCCTGAAGCGCCAGAGCTACGTCGGCCCCTGCCTTGGCGTGAGTCATGGGACGCTGTACCCCGAGCAGCCCTGTCGTGGCCGCCGGACCGAGCGGGACAGTCGAGCGCGCCACCTGCCGGGCGAACTGCCCCATCCTTCGCGAGCCGTCCACCTCCCCTGAGTGATCCAGCCCGATCTGGGCGTCGTCGCCACCCAGCGGGAACTGCTCCACCAGGAGATCGTGGTGATCCGTCAGCACCGGCAGCCACGGATCAGCCGGAGCGTGCCGAGCCCACCCCCAGTACCCCGAGGACTCGCGAACCGCCATCGGCACTGCGACCGGCTCCCGCACCCACGCGCGGACGCACCCCAGCGCCGTGAGCGGGGGACGACGGCCAAGGCGCCGCACCGGCACGTCAACGGCCTCCAGCCGGGCCAGGTCGTTCTCATCCCAGCCGGGGGCCAGACGCTGCAACGCCAGCTGCAGGTCACCCAGGCCCACGGACACCCCGGCCTCGCGGTAGCGGGCGAGAGCGGCGGCGAAGTCGTCGAAGTCCAGCGCCAGGTCCACCGTCGTCGAAGTGGACAACAGACAGGGGAGCTCACCCATCCGGGCGGCGAGGTCCCGGGTCCGGGCAGTGATCGGGGTCCTCCCTTCCCAGGGCAGTGTCTGCCGCAGCCCCTTGGACCAGTCGGCCAGCGACGGCAGGGCCACCATCCGCTCACTTGATGACCGCACCATGAGCCGCACCTGCTCGGCATCGACGCGGGCCAGCTCCACCACCATCGCCAGCAGACGCTCCACCGGCTCATCGATCAGCTGGCACCGGTCGTGGGTCTCGGCCAGCAGGTCTGCCAGGGCCGGGAAGCTTGGGGCCGCACGCTCCACCCGGGGCACGCTCCACAGTGGCGGGCTGGGCTGCCACAGGCCCCGCACCTCAACCGTGACCGGCTCGGGCGCTGCGGCAGGGGCTCCCAGCCGCTGGAGCAGTTCCTCGGCGGCGCCCCGGACCTTCGCGTTCTTCGAGTTCAGCAGCGCCCCCACCTGCTCACTCAAGGCCTGATCCGCAGGCAGGTCAGGCCGGGTCAGCAGGGCTTCGAGGGTCAGCAGCTGAGCCTTCGCGGTACGAACCGCCAGGCATGGCAGCGCCACATCCGTCAGCTGCCCGACGGCGACGGTGCGGATCAGCAGCGGACCGAAAGCATTCACCACCGGCGGCTCCATGAGCGACACCACGTCGATGAGCCGGAGCTGATGCGGCGCGATCTCGGCGGCGGTCACACCGAGACCGGCCAGGGCGTCGCTGAAGACCTTGCGTTCCTTCGGGCGGGTTGCGCTGAACAGCCCCGTGAAGGCCACCTCCAGCATCACGGCGCGGTCCAGGTGTCCGCCCAGACAGGCATGGACGAGCACATCCACCATCTCCGGGGAGAGAGCCACCCCCAGCTCCCGCAACACGGCCAGATGATCCGCGACGCGGGGCGCGATCCGCTCCCAGACCAGATCCGAGGCGAGCTTCGCCTGATTCCTCGCAACGCTGTCCCGGTAGTGCCCGGCAGGGCTCAGGGAACTTGCGATGACCCCCCAGTCCGCCAGGTACGCGGCATCGTGGGGGACGGGGAGATCGTGGTCATGGACCAGGTGCACCCCCAGCAGGCTGAACGCCCCGAACCCCGCCTGGGCGGAGCCGAACCACCGGGTGCCCGCCTCCCCACAACGGGTCAGACCGGAACCCGTCTTGGCAATGAACTCGGCCACCTGCTCAGGCCCGAGCGCCGCGATGTGCCGGGCAGCGGTGGTGACATCCCAGCCGGGATCGACCGGGGTGCCCTTCACGCCCTTGACCACAGGGGCTCCTTCAGCTGTGTGTACTCGGTGACCGGGGTGAAACAGCGATCCCCCCGGCACACGTGCACCGCGCGCTCGTCGCGCCCGACCAGCCACGACCTGAAGCCCGGCGTGCCCGCTGGGGCCCGCAGGATCGTCGTACCCTCCGGGGCCATCCGCCAGGTGGCACGGGCCAGCTCGTCGAACGGGTCATCCGCCACCACGACGGCGACCGCCCGGCCGAGCCCCCGCCCGGCCTCCTCGTCGATCATCGCCTCCTCCAGTGCAGACCCGGCGAACCTCGGGGTCGCGGCCACCGCATCCCAGGTGGTACGGATCGCCGCCTCGGCCCGCTCCAGCAGATCGGCCCGCTCGGTCAGGGCACCCACCCGACGCAGCGCCCGAACCAGGGCGACGGTGCCGGTGGGCGAGACATGATCGGTCACCGAGCGGTACCTCACGATCAGCCCCTCGGCCGCATCGTGGAAGCCGCCGTCGTCGGCCCCGAACAGCGCGACGGCCCGGTCACACAACGCCTCGGCGTGGCGCAGCCACTGCGCATCCCCGGTGATCCCGGCCAGCACCGCGAAGGCCTCCGCCACCGCCCCGAAGTCCTCAGCCGTGCCGACCCCCGGCGAGGCCACGCCGTCGAAGGAGGACCGCCGCAGCTCGCCGTCGGCCAGGTGCACCTCCACCAGGTAGCGGGCCGCCCCGAGCGCCAGCTCCAGCCAGTGCGGCTCGTTCCAGACCATCGCAGCCGTCGCCAACGACGAGATCGCCAAGCCGTTCCAGCCCGCCACCACCAGATGATCCGTGGCCGGGCGGAACCGGGTCTCCCGCTCGGCAAGCAGCCGGGCACACACGTCGTCGAGCCGCGTCACATCCGGGCGGCCCCGCAGCTGCAGCGTCGACAGGCCCTGCCCGAAGCTGCCCCCCGCCGTGACGTGGAACACCTCCGCAGCCCAGTCGCCGTCCTCGGCCCCGAGCACATCGGCCAGCACCTCCGGCGTCCACAGGTAGAAGATGCCCTCGAAGACCGCGCCCCGGATGTCGCAGGAATCCGCATCCAACCCGGCGTGGAAGGCCCCGCGTTCGCCCCTCAGCTCCCGCTCCATGAAGGCCGCGATCCGGTAGGCGGTGCGCTCGAACAGCGCCCGCAGGCCCTCGTCGTGATCGGCGGTGCGACGCCAGGCGCGGGTGTAGGTGCGAAGCAGCATCGCATTGTCGTCGAGCATCTTCTCGAAGTGCGGGACCACCCAGCCCGGATCGGTGGCGTAGCGGTGGAAGCCACCCCCCACCTGGTCGCAGATCGCCCCGCGCGCCATCGCCTCCAGGCTGCGCTGCGCCAGCTCCAGGCCCCGGGCGTCGCCGCGCACCAGCAGCGCATCCAGCACGCTCGCCGTCGGGAACTTCGGGGCGGTGCCGAACCCGCCGTGGATGAGATCGAAATCAGCGCCGATGGCATCGACGGCGGCCACCAGGTTCGGGCGCTCGGCGCTCGGCACCTCCGTGGCCCGCTCCAGGTGGGCCATCACCTGATCGGCGTTGTCCAGCAGTGCCTCCCGCTGCGTGGTCCAGGCCTCGGCCAGGGCCGTCAACACCTGGGTGAACGACGGCTGGCCGGGCCTGGCCTCGGCAGGGAAGTAGGTGCCGGTGAAGAACGGGCGACCATCCGGGGTGAGGAAGGCCGTCAACGGCCAGCCCCCGGCCCCGCCGTTCATGAGCTGCGTGGCGAGCATGTAGACCTGATCCAGGTCGGGCAGCTGCTGCCGGTCCGCCTTGATGGCCACGAAGTGCTCGTTGATGAGCGCGGCGACGGCGTCGTCGTCGAAACTCTCGTGGCTCATCACATGGCACCAGTGACATGAGGCGTAGCCGATGCTGAGCAGGATCGGACGATCCGTCCGCTCCGCCTCGGCCAGGGCCTCAGGACCCCACTCCCACCAGTCGATGCTCTGGTGGGCGTGCTGACGCAGGTAGTCGCTGGCGGCGGCTGCAAGACGATTGGCCATGACGAGCAAGGCTACCTTGAACCCCGCTGCCACACTGGAGGTATGAGCAGCCACACCGAGCCCCGCAGGTCAACCCCGTTCCGCGACGGTCTGCTCGTCGTCGGTGGTCTGCTGGCGCTGATGTGGCTGCTGGAGATCATCGATGCCGCGTCCTTCCACGCCCTCGACCAGTACGGCATCATGCCGCGACGGCTGGACCAGCTGCCGCACCTGCTGAGCGCCCCGTGGCTGCACTACGGCTGGGGACACCTGATGAGCAATTCGCTGCCCTTCCTGGTGTTGGGGATGGTGACCTGGCTCGGGGGCCTGAGGGAATGGCTCACCGTGACGGTGCTCAGCATCCTCGGCTCAGGACTGCTGGTGTGGCTGATCGCCCCAGACGCGACGATCACGGCAGGGGCCTCCGGGCTGGTCTTCGGGTACCTGGCCTACCTGCTGGTCAGGGGTTTCTTTCGCCGCAACGGATGGCAGATCCTCGTCGCCGTCGTGGTGTTCGCGTTCTACGGCACCGCCCTGTTCGGCGTGATCCCGGGGGCGGCCGGGATCTCCTGGCAGGGGCACCTCGGTGGCGCGCTGGGTGGGGTGTTGGCCGCATGGTTGCCGACGAGGGCAACGCGCCCTCTCAGATGATGAACTCCGGCATCAGTGGCACCTCTCTGAGCCCGGTGAACAGGTCGTCCTCCGGGATCATGGTGGGCACCTTCGAGACCACCAGCTGGTAGTCCTCCGTCGGCCAGCCCGCACGCTGGATGGCCAACGGCACCGCGAACCACGGCCCCTCGGGGTCGATCTGTGTGGCGTGGGCGCGCAACGCCTCGTCGCGGACCTCGAAGTACTGGTCGCAGCGCACGAAGGTGGTCAGGCGGCCGTCGGAGAACGGGTCCTCGTCGCGGGTCGGTGCAGGGGAGCTGGGGGTCAGCCCCTGCTCGTGCATGACGGCCTCCAGGGCCGCGTAGCGACGACGGTGAAAACTCATGTGATAGTACAGCTTCGCCGCCTGCCACGCCGGGCCGTGCTCCGGCCACAGCGCCGGATCAGCCGCCGCGGTGAAGGCCTCCATCGTGATGCGGTGGCACTGCACGTGGTCCGGGTGCGGATAGCCGCCCCGCTCGTCGTAGGTGGTCACGACGTGCGGGCGGAAGTCGCGCATCACCTTCACCAGCCGACCCGCCGCCGTCGCCACGTCCTGCAGCGCGAAGCAGCCCTGGGGTAGGGGCGGGGGAGGGTCACCCTCGGGCAGGCCGGAGTCCACGAAGCCCAGCCAGACGTGCCGGATGCCGAGCACCTCGGCGGCCCGGGCCATCTCCTCGCGACGCACCGCGGGCAGGTCCGCCAGCACCCGGGGGTCGTCGGCCAGAGCCGGGTTGAGGACGTCGCCGCGCTCCCCACCGGTGCAGGTCGCCACCATCACCTCCACGCCCTCGGCCACGTACTTCGCCGTCGTCGCGGCCCCCTTGCTGGACTCGTCGTCGGGATGCGCATGGACGTGGAGCAGCCGGAGCGGTCCCTTGGGTTGGCGTGACATGGCAGACATTGTGACGCCTCAGGAACGGATCGGCCGCACCGGAGCGCATTCCGGGACGTGTCGGGTGTCGCTGCTAGTCTGGAGCGATGTCCGAGACCCATTCCGAGACCGTCTGGCTCACCCAGGAGGCCCACGACGCACTTGAGGCCGAGCTGAACCACCTCAAGACCGTCGGCCGTCCCGAGGTCAGCGCCCGTATCGCCGCTGCTCGCGAGGAGGGCGACCTGTCCGAGAACGGTGGCTACCACGCCGCCCGCGAGGAACAGGGGCAGATGGAGGGACGCATCCGTCAGTTGGAGCATCTGCTGCGTACCGCGCAGGTCGGCGAGGCCAGCGGGGCCCCCGACGAGGTGACGCCGGGCCGCATCGTCACCGTCGCCTTCGACGGGGATGAGGACGACACCGACACCTTCCTGCTCGGGTCGCGTGAAATCCTCGGCACCGATTCCTCGGTGGATCACGCCGTCTCCCCGCAGTCGCCGCTCGGCGCAGCGGTGCTCGGCGGCAAGGTCGGCGACGACGTGTCCTACGAGGCCCCGAACGGCAAGACCCTCACCGTGCGCATCATCAAGGTGGAGTCCTGAACGAGGGGCTCGCCCTGGTGGCGGCGGGCGTCGCAGTCATGGCGGCGCTGCTGCTGGCCGGGTACCGGTGGCAGACCTCCCGCGACGACCCGGCCGAGGGGGCCGCGCCCCGGGGGCTCGGGCCGGGGATGGTGGGGATCGCGACCCGGGGCCGGGTGCGTTCCCGAGACGTCGTGGCGGTGCTGGTCGATCTGGCGACCCGTGGCCACCTGGTGATCCAGGTGGTGGGGGAGGGCAGGCGACGCGACTGGGTGCTGCGGGCCGGTTCCGCCAAGCAGCAGGGGCTGAGCCCGGCCGAGCAGTCATTTCTGGCCAGGGTGTTCGCGAAGCGACAGAAGGTGTCGCTGCACGAGCTCGTGACGGAGCGTCGCGGGGTGGTGCGGAAGCTGGCGGCCAAGCTGCTCGCAGCCGCTGACAAGGACGGGTGGTTCCACCCGGTGCGGGCTTCCCGCCGTGTTCAGTGGTGGGGGTTCCTGCTCGGCGTGGCGGCTGCGGTGGCGGTGCTGGCTGTCGGTCTCGGGTGGCCAGCGGCGGTGCTGTTCGTGCTGGCCGGGGGCATCACCATGTACCAGCCGCAGCTTCGGGCCCGCCGCACGGCGCGCGGCTCGGCGGCCCGGGACTGGGTGCGCGTCAAGGAGCAGGAGCTCAGCAGCGGTGTTGCGCTGGGTACGGCCGAGGACGTGCAGCGGGAGCTGCCCTGGCTGGTCGCCCTCGGGATGACCTCGCGGCTGCCGGAACTGACCCGGGGGCTCGACGTCTCCGCGGCCAACCTGCAGTTCGACTGGATCGAGGGCCAAGGTGGTGCCCTCGACGTCGGCTGGGGCGCGGTGGGCTTCCTCGGCGAGGCCGCTGCCTGGTGGGGCGCGAAGGCCCTGGTCGGCGCCGTCGCCGGTGCTGCCGCCCTCCTCGACGGTTGACCTCCGAGCACCTCCACACGGGCACGAACCGCCGTTTTGCCTTTGTGGCAGCGTTGACATCGGCGCAACCCGCCAGTTCGTTTTCGCCCCGTGAGCTCGTCAGCGCCTCTCCTCACGTGTCGGTGGTCAAGAAAAGTCGGTCGGGGGCGCTAACCTCGACCCATGACCATCCCTCAGCCTGGAATCTTCGCCCTCGGTACCCCTGAGAACGCCTACCTCGAGCTGGACCTCGTGCGTCCCGACGCGCTGGAGGAGGTGCTCCGCCACCTCATGAAGCTGCCCGCCAACCACACGGAAGGGGGATGCAGCATGGTGGTCGGGGTCCGCCCGAGCCTGTGGCGTTCCCTCCACCCCGACCAGACCCCGGTCGATGCCGAGGACTGGTCCGAGCCCATCACGGGGAAGTCCGGCTACCAGATGCCCGCCACCCAGCACGACCTGTGGGTGTGGCTCGCCGGTGCCGAGCGCGCCGTGCTGTTCGACCGCACCACGGAGCTGCGCGCCGCCGTCGCTGGCCTGGCCGAGGTGATCGTCGAGCTCTCGGGGTGGCACTACAAGCAGTCCCGCGACCTGACCGGTTTCATCGATGGCAGCGAGAACCCGCCGCTGGTGGAGGCCGCGAGTGCGGCCTGCGTGGCCCCGGGGGAGCCGGGGGCAGGGGCGACGGTGCTGTTGTTCCAGCAGTGGCGGCACGAGAAGCACTGGGCCACCCTCAGCGAGCAGGATCAGGAGAAGGTCATCGGGCGCACCAAGCCCGACAGCATCGAGCTGCCCGAGGACGAGATGCCGGAGAACTCTCATGTCTCCCGGACCGTGGTGGAGCACGACGGTGAGGAGCTGGACATCCTGCGCCGAAACGTGGCCTACGGGGTGACCGGGGACCACGGCACCCTGTTCGTCGGGTTCAGCAAGGATCAGCACCGCCAGTTCGAGATGCTGCGGCGTATGGCCGGGGTGGACGGGGTGCGTGACGCCCTGACCCGGTTCACCACTCCGCTCAGCGGCTCGGTCTACGTGGTGCCCTCGGCCACCGCGCTGTGTGCCTACCTGCCGGAGGATGAGGACGAGGACTGATCCGGCAGAGGCTGAACCACCTTGTGGGATCTTGTGACGCTGACCCGGTTCGGGTTGGCAGCTCTGGGCATCATCGCTTTCGCCGTCTCGGGGGCACTCGCCGCCAAACGCCGGGACATGGACGGGGTCGGGATCGTCACCCTGGCCTGCGTGACTGCGGTCGGCGGTGGTGTGATCCGTGACCTGATGATGGGGGCGGTTCCCGTCGTCGCGCTCGTGGAGCTGTGGATGATCGGTCTTGCGGCCGCCACGGGGCTGGTGGTGATGTTCACGGTGCCGCCGACCGCCAGGGAACGCGCGCCGCTGCTGGTCTTCGACGCCATCGGGCTCGGGCTGTTCGTCGTGGACGGTGCGCTCAAGGGGCTCCAGTACGGCCTGCACCCGGTCTCTGCCACGCTGCTGGGGGCGGTGACGGGAGTCGGCGGGGGCATCCTGCGTGACGTCCTGGCCTCCGAGGTGCCGCTGGTGTTCCGACGCCATTCCCGCCTCTACGTGGTCCCGGCCCTGCTCGGCAGCGCATTGATCGTCACCATCGAGACGGTGGGCAGGGCGGGTTTCCTGGCGATGTCCGGCACGGCCGCCCTGATCATGCTGATACGCATCCTGGCCATCGTCCGGGGCTGGCACACCTCCAGCGACCGGCTGCTCATCCGACGCTGGGGAGGACCGCCACGCTAGACTTCCAACCCTGCTGGTCCTCAGGTTGTAAGGAGACTGTGGTGGCAAATCTCACCCCTGCCGGTGTTCCCGCTCCGTTCGAAGCGCTCGGGCTGACCTTCGACGACGTGCTGCTGCAACCCAATGAATCGGACGTGGTGCCCTCCGAGGCCAACACCGCCACTCGGTTCAGCCGCAACATCACCCTCAACATCCCGCTGGCCTCCGCCGCGATGGACACCGTCACCGAGGCCCGGATGGCCATCGCCATGGCCCGCGAGGGGGGCATCGGCATCCTGCACCGGAACCTGTCCATCGAGGACCAGGCGCACATGGTGGATCAGGTGAAGCGTTCCGAGGCCGGGATGGTCTCCGAACCCGTGACCATCTCCCCGGAGGCGACCCTGCGTGAGGTTGACGAGCTGTGCGCCCAGTACCGCATCTCCGGGGTGCCGGTGGTGGACCACGAGGAGCACCTGGTCGGCATCATCACCAACCGCGACCTCAGGTTCGAGGACGACGGCGAACGCCCGGTCCACGAGGTGATGACCCGGATGCCGCTCGTCACCGCCCCCGTCGGGATTTCCGGTGAGGATGCGCTCGCCCTGCTGGCGAAGAACAAGATCGAGAAGCTGCCCATCGTGGACTCCGAGGGCAGGCTCTCGGGGATGATCACCCTCAAGGACTTCGTCAAGGCCGACAAGTACCCCAACGCCGCCAAGGACGACGCGGGTCGACTGCGGGTCGGTGCCGCCGTCGGTTTCTTCGGCGACGCCTGGGAACGGGCGATGGCGCTGGTCGAGGAGGGGGTGGACTGCATCATCGTGGACACCGCCCACGGGCACTCCCGTGGTGTGGTGGACATGATCCGCCGCCTCAAGGCCGAGCCGCTGGCCGCAGGCGTGGACGTCATCGGCGGCAACGTCGCCACCTACGCCGGGGCGCACGCGCTGGTCGAGGCCGGGGCGGACGGCATCAAGGTCGGGGTCGGCCCCGGCTCCATCTGCACCACCCGGGTCGTCGCCGGGGTCGGGGTGCCGCAGGTCACCGCCATCCACGACGCGGCCCGCGCCGCCAGGCCCCACGGGGTGCCCGTGATCGGCGACGGCGGGCTCCAGTACTCCGGCGACATCGCCAAGGCCATCGTGGCCGGGGCCAACTCCGTGATGCTCGGCTCCCTGCTGGCCGGGTGCGAGGAGAGCCCGGGAGACCTGGTGTTCATCAACGGCAAGCAGTTCAAGACCTACCGGGGCATGGGCTCGCTCGGTGCCATGGCGGCGCGCGGCCGCAAGGCCTCCTACTCCAAGGACCGCTACTTCCAGGGCGATGTCGCCAGCGACGACAAGCTGGTGCCCGAGGGCATCGAGGGCCAGGTGGCCTACCGGGGGCCACTCTCCGCCGTCGCCTACCAGCTGGTCGGGGGGCTTCGGCAGTCGATGTTCTACTCCGGTGCCCGGACCGTGCCGGAGCTGCAGGAGCGCGGCCGGTTCGTGCGGATCACCTCCGCAGGCCTGCGTGAATCGCATCCCCACGACATCCAGCTCACCGCTGAGGCCCCCAACTACTGGTCCCGCTGAAAGGCACCCTGATGTACGAACTCGGCCGTTCCAAGAACACCGTGCGTGGTTTCGCCTTCGACGATGTCGCCATCGCTCCCGCCCGACGCACCCGCGCCGAGTCGGAGGTGGATCTGAGCTGGCGGATCGACGCCGTCACCTTCGACGCCCCCATCGTCGCGGCCCCGATGGACTCGGTGATGTCCCCGGCCACCGCCATCGAGATGGGCCGTCTCGGCGGGCTCGGGGTGCTCAACCTCGAAGGCCTGTGGACCCGCTACGAGGACCCCTCCCGGGCCTACGAGCAGTTGACGGAACCGGCGGATCAGGTCAGCGCCACCCGCAGGCTGCAGCAGGTCTACGCCGAGCCGGTCAAGGCGGAGCTGATCGAGGCCCGACTGGCGGAGATCAGGGCGGCCGGGGTGCCGGTGGCCGGTGCGCTGTCCCCGGCGAGGACCCAGGAGTTCGCCGAGGTCATCGCCCGCAGCGGGGTGGACTTCTTCGTCATCCGCGGCACCACCGTCTCCGCCGAGCACGTGGACGGGGCGGAGAACCCGCTCAACCTCAAGGAGTTCATCTACAACTTCGACGCGCCGGTGCTGGTCGGGGGGTGCGCCACCTACCGGATGGCGCTGCACCTGATGCGGGCAGGAGCCGCCGGGGTGCTCGTCGGTTTCGGTGGCGGGGCCACCCACACCACCGCGTCGGTGCTGGGCATCGAGGTGCCGATGGCCTCCGCCGTCGCCGATGTCGCCGAGGCGCGACGCGACTACCTGGAGGAGTCGGGAGGGCGCTACGTCCACCTCATCGCCGACGGTGCGGTGGGGCGCTCCGGGGACATCGCCAAGGCGATCGCCTGTGGTGCGGACGCCGTGATGGTGGGTTCTCCGCTGGCCCGGGCGACCGAGGCGCCTGGGCGGGGCTGGCACTGGGGTCCGGAGGCCTGGCACGCGACGCTGCCGCGCGGTGAGCGGGTCTTCTTCGAGCAGGTCGGTTCCCTGGCCGAGGTCGTGGTCGGGCCGTCGCGGCTGCCGGACGGCACGATGAACCTGGTGGGTGGGCTGCGCAAGGCGATGGCCCTGACCGGCTACACCGACATCAAGTCGTTCCAGCGCATCGACGTGATGGTGCATCCATGACCGGCGACGAGGCCCGCGCCGAATTGCGGCGGCTGCGCGACAGCATCGACAACATGGACTCGATGCTGATCCATCTGCTGGCCGAGCGGTTCAAGATCACCCGCCGGGTGGGGGAGCTCAAGGCCGAGGCCGGGCTGCCCCCGGCCGATCCCGACCGGGAGGCCGAGCAGATTCGCCGCCTGCGGGCGCTGGCGGTGGAGTCCAACCTCGACCCGGAGTTCGCCGAGAAGGTGGTGGGCTTCATCGTCGCCGAGGTGGTGCGTCACCACGAGCGCATCGCGGGCAGGGAAGCCTGAGGGGTCACCCGGTCAGGACAGCGGAGCCCCGGGCTGGTGTGCGGACTGGCCGTCCCGACGGCGTTTGCGAGCCCTGGCCTGCATGACCCCGGCCGTGATGGCGGTGCCGATGCCCACGGCGCACAGTCCGAGACCCGCCCAGCGGGCAGGCAGTGCTGAATTGTTGTCCCAGTCCCAGACCTTCTGGAAGTCCTCGTAGCTCAGGGGACAGTCCTTGCCGTCCTTCTCGATGCTGAAACCGGAGGTGGGCTGGCCCTCCTCGACACAGGTCACCTCCGGTTCGGGGCCGAGGTGTTTGATGGTGATCAGGCCCATTCCGCCGACGAACAGGACCGCGGCGAGTATGTACAAGTACCAAGTCTTCATGGCCGAAAGCTACCACCGCTCCCGCTGCCCTCAAGCTCAGTCCTTCACGGGGTCAACCGTTGGGAGCCCTAGGTACTCCGCCACTGCCGCCATCCTGGCGTCATGCGTGGCAACCGTGATGGGCTGACCCACCAGGACAGCCGTCGCGAGATGCAGCGCATCAAGGGCCTTGATGTGGTGGCCGATGGATTCGGCCACCACGTGGGTTTCGCGGCTGAGGTCCCACAGCCCGACGCGCGCGAGGAGCGGCTGGGCCTCAGCCAAGGGGCGACCCTCCCGCCGAAGCGCCCGAATGACCTCTGTCCGCAGCAGACGCGAGGACACGAAGAAGAGGTCCGGGCTCTCCATCCACGCCAGCAGCCGACGGCGCTCGGGCACATCCAGGATCGTACGCAGCGCCACGGAGGAGTCGAGGTAGACGAGGGCTCCCTGCATGACTCAGTGGTCTCCCCGGATGTCCTGCAGCAGCTCCTCAACCTCGGCGTCGGTGTAGGCCGGTCCACCAGGATGCTCAGGCCACGGTGGAGGGTTCGGCGAGGGTGGCGTGTAGCGCCCCTCCCGCTCCAGCCGCGAGAGTGTGGCGCTGAAGTCACTGACAGCACTGATCCGCCAGCGCGGCCTGCCACGCTCGGTCACGATGACGTCGTTGTCATCGTCAACCTGCTGGAGCGTGGCGGCGGTGTTCTGGTTCAGCTCACGTTTGGTGACTGTACGCATGGACCCAATGTACTACCTTCGTCAGACACCCGCCCGACCCCCTCACCCCCAGCGCACGTTATGTCATTTCAGGGCATGTTTTCGTCGGAACGCACAACTGACCCCCGGAAACCCTATCCGCGCACCCGCTCAGGTGGTGCTGGAGCGGCGCACGATGAGGCTGGGCTGCAGCACCACGCGCTCGTGCCGGTGCTCCGGGTTGGTGACGTGGTCGATGAGGAGCCGGGCCGCCTGTTCCCCCATGCGGGCGGTGGGTTGGCTGATGCTGGTCAGCGGCACGATCCAGTTCGCGGCGAAGTCCACGTCGTCGTAGCCGACCAGGGCCACGTCCTCGGGGACCCGGACCCCGCCCTGGGTCAGCGCCCGGTACACCCCGAAGGCCAACATGTCGTTGCCGCAGCAGATGCCGGTCGGCAGGTCACCTTCTGTGAGCAGTCGCTTCCCTGAGGCCTGGCCGCTGGGCTGCCCGATGCCATCGGCGCGGACCACACGCAGTGTGTCCGGGTCGAGCCCCGCCTCGGCCATCACCGCTCGGATGCCCTGCTCGCGCTGGGTGAACTGGCGCAGGTTCGGGCGTCCCGCCACGAAACCCAGCCGGGTGTGTCCCAGCGAGATGAGGTGTTCGGCCGCCAGGCGTCCGCCCGCCACGTGGTCCACCGACACCGAGCAGGGATGGTCCTTCGTGGTGTGGTCGATCAGGACCAGCGGCACCCCTTGGCTGGCCTCGACGGGGGGTGCGCCACCCCCGGCCGGGGTCACCAGGCAGCCGATGACGCGCTGGGCCGCGAGGGTGCGCAGCAGCGTCTGTTCCCGGTCGTGGTCGTTCTCGGAGTTGCTGAGGATCATCACGTATCCGGCCTCGGCGGCGGTGCGTTCGACGGCGTGGGCCAGCTCCATGAAGAACGGGCTCAGCAGGTCCACCACGACCAAGCCCAGCAGGTTGCTGGTGGCCCCGGACAGCACCCGGGCGTGCTGGTTGGGGACGAAACCCAGCTCCTGCACGGCGGCCAGGACGGCGGCCCGGGTGGTGGGGGAGACCCGTTCCGGGTGGTTGAGGGTGTTGCTGACGGTGCCGGGGGAGACTCCGGCCAGGGCCGCCACCTCGGCAACCCCCACACGTTTGGTCATCGCGCTCCCGAGGTAACGGAAAGATATCGATCTGGGTCTGGGAGTTGCCCTGAGGGCGCCTCCGTGGGTTATGCTCAAGCATAGGTGATTAAAACGCTTTAATCAGGGCGCGGCAGCCCTGACCACGGAAGGAAACGCGATGAAGCGGCGACTGTTCATCCAGCTCAACGGTCTTGCGGTGGCAGCCCTCGGGCTCGCCGGATGCAGCGACAACCAGACGGGCGGCTCCGGCGGCTCGGACGGCCAGCACACCATCGTCATCGTGCCCAAGGACGCCACCAACCCCTGGTTCGTGCGCATGGAGACCGGCGTGAAGAAGTTCGCGGAGGAGACCAAGCTCAACGTCTACCAGAAGGGACCTGCCGAGACCGACGCCACCCTGCAGTCCCAGGTCATCCGTGACCTCATCGCGCAGCGGGTCAGCGCCATCTGCGTGGTCCCCGTCGATCCGGCCGCCCTGGAGCCGGTGCTCAAGGAGGCGATGGACGCGGGCATCCTCGTCATCACCCACGAGGGCGCCAGCCAGGAGAACACCAAGTACGACATCGAGGCCTTCAACAACGAGGCCTACGGCGGCTTCATCATGGACAACCTGGCCAAGGCGATGGGTGAGGAGGGGCTCTACACCACGATGGTGGGCCACGTCACCAACGCCTCCCACAACGAATGGGCCGACGGTGGGGTGAAGCACCAGAAGGAGAAGTACCCCAACATGACCCTCCTCGAGGCCGAGGCCAGGGTGGAGTCCCAGGACGACGGCGAGGGGGCCTACCAGACCGCCAAGGAGCTGTTCAAGAAGTACCCGGACCTCAAGGGCATCATGGGCACCTCCTCCTTCGACGCCCCCGGCATCGCCCGGGCCATCGAGGAGCTCGGCCTCAAGGGCAAGGTGTTCACCGCCGGGACCGGGATGCCCGCGGCCAACAAGGAAATCCTGGAGAAGGGGCTTGTTGCCGCACTGACCCTGTGGGACCCGGCCCTGGCCGGGTACGCGATGGCCGCGCTGGCCAAGAAGGTGCTCGACGGCGAGCAGATCGCCGACGGCGTCAACCTGGGGGTCGAGGGCTACGAGTCCATGAAGTTCGCCGAGGGCAGCGACAAGGTGCTGGAGGGCTCCGGCTGGATCGTCATCACCGCGGAGAACGTCGACAGCCTCGGATTCTGACATCACCGCCACGTCCGGGCGTGCGATGAGCGCGCCCGGACGCTCGCGAAGGAGCCACCATGTTGCAGCCTGTGCTTGAGGTGCGGGGCCTCACCAAGTCGTTCGCCGGGGTCAAGGCGCTCGACGGTGTGGACCTCGTACTGGAACCCGGCGAGATCCACTGCCTGGCCGGTGAGAACGGCAGCGGAAAATCCACCCTCATCAAGGTCATCTCGGGGGTGTACCAGCCCGATGCCGGGGAGATCATCCTCGACGGCCACAGCCACCGAGGCCTCACCCCGCTCGAGGCGATGCACGGCGGGGTCCAGGTGATCTACCAGGACTTCTCCATCTTCCCGAACCTCACGGTGCTGGAGAACCTGGCCCTGACCAGCGAAATCTCGGCGCGCCGTCGTCTGGTGAACTGGAAGCGGTTCCGCCAGATCGCGGAGCAGGCCGTGGCCACGATCAACTTCTCAGTCGATCTCGACGCCAGGGTCGGGGACCTGTCGGTCGCGGACAAGCAGCTCATCGCGATCTGCCGGGCGCTGCTGACGAAGACCAAGCTCATCATCATGGACGAGCCGACCACCGCCCTCACCCACCGCGAGGTGGAGGCGCTGTTCAAGGTCATCACCGACCTGAAGGCGCGTGGTATCGCGACGCTGTTCGTCAGCCACAAGCTGGACGAGGTCTTCGAGATCAGCGAGCGGTTCACGATCCTGCGCAACGGCAGGCTGATCACCACCGCCGGGACCAGCGAGCTGGATCATCGCTCCTTCGCCCGCCACATGACGGGCCGGGAGTTCTCCGACGAGCCGTTGCTGCCAGCGCGTGAACCGGGGGAGCCGGTCCTGCAGGCAGAGGGACTCGGATTGAACGAGGCCTTCGAGGATGTCTCCTTCACGCTCAGGCGCGGCGAGGTGCTGGGCATCACGGGGCTGCTCGGCTCGGGACGCACGGAGCTGGCGCTCACCCTGTCCGGGGTGTTCGCCGCCGATGCGGGCCAGATCCGGGTCAACGGCGAGGTGGTGCGTTTCGCCAGCATCCGCGACGCCATCTCCCGTGGCATCGCCTACGTCCCGGAGGATCGGCTGACCGAGGGGCTGATGCTGGAGCGCTCCATCGCCGACAACATCGTGGTCTCCGAGCTGGACCAGCTCTCCTCCGGCATCGGGGTGCTCGACCGGAAACGGCGGGCTGCCGAGGTGAAGCGCTGGGTCGAGGAACTGCACATCGTCACCGCCAACCCGGACAACGCCGTCAAGACCCTCTCGGGAGGCAACCAGCAGCGGGTGGTGCTGGCGAAGTGGCTGGCCCGCAATCCCGATGTGCTGATCCTGGGCGGGCCGACCGTCGGGGTGGACATCGGCTCCAAGAACGACATCCACGAGCTGCTGCGTCGGCTCGCCGACGACGGCATGGGCATCATCGTGATCTCCGATGACATCCCGGAGCTGCTGCGGCTGAGCAACCGGATTCTGCTGCTGCGCGACGGCCGACTCGTCGAGGAACTCGACCCTGCCGAGCTCACAGGTCAGGAACTGTCGGCCCGGATCACCGGCGAGATCAAGGAGGATTGAGATGGCAGAGATCACCCGCAGGATGCTGCGCGCGAACGAGTTCTACGTCTTCCTGGTCATCGTGGTGCTGGCTCTGCTGATCCAGTTCCGCTCCGGGCAGTTCTTCACCGCGAACAACCTGGTGGACCTGGCCAGCGCGATGATCGTTCCGGGACTGTTCGCCGTCGGTGCCCACATGGTGCTGGTCTCCGGTGGTATCGACGTCTCCTTCCCGGCCCTGGCCTCGTTGGCGGTCTACGCGGTCACCCGGTACCTCGTGGACAGCAACTACAGCGGGGGCATCATCGTCCCCCTGCTGTTGGTGCTGGTGCTCGGCGCGCTGCTCGGGGCCTTCAACGGGGCGTTCACCTCCCGGCTGGCGGTGCCGACCCTCATCATCACCCTCGGCACGGCGAACGTGTTCTCCGGGGTGATGCAGGGGGCGCTGAACTCGGTCCAGATTCCCCAGTTGCCGACGGCGATGGCCGAGTTCGGCAGGGCGTCGCTGTTCACCGTCACCAATGCCGAATCGGGGCTGACCTCGAGCCTGCCGGTGGCCTTCCTGCTGCTGGTCGTGGTCGTCGGCATCGCCTTTGTCATCATGCGCTACACCATGTTCGGCCGGGGCATCCATGCGCTGGGCGGGGATGAGACCTCCGCCATCCGGGCCGGGTTCAAGGTGCGCAGGATCAAGTTCTGGCTCTATGTCATCGTCGGGGTGATCGCGGCCCTCAGCGGTCTGGTGCGCACCTCGATGATGGGACAGATGCACCCGACCAACCTGCTCGGGATCGAGATGCTGGTGATCGCAGCCGTGGTGCTCGGCGGGACCGCGATCACCGGGGGCACCGGCAGCCTCACCGGCGTGATGCTCGGCACCCTGCTCATCGTCATGGTGCAGAACAGCATGATCCTGAGCGGTGTGCCCACCATCTGGCAGCGCTTCGCGCTCGGCCTGTTGATCATCATCGGCACCGGCGTCTCCGCCGTGCAGCTGACCAGGCGCCGTCGTAGGCAACGTCTGGTTGCGGAATGAGAGGACCTGAGATGACTTCGACCTCATTCATCGCCCGGGTGCGTGGCGTGGACGCGCACATCCTGCGGCTGACGGTGTTCCTGCTGGCCCTGTGCCTGCTGTTCCTCATCGTCAAGACCCGCGACTTCACCAGCATCGGTACCTGGCAGTCGATGGCGTTGCAGTTCCCCGAGTACGGGATCATGGCCCTGGGTGTGATGCTGACGATGATGACCGGCGGTATCGACCTGTCCTCGGTGGGGGTGGCGAACATGAGTGCCATCGTCTCGGCCTCCGTGATGCTCGCCATCGCGCCACGGGGCGCGGACCAGGGGCAGCAGCTCAGCGCGGTGGCCGCAGGTGTGCTCGTCGCACTGGCCCTCGGGGTGCTGGCGGGGGTGCTCAACGGCCTGCTGGTGGCGGTGGTGCGGATTCCGGCGATCCTGGTGACGCTGGGAACCCTCGAGCTGTTCACCGGCGTTGCCATCGTGGTCTCCGAGGGCAAGCCGATCAGCGGGTTGCCGATGGCCTACAGCTCGTTGCTCGGCGGCAAGGTGCTGGGGGTGCCAACGCCGTTGCTCATCTTCGTGGTGATGGCGCTGATCGTCGGCTTCGTGCTGCACAAGATGTCCTTCGGGACGAAGATCCAGCTGCTCGGCAGCAACGCCACGGCCGCGAAGTTCAGCGGTCTGGACTCGGTGGGTCTGCTGGTGCGCACCTATGCGTTGTCGGGGCTGTGCGCGTCGGTGGCGGGCCTGGTGATGATGGCGAACTACAACTCGGCGAAGGCCGACTACGGTGTGACCTACACGTTGCTCACGGTGCTCATCGTCGTGCTGGGCGGGGTGAACCCAAATGGGGGCAACGGCAGGCTCGTCGGGGTGCTGCTGGCCATCGCGATCCTGCAGATCCTGTCCTCCGGCCTGAACGCCTTCCCCCAGATCAGCAACTTCTACCGGCCGCTGATCTACGGTGCGGTGCTGTTGATCGTCATCAGCACCACCGAGCTCGGCCAGAGGTTCCGGTTCCGTCCGAAGGAGAAGCAGTGAGTGAGAACACCAAACGTGTCGTGGTGGGGGCGGATTTCGCCGGTTTCCCACTCAAGGAGCACGTCAAGGCGCACCTGGAAACCCGGGGCTGGGAGGTTTCGGACCTGACCCCGGTGCTGGAGGAGACCCCGATGTACCACCGGGTGGGTTTTCGGGTCGGAGCCGAGATCGCGGAGGGCCGCTTCACCAAGGCGCTGGCGTTCTGCGGCACCGGGATGGGAATCCACGTCGCGGCGTCGAAGTGCCCGCACGTGCACGCGGCGGTGGCGGAATCGGTGCACGCGGCCCGCAGGGCGGCGGCTGCCAACAACTGCAACCTGCTGGCGATGGGGGCCTTTTGGATCGGTCCTCGGCTGGGCATGGCGATGGCGGAGGCCTTCCTGGAGACCGAGCTCGGGGACGGCTACGAGCACTGGGACGGGTTCTACGACTACCACCGGATCGGCTACGACGAGTGCGAGAACTTCGACTACGAGGCCTACCGGGCCAACGGCTTCCAGGTGGTGAACCCCCGCGAGGTCGAACTGGGCGAGGAACCCTCAGGGCTGGCGTTCTGAGGGAAGGTAGCATGGCCGCATGGCGGGTATCTCAGATGGTGTGACTCAGTGGGACTCCGCGGCTGCGCTTCTGGAGAGGCACCGCGACCTCGCGGTGGAGGTGCAGCGGCTCCGTCAAGAAACAGGATCATCCCGTTCGGGTGCGCTGAGCCTCGAGGAGATCGCGCTGTTGGCCGAGCGGTGGAGCCGAAGTGATGTGCCTCCGATCCGGGATGCCAGCGGTTTCCACCAGGAGCATCGGGAGAAAACCTCCGTGTAGGCTGGCGGTGATGCGTTGTTTCCTTGCTGTGTCGCCGCCGCCTGCCGTCGTCGATGACATCGCCCGGTTCCTCGAGCCCCGGCACCATGTGGCGGGCTGGGCCTGGACCCGGCCCGAACGGTTCCACCTCACCCTGGCCTTCATGGCCGAGTATCCCCAGGTGCGGATCGACGAACTGACCGTGGCCCTCGACGAGTGGGGCCGGGATGAGGCGCCACTGGCCATGCAGATCGCCGGGGCCGGGTGCTTCGGTCCCATCGACCGGGCCAAGGTGCTCCACCTCGCGGTCCCCGGTGCTGCGGGGGAGAGGCTGGGGCAGTGGTCCGCCCAACTGCGAGCCCTGGTGTCGCGGCACGGCGGCCGCCCTGACGGGACGGGATTCATCCCTCACCTCACCGTCGCCAGGTCCCGGCGCGGCGAGGCGGCTGGGCGACTCCTCCAGGCCCTCGACACCTATGCCAGCGAATCCTTCGAGATCGCCGAGGTGGTGCTCATCCAGTCCCACCTGGACCAGCATCGTCACGAGGTGCTGCACCGGGCCCGCCTCCAGGGGCGAGCGTGAGGCCGGGAATAAACACCGAGGCAAAGTAGTTTACTGTTCAACTAGAAAGGCAGAAGGAGGAGACCATGCAGTTCGGCATCTTCAGCGTCGGTGACGTCACCACCGACCCCACCACGGGGCGCACCCCCACCGAGCACGAGCGGATCAAGGCCACCGTCGAGATCGCCAAGCTCGCCGACGAGGTGGGCCTCGACGTCGTCGCCCTCGGCCAGCACCACAACCCGCCCTTCGTGGCGAGTTCCCCCACCACGACCCTGGCCTACATCGGGGCGCAGACCAAGAACATCCTGCTGTCCACCGCCACCACGCTCATCACCACCACCGACCCGGTGCGCATCGCCGAGGACTACGGCACCCTCCAGCACCTCGTCGACGGGCGCATGGACCTCATGCTCGGGCGCGGCAACACCGGCCCCGTCTACCCCTGGTTCGGCAAGGACATCCGCGACGGCGTGCAGCTCGCCGTCGAGAACTACGCGCTGCTGCGCAAGCTCTGGGATGAGGAGGTCGTGACCTGGGAGGGCAAGTTCCGCACCCCGCTGCACGGCTTCACCACCACCCCGCAGCCCCTCGACGGCGTGGCCCCGTTCGTGTGGCACGGCTCGATCCGCAGCCCCGAGATCGCGGAGCAGGCCGCCTACTACGGCGACGGCTTCTTCTCCAACCACATCTTCTGGGGACCCAGCCACACCAAGCGGATGGTGGAGCTCTACCGCCGTCGCTTCGCCCACTACGGGCACGGTACCGAGGAGCAGGCCATCGTCGGGCTCGGTGGGCAGGTCTTCATGCGCCACAACTCCCAGGACGCGGTGCGTGAGTTCCGCCCCTACTTCGACAACGCCCCCGTCTACGGTGGCGGCCCGTCGCTGGAGGAGTTCACCTCGCAGACCCCGCTCACCGTCGGTACTCCCGAGCAGGTGATCGAGAAGACCCTCAGCTTCCGCGACTACGTGGGTGACTACCAGCGTCAGCTGTTCCTGCTGGATCATGCCGGACTGCCGCTGAAGACGGTGCTGGAGCAGGTGGAGTTGCTCGGCACCGAGGTGGTTCCCGTGCTGCGTCGTGAGTTCGAGGCCCGGCGTGCCCCCGGGGTCCCTGACGCCCCGACCCATGCCGCGCTGGTCGCCGCCAAGGGCGGGGCTGAGCCTGAGCAGGGTCGCGCCGCCGTGGACCGCTGGACCGGAACCCGGGCGGAAGAGGACAACGCTTCGGCCGCTGGGAGGCTGTCATGAGCCGCTTCGTCATCGTCCATGCCGGACTGCGTGTCCCCTCGACCACCAAGCTGCTGGCCGACGCCTTCGCCACGGCCCTGGCGGGCGAGGAGGTGAGCATGATCTCCCTGCGGGACCACGCGCACGCCATCGTCGATGCCATGCTGACCGGGCTCCAGACCGAGGCTTTGACCGCAGTGGTCGATGAGGTGTGCCAGGCCGAGGCCCTGGTGGTTGTGACCCCCACCTTCTCCGCCTCCTACTCCGGGCTGTTCAAGAGCTTTGTCGACATCCTGGAGCCGGGAATCCTCAAGGGGCGTCCCGTGCTGCTTGCCGCAACCGGAGGCACGGCCCGGCACTCGCTCATGCTGGACTACGCGATGCGCCCCCTGCTGTCCTACCTGGGGGCGCTGCCCGCCAGGACCGGGGTGTTCGCCGCGACGGAGGACTTCGGTGGTGCTGGGGGAGCAGACGTGCAGCGGCGCGTCGAGGAGGCGGTGGCCGAGCTGCGCTCGATGCTGACCTGCGCGCCCTGGCCAGGCAAGCAGGACGAGTTCGAGGAGGTCATCCCCTTCGCGAGCATGCTGCACGGTCTGGGTATCGACTGAGAGTACGTGCAGGCGGGACTGGGGACCCCGCCTGCACGACACGAATCGCCGTTTCGCTCTGCTGGCAGCGTTGACATCAGTGTCTCGCGCAAGCACCTGCAAGTTCGTTAACGCTGCGCGTTCCCAAGGACTGGCGACCCCGGTTGGATTCGAACCAACGACACCCGCTTTAGGAGAGCGGTGCTCTATCCCCTGAGCTACGGGGCCAGCTGTGACAGCCTATCCCATCCGGGGCCGGTCTTCACCTGCGAACCGGGTTCGGGGTATGAGTCTGCACTTCCAGGCGGTCATCACCCCTTACGGCCCGGCCGGTTGCATCGAGCTGAGCGAGGAGCAGGCCGCTGCCCTCAGCGACGCGAAACAGCCGCCGGTGGTGGTCACCATCAGGCAGCACAGTGTGCGGGTGAGGGTCTCGCGGATGGGCGGCAGCCCGTGCGTCTTCCTCAGCAAGGCCAACCGGGCAGCGCTCGGGGTGGAGATCGGCGACGAGGTGGCGGTCACCGTCGCCCTGGATGTCGAGGAACGGGTGATCGTCCCGCCGCAACCCATCCAGGACCGGCTCGACGCTGATCCCGCACTCCGCCAGGCCTGGGAGAAGCTCTCCTACAGCCACCAGCGGGAGTGGGCGATGGCCGTCGATGATGCGAAGAAGGATGAGACCAAACAACGCCGAGTCGATCAGATGGTGAAGAAACTCACCGGCCCGGCTCCAGCCTGAGCCAGCCGTCCCAGCGGGTGAGTGCCACGGAGCCATCCGGCAGTGCTGCGACGGTGTGCGCCCCGATCCCGGCGTGGGAGAGTTCCTGCCCGGTCTCCGGGTCCACGTGGTGCAGGGTGCCGATGTCGGTGAGATACGCCAGGGTGTGGTCGGGCAGGGCCGTCACCGAGATCGGGGAGCCACCCTCCGGGGCCATCCAGCTGGCCAACAGGGTGCCGTCCTCGCCGTCGAACAGCAGCAGCTCGCCACCCTCCGAGGCCGCCGCCACCCGGGGCCTGCCCCGTCGGGACGTGAAGGCCACCAGACCGACGATCCAGCCGGGCTCGTCCACGTACTGAGCAACCTGCCGACCCTCGTCGTCCCAGAACCGCACGGTGCAGTCCTCGCCGCCACTGGCCAGGCGACGCCTCCCCGCGCGGTCGGTGTAGGCGACCACCTGGCGCACCCCCTGGTGCTCCATGCTCGCCCCGACCGGCCGTCGGGTGGCCGGGTCCCAGACCCGGATGGTGTCATCCCCGCCGCCCGTGGCGACCCGGACCTGTTCCCCCTCCTGCCATGCCGTGATGGCGAGGACCTCCTGCTGCTCGTGGGCGACCCAGGAGGTGATCTTGTCCTGCGGGTCCTCGGCTGCGCGATCCCAGAGGCGGGCCATGCCGTCGCCGTATCCGACGACCACGCGCGTGGCATCGAGTGCCGCCCCGCACAGCGCCTCGGCCTTTGAGGTCAGCGCCGGTCCCACCGGGCGGCCCTCGGCCAGGTCCCATTCCCGCACCTTTCGGCCCTCACCGAGGAACACGTGAAGATCGCGACTCGGGGCCAGCCAGGACGCCTTCTCGACAGGACGGAAGGGGGCTTCGGCCACGCCATCGATGAAGGTGATGGCCTCACCCTCACACTGGGCCAGCGCGATGCGACCATCGGGACAGGCCGTGGCGAAGGTCGCATGTTCGAAGGGACCGACGACCGGGCCGGTGAGCAACTGACCGGTCGTGGCGTCCCAGGTGTGGACGGTGCCGTCGCCGGAGAGCGCCAGCAGCCGCGGCCCGGCCGGGTCAGGCAGCACCAGCAGCGGGTCGATGGAACTCAGCCCCGGTGTGGTGATGGTGTGGACGACCTCCCCGGTCAGGGCGTCCACCACCGCGATGGCCTGCTCCTTGACGAAGCCGACCGGCACCGCGACTCGCACGTCGTCGCCACTGCGCCACGCCGCAACGGTGGTCAGGGAACGCTTGATGGGTGGCCCCTCGGGGGTGAACGTGGCGACGAGTCGTCGCTTCCTCGCGCTGGGTTCCCAGACCTGCAGGCAGCCGTTGCGGTGGGAGACCGCCAGCAGGTGACGGCCGTCGGCGGTGGTGACGGTGGCCAGGCCGGAGACACCGAAGCCCTGGCCCCGCAGCGGCGAGTCCAGGCGCTTCCCGGTGGCCGCGTCGCGGACCTCCACGCCCTCGAGGTCGGAGCCGAAGGCGAACAGGGTCCGCTTCCCCTCGCGCCAGGCGGTGAACGGGGTGAACTGGGAGTGCGGAGCCTTGAACCGTCGAAGTAGCTCCCCGGTGCTGAGGTCCCACACCGACACCTCGTCGGTGGGATGGACCAGCAGGACCTCCGATCCTGACAACATGCACAGATTTGAGGTCGTCTCCCCGACGGTGATGTGGGAGATGATCTCGCAGGAGGCGGTGTCGAACACCCGCAGGTCCCCCTTGCCGAAGACCGAGACCAGGCGCGAGGCGCCGTCCGGGGTCTCCCAGGCGACCATCTCGTTGAACCGGTGGGCATCCATGAGCGTCACCCCGGTGAAGTGGGGACGCTGGGCGCGCTGGGTGAGCCGCCACGGCCCGAGGGCGGTGCCCGGGGTCAGCGGATCGGTCCATCGCTGCATCTCGTCGGTCATCAGGGTTCCTCCCTCGCCTGTGCTCCAGACCCTGCACTTGCAAAGGTAGCGCCCTGTCGGGGCCTGCCCTCAGCTCTGCGTGGGGGATTTTTGGAGGACAAGGGCGACGGCGTCGGCGAGGTCCTGGCCCTTCATGCGCATCTGGTGGAGGCGGTCGGTGAAGATCGGGCGGGGCTGGGGGTTCATTCCCAATCAAGCCCACTCTGCGGGCTGTGCGAGCCAGTGCTGATTGGAGCTCTGGTTGGTCAGTACCGGTTTCAGGAGGCGATCCACGAGTGCTTCTGCAGCCGTCAGATCGAGATGGCCTGAGCAGATGGGTACCCGGGAGGCGAGTTTCCGGTACGTGGCGGCCCAGCCGGAAGGAACGGCAAAGGCTGAGGGAAGTTGAAGGCCACGGGCTGAGCTTTCACGCAGAAGAGCGGCGCGGAGAGGGGCGCTCTGCATGGGCTGGGTCAAAGCCAGCACCACGAGGTCCACCAGATCCTTTGCCCGAGACGAGGGGTGACCGTCATACGTTGAGATCGTGGCGCACACCTTGTCTGCCACCTGGTCGATAACTGAGTAGAGGCGGTACGAGCTTTGGGGGAGGCGCGGGAGGGCGAGGACGTTGGTGGGGGTCATGACATCAGGTGGCGCTGTTGTGATTGATCCCACCACGAGGTCGATGCTCAGTCGATCTTTCTTCGTGGCGCCGATGAGGACGTCGAAGTTGACTCGGAAGCCGCGGGCATAGGGCTGACCTGCGCCCAAGGACTCCGCGTGTCCCACGTACTCGAAGCGGAAGAAGTCGCCCAGGTCCTCTTGGGCGATGGTGCGTAGTTCTGTGAGCGCTGCCTGCAGGGAGCCAGAACCATTGAGCAGGTCGATGTCAGTGGTGGCTCTTGCGGAGGGAACTCTGGCCAGCATCGCTGTCCCGCCCTTGAGGAGCCAGTGCACATGCCCCGGCGGTGAGAAGACACGGCAGAGGAAACGGTGAAAGTACTCCAGCCGGATACGTTCCTGAACCGTCAGCGACGGGTCATGGCGTGTTGCTTCGCGGGCGGCTGACCTGATGGCTGCCTCGACAGCGGTTGGGGAGGTGTAAGGGGTGGTCATCCAGCCTCCTGGTACTTTGCTGTGAGGGTCGGGCTTTCGGAGTTCAGTAGGACCTCCAGTAGTGCTGCGCCGTCGTCCGGTCGGCAGCCATTGCGTCGAGCCAGTGGTGCGAGCAGTTGCCTCAGGTGATCGAGGTTCAGGGTTGTCTGACGGGATGCGTCACGCAGTGCGTCGGTGACGGTCCCCAGGTCCTGACGGGCCTCGACGAGATCAGCAATGGTGCGTTCCGGGGTGGTCACGGGGAGCCCTTCCCGGAGCGTCACGTCCACGGGGGCCAGGTCTCGGTGCCGGAACTGGACATCGGGGCGTCCGGTCTGGCGGCGGCGAGGGCAGGTGAACTCGTTGTGAGCAGCGCGGAAGTTGCCGATCGACAGCAGTGCGGCAGCAGACTCGCCGGAGACCACAACCTCGAGGTGCGGATGTGTCAGCCGTTCATGCGCTTGCAGGCCAGGGTCAGTTGCGAGCCACGCCGCACGGAGCAGTTCATGTTGGGGGCTGGGTGCCCCGGCAAGGCGATACACGCCGTGAGTGAGGCGGATGAGCTCCCCGGCCTCGTTCAGGCGTGTGAGGTGCATGTGGCTGATGCCCAGCAGGCGAGCCTGCGCGGAGGTCACCAGGCCCCACTGGGAAGCGGTCACCTCCGCGATTCGCTGGAGCGCCTCACGCGACTTCATGCTTGGATACTAACAACTTGGCCGTTGGTTTCCAAGGAGATGGCTGCTGTTTCAGGGGTGAGCCTGCTGGAGGACAAGGGCCTCGCGGCGGGTTGCTTTCTTGCGATTCCAGCGGGGGCGATCAAGCGGGATGACGCCGTAACCCGGACCGGCTATCTCTTCCGGTGAGTCCGCCGCGAGGCCACCGTCGCCGATCTCGGTGACGAATTTCACATAGCTCTCCGGCAGGGTGAAGCCCCGCTTGTCCTCCAGTTGCCGGACCCGTTTCAGGCTGAGCGGCGGCCCGAGCCGGTACTCGTGACCGCCCGCCCCGAACACCTCCCGGAAGTGATCGACGAGTCGGGCCACGGCGAGCTTGCGCCTGATGCGCTCCATCGGGTCGGTGAGCTGGAAGGGCATGGGTGAAGCATAGTGGTCACCCCAGCCTGGAGCGGATCACTGCTGCGCATCGAGTAGGGCCATCCTGGGTGCGAAACAGCTCGGCCATGCGAGCCGCCGCCTCGTGCGTTGGCTGGTCCTCGAGCAACCAGGTCACGGCTTGTGCCCAGTTGGTGCGGGCCGCCTGCCTGCGCGTGACGAGCCGGGCGTTGCCGAATTCGACGCAGCGGGTGACGTTGTAGCGCTGCTCGAACTGCAGTGGAATCCCGATGAAGGGCCAGCCGTTTGCGCAGCTGGTCTGCACGGTGCCCTCGCCGCCGTGGGTGATGGCGACGTCCACCAGGTCGCCGAGCTGGTGCACCGGCAGCCAGCCCGTGACGTGGACGTTGCCCGGCAGGGCTGCGATGTCGGCGTCGCTGAGGTACAGCCTCGTCGGGGAAAGGACCGTGACGTCGGCCTGCGCGATGCCGCGCAGCACCTGCAACGCGAGGTCCCGATTGGCGGAGCTGCCCATCGCCACCAGCACCACAGGGCGGCCTGCCTCGCGGAGCCGGGCGACCTCGTCGGGGATGGGGGTGGCCAGCTGCGCATAGACCGGCCCCACCGCGACGTGGGTGTCATCGAGGGTGCACCAGTCGGGAATGAGTTCTGGTGGAGAGGCCAGCAGGTTCACATCCGCGTCAATGAACTGCACCATGCGTCGTGACAGCTTGAGGCCGCACTCACGCGCGACGGTGGTGAACCCCGTCGGGGTGGGCAGCGCCTTGGCCAGCACGGTGCGGATGAACCACGCCCAGCAGCGATCCGCGAGTCGCTGCCGGGTGGTGCCGGTGGGCAGGAACCCGGTGCGGCGCATCTGGGTCATGTGGGGCAGCGAGTAGGCGAACGGCTTGACGTAGTACAGCGGCACGCCTTCCGCGCGGGCGGAGATCAGCTGCGTCAGCGTCGTTCCGATGACGACCGCCTCGGGCTGGAGTACCCGAATGAGTGCCCGCTCGCTTGCCACCCGCTCACGCACCATCGACGCGGTGAACGGGTGCTTCAGGCCACGACCCTGATCCAGGGCCAGGGCCATCTCACCCTCCTCATCGCTCAGCACGGGGGTGAGGGGGCGGTACTCGAATCCCGCGTCGAGGATGGGGGCGATGAAGCGGTCGGAGAACCCGGCGAAGACACAGCGGAACTCCGGCAACCGCCGGGCCACCTCCACGCAGCGGGTCACCTCCGCGAAGTTGAAGGTCTCCGGGGCGAACAGCAGGGTCCTGGTCATCATCACCTCACAACATTGGTCCCAAGCATCCATTGTTCCCCAGTGGGGCGGGGCCTGTTGCCCTTTTCCGCTGCCCAGGTCACGCGGAGAGGACAAGGGCGACGGCGTCGGCGAGGTCCTGGCTGCTGTCGCGCATCTGGTTGAGGCGGTCGGTGAAAGAGGGGATCAGGCTGGGGGCGCGGGTGGTGAGGATGTGGATCAGCAGGGCGTCGCTGGCATCAACGAGCAGGGGGTGGGTGTTGTCGGGGTCGAATTGGGCGAGCAGAGCCAGGCAGTAGTCGCGGACCCTGGGGTCGTCCGTCGTCTCGTGGTACTCGCGGAGTGTGGCGATGCGTTTCGGCTTCAGCCTCGGCAGGCCGCCGATCATCTGCAGGTGAAGGTCGCTGTGACGACCTGCGGTGCGGTCGGCCAAGTCATCCTTGAGGCAGTGGAACAGTTCGCGAGGGCCGAGTCCGTGGTCGCGCCAGGACTTGCGCACCCGGTCGCCCAGGATGTCATCGAGCCAAGTCTCGTACCAGCTGAGGAAGTCGGTGTCGATGATCTCGGGCGGGCCGTCGGGAAAGTCGTACTCCCAGTTCGAGTTGATGACGGCACCGCGCGCAGGCCCGGAGAGGATGAGGCCGTGGAAGTCGCTGCAGCCGCCCTCGGTGAGGGTGAAGACGCCGTGGTGGATGCTGTCGGAGAGGGCATCGGCTGCTTCGTCGTCGAGTTCATCGACTGCCTGGAACCTGCGGCGCCACTCCGTCTTGCTCAGGGAACCGATGAGAGCTTCACACCTCATCAGTTTCTTCTCACGTGCCCAGCCCTCATGCTCCAAGGGCATCAGGCCGTAGCCCGGCCCTGCGCCGAACCCCTCGGTGGTCCAGCCCGGTCGGCCTGCTCCGCCGTCGCCGACCTCGGTGACGAAGCGGACGTACGGCTCGGGAAGGCTGATCCCTCGCCTGGCCTCGTAGCTCCGTACGGTGTCGATGCTCACCGGGGGATGGAGGATGTAGTCATGGTGGCTGGTCCCGAACACCTCGCGGAAGTGATCGACGAGCCGGGCTACGGCGAGCTTGCGCCGGATGCGCTCCGTCGGGCTGGCGATGTCGTCGAGGAACATGGTGGGATTTTATGGGTCCAGGAAGAAAGCGGCCTCGAAGCTGGCCGTAGGCTTGCCCGCATGTATCGGAGTGTGGCGGTGGCGGGGTACCGCAGTCTCAGGGAGGTCGTGGTGCCGCTCGGCCAGGTCACCGTGGTGACCGGGGCCAACGGGGCCGGGAAATCGAGCCTCTACAAGGCCCTACGGCTGCTCGCGGCCTGCGGGATGGGCGAGGTGATCGGGGAGCTCGCCCGGGAGGGCGGCCTCAGCTCCGCCCTGTGGGCCGGGACCAACCGCACGGGGCCGATCTCGCTCAGGCTGGGCGTGGGGGCAGACGGCTTCTCCTACCTCGTGGACCTCGGCCTGCCCCAGCAGTCCCGGTACAGCGCCTTCAACCGCGACCCCGAGATCAAACGGGAAGCCGCCTGGGATGGCCCCGTGATGCGCAAGGCCACCCTCATCGCCGACCGCCGAAACGGTCACATCGCCTTCCACGACGCAGCCGGTGGTGCGCCGTCGCCCCTGCCCAGCCACTCCTCGATGCTGTTCGAGGTGCCCGAGCTGCGGCCCCTGCGCGACGACCTGGCCGCCTGGCGGTTCTACGATTCACTGCGCACCGACGCCACCGCCCCGGCCAGGCGACCTCAGATCGGCACCCGGACCTGGAGCCTTTCCAGCGACGGCTCGGATGTCGCCGCCGTGCTGCAGACCATCATCGAGCACGGCCGCACCGACCTGGCTGCCCTGGTGGACGACGCCTTCCCCGGCAGCAGCATCGAGGTGCAGGCGGACAACGGCGTGTTCGAGCTGACCATGAGCCAGCCCGGGATGCTGCGCCCATTGACTGCCGCAGAACTCTCCGACGGCACCCTGCGCCACCTGATGCTGCTGGCCGCCCTGCACGCGCCACTGCGCCCACCACTGATGGCCCTCAACGAACCCGAGACCAGCCTCCACCCCAGCCTCATCCCGGCCCTGGGGCGACTCATCGCCAGCGTCACCGACACCCAGGTCGTCGTGGTCACCCACTCGCAGGTCCTCATCGAGGCCATCGCCGAGGCAGCCGCGGATCACGCCGTGATCGAGCTGGTCAAGGACCGGGGTGAAACCGTGGTCAGCGGGCAGCAGCTGGGGGATCGGCCACCGTGGAACTGGGGAGCCCGGTAGGCAGCTCGATGATCGCCCAGCCGTCCTCGAGCCCGACGGCGAGCGCACCGTCGGGCAGGGCAGCAAGAGACACCAGCTTCACCCCGAGGTCGGCCTTGAACAGCTGCTCACCCGTGGTGAGGTCCCAGACCCGGATGATGCCTGCGGTCCCGCACGTGGCAAGCCGGTCGGAGCCCTCCGGTCCCGCCAACGGGACTGCCTCGTTCTGGTCCTTCGAGCCTGCCAGCTGGGGGCTGGACGGGGTGATGTCGGCATCGACGACCCGCAACCCGGCGAAGGCGGGGTGTCCGTCGGGCGGAGTGAACGCCAGCCTCCCACCGGGCAGGACAACAGCCTGATCGAAGAACCCGTCGCCCGGCACCGGGTGGGTGCTCCTCTCGCCCGTGGCCGGGTTCCAGATGATGAAGCTTCGGTAGAAGATCGCGCCGATCCTGGCCCCGTCCTCGCCGGGCAGCCAGGCCACGTGCTCCGCGTCGTCGTAGCTCTCTTCGGCCAGGGTGAAGGAGTCCAGCTTCTCCCCTGTGGCGATGTCCAGCAGGTCCACCCTCGACCCTAAGCCGCGACAGGCCAGCCTGGTCCCGCCGGGTTCCGGGACCAGGTGCGAGTACTCCTCATCCGTGTGGAAGGAGCGGATGACCGCTGCTTGCGCCGGGTCCCACACCGCCACTTGACCCTCCGCGTCGAGGCGTAGCAGGGTGGCGGTGCCGTCCGGGTCGATGTGGACCGCGTCGTCTTCGATGTCACCCTCGAAGGCATGGACCAGCGCCCCGGTGCTGGCATCCCAGACCCAGCCCGATGCCACCAGTAGCCCGGCCCCCGAACCCGTCGGAAGGTGTTGGACCACCCCCGGGTAGCCCTCGCGCCCGGTGAACCCCTCGGGTCGGTGGTCCCGCGCCTCGGCCAGGTCCCAGACCCGGATGGTGCCATCAGTGCTGGCTGCGGCCAAGGATCGGCCCTCGTCGAGGCTGACCAGACGGTCCACCCGCCCGATGTGGCCGGTGGGGAACTGGTGCAGCAGCTCACCCGAGTCGAGGTCCCAGATGCAGACCCTCGGGTCCTCGGGGCAGGACACGCTGGAGGAGACGACGGTGACCAGCCGCGTCGCATCGCCGTCGCTGAACCAGGTGAGCGCCGACACCTCGCCGCCCTTGTGCTTGAACGGCCTGCCGACACGCTCCCGGACGGTCGGATCGACGAGCAGGGTGCGATTCTCGTTGTGGACCATCGCGAGCAGCCCGTCGGGCAGCACCGCCAGGCCGGTGCTGAACTCGTGGGGCAGCTTCACCGCATCCTGGTGCTTCTCGCCCGTGAAGGGGTCCCAGAACTGGATGAGGGAACGGTACTTGTCGAAGTCGGCAGCCAGCGCCAGCAGCAGGGGCTGACCCTCGACCTGAAGGAACGTGAGGTCGGTCAGCTCGCGTTTCTTGTCCCGGATCGGTGAGCCGACCTGCTCCCAGGTGGTCGCATCCCAGGTGAGGATCACGTCAGCGCCCTTGCGGTAACACCGCGCGGAGACGAAGGCGCGCCCGTCGTGGCGCCAGCTGATGACCTGCCGCACCGCATCGACGTCAACCCGGATCGGCTCGCCAACCTGCTCTCCCGAGGTGACATCCCACACCCGCAAGGTGGCGTCGTCGCTGCCGGTGACGATCCGGTCGTCGAGGAGACAAAGCCCCAGGATGTTGGCCTTGTGCCCCTTCAGCCGGGCGAGCTGTTCGCCGGTGGCCGGGTCCCAGATGCGCACGGTGCGGTCGGCGCTGGTGCTGACCAGCAGCTCCCGACCCTCAGGGGTTTTTGCGGCGACGAGATTGGTCACCCACTTCTTGTGGCCGCGAAGGATCCGGTGCGGGACGGCGGGGAGCCTACGGGCCGCCCGGACCCGCCACCGGGTGGGGTCGAGGGCTGGAGGTAGGACGGGGGAGATACAGGCGGCATCCAACTGTGCCCGGCCCTGGGCATCACGCGCTTTCAACACGGCCACGAGTGTAGGGGTACCTCCTCCACCGGTCGAGCGGAGGGCGTTCCTGTTTTCCGCTGGTCGAGCCGCGATGCGTCAGCGAGCGTGTCGAGACCTCTGGCACCCGGTGCTGGGGCTCAAGTTGGATGGGGATGATCTGGGGCTCAAGTCACTGCGCATGGTCGCGAGGTCTCGACTCGGGAATCCCTCGCTCCGCATCGGGACTCCCGGCTCGACCAGCGGAGAAGGACCCGGCTCGACCA
>JAUNKV010000037.1 GCA_030532575.1 Propionibacteriaceae bacterium | reverse complement strand
CTGGGCGTTCCAATCCTGGGCGCCGTTCCACTGGTTGTTGGACATGGGTCACATTGTGCCATCTGAGGGAAGCGGTCTCGAACCCTTGGCGAGTGCGCAAGGATGGAGGCATGACTGTGACCGCTCTCCATGTCACCCTGGAAGCCATCGACGCCAACCTCGCCCTGGCCCGCGAGAACCAGCCGGGCCGAGCCGTCCTGTTGCCGGTCAAGGCCAACGCCTACGGCCACGGCATCGTCGAGGTGGCCCGGCACGTCGAGCACAGTGGCAGTGCCGACTGGCTGGGGGTGGCCCAGGTCTCGGAGGGCGAGCAGCTGCGGGTCGCCGGGGTGGGACTGCCGATCCTCAAACTCTCCCCGACGCTGCCCGAGGAGCTGGGGGCTGCGGTGGCGGCGGGGCTGACGCTCACCGTCGCCTCGATGGCGGAGCTGGCCCCCCTGACCGAGGCCGCCCGTCGGAGTGGAACCCCTGCTCAGGTGCACCTCAAGGTGGACACGGGGATGCGTCGGGTGGGGGCCGAACCCGACGCCACGCCGTCGCTGGCCGAGGCCATCGCGGCCGATCCGCACCTGGTGCTCGACGGGCTGTTCACCCACCTTCCCATCGCCGATTCCCCGGCGGGGGAGGAGTTCACCCGGGCCCAGCTGCGTCGCTTCCTGGGGGTCGCGGCATCGGTGCAGCAGGCGGTGGGGGAGGTGCCATGGATTCACGCCGGCAACTCCGGCGGGGTGCTCGGCCACGACCTGACCGGAACCAACCTCATCCGTCCCGGGATCATGGCCTACGGCTGCCGCGCCGATGCCACGACGGCGTGGCAGGGACTCACCCCGGCGGCGCGGTGGACGTCGCGGTTGACCTTCCTCAAACCTGTCTCAGCAGGTGAGACGGTGGGGTACGGGCGGACCTGGACGGCCCCCCGCGACACCTGGATCGGCACCGTCCCCGTCGGATACGGCGACGGCTACTCGCGGCTGCTCAGCAACCGGGGGAGGATGCTGGCGGGGGGACGTTCCTGCCCCATCGCAGGGCGGGTGTGCATGGACCAGACGATGATCGACCTCGGGCCTGAGCCCCCGCAGGTGCAGGTCGGCGACGAGGTGGTGCTGCTCGGCGCCCAGGGGGACGAGCGGATCACCGTCGAGGAGATCGCCGACCTGATGGGCACCATCACCTACGAGACGATGTGCCTCATCACAGCCAGGGTGCCGCGGCGCTACTCCACGGCCTCCGCGTAGGGGGCGATCCGGGGGCGGCGGGAGACGAACTCGCGCATCGCGTGGCGCACGACGGCGTTGGTGGACCAGCCATCGACCACGGCCCCGACCCCACCGCCCACGAAGGGGATCTTCTTGCCCAGGAACACCCCGAGCCGTTTCCCGCTGATCTGGTTCATCGTGATCTCGAACAGTGCCCTGGAGACCCGCTCGTCCAGCCGCGCATCGAAGACGGGGGCCGTTGCGACGGCGGCGGGCGAGCTGGGCAGCTGGCCGGAGCGGATCAGCCGCTCGGCGGCGCGGGGACCGAGCATCACCATCAGGATGGCGGTGCGCACCCGGGGATCGTTCAGCTCGTAGCCGCGCAGGTGGGCGATGGCGGCCACGGCCCGCGCCTGGACGAACAGGCTGGCCGCGAGGTTGGCGGGAATGGTCACCAACGCCAGCAGGAAGCCGCCCCAGTTCGTCGCAAACCCCTGCCCGCCGGCCATCAGGATGTGCTGGTTCGCCACTTGGGCCACCGCGGCCTCGGGGTCGCGGAGCCGCTCGAGGGCGCTGCGGGCTGAGCGCCTGGCCCCCGGCAGCTTGCCCCGTCCCTCGATGGCGATCTCCAACATCTGGTGGAAGGCGTCCGCGGTCATCTCGGTCACGGCCACCGCATCCCTGTTCCCGGTCATTGCTCAAGAGTGGCACAACGGGTCCCAAGACCCAACGCCCGACGTCGCCCCAGGGTCCCCGTCGCCTCGACGACGGAACTGGCTGCCGCCCTCCCGGGCCTGGCAGGGCGCCCGGGGTCCTTGTCGCCTCGCCCGGTGCCTTCAAACGCTGCTGAGGGACGCCCGACGCGCCAGTCCACGCACCCCACCCCGTCGCGCCCATGAGCACGAATCGCGGAGAAAGGACGGTTCGGCGTGGTGTGGTGACGCGCCAGCGTTTTTCGTCGGCGATTCGTGCTCGGACCTGGCGACGGGGTTAGATGGGCACGAATCGCGGGGAAAGGTCGGTTCGGCGTCGCCTGCATACGTGCCAGCGGTTTTCGTCGGCGATTCGTGCTCGGACCTGGCGACGGGGTCAGATGGGCACGAATCGCGGGGAACGGACGGTTCGGCGTCGCCTGCATACGCGTCAGCGTTTTTCGTCGGCGTTTCGTGCTCGGTGGGGGTGCGAGGAGAGGGGGCGGCACGACTCGCTGGGAACCGACGGTTCGGCGTCGCGTCGTGACGCGCCAGCGCTTTTCGTCGGCGATTCGTGCTCGGTGGGGGTGCGAGGAGAAAGGGCGGCACGAATCGCTGGGAACCGACGGTTCGGCGTCGTGTGGTGACGCGCCAGCGTTTTTCGTCGGCGATTCGTGCTCGGGTGGGGGTGCGAGGAGAGGGGCGCTGCGTCGACCTGCGACACTGGGGAGCGTGCTCGATCCCTTCGGACCCCCGCAGCAGTGGCCCCGTGCCGACCTCATCGGCTACAGCCACGAGTTCGACCCCCGCATGGCCCTGGCCGCCTATTGCAGTGGGGTGTTCCCGATGCCCCTGGACCAGCGGATGGGCTGGTGGTCGCCGATGTCGCGGGCCGTGCTGCCCCTCGACGCGCTGCGCGTCACCCGCTCCCTGCGCAAGTCCGCCGCCCGCTACACCACGACGGTGAACCGCGCCTTCAGCCAGGTGCTGGCCGCCTGCGCCGACCCGAGCCGTGCAGGCGGCTGGATCGACGAGCGCATCACCGCCGTCTACACCACGCTCCACCAGATGGGCTTCGCACACAGCGTCGAGACCTGGGATGACCAGGACCGGCTCGTCGGGGGCCTCTACGGCATCCGCATCGCCGGGTTGTTCGCAGGAGAATCGATGTTCCACCATCCCGAGCTCGGCCGTGACGCCTCCAAGGTCGCGCTGATGCGGCTCGTCGCCGACCTGCGTCGGGTGGGCCTCAGACTCCTCGACGTGCAGTGGAGCACCCCACACCTGGAGTCGCTGGGAGTGGTGGAATGGCCGCGCGAGGTCTACCTGCAGCGCCTCGCCGCCGCCCTGGACGACGACCCCGGCCCGCTGTGGCAGGGCAACCCGCCTCGACTTGGCGGCCGCGACCTGGCCCGCGACCTCAGTCCCGATCACCCAGCTGGGTGAGGATCTCCGACTGGCGACGATTCGCCTCCACCCAGGACCGCCTGGCCTCCTGCCAGGCCTCGCGGGCCTCCGGTACCCAGCTCGGCATCGACTCCGCCAGCTCGGTGCTCAGACTGTTGAGCACCGAGTTGAGCTCCGCATTCGCCCCGGCCAACTCCGAGGCACCGTCAGGAAGCCCCGTCGGGAACTCAGGGCTGGGGGGTGGGTCCGACTCCAGGGACATCGCGACGACGACCCGCGGCCGCCCTTGCCCCGTGAGGGAGGAGTGCACCAGGTCGAGCCCCTGCTTGACCCGCTCGATCTGCGAGTCGAAGTGGCTGTAGTCACGTTGGAAGGCGACGAATCGGTTCCCGTCCAACACCGTCGCCAGCCGCGGGAGGTCATCCTGGAGCCGCATCTGCAGCTCGTGTATCTGCTGGTGGCTGGCCTCCACCCGCCCCGCGGCACGGATCATCGCCCCCTGATCCGCCTGCTCCACTGCCATTGTCTGGTCCTCACTTCCTGAACAGCTGCCCCCTCACAGCCGACCTTATGACGGACATGGGTCAAGCGGTAGTCGATACGCTGAACCAGTGATCGGCTACTTCGGTCCCGCAGGGACCTTCACCCACCAGGCCCTCCTGAGCATCAGCGACGAGGAGGGCATCCCCTTCGTCAGCGTCGGGGAGGCCCTCGACGCGGTGCGTCAATCGGAGGTGGACGCCGCCGTGGTTCCCATCGAGAACTCCGTCGAGGGCGGGGTCTCGGCCACCCTCGACAAGCTCGTCGACGGCGACCCGCTGGTGATCCGCGGCGAGGTGGTGATCCCCGTCGAGTTCGGTCTCTACGTGCGCCCCGGCACCTCGCTCGACGACGTGCGTTCCGTGCTCACCCACGGCCACGCCGCCGCCCAGTGCCGCGACTGGCTGGCCACCATGATCCCCGAGGCCCATGTCACCGAGGCCGGATCGACGGCGGGCGCGGCTCTGGAGGTCTCGGACCCGAACTCGCGGCACGACGCGGCGATCTGCGCCCGCGTCGCGGGGCGGCTGTACGGGTTGGAGGAGCTGGCCCACTCCATCGAGGACAACCCTGGGGCGGTGACGCGGTTCATCGTGGTCTCACGGCCGGGCGTGCTGCCGGAGCGCACCGGGGCGGACAAGACCACGCTGGTGGCCTACATGCACGAGGACCATCCCGGCGCGCTGCTGGAAATCCTGCAGCAGTTCGCGGTCCGGGGGGTCAACCTGTGCCGCATCGAGTCGCGCCCGACGAAGACGCTGCTCGGCAGCTACTGCTTCGCCATCGACGCGGAGGGGCACCTGGCGGATCGTCGCCTGGCGGAGGCGATGCTCGGGTTGCACCGGATCTGCCGCGACGTGGTCTTCCTCGGCTCCTACCCCCGGGCCGACGAGCAGCCATCGACGGTGCGTCGCGGTTTCGACGACGAGGCCTTCGAGGAGGCAGGGCGCTGGCTGGAGGGGCTGGGAGGCTGAGGCGTAGGCTTTTCCCATGATCGACCCGAAGTTCATCCGCAGCAATCCCGATGCCGTTCGTGCCTCGCAGGCCGCACGCGGCGAGTCCGTGGAACTCGTCGACGACATCCTGGCGGCCGACGAGTCGCGTCGCTCAGGGATTGCACGCTACGAGCAGCTGCGGGCCGAGCAGAACGGGCTGGGCCGACAGGTCGCGAAGGCCACGGGCGATGAGAAGGCCGCGCTGCTGGCTCGCACCAAGGAGCTGGCGGCCGAGGTGAAGGCCGCGAAGGAGGCCGAGGCCCTGGCGGCGGCACGGTTCGAGGAGTTGGTGTTGCAGCTCGGCAACATCGTGCTCGACGGTGTGCCCGCCGGTGGGGAGGACGACGGCGTGGTCGTCGAGACCGTCGGCTCCCCCCGGGACTTCGCCGCTGAGGGTTTCGAGCCGAAGGATCATCTGGAGCTGGGCGAGGCGCTGGGGGCCATCGACATGGAGCGGGGGGCGAAGATCTCCGGCTCCCGGTTCTACGTGCTGACCGGGGTGGGGGCGCAGCTGGAGGTGGCGCTGCTGAACCTGGCGATGCTCAAGGCCGCAGAGTGGGGCTTCACCCCGATGATCCCGCCCGCGCTGGTGAAGCCGCAGGCGATGGCTGGCACCGGCTTCCTCGGGCAGGCCGCGCAGGATGTGTACCACCTGCCCGCCGATGACCTGTATCTGGTGGGGACCTCCGAGGTGGCGCTGGCCGCGTACCACAGCGAGGAGATTCTGGAGGCGGAGTCGTTGCCGCGCCGCTACGTGGCGTTCTCGCCGTGTTTCCGTCGCGAGGCCGGGTCGTACGGCAAGGACACGCGCGGCATCTTCCGGGTGCACTGGTTCGACAAGGTTGAGATGTTCGTCCACTGCCGCCCGGAGGAGGCCGAGCAGTGGCACGGGCAGCTGTTGGCCTTCGAGAAGGACTTCCTGAGCGCGTTGGAGATTCCGTTCCAGGTGCTGGACGTGGCCTCGGGTGATCTGGGGCTGTCGGCGGCCCGCAAGTACGACTGCTACGCCTGGCTGCCAACGCAGCAGCGCTACCGGGAGGTGACCTCCACCTCGAACTGCACCCAGTTCCAGGCCAGGCGGCTCGGCATCCGGTACCGCACCGACGGCGGCACGGAGCACGTCGCGACCCTCAACGGCACGCTGTGCGCCATGACCCGGATCATCATCATGCTGCTGGAGAACCACCAGCAGGCCGACGGCTCGGTCCGGGTCCCGGAGGCGTTGCGCCCCTTCCTGGGTGGGGTGGATGTGCTCCGCTGATGGCTCGCCCGTCGCCCCCTCTCCACTCTCCACGTTCCGCGCTCATCGCCACCCCCGACCCTCCGAGCACGAATCGCAGGTGAAAGACGCTGGGGCGTCGGCATACGACGGTGACCGGGTTTTTCTCTGCGGTTTCTGTCCCTCCCGCTGGTCGAGCCGGGTGGGCGAGCTTGCGAGAACACCCGAGTCGAGACCTGGTGACCATGCCCACCCAACTCAAGTCTCAGCACCGGGTGCCAGAGGTCTCGACACGGGCCCTCCGTAGAACTCCGGGCCCGGCTCGACCAGCGGGGGTGGTGTTCCGCTGCTCACACCGGACCACGAGCGCCAGTGGGGAGCACGAATCGCAGGTGAAAGACGCTGGGGCGTCGGCATACGACGGTGAACCGTCTTTTTCCCGCGGTTCGTGCCCGAGGTGGCCTGGGAGTTCGGGGCCGTGCCTCGTGGTCAGTGCTGGATCAGACCGGTGTTGACCACGGGGGTGGCCCGGGAGTCGCCGCAGAGCACCACGAGCAGGTTCGAGACCATCGTGGCGCGGTGCTCCGGGGTGAGGGTCACGATGTCGGAGCTCTCCAGCTTGGCCAGGGCGTCCTCCACCATCGAGACCGCGCCCTCGACGATCTTCTCGCGGGCTGCGATGATGGCGCTGGCCTGCTGGCGCTGCAGCATGGCCTGGGCGATCTCGGAGGCGTAGGCCAGGGACGAGATACGGGTCTCGATCACCTCGAGTCCGGCCAGCCCGATGCGGGCCGCCACCTCGGCGGCCATCTCGCCCGCGATCACCTCGGTGTCGCCCCGCAGCGTCACCTCGACCGCGTCGTTGTCATAGGGGTGGCTCATCGCGATGTGTCGCAGCGCGGCCTCCGCCTGGACCCGGATGAAGTACTCGTGCCCCTCGACGGCGTAGAGGGCCTTCGCGGTGTCGGCCACCTGCCAGACCACGATGGCAGCGATGTTGATGGGGTTGCCGTCGGCGTCGTTGACCTTCAACTCGTTGGTCTCGAAGTTGTGGACCTTGATCGAGACCCGGCGCTTCGTCGTGAACGGGGTGACGAACCACAGGCCGGGTTCCTTGACGGTGCCGATGTAGGAGCCGAAGAACTCCAGGGCCTTCGCCTCGCCGGGGCTGAGCAGCATCAACCCGGAGCTGAGCAGCAGGAAGCTCAGCGCCGCCGCTCCGATGCCGAAGATACCGAGGCTGAACGGGAACGGCGCCCCTGAGGGGGCGGTGAAGGGAAGCAGCAGTGACAGCAGCCAGGCCAGGCCGCCCAGCAGCACCGGCACCACGACGATGGCCAGCAGCCCCGGGAAGGTGAAGGTGGACTTCTCCTGCACCGGCACCCGGCTCCCGCCGATACCGACGGGGCTGCCCGCCGCGCGTGGTGGTTGGGGCATCGGTGGCTGCGCGGGGTAAGGGGCCTGCGGGGGCGGCTGGATGCCGCGCTGAGGGACATTGGGGTACTGCGGAGTGGACATCGGACTCTCCTTCCGGCCCCAACTCTAGAGCTTCCGCAGCCCATGGGGTCGCTCCGGGGGCGCAGCACATGTGCAGCGCTTGGTCGCGCACCCTCTAAGGTTGAGGGTGACAACTGAGGAAGAGATGCGACGATGACCTTTCACCCTCGCCTGGTGGCCCTTGACATCGACGGCACCCTGCTGGGCGCTGACGGAACCCTGCCCGATGCGGTGCGCGAGGCCGTGCACCGCGTCGTGGCCGCTGGGGTTCCCGTCGTGCTCGCCACCGGACGGTCCTGGATCTCCACGAGCTGGGTGGTGGAGCAGCTGGGGCTCCCGCCGGGCGTGGCGATCTGCGCCAACGGGGCGCAGACCATCAGCTACCCGCCCGCGATGATCCTGCACGAGGAACTCTTCGACCCCGCGGACACGATCGCCAAGGTCGCCCGTGTGGCCCCGCAGGCCGCCATCGCCGTGCCGGACAAGGAGCACTGGCGGGTCTCCAAGGGTTTCCCGCCCGGCGAACTGAGCGGCGAGAAGGTCGTCGTCGAGTCGCTGGAGGAGCTGTCATCCCGGCCCGTGCCCCGCGTGGTGATCTGTGACCCGAACAGCTCTGACGAGGTCTTCGTGGAGATGGCGGAGTCGCTGGGCCTGCACGAGGTGTCCTACTTCGTGGGCTGGTCGGCGTGGATGGACATCTCTCCGCTGGGGACGGACAAGGCGGCGGCCCTGGCTCGTGTTGCGGCCGAGCTGGGCGTGGATCAGCGTGACGTGCTGGCCATCGGGGATGGCCGAAACGACATCGAGATGCTGACCTGGGCGGGCCGGGGCGTGGCCATGGGCAACGCCCCGGCGGAGGTGAAGGCGGTGGCCGACCACGTTGCCGCTGATTTCACCGCTGGCGGCACCGTGATCGAGCTCGACCGCTGGTTCCCCGGTCAGGCGGCCAACTGATCGTCGCCCCCCAGCACCTCGGCGGCGGCAGCCATCACCTGGGTCTTCGACGGGGTGAGCCGCCGGACCCTGGGGGCCTCGGTCTCCTTGGTGGCCCTGCGCAGGTGACGCTTCACCGTCGAGATGGAGCAGCCGAGCCGGGCCGCGATGGCGGACAGCGGCTGGGTGGGGTTGGCGCTGCGCAGCCGCTGGATCTCCTCCTGGTTGAAGGTGCGGCCGGAGTTGACGCCCGCGAAGAGGTCGTTGTCCACCGGGTTCACCTTCACGCCGAGCCGGGAGCGGATTTCCAGCCGCTGGGCCTCGGTGGTGCCCGCGACGACCCCGGCGACGTCGTGGTGGACGACGGCTTCGGTGAGGCACTGCGCCTGGAACGGGCATCCGGCGCACAGGGAGACGGCGCGGGCCATCAGAGCAGCGCGCTGGCGACGTTCGGCAGCGCCCTCCCGTCGTGTTGCCTCGTCCTCGAGGAGTGGGTTCTGGAAGAGGTCGGCAAACTTCACGCAGGGGGTGGTGGCATCGAGCGCGATGGTCATCGGTGTTCCTCCTCGCCCCGTCGAACGGGGTCGATGTTTCATTCCTGTGACATCTACAGTGGCGGATCCGATGCACCTCGGACAGCGTTTTCGGTAGGGGGTACTACCCGTCTTGAGTAGGTACCGGGGACGGCGTGATCTGAGTATCCGTACTCAGTGGAAAACTTTCCGCAAACCAGCTCTGACTAGGTGCTGAGCCTCATGGCTGTCGGCCTATCGGGTGAATCCCCAAGTCAGCGCTCAGGGTTGGGAAAGGGGGTTTGGGGGGTCCCCCTTGGGGTGATGTACTCAGGTTCGGGGAGGGGTCGTTGCCGCCCCGGAGGCTCTCGGGTGTGCACGAATTGCCGGGCTGTTTCATCGAGACTCGGATGTGAAACGTTTCACGCCCGAGCGGCCCACCAGTTCGTGTTCGCGCACGGTCCCGAGTCGCCCCCGGCCAGCCCTCAAGGCGGGGTTGAGGGTCTGACCGAAGGGGGGCTTTTGCTTTTGCGGGGAATGCGCTAGCGTCAAGAAAACGACAGTGCCGATGCGCGAGGGAGGGCAAGGATGTCCTGGGGAGAGGCAAGTGAATGGACCCTGAGGGCCAGGTGTCGGGACATGGCGGACGCACTGTTCCCGGAGGGCAAGGAGCAGAAGAAGGCGCGCAACGTGTGCGTCGGCTGCCCCGTCCGGATGGAGTGCCTGGCCGAGGCGCTGGACAACCGGATCGAATGGGGGGTGTGGGGCGGCATGACCGAGCGTGAGCGGCGGCACCTGCTGCGCACCCGTCCTGACATCACCTCGTGGCGGGAGCTGTTGCTGACCTACGGGCAGTTGCCGAAGGCCGGTTGAGGAGGGAGCGGGGACGACGTGGGAATGGCCGGGACCACGTCGGGAGACCTGTTGTCGCAGCCTCATCGGCGGTGGCAAGCTTGATGCCATGACCAAATGGGAATACCTGACCGCACCGATCCTCAGCCACGTCTCGCAGCAGATCCTCAACAACTTCGGCTCCGAGGGCTGGGAACTCGTCACCCTGGCTCCCGGACCCAACCCGGACACCCTGGTGGGCTACTTCAAACGTCCCCTGGGGCAGTGATGACCAGCCCATCGACGCGACTCGCCGCGCTCGGGCTGGAGCTGCCCGCCGTCGTCGCCCCGCTGGCCGCCTACACCCCCGCCCTGCGGGTCGGCAGCCAGGTGTGGACCTCCGGCCAGTTGCCGATGCGTGACGGCCAGCTGGTCGCCGTCGGCAGGCTCGGGGACACCCTCGAGCTGGCCGACGGCGTGGCTGCGGCCCGGCAGTGCGCTCTCAACGCGCTGGCCGCTGCTGCGGACACGGCCGGGGGACTGGACAACATCGCCCGAGTGGTCAAGGTGGTGGTCTTCGTCGCCTCCGACCCCTCCTTCACCGCGCAGCCCCAGGTCGCCAACGGGGCCTCCGAGCTGATCGGCGAGGTCTTCACCCAGCCCCATGCCCGCAGCGCCGTCGGGGTGGCCGTGCTGCCCCTGGACGCCCCGGTCGAGGTCGAGATCATCGTGGAACTGAACGAGCAATGAGTGCGACCGAGGTCGGGGAGCGGTTGGCCCTGGCCCACCCGGACGCCCACTGCGAGCTCATCCACGACTCCCCGTTCCAGCTGCTGGTGGCCACCGTGCTGTCCGCGCAGACCACCGACGCGCGGGTCAACCAGGTGACCCCGCAGCTGTTCGCGCGGTGGCCCGACCCGCACTCCCTGGCCGTTGCGGAGATCAGCCAGGTGGAACACACGATCTCCTCGCTCGGCCTGTTCCGCAGCAAGGCCCGCTCCCTGGTCGCGCTGTCCGCCGCGCTCGTGGCGGATCACGACGGCGAGGTTCCCGCCACGCTCGACGACCTGGTGAAGCTGCCGGGAGTGGGCCGCAAGACCGCCAACGTGGTGCTCGGCAACGCCTTCGACGTCCCGGGCATCACCCCCGACACCCACATCATCCGGCTGGCGAACCGGCTCGGCTGGGTGGACTCGACCCGGCCCGATGACGTGGAGCGCGCCGTCGGTGCGCTGTTCCCGCCCGAGCAGTGGGTGATGCTGTGTCACCGGATGATCTGGCACGGCAGGCGCTGCTGCCATGCCCGCCGCCCGACCTGCTCGGAATGCGTGCTGGAGGACCTGTGCCCGGCCTCGCAGCGCTGAGAGACGCACTGGCCGAGGGGCGGGTGGCCCGGCTCGGGCAGTTCGGTGCGGCCCCGAAGGACGCCAGACAGGCGGCCGTGCTGATCCTGCTGAGCGACGAACCCTCACCGACGGTGCTGCTCACCGAACGAAGCCCCGGGCTGCGTGCCCACGCCGGACAGATCTCCTTCCCCGGAGGGGGCCTGGAGGACGGTGAGGACGCCGTCGCCGGGGCACTTCGGGAGGCCCGCGAGGAGGTGGGGCTGCCAGGGGATGGGGTGGAGCCCATCGGCTGCCTCCCGAGCGCCTGGGTGCCGGTCAGCGGCTACGAGGTGACCCCCGTCGTCGCGGCCTGGCAACAGCCGACGGAGCTGATCCCGAGCGATCCCTCAGAGGTGGCGGGGGTGATGCGGCTCCCACTGGAGCAACTGAGCGATCCGGCGGTCCGCGTGACGGCCAGCCTGCCCGGCGGCTACCGGGGACCGGCCTTCGAGCTGGGGGAGTGGTTCGTGTGGGGGCTCACCGCACACCTGCTGGATGCGACCCTCACCGTCGGCGGCTGGGCCCGCCCGTGGGATCGGGACAGGTTACGCGCCGTTCCCGACCGCTTCCTGAGGGACTGACGGCAGCGTCGGCTCGTCGGTCTTGGGATCGGGGCTCGGGTCGACACCGGGACGGGCCAGCAGCAGCTGGGAGTCCGCTCCGATGAAGGCGTCGGTGAGGGCGACGAAGGTGGCGCGGGCCTCCTCCATCGTGGCGTGCGGGGCCTCGACCTTGAGGAACTGGCCCCGGGCGAACAGGGCCAGCACGATGCCGACGATCAACGCCACCAGCATCGAGATGACGAAGCCCAGGGTCAGTGAACCAAGCAGCGAGACCCCCGCCAGGGCGTGGAACAACCAGCCGATGCCGAAGGCCAGGGCGACGACCAGCATCCACAGCGCGTGGAACATGCAGGCGGCGGCCCCCGCGACGAGCCCCGAGCCGATCCCGGCGTGCTTGGCCGCAGGGGTGAGCTCCACCTTGGCCAGCTCGGTGCCACGGGCGAGGAACTCGCCGAGGGTGTCCCGGAGCTTCTGGAACGCGGTGGGGGCCATCATCATCCTTTCGCTGGTGGCCCCACTCTACTCGGGGCCACTCTCAGACGTCGATGCTGATTCCCGTCTCCGGGGGAGCCACGGGGGCGGTCAGCTCGTCGTGGTTCACCCAGGCCCGCCAGGCCAGCAGCTGGAACGGCAGTTTCAGGTTCTCGCCGGGCCGCACCGCGTGCTCGAACAGGTCGCGCACCTCGTCGCGCAGCCGGGCGGCCTGCGACTCGGTGAGGTTGCGGGACAGCGGCTGGGCGGCCACCAGCTGCTGCAGCTCCGGCAGGGAGATCGTCTGCCAGATCCGAAACGCCCGGTGCTCCACCTCGGGGAAGTACTTGCAGGCGTCGATGGCCTCCAGCGAGTCGTGGCCGTAGTCGCCGCGCATCGCCATCGGGTCGTAGTGGCGCAGCAGGGCGGTGAGACGACGCACCCACGGCACCGAGTCGTCGCGCACCACGTACGAGGCGGAGAAGCAGCCGCCGGGGCGCAGCACCCGGGCGACCTCCGACAGGGCGCGGGGGGCGTCGAAGTGGTGGAAGCTCTGGTGGCAGAACACCACGTCGAACTGGCAGGGGTCGATGGGCATGGCCTCGGGGCGCGCCCAGACAGGGGTGATGCCCTCGCTGTGGCGCAGCCGGTCGATGCCGATCTCCTCATGGGACATCGCGAACATGGTGTGCCCATCCTCCTGCAGGCGACGGGCCAGCTGGACCGCGCCGATCGTGAGGCCGCGCACGCCCGGCCAGACGGCCAGCCAAGCGAGCGCCTCGGGGGGCAGAGGATTGATCTTCGACATCTCTTCTCGTGGGGTTGTGGGGAAGTTGTGTCATCAGGTTATCCACAGATTCGAGGATCGATGACCATTCGGGCCCGGCGTTGCCCAAAGTGTATGTGTGAGCACTGAACAGAAAACGCCACCGGTCCTGGTCTCCCGGGACCCGACCCTCATCGAGACCGTCGAGGCCACAGCCCTGGCGCTCGGCGTCGAACTGCGCCTGGTCAAGGGGCGCGAGCAGCTCAGGGAGCTGTGGGCCGTGACCCCGTTGCGGCTGATCGGCGCGGACCAGGCCTCGCGGACGGCAGGGTTGGAGGCCACGACCGGCACCTGGCTGGTCGGTTTCGACTCACCGGAGCTGCTGCGCATCTCGGCTGAGCTGTCGATCCCGGCCCTGTGGCTCCCCGACCACGCGCCCCGGTTGGCGGAGGTGCTGACCACGGGTGGGTCGGGCAGTCGCGAGGCCACCGTGGTCGCGCTGGTCGGGGCCAGCGGTGGGCTCGGGGTGAGCTCACTGTGCGTGGCGGTGGCGACCCGCGCCGCCGAGGCCGGGCTGCGTTCGGTCGCCGTCGAGCTGGATCGAGGCGGTGGGCTGGACCTGCTGTTCGGGGCCGAGGCCCTGGGTGGGATGAGCTGGGACGACCTCCACGCGGCGCGCGGGGAGATCGGGGATCTGACCGATCACCTGGCGACGGTGGATCGGGTGCAGTTGCTGCCACGGGGCCGTCGGGTGGGTCAGGAGCCGGACCGTGGGGCCGTTGAGTCCGTGCTGCGGGCGCTACGGCGCAGCCACGACCTGGTGGTGGCCGATGCCGGGTCCGGGGAGCGGGCCGCCTGGCTGGGCAGGCAGGCCACGACGGTGCTGATGGTGGGTGCCGATGTCTCCTCGGTGGCTGCGGCCCGGCTCGGCCCGGCCCGCGCCGCCGGGGTGGTGGTGCGGTGCGGGCGGGGTCGCAGTCTGCCCGCCGGGGCCGTCGCCGAGGCGCTGGGGATGCCGCTGCTCGGGCAGGTCAGGGAGGACCCCAGGGTGCCGCGGCTCGCCGCGGAGGGGGCGACGGTGGGCTCCCGGTTGGCCCGGCGGCTGGCGCGGGACTCGGCGCGACTGTTGGGGCAGGTGCGGTGATGTTGGCGGAACTGCAGCAGCGGCTGGGCCGTCTGGGGCGTCCCCACACGGCCGCGGATGTCGCCGTCGCGATGCGTGCCATGGGTCTGGTGGTGACGGATCGCTCACTGAGGGAGGCCCTGGGGCAGCTGCGTCGCCACTCTGTGGGGGCGGGGCCGCTGGAGGAGCTGCTGGGCCAGGAGGGGGTCACCGACGTGCTGGTCAACGGCCCGGATCAGGTGGTGGTGGACAGGGGGCGTGGCCTGGAGGCCACCGGCATCACCTTCGCCGACGACGAGGAGGTGCGTCGGCTGGCGATCCGGCTGGCGGCCAATGCGGGGCGTCGCCTCGACGATGCGCAGCCCTTCGTCGATGCCAGGCTGCCCGGCGGGGTGCGGCTGCACGCGGTGCTGGCCCCGACGGCGAGCCCGGGGACCTGCATCTCGCTGCGGATTCCGGGCTCCAGGGCGCTCGGTCTGGAACGGCTGCTGGAACTGGGCTCCCTCAGCCCGTTGGCGTTGCGGCTGTGCCAGGCACTGGTGGCCTCGCGGGTGCCCTACCTGGTCTCCGGCGGCACCGGCACGGGCAAGACGACGCTGCTGGCCGCGATGCTGGCCCGGGTGCCAGGGGATGAGCGGATCGTGCTGGTGGAGGACTCCCGGGAGCTGCTGCCCGAACACCCGCACTGTGTGCGGTTGGAGGCCCGGCCCGCGAACAGCGAGGGCAGCGGGGCCATCACCTTGACCACGCTGGTGCGGCAGGCCCTCAGGATGCGGCCCGACCGGCTGGTGCTGGGGGAGGTGCGGGGCGCGGAGGTGGTGGACCTGCTCACCGCCCTCAACACCGGCCATGAGGGCGGCTGCGGCACCATCCATGCCAACTCCGCCGATGACGTCCCGGCCCGGCTGGAGGCCCTGGCCGCACTCGGCGGGCTGGGGCGGGCGGCCTGCCATGCCCAGGTGGCATCCGCGGTGCGGGTGGTGCTGCACCTGCGCCGGGAGGCTGACGGGAAGCGCAGGTTGGCTCAGCTCGGGGTGGTCAGGCGCAGCCCGGAGGGGATGGTGACGGTGGTTCCGGCATGGTGTTTCGAGGCGGGGCGGGACCTGCCCGGCCCGGGCGAGGCGGAGCTGCAGGCCCTGTTGGGGTGTCGGCCATGATGACACTGGCCGCCGTGCTGTGTGGGGTCGCTGTGCTGGTGTGGTGCGGTCCCGGGCCGTCGCTGGCCCGGCTGGCCGAGGCCGCGCCGTCGCGCCCCCGCAGGGCCTCGACGCGGCTGCTGTGGCTGCTGCCTCCCCTGGCCGGGCTGGTGCTGTGGGGGGCCTCGGGGCTGGCCTGGCTGGCTGCTGCCAGCATCGCTGCGGGCACCGTCGGTTGGCTGGTGCAGCGGGTGGGGCGGGCGCGACAGGTCAGGCGCGGTCAACAGGAGACGGCCCGCTCCATCCTGGGCCTGGCGCTGCTGCTGCGCTCGGGAAGGATTCCGACGGTGGCGCTGGAGGAGGTGGCTGAGGACTGCCCTGCGCTGGCCCCCGTCGTGGCTACGGCGCGGCTGGGAGGCGATGTCCCCGAGGCCCTGGCGGTGGTGTCGGCCAGCCCGGGGCGGGAGGGTTTCCGGCAGCTGGGTGCGGCCTGGCGGGTCGCGGAGCGGCTCGGCGCGCCGGTGGCCTCGGTGCTGACCCAGGTGGCGGAGGCGCTGCGGGCGGAGCAGGAGCTGCAGGGGGTGGTGGCCTCGGAGCTGGCGATGGCGCGAAACAGCGCCCGGGTGTTGGCGGTGCTGCCCTTCGGGGCGCTCGGTCTGGGGTTCCTGGCGGGGGCGAACCCGGTGGCCTTCCTCGTCGGGAACCCGGCGGGGTGCTGGCTGGTGCTGCTGGCTGTGGGTCTGGCAGCGACCGGCCTGGTGTGGACGGAACGGATGGGAGGCAACGCATGAATCTGCTGTTCGGGATGTGTCTTGGGGTCGCGGTGCTGATGCTGTGGCGGCCTGACCCGCTGGCCCGGCTGCGGGCCTCGCCCCGGTCTTCCTCGGTCAGGGTGCCCTGGTGGCGACGACGGCGCGGCGGCAGGGGCTCCGAGGAGGTGACGGCGGAGCTGCCGCAGACCCTGGAGCTGATGGCGGTCTGCCTGGACTCCGGGGCCACGCTGACCGGGGCCGCGACGACGCTGCGCGACCTCAGCCCACCGGCGACCTCAAAGGTGCTGGGGGAGGTGGTGGCGGCCCTGCAGGTGGGCCGGGACCCGAGCGCGGCCTGGTTGGCGCTGGCGGAGCATCCGGCGTGGGGGCCATCGGCGAGAGACCTGGCGCGGTCGCTGCGCAGCGGCACGGGGATGGCGGAGAGCCTGCGCGTCCATGCGGAGGAGGCCAGGCGGCGCCGTCGCGAGGCCGCGATGCGGGCGGCCAGGGCCGTCGGGGTGAAGTCGGTGCAGCCGCTGATGGCCTGTTTCCTACCAGCCTTCGTGTTGCTGGGGGTGGTGCCCTTGGTGGCCTCGCTGGTGGGGCGTCTGGTGGGTTCAGGATGAGCCGAGGAGCAGGCTCAGCAGCTCGGTCGCCCCCGCCTTGTCCAGCATCTGATTGGCGTTGCCGCACTTCGGGGAGACCACGCAGGCAGGACAGCCGTCGTGGCAGGGGCAGTCGCGCAGGCGCTCCAGGGTCGCGCCCAGCCACTGGTCGGCCTGCTGGTAGCCCAATGCCGCGAATCCGGCCCCTCCCGCCAGGCCGTCGTGGACGAAGACCGTGGCCAGGCCGGTGTCGGGGTGGAGCGCGGTGGAGACCCCACCGATGTCCCAGCGGTCGCAGGGGGCGAAGGCGGGCAGCAGGCCGATGGCGGTGTGTTCGGCAGCGTGGGCGGCGGCTCCCAGCACCAGTTCGGCGCCGTCGGCGGTGATGCGCCGGGCCACCTCGGCGGGGATGGTGTACCAGGTGGCCTGGGTGAGCAGGGTGTGCTGTGGGCACTCCAGTGGGGTGGCATCCAGCACGTCGTGGGTCACTTCGTCGCGGCGCAGGTACCCGGTGACCTGCCAGGTCAGCTTCACCTGCCCGAAGCTGATCTCGGTGTTCCCGAGGGGTTTGCGGCGCAGTTCCTGGACGATCTCGATGTCTCGGGTGCTCTCGGCCACGGTGTACCAGGTGGGGTGCGAGGCCACCACGAGGGCCTGGCGTTCCTCGAGGTCCAGGGAGGTGACGGTGAAGGTCTGTCCCTGGTGCAGGTAGACCGCCCCGACGTGGACGGTGCGGTCGGCGGATTCGGGGTCCACGGTGCCGATCACGGCCCCGGTGGAGCGCTCGATGATCTCGATGGCCCTGGCCCCTGAGGTGCGCAGGTCGATGTGGTCGCTCGCCCGGTCGGGGCGGGTCCAGAACCAGCGGCCGCCGCGGTCGCGCAGCACCTTGGAGGCCGCCAGGTGGGAGGCCAGCGGTAGGGTCGTCCGCCCGAACCAGCGCTCGTCGTCGGGGGTGAGGGGGAGTTCCTGGGCGGCGGCGGCCAGGTGGGGACCCATCACGTGCGGGTTCTCAGGGTGGCACACGGCCTGCTCGACGGGGGAGTCGAGCACCAGTTCGGGGTGGCTCATCAGGTAGGCGTCGAGGGGGTTCTCGCTTGCCAGCAGCACCACGAGGCTGTCCTGGCCGGAGCGTCCCGCGCGTCCTGCCCGCTGCCAGAAGGCCGACAGCCGTCCCGGGTATCCGGCGACCAGCACGGCGTTGACCCCGGAGATGTCGACGCCGAGTTCGAGGGCGCTGGTGGTGGCCAGACCCCGGATGCTGCCGTCTCGCAGGGCGGCCTCCAACTCGCGGCGCTCCATCGCCAGGTAGCCGCCCCGGTAGGAGGCGATGCGTTCGGGATGGGTTGCCAGCTCGGCGGCGGTACGGGAGGTCAGTTCCGCCCCGGCGCGGGAGGTGACGAAGGCCAGGGCTTGGCCGTCGTCGTCGCTGAGTGCGGCGAGCAGCCGGGCGGTGTCGTGGTGCACGGAGGTGCTGGGTTGCCACAGGGCGATGGTGCGCCTGGGGGTCGGTGCGGTGGAGTGGTCCACCACCTGGACCTGGTCCTCGCCGATGAGGGAACCGCCGAAGAGTGCGGCGTTGGGGGTGGTGGCGGAGCTGAGCAGCACGGTGGGGTTGGCGCCGTGGTGATGGGCGAGCCTGCGGAGGCGTCGCAGCACCTGGGCGACGTGGGCGCCGAAGATGCCCTGGTAGTGGTGGGCCTCGTCCACCACGATGTGGCTGAGTCCGCCGAGCAGCGCCGCCCATCGCTGGTGCCCGGGCAGGAGGGAGTGGTGGAGCATGTCGGGGTTGGTGAACACCAGGTGGGCGTGTTCGCGGGCGAAGCGTCGCTCGGCCTCGTCGGAGTCGCCGTCCAGGGTGGTGACGCTGATCCGTGCGGGCGCAAAGGCGGTGGCGGCCCGTGCCTGGTCGTGGGCCAGGGCCTTGGTCGGGGACAGGTACAAGGCGGTGGGGCGACGGCGGACGAATCCTCGAGCCGAGGTGGCGGGGGCGTCGAGGGCGGCGAGGACGGGCATCAGGTAGGCCAGCGACTTGCCGGACCCGGTGGGGGTGCAGATCGCCGCGTGCTGTCCGGCATGGGCGAGCTCGGCGAAGTCCACCTGGTGCCGGAAGGGCCGCTCCACCCCTGCGGCCTGGATGGCGGCCACCACGTCCTCGGGCAGCCAGCCGGGCCAGGCGACGTACTGCCCGGGCGATTCGGGAATACGGCGAAGCGCCACCACCTCGTCGCTCGAGATCACCTGTTCCCAGTTCACGGCCCCTACTCTGCCAGCCCGCGAGACGGCGCACCCCCACCCCGCACCCTGTGCCCCGTCCTGCTCTGCCCACCCTGTTCTCGCCTACCCCGCCCAATCACCCCTCCACCCCAGCCCGCGCCCCCAGCGGGCACGAATCGCTGGTGAAAAACGTTGACACGTCACCACGCGACGGCGAACCGTCCGTTCCCTGTGAGTCGTGCTCACCCCACTCTGCCCCACAGAACTCTGCCCCACAGACCGGGCACGAATCGCCGGTGAAAAACGCTGACACGTCGCACCTCCGCAAGCAACCTGCCAGTTCGTGCACAACGATCAGCGGGGTCAGCGCCCTCAGGTGTTGTCACCAAGGGCCCAGGTGTTGTCACCTCGGGGAAAGGATGTGGGAAAGAGTTCTCGCGGTCCCGGCGTGCCCATGATGTGAGTGTCACGGTCGAGAGGCGACCGTGAGCAGTTCAAAGGAGAAGCCATGTCCGCTCTGATTCCTGTTCGCCGCAGCTCCCGCAGCACCCGGCCCGCCCGTCGCCTGGCCGAGCGAGGACTCACCACCGTCGAGTACGCGATCGGCCTGCTGGGTGCCGCCGCCGCAGCGTTGCTGCTGCTGCGCATCTTCCACGACAACGCCCTGTTCGACACCATGATGAAGTGGGTCACCGACATCTTCGTCCAGGCCGCTGCCCACGACTGATGACCATGCGTCCAGGCGGCCAACGAGGGATGGTGACGGTGGAGCTGGCCATCGGACTCATCGCCGTCGTGATGCTGCTGGGCACCCTCACCGGGGTGGTGCTGCTCGGGGTGACCCAGGCGGGGCTCCACACCGCCTCGGCTGAGGTGGCCCGGCACCTGGCCCGGGGCGACGCGAAGGCAGCCGATGCGGCCGCCGAGCGCGCCCCGGCCGGGGTCACCGCCACCACCCGCACCACCCGCGAGGGGGTGGCGGTGACCCTGACCGCCGGGGTGAAGCTGCCCGGCCTGGGCGTGGTGTCGCTCTCGTCCCACGCCTTCGCTCCCTGGGAGCCGGGGGAGGGGCCATGAGGCGGGGTGAGCGTGGGGTCGGCACCGTGATGACGGCCGGGATCTGCCTGGCGCTGGTGGCGGTCGCTGCCGGGGCGCTGGTACTGGTGGGGTGGCTCGCCGCCGCGACCAGGGCCGACGGTGCCGCCGACCTGACCGCGCTGGCCGCAGCCGAGGCGGTGGCGGTGGGCAAGGACGGCTGCACCGTGGCCACCCTGACCGCCGAGGCCAACCAGGCGGAGCTGACCACCTGCCAGGTGTTCGGTGACCCCCACAGCTTCGTTGTGGAGGTCAGCATCCGGGTGCCGCTGGCCGCAGGCCTCGGCCATGAGGGCCTGGCTGTGACCCGCACCGCCACCGCCGGGACGGGGTGAGGGCTCCACGAAACATCTGGCTGGCCGTGCCCAAACACCCCGGTGGTCCCGACGTGTTGGGAAGACGACCCTTGGGGACCACTGGGACTCAGAGGGTGCGCGAATAGGCGGAATCTACTGCGGTCGCCCTGGTGACCCCCTGGCTGCGTTGTCCTCCTCGAACGCACCCCCAGTGCGATCTTCGTCGTTCGCCTTGCCAGGTGCCCACCATGACGATCCTCGTGACGACCCCTCCTATCCGCGCACCCTCTCAATGAAGCGAAGAAGGGAGAAGAGATGACACAGTTGGGTCATGGACTTCACCGGCCTGCGCGAGTTGCTGCTCGCCCACGACCACACCACCGACGCCGTCCTGGAGCGGATCGGCGAGACCGGTCAGGCCGGGCTCGGCCGCAACTCCACCGTCCCCGCCGACGTCGCGCTGGCCGAGGAGCTGGACCCGCAGGCGGTGTTGATCCGCCTGTTCCTGCTGCAGCAGGCCGTGGCCCTGGCCCCGGTGGAGGCGACCTTCGGGCCGTGTCTGGCCGATCTGTTGGAGGCGGAGGTGCTGGGCCGAAGTGGCGACGAGGTGCGCGCCCTGGTGGATCTCAGACCCTACGGTTCCCCCGACGACGGGGCCTCCGGGTGGCTGGTCAGCGACCTCACCCCCGGCCTGGACGGAGCCGTCACCCCGCCGCGCCCCGACTACGTGCTGGGGGCCTCCCCGGCCTCGCTGACCCTGGCCCAGATCACCATGCGCACCCCCGTCGGGCGTGCCCTGGACCTGGGGACCGGTTGCGGGGTGCAGAGCTTCCACCTCAGCCGCCACAGCCAGCAGGTCGTCGCCACCGACCTCAACCCGCGTGCGCTGCGTCTGGCCCGGTTCGGCGCGGCCCTCAGCGGCATGGACATCGACTTCCGCGAGGGATCGCTGTTCGGCCCGGTCGGTGACGACGGCTTCGACCTCATCGTCTCGAACCCGCCGTACGTGATGAGTCCCCCCGACGACCAGCGGCTGACCTACCGGGAGTCGACCTTCCTCGGCGACGGCCTGGTCGAGGCCATCGTCCGGCAGGCACCGGCCCACCTCAACCCCGGCGGCAGCCTGCAGCTGCTGACCAACTGGGCCATCCCAGCAGGGCAGCAGTGGGAGGACCGGCTCGCCTCCTGGGCGGTGGGTTCCGGCTGCGACCTGCTGGCCCTGGAGCGGGAACGCCTGGACCGCTTCACCTACATCGAGATGTGGCTCACCGACGCCGGACTGGCGGGAACCTCCCAGTGGGAGCCCGCCTACCGCCGTTGGCTGGACTACTTCGAGCGGCTCGACATCGACGAGGTGGGGCTCGGCTGGCTGCTGCTGACCAACTCGGGTCGTACCACCCCTGACATCCGCTGCGAGTCCTGGCCGCACGCCGTTGCCCAACCCGTCGGTGCGATGTTCGCCGCCCACGCCCAGGCCCTCGATGCGGCCCGCCTGCCCGAGGCCGAGCTGCTGGAACTCAGCCCCGCCCTGGGGCACGTGGTGCTGGAGACCACCGGGCAGCCCGGGGCCGCCGACCCCGAGCACCTGGTGCTGCGGCAACGCACCGGCCTGCTGCGGGGGCTCCAGCTCACCACCGCCACCGGCGCGGTGCTGGGAGCTCTCGACGGCGACCTGAGCGTCGGCCGTACCATCGCCGCCGTCGCCCACCTGCTGGGACAACCCGCAGCGGAGGTCGCAGCCGAGGTCCTGCCGGTGGTGCGACAGGCACTCGCGGAACAGTACCTGCGGGCGTCGGCTATTGTTCCCATGCAGTGAACAGGGAGGAAACATGGCTGAGAAGCTGAAGCGGCTCGTGATCGTGGAGTCGCCCACGAAGGCAACCAAGATCGCCGGGTACCTGGGCGATGGTTACATCGTGGAGTCCAGCCGTGGACACATCCGCGACCTGCCGACCGGCGCGTCCGAGGTGCCCGAGAAGTACAAGGGCGCAAAGTGGGCCCGCATCGGGGTGAACATCGCCGACGACTTCGCGCCCCTCTACGTCGTCGCCGCAGACAAGAGGAGCACCCTGCGTGAACTCAAGGCCAAGCTCAAGCAGGCCGACGAACTCCTGCTCGCCACCGATGGTGACCGCGAGGGCGAGGCCATCGCGTGGCACCTGCTGGAGGAGCTGAAGCCGAAGGTTCCGGCCCGCCGCATGGTCTTCCACGAGATCACCCCCGGGGCCATCGCCGAGGCGGTGGCCAACCCGCGGGAACTCGACGCCGACCTGGTGGACGCGCAGGAGACCCGCCGCATCCTCGACCGGCTCTACGGCTACGAGGTCTCCCCGGTGCTGTGGAAGAAGGTGATGCCGAAGCTGTCGGCGGGCCGGGTGCAGTCCGTGGCCACCCGGTTGATCGTGGACCGGGAGCGCGAACGCATCGCCTTCGTGCCCGCCTCCTACTGGGACCTCGACGCCACCCTCGACGCCGGGGGTGGGCACGACCCCCGCACCTTCCCCGCCCGACTCACCGGACTCGACGGTGTGCGCGTGGCCCAGGGCCGCGACTTCGACGCCACCGGTCAACCGACGAACCAGCAGGCCGTGATCCTGGACCAGGCCACGGCCGAGTCCCTGGCCGAGGTTCTGCAGCAGGCCACCTTCACCGTCGCCGAGGTGGAGGCCAAGCCCTACACCCGCCGTCCCTACGAGCCGTTCCGCACCACAACCCTGCAGCAGGAGGCGGGCCGCAAGCTCGGTTTCACCTCGCAGCGCACCATGTCGGTGGCCCAGGAGCTCTATGAGAAGGGCTTCATCACCTACATGCGAACGGACTCGGTGACACTGTCGAAGGCTGCCATCGACGCGGCTCGCGCCCAGGTGACCGAGCTGTTCGGCGAGCGTTACCTGCCCGCCAAGCCCCGCATCTACGCCTCCAAGGTCAAGAACGCCCAGGAGGCCCACGAGGCCATCCGCCCCGCCGGGGACGTCTTCCGCCACCCCGACGAGGTGGGCCTGGTCGGCGATGCGCAGCGGCTGTACCGGCTGATCTGGATGCGTACCCTGGCCTCCCAGATGGCCGACGCCAAGGGCGAGCAGATCTCGGTCAGCATCCACGCGCCGGTCGCCGTCGCCGGATTTGAGCGGGCGGAGCTGACGGCCTCGGGCCGCACCATCTCCTTCCACGGCTTCCTCAAGGCCTATGTCGCGGGCACCGACGACGACCAGGCCAGCGACGACAAGCAGTCGCGGCTGCCGCAGCTGACGACCGGGGCCGAGCTCACCGCCGACGAGATCAAGGCCGCCGGGCACGAGACGAAGCCACCGGCCCGTTACACCGAGCCGTCGCTCGTGGCGAAGCTGGAGGAGCTGGAGATCGGCCGCCCCTCCACCTACGCCTCGATCATCCGCACCATCACCGCCCGCGACTACGTGTTCAAGAAGGGCTCGGCCCTGGTGCCGACGTGGCTGGCCTTCGCGGTGACCCGGCTGCTGGAGGAGCACTTCTCGGAGCTGGTGGACTATGACTTCACCGCCCAGCTGGAGGACCTGCTCGACGAGATCGCCGGGGGCAAGGCCGAGCGCCTGCAGGTGCTCTCCGACTTCTACCACGGTCCCGCCGGGGATGCGGCGAAGGGGCTGGAGAAGCTCGTCACCGAGCTGGGTGACATCGACGCCAGGGGGCTGTCCACCTTCCCGCTTCGCGACTCCGGCATCGACGTGCGGGTGGGGCGCTACGGCACCTATGTCGAGGCCGCCGACGGCAAGCGGGCGAACGTGCCCGAGGACATGGCCCCCGACGCGCTCACCGTCGAGGTGGCCGAGGAGCTGCTGAGCCGCCCCCTCGACGAGGAGCGTGAGCTCGGCACCGATCCTGAGTCGGGGAACCTCGTCGTGGCGAAGAACGGCCGCTTCGGCCCCTATGTCACCGAGGTGCTGCCGGAGGGTGCGCCGAAGTCCGCGAAGCCGCGCACCGCGTCGCTGTTCAAGTCGATGTCGCTGGATGCGGTGGACCTGGCGACGGCGCTGAAGCTGATGAGCCTGCCGCGGGTCGTCGGCACGGACCCCGACGGGGTGGCGATCACCGCGCAGAACGGGCGCTACGGGCCGTACCTGAAGAAGGGCACCGATTCGCGCTCCCTGACCAGCGAGGAGCAGATCTTCGAGATCACCCTGGAGGAGGCGCTGGCGATCTACGCGGCGCCGAAGACCCGGGGTCGCGCGGCGGCTGCGGCTCCGCTGAAGGAGTTCGGCGACGATCCCGCCTCCGGTAAGCCGGTGGTGCTGAAGTCGGGCCGGTTCGGTCCCTATGTCACCGACGGCGAGACCAACGCGACGCTGCGCCGCGACGACTCGCCGGAGGAGATCACCGCCGAGCGGGCCTTCGAGCTGCTGGCGGAGAAGCGGGCCAAGGGACCGGCGAAGAAACCGGCGCGCCGCACCACCGCGAAGAACACCACCGCGAAGAAGACGACGGCGAAGAAGACCACCAAGTAAGCGAACGGGGCTCCGCGCGGCCGGACCTGTGGGAGAGTGAGGGCATGGGGAACTCGGGAGTGATGCGCTTCGACCTGCCCTTCCAGGCTGAGCCGCCGCCGCTGACCTCGACGGGGGTCACCGCGCTGGTGGAGCGCCGCGCCACCAGCCACGGCATCGATGTCACCGTCCTCGACGCCGCCGATGATCGACTGCTGCGCTGCGGGATCGTGCTGGCGCACCGGGTGCAGGACCAGGTGGGGGCCTGGTACCTGGCCGCGCCCGGCTGGCAGCCATACCTCCCGGCCGAGTGCAGCGTCCCCGTCGACGCCTCGGGGGAGCTGCCAGCCCAGTTCGTCTCCTGGCTCCGGCCGTTCCTGCGTCGCGCCCCGCTGGGGCCGGTTGCGGCGCTGGACTGCGAGCGTCGCGACTACCTGATGCGCAGCGGGAACACCCCAGTGGGGACGATCCGCGACGAGCAGGTGAGGTTGCGGCGTGGCGGGGAGGTCGTCGCCCGGTACCGTGAGGTCACGGTCACGCCGTCGCAGGATCTGAGCGCGGAGCAGCGCGATGGGGTTGCCCGGGCGATGATGCAGGTTGAGGGTCGCCTCGTGGAGGAGTTCCCGACGCTGCAGCAGCGGCTCGGTCCTCCGGCCACCGGCGGCACGGATTTCCCGGAGCCGGTGCGGGGCAACCGTCGTGAGATGACCCTGGAGGCTTTCGTGAGGTGGCTGTTCGCCACCGATCTGAGGGCGCTGGTGGTGGCCTCGCTGAGTGCGCCGGAGTCGCTGGGGGAGCTGTTCGACGACATCCGGGGGCACGTGCGGGGGCTGGCCAGCGTACTGGACCCGGCCTGGTTGCAGAAGCTGGAGCAGCTCCTCCTAGAGTGTCCGCGGAGAGGTGGAATCTACTGCGGTCGCCCTGGTGACCCCCTGGCTGCGTTGTCCTCCTCGAACGCACCCCCAGTGCGATCTTCGTCGTTCGCCTTGCCAGGAAGCCACCATGACGATCCTCGTGACGACCCCACCTCTCCGCGCACCCTCTTGGGTCCTGCCGACAGCAGGGTGTTGGATGTGATTGAGCTTCTGGTGGGGGCGGTGCGGGCGCCCCGGCTGGGGGATGCCTCCGGTGAGCCCGCGGCGCGGCTGCTGCTGCGTCGGGCCGAGCGTGGGGCGAGGATTCTGGGGGAGCGCTGCGGGGGGCTGTCCCAGGACTCGCCGGATCAGGCGTGGGAGGCGGCCCGTGCGGCTGCGGAGCAGCTGAGTGCCAGCGGGGCCGTCGCCGTCCAGCTGCACGGCAAGGCCGGGCGGCGGGTGATGAAGCAGCTCACCGGGATCACTCGGGCGCTCGGCAGGTGTGCGGATGTGGCGACGGTGGATTCGCTGGAGGGGTTGGATGTGATGGCGGCCTTCGAGCTGGGGCGGCAGGTGGAGCGTCGTCGGCAGTGTGCGGCTGCGGAGCGGGCGGATTTCGTGGCGCAGTGGCCTGACCGGGTGAGCACCGTCACCCGGCTGTTGGCGAAGGCACGGCGATGAGCCGGGGGGTGTTCGTCGTCTTCGAGGGGGGCGACGGCGTGGGCAAGTCCACGCAGGTGGAGCGTCTCGCCGGGTGGTTGGCGCAGCAGGGGTTGCCCCATCTGGTGACGCGGCAGCCGGGCGGGACCCGGATCGGGAACAAGCTCAGGCAGATTCTGCTGGACCCGGGGCATCAGGAGTTGCAGGCCCGCACCGAGGCCCTGGTCTATGCCGCTGACAAGGCGCAGCACGTTGAGGAGGTGATCTTGCCCGCGCTGGATCGGGGTGAGGTGGTGCTGTGTGACCGCTACGTGGACTCGATGGTCGCCTATCAGGGGGCGGGCCGGGTGCTGGACTTCGCGGAGGTGGAGCGGGTGGCGGCCTGGGCGACGGGCGGGCTGGTGCCGGACCTGACGGTGCTGCTGGATGCCGATCCCCGGCAGGCGGTGGCGAGGTTGCGCACGCCGGACCGGCTGGAGGCGGCGGGGCTGGACTTCCACCGTCGCGCCCGGGAGCATTTCCTGCACCTGGCACGTCGGGCGCCTGAGCGGTACCTGATCCTCAACGCCCGCAACTCGCGGGATCGGATCGCGGCGAGCGTCGCGGCGGCGGTCGATTCCCTGGTGGCAGGATTGTCGTCGTGAGCGTGTGGGACGATCTGGTGGGTCAGCACCGGGCGGTGGCGACGCTGCAGCGCGCCGTCGAGGGTGGACGTCATGCGATGACGCACGCCTGGTTGTTCGTCGGGCCGCCGGGGTCGGGGCGCTCGAATGCGGCGCGGGCCTTCGCGGCGGCGCTGCAGTGCAGGCAGGGTGGCTGCGGGGTCTGCAATGACTGCCGTACCTCCTTGTCAGGGGCGCATCCGGATGTCACTTTGTTGCGCACGGAGAAGCTCAGCATCGGGGTCGACGAGGTGCGGGGGCTGGCCTCCAGGGCCAATGTCTCGCCGGTCGGGGGGCGCTGGCAGGTCGTCGTGGTGGAGGATGCGGACCGGGTGACCGAGCGGGGGGCGGATGCGTTGCTGAAGTCCATCGAGGAACCGGCGCCTGGGACGGTGTGGCTGCTGTGTGCGCCGTCGGCTGATGACGTGATCGTCACGATTCGTTCCCGGTGTCGGGAGCTCAGATTGGTCACCCCGCCGATCGAGGACGTGGCGCGGCTGCTGGTGGAGCGCGACGGTGTGGAGCCGACGCTGGCTGGGCACAGTGCGCAGGCGGCGCAGGGTCACATCGGGCGGGCCAGGGCGTTGGCGTTGAACGACGAGGTGCGTTCCCGCCGTCGTTCGGTGCTGGAGTTGCCGCTGCGGTTGAGGTCGCTCTCGGACTGTCTGGATGCGGCGGCCCGGCTGGTGGAGCAGGCCGGGGCGGAGGCGACGGCGTTGACGGCGGACCTGGATGCCCGGGAGATGGCGGAGCTGCAGGCGGCGCTCGGGATGGGAGTCAAGGGCGCGAAGGCGCGGGGCACGCAGGGGGCGGTCAAGGAGCTGGAGGAACAGCAGCGGATCAGGGTGAAGCGGTTCCAGCGTGATGCCATCGACGGAGCGTTGTCGGAGCTGACGGGCTGGTACCGGGACGTGCTGGCGGTGCAGACGGCCGAGGGGGTGCCGCTGGTGAATGCGGACCTGGCGGATGAGATCGTGCCGTTCGCGAAGGGCACCCGGCCGGAGCAGACGGTTCGGGCCTTGGATGCGCTGCTCGCGGCCCGGGAGGCGTTGGAGCGCAACGTCGCCCCGGTGCTGGCGTTGGAGGCGATGCTGGTCGAGCTGGGTCGGGCGTCTCGCTCGTGACCCGTCGTCGCAGGGAGGATGCGCGGACAGGGTTTCTGGGGGTCAGTTGTGCGTTTCGACGAAAACATGCCCAAGAACTCCCTGAAATGACATAACGTGCACTGGGGGTGAGGCACCCCGCCAGTTCGTGCTGGCCCGGTCGGCTCTGGGTTCGTGCTGAATCGACATCAAGGCTCGTGCTGAATCGACATTACAGCCCGTGCTGAATCGACATCAGGGGTATCGTGGAGGGGCTCGTGCAGAGGGAGGAGGCCGTCATGATTGGTGAGGAGTACATCCCGCGTCTGGTGGACGCGGTGCTCGACGAGGTGTTGTCCGAGCTTCCGGCCATCATGTTGACGGGGCCGAGGGGATGCGGCAAGACCACCACGGCCCTGCGTCGGGCGTCGTCCACGCTCCGCCTCGACGTACCGGGGCAGGCAGCAGCGTTCAGTGGGGCACCTGATGAGGTGTTGGCCGCCATGCCCACCCCGGTCCTGATCGATGAGTGGCAGTCCGAGCCCGCTTCCCTCGGGGCTGTGAAGCGGGCGGTGGATGCAGGCGGTGGTCCGGGGCGTTTCCTCATCACCGGGAGCGTGCGGTCTCGGCTGAGCACCGCCACCTGGCCGGGCACGGGACGCATCACCCCGGTTCCCATGTACGGCCTGACGCAGGGGGAGCTGGAGGAGCGCCCTCACATCACACGGGTGGTGGCTGACCTGTTCGGTCCGGATGATCCGGCGCTGGGGATGCTCGACGATGCCCCCGGTCTCGTGGACTACGTCACGATGGCAGCACGAGGTGGGTTCCCGGAGGCGATCAGGCTCAGCCCCGGTGGTCGTCGTCGCTGGTACGAGGGCTACATCGAGCACCTGGTGCATCGCGACGCACAGGAGCTGCAGACGGTGCGTGCCCCGGGGTTGCTGCTGAAGCTGCTCCGGGCGGCAGCGTTCAACACGGCGGGGCTCCCGGCGTTGCAGTCCTTGGCCCAGCACACCCAGGTGGACCACCGCACTGCCAAGGCCCACCTGGAGCTGTTGGAGGAGCTGCGGATCATCGACCGCGTCCCGGCATGGGGGAGCAATCGGCTGAACCGTGCCGTGAAGGCGTCGAAGCTGTATCTGACCGATCCGGGCATGGCCCTGCACCTGATGGGCGACGATCCCCAAGGGCTGCTGCTGGATGCGAACCGGCTCGGGCGGATCGTCGAGACCTTCGTCCTGGCGCAGCTGCGTCCACTGCTCCGCCCTGACGTCCAGGCGCTCCACTTCCGGGATGCGAACGGCCACCGTGAGGTGGACCTGGTGCTGGAATCGACGGCGGGCAGGATCGTCGGGGTGGAGATCAAGGCCGCGAGCACCGCCACGAAGCAGGACGCCCGCCACCTGGCATGGCTGCGCGACCAGCTGGGAGAGCAGTTCGTCAGGGGAGTGGTGCTGCACACCGGCCCCATGACCCTCCCCCTCGGCGATCGCCTCTGGGCCATGCCCATCGCCAGGCTGTGGAGGTCACCGATGGGGTGAGGAGTGTCCTACGGGAGCTGAAGAAATTCCGGCGACGACGCTCAATCAAAGGATGTAATCCTAGGAAACCTGCGCATAGTTCTCCACTCGTTGTGATTTATTCCGAGAATTGCTCAAATTGCCTCAAGTTAGAGGTTTCCTCGATCAAATAATATGCCTCGCTGGTTGAGTCGAAGAGTGTGTAGCGTTTGAGAACCCGCGCCCTAGGTGTTTCTTCAGCAAGTTCAGGTAAAATTGACCAGAGTGCTGAGGGGGCTTGCCAAATTTCGACATGCTAGTTACTGCATGGAGTGAATAGAATAAGGGCGTTATTCATGGGGGTTCTTTTCATTGGGTTCGGAGGAGTTCGAGTTGGGT
>JAUNKV010000036.1 GCA_030532575.1 Propionibacteriaceae bacterium | reverse complement strand
CGAAACGGCTTCGCGCCACCACCGTCGCCATCGACGACCCGGGAGATCTGCTGCGCTTCCTCGACGCGGAGCACTCCACCGCTTTCCTACGACAGGGGGAGGGCATCGTCACGGTGGGTGAGGTTGCCCGTTTCGAGACCGACTACGCCGAGGCCGCCGACGTGTGGTGGACCGAGGCGGCCTCCCACATCGACCACGACTCCGAGCTGCCCGGCAGCTTCGGGACAGGGCCGTTGGCAGTGGGCTCCTTCGCCTTCGACCCGGAGCAGTCACGCTCGCGTTCCGTGCTGGTGATCCCCAGTACCATCATCGGCCGCCGCGCCGGGCAGACCTGGCTGACCCGCATCAGCGAGGGCCGGGCCTCGCTGGAGCTGCCAGAACTCCCGGAACCCGCCGCCGCCCCGCAGAACCTGCAGCTTGTCGAGGGTGGCCTGCCGGAGGACCGCTGGCAGCAGCTCGTGGCCGACGTGGTGGACCTGATCCGTGAAGGATCGGTCTCGAAGGTGGTGCTGGCCCGCTCACTCACGGCTCGGGCCACCTCCCCGCTGGACCCCAGGTTCGTGCTGGCACGGCTCGTGGAGCGCTACCCGATGGTGTGGAGCTACCTCATCGACGGCCTGGTCGGGGCCACCCCCGAGCTGCTGGTGCGCAGGCAGCACCAGCTGGTCACCTCCCGGGTGCTGGCCGGGACCGTCTCACTGGACCCGGGGCACACCGATCCCGTCAACCGGGCCGGGGAGCTCGCCTCCAGCGGCAAGGACATCTCCGAGCACGAGTTCGCCGTCGCCTCGGTGGCCGAGGCCCTGGAGCCCTACTGTGCAGCCATGAACGTGCCCGAAGCCCCGTCCGTGCTGGCCCTGCCGAATGTGATGCACCTGGCCACCGACGTCACGGGAGTCTCGGACCCGGAGGTGAGCTCGCTGGCCCTGGCGGCCGCACTGCACCCCTCGGCGGCGGTCTGCGGCACCCCCACCCACCAGGCGGGCCGGATCATCGCGGAGTGGGAGTCACTGGACCGGGGCCGGTACGCAGGTCCTGTCGGTTGGGTGGACACCGCGGGCGACGGCGAGTGGGCCATCGCACTTCGTGGCGGCTGGATCAACCCTGCCCAGCCCGAGGAGATCCGGCTCTACGCGGGGGCCGGGATCGTCGCCGATTCGGACCCTGCCTCGGAGCTGGCCGAGACCGCTGCGAAGTTCCGCCCCATGCTGGAGGCCCTGGGCCTGGCCTGAGAGCGGTTCGTGCCTCTGCTGCCCGGGCTCAGGCGCGGAAGTCGTCGTGATGGCGGATGCTCGCCAGCTCGATCCCCTCAGGGCCTCGCCAGTAGTGCAGCCGTCTCGCCCCAGGGGTGTTCACCTGCAGTGAGACCCGCCACGCGGTCTGATCGCCACGGGTCCGTACCGGATCGTCACCTCCCAGTCCGGTGCGCAGCCGATGGACCTCCCGGCTGGCCAGGCTCGGGGCCAGGTCGGTCAGCACCTCGACGATGACATCCACCACCTTGCGGCGATCAATGCCCTGCACCTGCTCCCAGGACTCGAAGAACCCCTCCCCGATGCTCCACTCCATGAGCTGACGGGAGCTGATGCGCTCCTGCTCCGGGAAGCGTCGCAGCCAGGCCATCTGGACCTCGAACCGCAACTGCTCGGCCGGGTCGGCGAACAGCTGGGCATCGCCCTCAAGGATGCGGGCGGCCTCGCAGTCCTCCCCGCGACGCTGCCCCTTCTCGCGATTGAGCTTTGCGATCCGCTGCTTCTGCTGCTCCACCTGGGTGCGCAGCTTGCCGATCTCATGGTTGTGGCTCTGCAGCTGAGCCTGCAGCTGGGCGGACAGCCGACGGTTCTCCTCCTGCAGCTGCTCGAGCTCACTCGAGGCCACCGGCACGGGAACCCGCACCACCTGGGGCGGGGCCGGTCGCGGTGCGGGCAACGGGGTCGGGTCCAGCACCTCCCCTGCCTCCACCTCAAGCTCCGGCTGGGTCGGCATCAGCCATGCCGGTCCACCCGGCAGCAGGGAGATGGTCCGGGAGGCCTCCACCTCCTCGGAGGCGACGGTGACCAGCTTCCAGTCCTCGGGCTCGGGGCCACAGGCCACCACCTGCAGGGGCAACACCTCGTTCGGGGCCACCACGGTGCGAAGATCAGCGCCGGGTTCGGAGGGCATGACATCCTGCGGGGCCAGCGAGACGGGGAAGTCCGGGTAGGGCTCCACCGTGCAGCTGTCCGCCCTGATCCCGATCACCCGGGCCAGCACCACGTCATCGACCCGCACCTGGCCCAAGGCCTCGGCGGGGCTCAGCCGGGCCGGGACGAAGGAACGGTTGGCGTGGTTGAAGCTTCCCGTGACCCGCTGACCGGGGACGAAGACCCGCTCCGTCGGCACGTTGTGGGCCACCAGTTCTGGCCAGGAGTGCGCTCGATCGCCGTTGTCGAGTTGAATGATCACCTGCCCGGCGACGACCCCGAGCACCTTCCCCGACGCCTCGGCGCTGCTGCGCAACTGCATCGTCTGGTGCTGTGAGGGCTCGGCCCAGCGCAGCGCGGCCGCGATGATCCGGTTCGCGGTGTGCGGGCCGTCGGCGGTGCTCTGCGCGAAGTGCAGCGGCACCTGGTAGACGTCACGCACCCACTCGTTCCCGGGCGGATAGACCCGGGAGGCCCCTCCGTAGACGTCTCCCCCGGGCGGCAACAGGTCGGAGAAGGCCCAGGTCACCGCGCCGGTGTCCATCACGTACACCGGGGCCACCCCGTCCAGCTCCTCGGCAACCAGGGCCGGATCCACGTAAGGGCCCTCCGCGTTGCGTGCGCTGGTGATGACCACCACGGGGTGGGTACGGCTGCCATCAAGCAGGCTCCGCGCCAACTCGACCCCCTCGGCATTGGTGTGCAGGTACCGGTGGGAGGTCGGCGGGGCTTCGCCATCAGCCTCGGACATCGTGACCGGTGGGGCCAGAATTTTCCTCAGGTCCTGCAGCAGGTGCTTCTCCTGATTGTCCCGATGCCATTGTGTGGTCGCCAGGTACCGGGGGGACTCGTGATAGTCATTCAGCCATGCGGTGCCAACGGGAAAGATGCGGCTCACGCCGTCGTAGGCGGTCAACTCACGTCTCAGGGTGTCGGTGATGGCGAAGGAGGTCTCGCGGTCGATCACCCACACCTCGGCCCCGAGTGCGAGCGCCTTCTCGGGATCGGTGAACATGACCCCCTCATCAGTGGTGGAGATCAGGACCACAGGGGTCTCCCGCTGGGAGGAGGTGAGACGCGAGATCAGCTCCTGGGCCTCCTCCTGGGAGGCCGAGCGGCGGTACAGAGGCGCCTCGACCTTCGGCTCAGCCGCGGCCTGCTTCCGCTTCAGCTCGGCGTGTCTCTTCCTCTTCGGCACAGCTCTCCCTCCACTTGCACCAGCCCAAAAGCTTACAGGGAGAGCCCGCCCTTTCCCGAAGCCACCGCAGGGTCAGGCGAACTCCGATCCGCACTGCTCGCGGACCAGCTCCACCAGTTCTTTCACCCGGGCGGCCTCGGCCAGGGGGCTCACCAGGGTTGCCGATGGGGTGTGGACCACCAGCACGTCACGCATCCCCAGGGCCGCCACCACATGGCCCTCGCCTGCGGTGTTGACCAGGACGCAGCCCTGCGCATCGAGGGCGACGGTGACGCCGTCGCGACGGTTGCCGTGCTCGTCGAGCGCGAACTGGGCGGCCAGGCTCTGGTGGCTCCCGACATCGGCCCAGTGGATCTCCAGCGGGACCGCCAGGACCTCGGCCGCCACCTCCCCGGTGGATGCAGGCTGCATGACCGCGTAGTCCACCGAGATCTTGGTCAGCCCCGGGAACACCTCGTCCAGCAGCTCCGGCTGCCTGGCGATCCGCCGCACGGCCTCAGCCGTGTCCGGCCGCAACACGTCCAGCAGCTCCAGCAGCAGCTGGGCCCGCCACACGAACATCCCCGCATTCCACCAGAACTGCCCCGAGGCCACGTACTGCCGGGCCAGGTCCAGGTCCGGCTTCTCCCGGAACTCACGCACCCGGAAGGCCCCGGGCAGGTCGTCCAGCTCCTCCCCGCGGTGCAGGTAGCCGAATCCGGTGTTCGGCTCTGTGGGCACCACCCCCATCGTGACCAGCCCTCGCGGCCTGGCCTCGGCCACCTCGAAAGCGCGCCTCAAGGTGGCCTGGAATTCCGCCACCGGCTCGATGACGTGGTCCGCACTCAGCATCGCCACCACGGCTTCGGGGTCACGCTCGGCCAGGACTGCGGCCGACCAGGCGACGGCGTTGAGCGAGTCCCGCCCCACCGGCTCCCCCAGCAGGTTCTCCGGCGGCAGCTCAGGAATCTGCCGGGCCACCACGTCGATGTAGTCGCGCGAGGTGCAGATCAGGATGCAGGTGTCAGGGAGCACGTCCCGGAGTCGCTCGTAGGCGAGCCTGAGCAGGCTCTTGCCGTCGAAGAGTTCCAACAGCTGCTTCGGGGCACCCTGCCGGGACAGTGGCCACAGCCTCGTCCCGGAGCCCCCTGCCATGACCACCGCGTATCGCATGAGGACACCCTACGCCGAAGTGTCAGCGAAGGTGAGTCGGTCGTTTCGGGGACACCATGGCCTCATGGTTGCCCCGTCGCGCACCTTCTACACTCAAGGGATGCTGTTTGCAGATGCACTGGCTCGGATTCCTGCCGCACATCCCCTGTTCGTGCACTACGACGAGGACGCCGGGAGCCGCGTCGAGCTCTCCGCCGTCACGTTCCGCAACTGGGTGGACAAGACCGCGAACCTCCTGGACGACCTCGGGTTCGGGGAGGGCGACGAGGTGCGGCTGGAGCTGATCAGCACCCACCCGGGGTACTGGGCGACGTGGGTGTGGGTGGCGGCGATCTGGCAGCGTGCCGCCGTGGTCACGGATCGCTCCGGTCCGTTGACCGTGATGGCGGCGGGTTCCGGGCAGCCCGCCGAGGATGCGGTGGTGTGCTCCATGCACCCGCTCGCCCTGCCCGTCCCCGATCTGCCCGAGGGCACCACCGACTTCGCCGAGGTCCTGGCCCAGCCGGATGTCCACATGGCCGAAGCGATGGGGCCCAGCAGCATGGCCTGGGCGACGGCCGCAACCACTCTCGACCACAGTCAGGTCGCTGCGGTGACTCCTCGCAGCACGGTCGGCGTCGCCCATCACCCACCCCGGGGCTGGGCCGGGCTCTCCCAACTCCTGGTCGCCCCGGTCCTCGGTGGCGGTAGCACCGTCTGCGTCACCGGTGGGGATGGCAGCTCCTTGGAACGCATCCTCAGCCAGGAACACGGGGAACTGCTGGAGTTCTGAGCCCACGCAGGAAACCCAGGCCCCAGGCGAAGTGCATCGTCGCCAGCACCAGCGGCAGCCGGAGCCTGGCCACCAGCCCGAGCCGCGGCATCGTGGTGGTGGCGTAGCCGAGGAAGGCCAGATAGGTGCCAGGCGCGATCAACCCGGCGATGAGCAGCGGTGCCCGCAGCAGGATGCCCACCACCCCCGCGATGAGACCGCCCAGCGAGGTGGCGGTCACCACGGGGGGAGCCAGATAGCGCAGTGAAGCGGTCTCCGGGTGACGCCGGATCACCTCACGCCGCCACTGCCCGGTACGGAAGAACTGGGTGGCCAGGGCCTTCCAGGCGGAGCGGGGGCGGTAGATGACCCGCAGCTCGGGCGAGTAGTACACCAGCAGACCAGCGCTGCGCAGTCGATGATTGAGTTCCCAGTCCTGGGCCCGGTGCAGGTCCTCGTCGAAGCCCCCCACCTGCTCCAGGGCCTCGCGCCGAAACACCCCCAGGAACACCGTCTCGGCCGGACCCGCCGGGGTCTCGGCCAGGTGGAATCCACCGCCCCCGAGCCCCAGCGGGGAGTTGTAGGCGGCCGCGACGGCCTGCTCGAACGGGGTCTCTCCGCGCGCCTCCATCCGCCCGCCGACGTTGGCGGCCCCGGTCTCGGCCAGCACCCTCACCGCGGTTTCGATGTACCCATCGCTGAGTTCGGCGTGCCCGTCAACCCGCACGATGATGTCGTTTCGGGCCGCCCGCAGTGCCACGTTCAGCCCCGCAGGGGTGAACCCCGTCGGGTTCGCCACCACCGTGATCCGCTGATCCTCAGCGGCCAGGGCGTGGGCGATCTCCTCAGTACGGTCCCGCGACGGCCCCACCGCCACCACCAACTCCAGGTCGCCCGGGTAGTCCTGGGCCAGCACCTCGGCGATGGCGGCACTGAGATGTCGCTCCTCGTTGCGGACGGGCATGATGACGCTGACGGCCGGATGTGAACTCACAGGGATCAACCTACCCGGCTCGGACGACCGTGGGCAGGTACTCTGGCACCCATGCCCGAGGACAGAAGGAACCCAGACCTGGACTGGTTGTACCGGCGGGAGCCCGACCCCCAGCCCACCCGCATCCAACGCCCGGACGAGTTCACTCCCCTGGCTGCTGACCAGCAGCGTCGTGTCGACCGGGGTTCCTATCCGCCGCCCCCTCCCCCACAGGCGCCCCCGCAGGCCCCGCCGTCCACCCATCGGCCGCCCCAGCCTCCGCCTCCACCACCTCCGCCGTACCCGTCAGGACAGCAGGGCGTACCCCGACCACGGCCTCGCCGCAGGCGTCCACTGCGTCGGGTCATCGGTGCCCTGGTGCTGGCCTGGCTGTTGTACCTGGTGGCTGTGCCGATCTACGCCTGGACCTCGGTCTCCCAGATCGATGCGACCCCCAGCGGGGAGCGTCCCGCCGATCAACCCGGGACCACCGTCCTGCTGGTGGGCTCCGACGGCAGGGACCAGCTCACCGAGGAACAACGCGGTGAGCTCGGCACCGGGGACACCGATGGGCGCCGTACCGACACCATGATCCTGTTGCACCTGCCCAAGAAGGGCGAGCCAGCCATGATCTCGCTGCCCCGCGACTCATGGGTGAAGGTCCCCGGCAAGGGCGAGGCGAAGCTGAACGCCGCCTACGCATGGGGCGGTGCTCCGCTGCTCGTGCAGACCATCGAGCAGAACACAGGCATCCGCATCGACGGCTACCTGGAGATCGGGTTCCTCGGTGTGGTGGAGGCCGTGAACGCCGTCGGCGGCATCGAGGTCTGCCCCAAGGAACCGATCCAGGACCAGGACTCCCACCTGGATCTCCCGGCCGGTTGCCAGACCCTCGATGGCAAGACCGCACTCGGCTACGTGAGGATGCGCAAGGCCGACCCGACGGGGGATCTGGGCCGCATGGCTCGGCAGCGCGAGGTGATCGGCAAGGTCGCCAAGAAGGCCCTCCACCCCCTCTCGGTGCTGAACCCGGTGACCTACTGGAAGCTCAACATGGCGGCCGGAAACACGCTCGGCCGTGGCAAGGACACCAGCCTTGGCTCCGCCTTCGGCGGGGTCCGGGTGTTCCTGTCCGCTGCCAGCGGGGCCGGGTTGTCCCTCAGCGTGCCCGTCGCCGATGCCAACGCCCGCCGCGACGGGCAGAGCGTGATGCTGTGGGACGCCGATGCCAGCCAGGAGGTCTTCGCCGCCGTCATCAAGGGCGACTCCACTCCCCTGGAGAAATACGCGAAATAACGTGATCCGGGCCTCGGCTAGACTCGGTTGAAAGCTGTTCCGTACCCCGGAGGTCATGATGAACCACCCAGTCAACCCGCCCGGCCCCCAGCACCCGCAGGGTCCCGGCCAGCCCCAGTGGCAGGGCCAGCCGGGTGCCGTTCCCCAGCACGGCTACGCACCGCAGGGCCCCGGGTATCCGCCGCAGGGCCCGGTCATGGCGGCTCCGAAGAAGAAGTCGAAGGCCCCGATCATCGTGGCGGCCGTCGTCGCGCTGGCCTTGCTCGCCGGTGGCGCCTTCGCCGCCGTGATGCTGTTCAAGAAGCCGGCCTCCGTCGCTGCCGCCAATGTGCTGCCTGACAACCCGCTCATCGTGGCAAGCATCGACCTGAACCCGTCAGCCCCGGACCAGCTGGCCGTCAAGGACCTGGCCGAGAAGTTTCCCGAGTTCACCGACGGGCTCAACATCACCGAGGGCAACTACAAGAAGGCCCTGGCCGAGTTCGTCCTGAAGAACAATGATGACCTCTCCTGGACCGACGTCGAACCCTGGCTGGGTGACTCCATCACCGTGGCCGCCTACCCCCAGGACTCCGACAAGGACCCAATGGTCATCCTTGCGATCCAGCACAAGGACGCAGGCAAGGCTGAGGCCTTCGCCAAGGATTTGGCGGCAAAGCCGGAGAACGACGACCTCTCCTACCGAATCGCTGACGACCAGCTGCTGATCACCAAGCAGGCCGAGCTTCCCGACGCCGATGCAGTGAAGAAGGCCCCGCTGGCCAACAACGAAGGCTTCAAGGCTGACATGGCCAAGCTCCCCGGAGGATTGCTGGCCACCTTCTGGGGCGACGTCAAGGGGCTGCAGGAACTCACCCAGCAGTTGGGCGGCGGTCTCGGCGCCACCGTCACGGCACCCACCACCGTGCTGCAGGGACGCATCGCCTTCGGTCTCCGTATCGAGGACAGCACCCTCGTGCTCGAGGGGATCGGCTGGCAGGAGCAGAAGTTCGAGGGTTCCCGGGAATCCGTCTCCGAACTGATCGGCAACATGCCCAGCGACACCATCGCGACCTTCGGTGCAAGCACGAATGATGCCGCTGTCGATCAGGCCTGGGAGCAGCTGGATCAGCAGGGGCTCTCCCAGTCGCAGCTGCAGAGCGTCGGCATCTCCTCCAAGGAGGATCTGAAGGCCCTGATCGGACAGCAGTTCGGCTTCTACGTGCCCCAGAGCGCCCTGACCTCGCTGACCGGACGCCCAGCAGGTGCCCCCACTGTCGGGCTCGCGGTGAAGACCAATGACCCCGCTGGCCACCAAGCCGTGCTCGAGCGGATCGGCAAGCAGCTCCCCGAGGGCCTGAAACACCACAGTGAGGGCGACAAGGTCTACACCATCTGGAACGGGTCTGCTGAGGAGCTCGCCAAGCCGAAGGAAAAGCTCGCCTCCAACGAGATCTACCAGAAGGTCGTCAAGGAGGCCGACAAGGCCAGCGCGATCTTCTTCATCAACATCGACAGCATCGTCACTGCCGTCCCGAACATCACTGCCGGCTCCGACGCCCAGGCCCTCACGAGGCTCGGCGGTGTGGGCATGGTGGCCAAGGTGCTCGACGACCACTACAGCTCCGTCAGCATTCGGCTCTCCTTCAAGTGACCTGAGTCACACAAGATGGGACGGGGCACCAACCACTTCGGTCGGTGCCCCGTTTCGCATCCCTCCGGGTCACTCCTGTTGCCGAACCACGGCCCCCTTCGCCTTGGCTGCCTCCCTCAGCTCTGCCTGGAACGCCACCATGCGTCCGTTGAGCACCGAATCACCCACCCCCAGGATGCGCACCGCCAACAGCCCGGCGTTGCGGGCGTTGCCCACCGCGACGGTCGCCACCGGCACACCGGCCGGCATCTGCACGATCGACAGCAGCGAATCCATCCCGTCGAGATGCTTCAACGGGACCGGGACCCCGATCACCGGCAGCGGGGTCAGCGCCGCGAGCATCCCTGGCAGGTGGGCCGCTCCACCCGCCCCGGCGATGATGACCTTGAACCCCTTCTCGTGGGCGGTGCGCCCGAACTCGAGCATCTCCTCGGGCATCCGGTGGGCGCTGACCACATCGGCGTGGTGACTCACATCGAACTCGTCGAGGGCGTCGGCGGCGGCGCGCATCGTCGGCCAGTCGGAGTCGGAACCCATGAGGATGGCGACATCAGGCATCGGGATCTCCCATCAGGTAACGGGCAGCGTGGCGGGCCCGGGCCAGCGCCCGGTCGAGGTCGGTGTCGCAGGCGGTGACGTGCCCGACCTTGCGGCCGGGGCGGACCTGCTTGCCGTACAGGTGCACCGCGACCTGCGGGTCACGGGCGTGGACGTGCTGCAGGGCCCCGGTGAGATCAGTCTCCGCACCGCCCAGCACGTTGGTCATCACGGCGACGTCACAGGTCATGACGGGGCTGCCGAGCGGCAGGTCGAGCACTGCCTTGAGGTGGTTCTCGAACTGACTGGTGCGAGCCCCGTCGATGCTCCAGTGGCCGGTGTTGTGGGGTCGCATCGCCAACTCGTTGACCACCACCCGGCCGTCGCGGGCCGCCATCAGCTCCACCGCCAGCACCCCGATGACGTCCAGCTCCCCTGCGATCCGAAGCGCCAACTCCTGCAGCCTCGTGGCCTGCTCATCGGGCAGCCCCGGGGCCGGGGTGATGGTCTCCACGCAGATGCCGTCTCGCTGAACCGTCTCCGAGACCGGGTAGACCACGGCCTGCCTGGGGGAACGGGCAACGATCACGGACAGCTCCCGCTCGAAGTCGATGAACTCCTCAGCGACGATCACCACCTGCTCACCGGCTGAGACCTCCGGTTTGACCAGAAATGGCTCCCTCACCTGACCGGGGCCGTCCAGCTTCCAGACTCCCTTGCCGTCGTAACCACCGCGGGAGGTCTTGGCGATGATCGGCCAGCCCTGGCTCTCACCGAAGGCCAGCAGCTCCTCCTCGTTGTGGCAGATCGCGAACCGGGGGCAGGGCACCCCAAGGCCGGTGAGCCGCTGCCGCATCAGGGCCTTGTCCTGGGCGAACTCCAGCGCGTGCGGACCGGGCCTGACCTCGACCTTCCCCGCCAGCTCCCGCAGCAGAGCGGTGGGGACGTGTTCATGGTCGAAGGTGATGACATCGCACTGCTCGGCGAAGGCCGTCAGCGTCGCCGCATCGGTGTGATCGCCGACAGTGGTCAGTGCCACCACCTGAGCCGCCGAGGAATCCTTCATCTCGGCCAGCAGCCGCACCTCGATGCCGAGTGGGATGGCTGCCTGCTGCATCATGCGGGCCAGCTGCCCACCCCCGACGATGCCGACCCGGTAACGACGTTCCACGCCCCAGACCCTACTATTCCTGATCCGGTTCCCCATCGAAGAGAAGATCGGCGATGATCGTGTTGACCCGCTCCACCCCTGGCACGTCCGGCAGTTCCAGAGGCTCATCGGCGGCGGTCTCCAGCACCAAGGTGCCACAGCCGAGCATCCGGTCCGTGATGGAGCGCTCGTAGGTGACGTTGTTGATGCTGCGCAGCGGCAGGTCGTGACCAGTCTTGTTGAGAATGCCCTTGCGGGTGATGATCCGTCGATTGGTGACGGTGTAGGTGGAGGTCCGCCACCTCAGGAACGGAACCACCGTGAGCATGATCACCGCAACCAGACCGAGTGCGATCAGCACGTAGAGGCTCCAGGGCTGCCAGTTCTGGGGCAGCCAGGCGAAAAGCACCCCGAAGATGGCCGCCGTCGCGAACAGGGCCATGATCGGCCACAGCATCGCCTTGATGTGGGTGCGCAGGTGGAGGACGACTTGCTCGTCACGGGCCAAGAGGTCTTGCTTCAACGCCATGCCCCCAGTCTGTCATGCCCGTGGTTCCCCCGGGAACGCTTCCTGCATCCGGGCGTGGATGACATCCCCGACCGCGAAGGATTTCAGGCCCTGGTCGGTCGCCACCACGATCCGGCCGTGCTGGTCGATGTCATGACCGATGCCAGGTATGGAGCACCCCCGGTCCACGACGATCCTGAGCTCCGCGCCAACGCTGCTGCACAGTCTCCGGTACTCCTCCCGCACATCCCCGCTGGCCTGCCACCGCCGGTAGAAGGTCTCGAAGTGGGCCAGGACCCCGGCCACCACCTCCCGCCGCTCCTCGGGGAAGCCAGCGATCCGCAATGACGTGGCGGTGTCCACGGGAAGCTCGGCCTCGTTCATGGCGATGTTGATCCCCAGCCCGACAACGGCGCGCGCTCCGTCAGGGTGCTCCACCCGCTCGCTGAGGATGCCGCACACCTTCCGGCCGTCGATCAGGACGTCGTTGGGCCACTTCAGCTGGACCCGCCCGGCCCTCGGCGCGATCTCCTCCAGGGCTTCCCGGACCGCCATGCCCGCCAGCAGCGACAGCCATCCCCATCGCTCGAACGGTTGCTGGGGTACCAGCAGCATCGACATCGCCACCGAGGCTCCGGGTGGGCTGACCCAGCTTCGATCCAACCGGCCACGTCCTGCGGTCTGCTCCCAAGCGACCAGTACCTCGCCCTCCTGGGCCCCGGCACGCGCCCGGGCCACCAGGTCGGCGTTGGTGGAGCCCGTGGTCGCCACGTACTCGATCTCCCGCCACAGGCTCGTCGTCATGCCCCAACGATAGGGCTTCTGATCGGATTCCGCTGTCAGGGCTGGATTTGCCGGGTAGGGTGCCCGGTATGGAGATCGACATCCACACCACCTCCGGCAAAGTGGCCGACCTGGGGCGTCGGATCAACGAGGCGATCCACGCCGGGTCCGCGGCCGCTGTCGAGAAGCAGCACGCCCGCGGCAAGATGACGGCCAGGGAGCGAGTCCTGGCGCTGCTCGACGAGGGCAGTTTCGCCGAGCTCGACCAGTTCGCCCGGCACCGTGCGAAGAGTTTCGGCATGGAGGCACGCCGACCCTACGGCGACGGCGTGGTCACCGGGACCGGAGCCATCCACGGCCGTCCCGTGTGCGTGTTCTCGCAGGACGTGACGGTCTTCGGCGGGGCCCTGGGCGAGGTCTACGGCGAGAAGATCGTGAAGATCATCGACTTCGCGCTGAAAACCGGTTGCCCGCTCATCGGTATCAACGAGGGTGGCGGGGCTCGCATCCAGGAGGGCGTGGTCTCGCTGGCCCTCTACGGTGAGATCTTCCGCCGCAACACCCGCGCCTCCGGGGTGATCCCGCAGATCTCCCTCATCATGGGTGCCGCCGCCGGTGGGCACGTCTACTCCCCGGCCCTGACCGATTTCGTGGTGATGGTGGATCAGACCTCGCAGATGTTCATCACCGGCCCCGAGGTCATCAGGACGGTGACCGGTGAGGACGTCTCGATGGAGGAGTTGGGCGGTGGTCGCACCCATTCCAGCCGCTCCGGGAACTCGCACTACCTGGCAGCCGACGAGACCGATGCGCTGGAGTACGTCCGCGATCTCATCAGCTACCTGCCACAGAACAACCTGGAGGATCCCCCCGTCTACGACGACGAGGAGGTGGACCTGACGATCACCGACCACGACCGCGAGCTGGACCGGCTCATCCCCGATGCCGCGAACCAGCCCTACGACATGCGCCAGATCATCCACAACGTCCTGGATGACGCCGAGTTCCTCGAGGTGATGGAGCTCTTCGCCGGGAATGTGATCACCGGTTTCGGCCGCATCGAGGGCCGCCCCATCGGCATCGTGGCGAACCAGCCGACGAACCTGGCCGGCTGCCTTGACATCGATGCCTCCGAGAAGGCGGCACGCTTCGTGCGCACCTGCGACGCCTTCAACATCCCGGTGTTGACCTTCGTGGACGTGCCGGGGTTCCTGCCGGGGGTTGACCAGGAGCACCAGGGAATCATCCGTCGCGGTGCGAAACTGATCTACGCCTATGCCGAGGCGACGGTGCCACTGATCACCGTCATCACCCGCAAGGCCTACGGCGGGGCCTACCTGGTGATGGGTTCGAAGCACCTGGGGGCGGATGTGAACTTCGCCTGGCCGACGGCGCAGATCGCCGTGATGGGGGCGCAGGGAGCGGTGAACATCCTGCACCGCAAGGCCCTCCAGGAGGCCCAGGACCCGGAGGCGCTGCGCCAGGAGTTGATCACCGAGTACGACGACGAGCTGGCAAACCCGTACGTGGCGGCGGAGCGCGGCTACGTGGACCAGGTGATCTACCCGCACGAGACGAGGGCCCAGGTCATCCGGGTGCTGCGGTTGCTACGCTCGAAGCGCGAGCAACTGCCCCCCAAGAAGCATGGGAACATCCCGCTGTGAGCGCAATCGAGCGGGAGTCCGCCCAGATCGTCGTGCGAGGCGCCGCCACCGATGATGAGGTGGCAGCGCTGGTTGCCGTGCTCGGTGCCGTGCTACGGCCGGAGACCTTGAAACCGGCCGAGGACCGCCCCTTGGCAGGCGGCTGGAAGTCCTACTACCGTACGGTGCGCACACCACTGGCCTATGGCCGCGACGCCTGGCGCACCTTCATCCGTTTCTGATTGGACCTCCTGTGAGATTCATCCTGGCCTCGAAGTCCCCCTCGCGCCTCGAGCTGCTGCGACGGGCCGGTCTCGACCCCGAGGTGATGGCGAGTGACTTCGACGAGTCGACCATCACGAAGACCCGCCCCCTGGACCTGGTGCTCGCCCTGGCCCAGGCCAAGGGGGATTCGGTTGCGGCGCGGCTGAGCGATGACGACGCCATCGTCGTGGCCTGTGACTCGGTGCTGGAGTTCGATGGCCGTGCCCGTGGCAAGCCTCGCAGTGCCGAGGCCGCAGCCGAACTGTGGCGGCGCATGTCCGGCAAGCAGGGAGTGCTCCACACCGGCCATTTCGTACTGGTGCGACGCGACGGCTGGGAACAGCGCGCGATACGGGCCGCCAGCACGGTGGTGCGCTTCGCCGACCTCACCGAGGAGGAGGTGGTGGCCTATGCCGCCTCGGGCGAGCCCGCGAACGTCGCAGGGGCCTTCACCATCGACGGTCTGGGTGGGGCCTTCATCACCGGGATCGACGGTGACCCACACAACGTGGTGGGACTGTCCCTGCCGCTGCTGCGTCAAATCCTGCTGGACCTGGGGGTGCAGTGGCCCACGCTGTGGCGGCATCGCAGTATGGACCTGGGTCGATCCGCGACTGTGGGGGATGCTAACTTTAGGCCTTGTGGCAGCACCCCGATTCGGCGCTGAACGGCCCTTCTTCCCGCGAGACAAGAACCAGGAGACCCCCCGATGACCGACGAAACCTTCGCGATGGTGCGACGCGGTTACGATCCCGCCCAAGTGGATTCCGTGCTTCGTCGTATGCGGCAGAGCCATGCCGCCGCCATCCAGGAAGCAGCCACGCAGACCGTGGAGATCAACGACCTGAACCAGGCCCTCGAGGCGGCGCAGCAGGAGGTGTCCTCGCTGAAGGACAAGATCACCGATCTGGAGGATCAGGCCAGCAACGCCCAGTCTCAGGCCGCCGAGCGAAACACCGACTTCTCGGCTCTCGGGGAGCGGATCGGGAAGATCCTGAACCTGGCCCAGAGTGAGGCCGATGACATCCTCGACCGCGCCAAGCAGGATGCCGAGGCGATGCAGGCCCAGGTGGAGCAGGAGGTGGAGCACTCCCGCAACTCGGCCGACACCTACGCCTACGAGACCCGCTCGAAGGCCGATGCCGACGCCGCCCGAGTCCTGCTGCAGGCCAAGTCCGATGCCGAGGAGCTGCTGGACGCGGCTGAGCGCGAATCATCGGCCCGCCGTCAGGAGGCCGAGGCGCTGTTCGAGAAGCAGCGTGCCGCCGCCGGTGCCGCAGCTGCCGAGTTCGAGGCCTCGCTGGCGGAGCGTCGGGATCGCGCCGCTGAGGAGTTCGCCTCCCAGATGGCCACCCACGAACGTGCCCTGAGCCTGGCCAGCAGCAAGGTCACCGAGGCCCAGAACGAGGCCGAGCGGATCATGACCCAGGCCCGCACCGACGCCACGGCGATGCAGGAGCGCGCCACCCAGGAGTCCCGCTCCATGCTGGAAAGCGCCCGCGCCTCCGCCGAGCGCGTCAAGCGGGAGTCCGAGCGGGAGCTGGCGGCGCTGGCTGCCCGCCGCGACTCCATCACCGAGCAGCTGGCCAACGTCCGTACGATGCTGGCGACTCTCGGAGAGAGTTCACTGAGCATGGGGGCCCCTGCTGTGGCAGCCCAGTTGGAGGCCGCTGCCGTGCTCCCCGGCGAGATGGGCTCCCCCAGCTCCGCTCAGTGAATTCGACTACTCCCGGTCGGTCCGCAGGCTGAGGGCGCTGTACTCACCGGTCACGGTGAAGGCGCCCTGCCAGGGCTCCTTGTGGAACAACAGGGAGTTCTGGCCATCGGCGGTGATCTCATAGCCCGCCGCGGGCAGGTGCTGTCTCAACCACGAGGCGAGTTCCTCCCCAGCAGGTTCGGCCAGCACCAGGGTGACGTTGTTGACCAGGTCCACCTGTTCGACGATCACCACCCGGCTCGGCAGCCAGACGTCGCGCGGACCGTTGCCGAGGCCGAGCCCCGCCAGCGACACCCCACCCTCGGGGCTGGTCGGTGTGTTCGTCGCTGCCGTCGTGCCCGGGAGGGTGGGCGACTCCTGCGTGGCTGGCGCTCCCCCGCAGCTGACCAGCAGGGCCGCGAGCACCGTCCCCGCGAGTGCCTGCCTCACCAGCCCTCCAAGCTCGTCACGACCTCCGGCGGATCGGCCAGGCAGATCCGTATCAGCGCGTCGAGGCGTTCCTGTCGAGGTTCTGGCAGTTGATCGACGGGGAACCAGCCCCAGTCGCAGGCCTCACCGTCACCGATGGCGGGTTCTCCCCCGACCAGCCGGGCCCGGAATCCGTGATCGAGGAACTGGCACCGGTCGCCGTTGACATAGGTGATCTCATCCATGACCACGACCCACAGCAGCCGCTCCACCTCGACATCGATGCAGCCCTCCTCCTTCGCCTCCCTCACCACGGTGGCCTCGGGATGCTCCCCGGGCTCCACGATGCCGGCGATCCCGGCCCAGTCGCCGTTGTCACTGCGTCGGAACAGCAGCACCTCGGGACCGCTCGCGCCGTCACGCAGGACCAGCACGTTGGCCCCGATCAGCCACAGCGGGGCGTGCCCGATGTGCCGTCTCAGTTCGGTGATGAACCCAGGTGTCGCCATGCCCCCAACTGTAGAGGGTGTGCAGTTGGGGACCCCAGTCACGGTTTTCCCGAACCACCGGCGGGTCAATCATCTAGACTGCCCAGCAGATGAACCGTGTGGAAAGGATGTGCATCGTGGCCATCTCGAAGGTCTTGATCGCAAACCGGGGTGAGATCGCCGTTCGGGTGATCCGTGCAGCCAGGGATGCCGGAATCGCCTCGGTCGCGGTCTATGCCGACTCGGATGCCGACTCCCTGTTCGTGAGGCTCGCTGATGAGGCCTTCGCATTGAACGGCGCCACCCCGGCCGACACCTACCTCCATGTCGACAAGCTGCTGGGGATCGCGGAGCGCAGCGGAGCCGATGCCGTGCATCCCGGCTACGGTTTCCTGGCCGAGAACGCTGATTTTGCGCGCGCTGTCCTCGGGGCCGGGCTGACCTGGATCGGTCCCCCGCCCGAGGCCATCGAGAGCCTGGGTGACAAGGTTCGGGCCCGACACATCGCGGCCCGGGTGGGTGCCCCGCAGGTTCCGGGGACCCCGGACCCAGTGGCCGATGCCGACGAGGTGGTGGCCTTCGCCGAGCGTCACGGCCTGCCCGTGGCCATCAAGGCGGCCTTCGGCGGCGGAGGCCGCGGCCTCAAGGTGGCCAGGACCCTGGAGGAGATCCCCGAGCTGTTCGCCTCCGCCACCAGGGAGGCAATCACCGCCTTCGGGCGCGGTGAATGTTTCGTGGAGCGCTACCTCGACAAGCCCCGCCACGTGGAGACCCAGTGCCTGGCAGATTCCCACGGCAACGTCGCCGTGATCTCCACCCGGGACTGCTCGCTGCAGCGCCGTCACCAGAAGCTGGTCGAGGAGGCCCCGGCCCCCTTCCTCACCCCCGAGCAGCAGGACCTGCTGTACCGATCCTCCAAGGCCATCCTCCAGGAGGCCGGATACGTGGGGGCCGGTACCTGCGAGTTCCTGGTGGGCCGTGACGGCACCATCTCCTTCCTCGAGGTCAACACCCGGCTCCAGGTGGAGCATCCCGTCTCGGAGGAGGTGACCGGGCTGGACCTGGTCCGCGAGATGTTCCGCATCGCCGACGGCGAGCCCCTCGGCTACACCGATCCCGCGATCCGGGGTCACTCCATCGAGTTCCGCATCAACGCCGAGGATGCCGGGCGGGGATTCATGCCAGCACCTGGCACCCTGGTGGCCTGGCACGCCCCGACCGGGCCAGGGGTCCGCATCGATGAGGGCTACCACGCCGGGATGACGGTACCCGGCGCCTTCGACTCCCTGGTGGCGAAGGTCATCGTCACCGGGGCCGACCGCCCCCAGGCCCTGGCCCGGGCCCGCCGGGTGCTGCGGGAGCTGCAGGTGGAGGGGATGCCGACGGTGCTGCCGTTCCATCAGGTGGTGCTCGACGATCCGGCCTTCACCGCCGTCGATGGTGATTTCCGGGTCCACACCCGGTGGATCGAGACGGAGTTCTCCACCACGATCCCGGCCCACACCGGGATGCTCGGGGAGGCCGAGGACCAGGGGGAGCCGGAGGTCATCACGGTGGAGGTCAACGGGCGTCGCATGGAGGTGAAACTGCCCGGCGGATTCGCCGCCAGGGCGGGCACCTCCTCCCGGCCAGCGAAACGCCCCACGAAACGGGACCGGGGTGGCGCGAAGGTCCTGGCCCCCAGCGGCAATGCCCTCCCCTGTCCCATGCAGGGCACCATCGTCAAGGTCTCGGTCACCGAGGGGGAGGTGGTCGAGGAGGGCCAGGTCATCGCCGTCATCGAGGCCATGAAGATGGAGCAGCCGTTGACCGCCCACCGCCCGGGCCAGGTGACAAAGCTCGCGGTGAGCGCTGGTCAGGCCGTCAGCTCCGGCGACGTGCTCTGCGAGATCATTGACCCTGGGTGAGAGGGCGCATCGACACTGCCCCACCGCACCACGGCCGCTCCGGCTGGGCCATGGCATGAGAGTTCATGCCATGGCCCAGCGTGGTTCAGGAAGGGCTCATCCCCAGGCACTGATCCATGTCCAGGGCAGGCAGGGCCGCGCTGGGAACCGAGACCACCTTCGCGGGCACCCCGGCCACGGTGGTGTGCGGGGGAACGTCCTTGAGCACCACGGAGCCCGCCCCGATCTTGGCCCCCTCACCGACCTGGATGTTGCCGAGCACCTTGGCCCCCGCCCCGATCATCACGCCGCGCCCGATCTTCGGGTGACGGTCGCCCCCCTCCTTCCCTGAGCCACCGAGGGTCACCTCGTGGAGCATCGAGAAGTCATCCCCCACCACGGCGGTCTCACCGATCACCACGCTCGTCGCATGGTCAAACATGATTCCCTTGCCGATCCTGGCCGCTGGGTGGATGTCCACCGCGAAAACCTCGGAGATCCGCGACTGCAGGTAGAGCGCCAGGGGGCGACGGTCCCGCATCCAGTAGGAGTGCGCCACCCGGTAGGCCTGGATGGAGTGGAATCCCTTGAAGTACAACAGGGGGTTGGCGTAACCGGGGGTGGCGGGGTCTCGGGTCACGACGGCCTGGAGGTCCGCGCGGATCGCGTGCTGGATGCACTCCTCCTCCCGCAGCACACCCAGGATGATGTCTCGCAGGCTCAGCGCAGGCAGGGTCGCATTGTCCAGCTTCGCGGCCAGGATGTAGGCCAGCGCGGTCTCCAGATCCGGCTGGCTCAGCACCACGTGGTACAGAAAACCAGCCAGCAGAGGTTCACTGGCTGCTGCCCGGGCGCACTCCTGGCGGATCGTCTCCCAGATCAGGTCGTCTGCAACGATGCGTTCCGGCTCCATGAAGTCTCCTCACAGTGGATCGTCGTCACTGGTACAAACTCCCGAACCGGCAAAGACATTCCCTCAGGAGATCAGTTTGGCCGTCACGATCAGGGTGAAACCCGCCATCTCGGGGTAGGCGAGGTTGACCTCCCAACGCCCGTTCCTCAGGGTCGAGGCCCTGGCCTTCCCCGGCTCCTCGGTGCTGACCCGCTCATAACCCAGCGTGTCGTAACGCTCCAGCAGCCTCTCGAAGGCCGCCACGTCCTCCACCGTGTAGGTCAGGACGTAGGTGTCGTCGCGGCCGATGGCGGAGACCAACTCGCCTGCGGGTAGCGGACAGTCGTCACTCTGGTATCCCTCTGGGATGCGCGGACCGGAACCATCCTTGGCCACCACCGGCTCACCCGGGGCCTGCTCGGCGGAGTGCTCGTGCTGGGCGCAACCCGTCACACCCAGTGCTGCGGACAGGATCACAGCCGCTCCAAGGGTCACTCGACCCACCCCCCGCAGCATCATGTTTTCCTCCCCCGGTGAAGACGTGTCCTTGAAGTATGGGGCAGGAACGGCTCTGGTCAGGGGATTTCCACGTCGAGACGGTGCGTGTCGCGGTCGATCACTGCTCGGCGGTGCGGACTCCGATGGTCAGCAGCAGGTTGGCGTAAAGCCGCTGGTCCGCGGAGATGACGACCACAGTGACATCCTCGGCCTTGGCGGCCTCGTAGAAGTCCCAGCGGGGAATCTCGTCGAAGGGGACTCCCGGCAGGGCCGCCCGGTACTCGTCGTGGGCGGGGATCACATCCGGGCGTTCGATACCCGTGGCGTCGGCTGCGGGCACCATCAGCCCGGCCCGTTCGATGGGAACGGCTCGTTTGATGACGTCCAGGATCTGGGAGACATCGAGCAGGCCGGGGGTCAGGTTGAGGTGGATCCGTTCGGCAGCGGCTGGGGCGCCACTGGCGGCCGGGTAGTTGCCATCGGTGATGAGGATCTTGCCGCTGTGACCGCTGCGTGCGATGGCTGCCAGCAGGTCGGGGTGGATCAGGGCACCGTGGAGCATGTCAGGAACCTTTCGTGGATCGTCGGATGATGAGTTCAGGACTGAGCAGGGTGTGTTCGGCGGCCTGGCCGTCAATGAGGGCCGCCAGGTGTGCAACCGCGCACACCCCCACCTCCCGGTGGGGTTGGCGCAGGGTGGTCAGTGGGGGCAGGAAGTTCGCCGACCCCTCGGCGTCGTCGAAGCCGACCACCGCGACATCGTCGGGGATGACCCGGCCACGCTCCGCCAGCCAGCGCATCGCCCCGAGGGCCAGATGGTCGTTGCTGGCGAAGATCCCATCGATGTCCTCGGGGAGCGCCTGCGCCGCCAGGTATCCGTCCGCCGCGGACCAGGAGCGCACGGAGATCTTCCGGGGGTTCACCCCAGCGGTCTCGCAGGATCTCAGGAAACCGTCGCGGCGCTCGTGGGCGTCCAACCAGTCCGAGGGTCCACACAGGTGCAGCAGTCGAGACCGTCCGATGCCGAGCAGATGTTCGGTGGCGAGCCGGGCCCCCAGCCCCTGGTCGATGGCCACGGAGGCGACGTCCTCAGGCAGGCCGTGGCGCTGACCGACAAAGACCGCCGGGACCTGGTCGTGGAGCACCGAGACCAGGTCGGCAGAATCAGCGTGACCACCGAGCACGACGACCCCGTCCACACCCAGCGGCACCAGCTCGTCGAAGGCAGGGTTCGGCTGGTCCGGGACCGCCGAGACCGAGGTCTGGTAGCCACGGCTGCCCAACTCCTGGACCACGGACAGGAAGGTCCGGGCATGGCCACCGAACAGCGGGGTGGCATTGATGATGTGAATCACGCCGGTCCTGCGACCGGACAGGGACCGGGCCGCCAGGTTGGGGCGGTAGCCGAGTTCCTCCACCGCCGCCTGTACCCTCTCCCGGGTTTCCGGGGCGACCAGGGCACCTCCCCTGACCACTCGGGAGACGGTCTGGCTGGAGACCCCGACTCTCCTCGCGACATCGGCGAGACTGGCCCGTCTGCTGCCTGCACCCATCATGGCTGATGGCTCCGGGTACGGGCCGTGGCGGCGATCACCTCGTTGCGTTGTTGCGACGGCAGGACGCCCGCCACCTCGAACTGCACGAGGAGGGAACCGAGCGTGGAGGCCTCTGCAGGCCCAGCCAGCACGGGGGCACCGAGCGCCTTCGCGGTCAGGTCGCACAACAAGGTGTTGCGGGACCCACCACCGACCAGGTTCAGCCTCGCCGGGGGTTGACCGGTCAGGGCCGTCAGGTCACGCACCCCGCGAGCATAGCGCTCCGCAAAGGACTCGCACAGCGCACGCACGAGCTGCCCCTGACTGATCTCCCCCGACGCGCCGCCGTCGCGCAGGGCGGTGGTGATCCGCTCCACCATCGAGCCCGGCTGCGCGTAGCTGGGATCATCGGGATCGATCATCACGCCCAGGGATTCAGCTTCGCAGGCCGCCTCCACGAGCGCGACGATGTCGCTCTGCATCCCCTGGGCCTGCCAGTCCCGCTGGCACTCCTGCAGGATCCACAGCCCGGTGATGTTGAACAGTGGCCTGACCCCGCCATCGGACCTGGCCTCGTTGGTCAGGCCGAGGCGCCTCGCGTCGTCCCCCATCAGGGGTTCATCCCGCAACACCCCAAGTACCGACCAGGACCCTGCCGAGAGGAAGCACGTGGGGGCGTCGTCGCGCTGCAGGGCGGCAACCGCGCAGGCCGAGTCGTGGGCTCCTGCCCGTACGACGGTGAGCTGTTCCAGTCCGTCAACGGTACAGGGGCCGACGACGCTGCATTCCCTGGTCAACTCCCCCACCCAGGATTCTGGGACACCAAGGGCCTCGAAGACCTCGCTGCTCCATGCCATGGCCCCGGGCGCGCACAGCCCCGAGGTGGAGGCGATGGAGCGGGACCAGCCCCGTACCCCGGTCAGCATGTGGGTGAACCAGTCGGGCAGGAAGAGGATCTGATCGGTCCTGGCCGCAATGTCGGGTTCCTCGGTGAGGAAGGCGAAGAGCTGGTTGGCGGTGTTGATGGTGGCTGGGGCAATACCGGTGAGCTCCCACGCCCTGGCATCGGGCAGCCGCTCCCGGAAGGCCGCCAGGGTGCGGCTGGTGCGTTCGTCGCGGTAGCAGCGCGCAGGGGTCAGCGGAGTACCCTCGGCGTCCAGGGGCACCCAGTCGACCCCCCAGGTGTCGACGCTGACGGTGGCGGCGTCGGGAAACTGTTCGACGGCGAGCCGTAGGCCGCGCACCACCTCGCGCCAGATACCGACCAGGTCCCAGCACAGGTGTCCCGCCTCCTCCCGGGCAGTGTGTGGGAAGCGGTGGACCTCGGTCTCAGTGATCCGACCGTCATCGAGGACACCGGCAATGATGCGACCCGAGGAGGACCCCAGGTCAACGGCAAGGGCGGTGGCTGGCACTTGAACACTCCTCTTTTCTCTCGTTCCCCTCCATCCTGCCTTGTCAAGAGACAGCTCGCAGGCGGAGGGTGGGTGTGGCGGGAGACCTGTTCATCTCCCGCCACAGCCGTTTCATCCGTAGAGCGGACCGAACTGGGCGCAGGCCCGGTAGTCAGCGCCCTCCAGATCAGCGGTACCGAAGGCCAGCCAGTTCTTCGGGCGGAAGATCTGCTCGGCGGGCACGTTGTGCATGTTGACCGGGATGCGCAGCATCGAGGCCAGGGTGATCAGGCGGGCACCGATGTGACCGTAGGAGATGGCACCGTGGTTGGCCCCCCAGGCGTTCATCACGTCGTAGACGCTGGTGAAGGCACCCTCCCCGGTCAGGTTCGGGACGAACCAGGTGGTCGGCCAGGTGGCATTGGTGCGGTCCTCGATGATGGTGGCCGCCTCGTCGGGCAGCTCGACCGTCCAGCCCTCGGCGATCTGCAGCACCGGGCCCAGGCCGTCGACCCAGTTGATCCGGCACATCGTCACCGGCACCTCACCGGCGGAGCGGAAGTGCGTGGAGATGCCACCACCCGGGAAGTACTCGTAGATGGCGGGGGCGAAGGTCGAGGCCTCCAGCATCGCCTTCTGGTCCTCCTCGGTGACCTCCCACCACGGCTTGATGACATGCTCGCCGTCACGCACCGCCGCGAAGGAGCCATCGAGGGTGGTGGGGCCGGAGTTGCGCAGGTCGATGATGCCACCTTCAGCACGCCCCTCGAGCTTGTGCCCGGTGACCCGCTCGACCGCCTCCGGCGACCAGTAGGTGCGCACGTCGCTGAACAGCTGTGCGGTGTTGGTCAGCAGGTGGTTGAAGAGCATCGACGCGCCGTTGAGGGCGTCGTTCTCGGTGGCGAGGATGTAGGGGGTGCGGGTACCATCCCAGTCGAAGGTGGTGTTGAGGATGGTCTCCATGAGGTCACCGTTGGGGAACCCGTCGGTCCACTGCCGCTGCCCCTGGAAGCCAGCGGCCAGCGCACCGCGGCCCAGCGCCTCCTCGCCCCAGCCCTTCTCGGCCAGTCTCGGGTTGCCGACCATGAGGTCTCGGGCGATCAGGGTCATCTTCACCGAGTAACTCCACCAGTCGTCGTGCAGCTCCGGCTTCTGGTTCTCCGGCGGGTTGTAGTCCTTGCCGGGGGTGAAGTTCTCCCGCACCCAGGCGTAGGCCCGTTCGTACTCCTCGACGTCATAGATCTCCTCGTTGACGCGGCGCGCGAACTCGCTCATGTCGACGTATTCGTTGCGCATCCCGAGGTACTTGCTCCAGAACTCGTCCTTGACCACCGAGCCTGCGATGCCCATCGAGACCGCCCCCATGGACAGGTAGGAGGTCCCCTTCATCTGGGCCACGGCCAGGCCACAGATGGCGTAGTCGAGCAGGCGGCCCCGCACCTCGTCGGGAATCGTCTCGTCATCGGCGTCCTGGACGTGCTCGCCGTAGATGCCGAAGGCTGGGATGCCCAGCTGGGTGTGCCCGGCGAGCGCTGCAGCCAGGTAGACCGCGCCAGGACGCTCGGAACCGTTGAAGCCCCAGATGGCGTGCGGCATGGTGCGGTCCATGTCGATGGTCTCGGTGCCATAGGCCCAGCACGGGGTGACCGAGAGGGTGAGACCGACGTTCTCACGCTTGAACTTCGCGGCCGTGGCCTGGGCCTCGGCCACACCGCCGATGGTGGAGTCGGCGATGACACACTGCACCGGGCTGCCATCGGGGTGGCGTAGTTCCGCCTCGTAGAGAGCGGCGACCCGCTTGGCCATGTTCATGGTCTGGTCCTCGAGGGACTCCCGGACCCCGCGACGGCGACCGTCGATGATGGGCCGGATACCGATCTTCGGATGATTCGTCATGTTGCTTGTCCTTGCTTCATCGTGGGTTGACCGTCTGGCCGGTCAAGGAAGAACCCCGTCGGGCAGGATCACCTGCCCGACGGGGATCCGGCATCACTCGTAGAGGTTCGGCTTGATGTCCTCGGAGTCGATGTTGGTCTTGTCGTACCAGGCAAAACCGGAGTCGATGGTCTTCGGCAGCGAGTCACCGTTGATGGCCTTCACGGCCGCCACCACGGTCTCACATCCCATCTTGACCGGCGACTGGGTGACGGCACCGGCCTGCTTGCCCTCCTTGATCGACTGGATCTGGATCTTGCCGGAGTCGAAGCCGACCACCTGCAGTCCCTCCTTGTTGACCTCGTTCGCGGCCTGGACAGCACCGGTGGCCGCTGCCTCGTTGGTGCCGTAGATGCCGACGAGGTCAGCATTGGCCTGGATCATCGACTTGGCGGCTCCCGTGGCTTCCTCGACCTTGCCCGCGGTCAGCGGCTCGAGCAGCTTGACCTCGGGGGCGTTGCTCTTGATGTACTCCTGGAAGCCCTCGCAGCGCTGCTTGCCCGTGGCAGAGGTCAGGTCGTGACAGACCAGCCCGACGGTGCCCTTGCCACCGGTGAGTTCGACCATGTGCTTGGCGGCCTCGGCGGCAGCGGCCTTGTTGTCGGTGGAGACGGTGGTCAGCGGGTCATCGGAGTCCACCCCGGAGTCGAAGGCGATGAGCGGGATCTTGGCATCCGAGATCTTCTTCAAGGTGTCGGCAGCGGCCTTGGTGTCGAGGGCGGCGAAACCGATGGCTGCCGGGTTGGTCTTGAAGGCGGTCTCGAGCTGGTCGATCTGGATCGAGACGTCCTGCTCGCTCGGAGGACCGACGAACTCGACCTTGTAGCCGAGCTCCTTGCCGGCGGCGTCAGCGCCTTCCTTCACGGCCTGCCAGAAGCGGTGCTGGAATCCCTTCGAGACCAGGTAGACGGTCTTGCTGCCATCACCCTTGGTGACTTCCGAGGGGATGTCGCACTTCGCGGCCGGTGCCGCCATCGAGGACTCGCCTCCACTGGAGGAGTTGCTGTTGGCGCCTCCGGGGGCAGCGGAGGTGGAGCAGGCGCTGAGGCCGAGCGCCAGCAGGGCCGTCAGGGCCAGCCACTTCGCATTGAGTCGCATGGTTCTTCCTTTCAGGTCGAGGACTTGGCAGTCCTCATCGGGTGGGCTTTCACTGCCCGGGTTCATTCGTTCGGGAGAAGGTTCAGGGTGGGTCACACGGCAGCGGCACGTGCGCGTCGGACGTTGTCGGCGAAGACGGCGGCCAGGACGATGACGCCGATGACCACGTACTGCCAGAACTGGTTGACCTGCATCATCTGCAGGCCGGTGAGGAGGGTCTTCATCAGCACCGCACCGACGAAGGTGCCGACAATGTTGGCTCTACCACCGGCGAGCGAGGTGCCGCCGATGACGACTGCGGCGATGACGTCGAGCTCATAGCCCAGACCCTCACTCGGCTGGACCACGGCGGTGCGGGCGTTGAAGACGATGGCCCCGATAGCCATGAAGACACCTGCGGTGATGTAAACCATCATCTTCCAGAACTTCACGTTCACCCCGGACAGCCGGGTGGCCTCCTCGTTGGAGCCGATCGCCAGGGCGTAGCGCCCGAGCAGGGTCTTGTTGAGCAGGACGGAGGCGATGATGGTCAGGATCACGAAGATGATGGCGGCATTCGGGACACCGGGGATCAACTCCTGGCTGCCGAAGAACTTGAAGTCGGGGTTCTCGATGGGCATCGGGTTGGCGTTCGAGATCACCAGGGCCAGGCCCTTGGCCACCATCATCATGCCGAGGGTGGCGATGAACGGGGGCAGGCCCAGCACGGAGATGTTGAAACCGTTGACCGCACCGACCAGGCCGCCGAACATGACGGCCAGGAGCAGCCCGAATACGAGCGGCAGGTTGAGGAAGTTCCCGCCGAGGAAGAAGGCGGTCATCACACCGGCCAGGGCCATGCCGGTGCCGACCGACAGGTCGATGCCGCCGGTGGCGATGACGAAGGTGGCGCCCAGGGCCATGATGCCGATGGCGGCCGAGCGGAGCAGGATGTCGGACAACACCGCCGGGTTGCTGAACCCGGGTGCGGCGACCACGAAGATCAGGTAGATCACGATCAGCGAGCCGAAGACGAACAGCTGCTGCATCGACGACTTGAGGATGGATGCGGGGTGCCTCTTTGCGGGCGTGGTCGTGGTGCTCACGCGGCTTCTCCGTTCAGTTGTTCCTTGCCGAGCGTGGCAAGCTCCATGATGTTCTCCTGGGTGGCCTCCTCGTTGTCGAGGATGCCGGTGATGTGGCCGTGGGCCATGACGGCGATGCGGTGGCTCATCCGCAGCACCTCGGGCAGCTCGGAGGAGATCATGAGGATCGCCTTGCCCTGGTCACACAGCTGCTCCAGCAGCTCGTAGATCTCCTCCTTGGCCCCGACGTCGATGCCGCGGGTCGGCTCGTCGAAGATGAGGACGTCGCAGTTGCGGATCAGCCACTTGGCGATGACCACCTTCTGCTGGTTGCCGCCGGAGAGCTTGCCGAGCAGCTGGTTGACCGAGGGGGTCTTGACCCGGAGCTTCCTGCTGTACTCCTCGCCGACCGTGCGGATCTTGCCGTCGAGGATGAAGCCGCCGATGTTGAAGTCCTTCATGGCGGCCATGACGGCGTTCTGCTTGATGTCTTGTTCCAGCAGCAGACCGAACTGTTTGCGATCCTCTGAGAGGTAGCCGATCCCGGCCCTGACCGCGTCGGCCGCGGTGCGGATGGGGCGCGGCACCCCGTTGATGGTGATGGTGCCGCTGGTTCGGGGATCGGCACCGAAGATGCAGCGCGCCACCTCGGTGCGTCCGGCTCCCATGAGTCCAGCGAATCCGAGGATTTCTCCCTTGCGGACCTCGAAGTTGACATCGCGCAGCAGCTTCTTGGTGGAGAGGTTCTGCACCTGCAGCACCACCTCCTCGCTGAGTGGGGTGTTGCGGGGGCGGGCCTCGACGGAGACCTCGCGACCGACCATCATCGAGATCACCTCGCGCATCTCGACGTCCTTCGTGGTGACGGTGCCGATGTAGTGGCCGTCACGCAGCACCGAGACGCGGTCGGTGATCTCCTCGATCTCCGGCATCCGGTGGGAGATGTAGATCAGGCCCGTGGTGGGGGAGATGAAGTCGCGGATCATGCCGTAGAGCGCCTCGGTCTCGGCGACGGTGAGGGCCGCGGTCGGCTCGTCCATGACCAGCACCCGGGAGTTGTACGACAGGGCGCGGGCAATCTCGACCATCTGCTGCCGCGCCACCGACAGGTCCCCGATGCGAGCCCTGGGGTCGATGTCCATGCCCAGGCTCTCGAACAGTTCTGCTGCCTTGCGGTTGAGTTTGGCATCGTCGATCCACCCCGCCTGATGGGAGCCGGGGCGGCCGATGTAGAGGTTCTGGGCGACCGTGAGGTCGGGGACCATGTTGAGTTCCTGGTGAATGATGGACAGGCCCAGCTCGCGGGCGTGGTTGACGCCGCGCACCTGCACCTGCTGGCCCTCGACCCAGATCTCGCCGCCCGGATCGGCGGTGTAGATCCCGGTGAGGATCTTCATCAGGGTCGATTTCCCGGCCCCGTTCTCGCCGCACAGGCCCAGGACCTCGCCTGCGTTCAGGTCGAGGTTGACGCCCTGCAGCGCTTTCACACCAGGGAAGGTCTTGCTGATGTTCACCAGCTCAAGCAACTTCACCACGTGCACTCCTTCGTGTCTCTTCCCTCAGGTTTCGATGACTCCGACGGCCATCTTCCCCCGAGTGATGCTAACGCTAACATCACTCCCCCGGGTAACGTCAAGGGCGTTACGAAAGCGTTACCGAGGAGCAGCAAAATCCCTTGTCACAGCCATTTGCTCCCCTTTGAACCGAGCAGTGTGACTGCACAGGGGGACGCAAGGGCCGGGGCCCGTCACAGAGGACGGACCCCGGCCCTGGTTCAGCCGATGGGATGGCTCAGGCGTGGGTGCCTGCGGAGCGCAGGTACTCGCAGGCCTCGACGACGCGAGCAGCCATGCCGGCCTCGGCCAGCTTGCCCCAGGCGCGGGGATCGTACTGCTTCTTGTTGCCGACCTCGCCATCGATCTTCAGCACGCCGTCGTAGTTGCGGAACATGTGGTCCACGACGGGGCGGGTGAAGGCGTACTGGGTGTCGGTGTCGATGTTCATCTTGATGACGCCGAAGTCCACCGCGTCGGAGATCTCCTGCGGGGTGGAGCCGGAGCCACCGTGGAACACCAGGTCGAAGGGGCGGTCCTTGCCGTACTTGGCCCCGACCGCGTCCTGGATCTCCTTGAGCACCTCGGGACGCAGCTTGACCGCACCCGGCTTGTAGACACCGTGGACGTTGCCGAAGGTCAGGGCGGTGATGTAGCGGCCCTTCTCACCCAGGCCGAGCACCTCGGCGGTGCGCATACCGTCCTCGACGGTGGTGTAGAGCTTGTCGTTGATCTCGGCGGACACACCGTCCTCCTCGCCACCGACGACACCGACCTCGATCTCGAGGATGATGTTGGCCTTGGCGCAGCGCTCCAGCAGTTCATCGGCGATGGAGAGGTTCTCCTCCATCGGCACGGCCGAGCCGTCCCACATGTGGGACTGGAACAGCGGCAGCTGACCGTTCCTCACGCGCTCCTCGGAGATCGCCAGCAGCGGACGGACGAAGCTGTCCAGCTTGTCCTTCGGGCAGTGGTCGGTGTGGAGGGCCACGTTGATGGGGTAGTTCTTCGCCACCTCCTGTGCGAAGGCCGCGAAGGCGGCGGCACCGGCGACCTTGTCCTTGACGGTGGGACCGGAGAAGTACTCGGCACCGCCGGTGGAGACCTGGATGATGCCGTCGGAACCGGCCTCGGCGAAGCCCTGGAGGGCGGCGTTCAGCGTCTGGGAGGAGCTGACGTTGATGGCCGGGTAGGCGAACTTGCCTTCCTTGGCCCGGTCGAGCATCTGGGCGTAGACCTCAGGAGTTGCAACAGGCATGGTGCCCCTTTTCGTGTCAGGCGTGCGTTACAGGACTCACCCTACCGCCCCGAGACACTGCCCTGTGATCCGGGTCGTCCCATGAGCCACCCCGGGACGCCCCAAGCACGACAAAACCCCCGCCTTGGCGGGGGTGACGTGGCCAGGGCCGGGGTCGAACCGGCGACCTTTCACTTTTCAGGCGAACGCTGCT
>JAUNKV010000007.1:29533-113139 GCA_030532575.1 Propionibacteriaceae bacterium | reverse complement strand
AGCCCCCGTACGGTCAGCCGCCGAAGAGCAACACCGGGCTGGTGATCGCCCTGGTGGTCGCCCTGGTGCTGGTCATCGGCGGCGGCTTGGCCTTGGTCCTCACCCAGCGGGGCAAGACCGTCCACCTGGACGCACAGGGACAACCTCAGGCCCCGGGGCAGGGTCAGCAAGGCCAGGCGCAACCACAGGATCAGGGGCAGGCGCCTCAGGGGCAGGATCAGCAGGGACAGCAGCCACAAGGCGGTCCGGCTCCGGCTTTCCCCAAGACCGTTGGGCAGTTCACGAATCAGAGTGAATCCAAGCATGAGCGCGGCATCATTGTGCTCTATGGAAGTTCAAGCGACAACCTCCACGGCTTCGGGATCAATTACCTTGAAGGCGCGACAAGGGAGCAGGTGAAACTCGCACAGGAGTACACACCCGTCGGGAAGTGGGAGTGCACCGATCTGGGCGGAACACCAGCCTGCATCACCGACGCTTATTCCGGCGTGGTAGTGGTCATACCAAACTCAGGAAGCACAAAGAAATCCACGCAGGATGAGGTGCTGAGCTTCGGCGAAGAATTCCTCGCCGCCTGGAAGTGAGGAAACCACTGATGAGCACGATGAATGCACCTCAGCCCGGCTACTACGGCCCATCACAGGGGCGCGGCAACAACGGGATCGTCATCACACTGGTGGTGGCCATCGTGTTGGCCGTCGCCGGGTTCGGGGGCTGGTGGTTCTTCAACAACCAGAGCACCGAACAGGCCCAGCCGTTGCCCGTGGAGCAGTCCCAGGCTCCGCAGCAGCCCGCTCCGACGCAGAGTGAGACGCAGGGTCAGCAGACCGAGACCCAGGCTCCCTCCCAAGAGCAGAGCCCATCCCGGGAGCAGGCCCCGGCGCAGAATGAGAAACCTCAGCCAGAGCCTCGACAGGAACAGACCCAGCCTCGCCAGAATCCACCGCAGGAGAAGAAGCAGCCAACCCAGAATGAGAAAGCTCCCGTCATGCCGGAGAGCTTCGGGAATTTCAAGTCCGACAGCACCAGGTTGTCGAGTTCACTTGGCAGCTACCGGGATGCAGATTCCCGGTTCATCATGTTCATGCACATCGATGGACTCTCGGCGGAGGACATGAAGAAGTACAGCCGCAAAGAGGTGCGAGAGATCGGCGGATGGTACTGCTCGACAATCGGCAAGGGGGACCATCCGAGTCTGGACTGTGCCACGAGTGTCTACGGCGGATCACTGTCGGTGACGGGTTCAGCGGATCGTTTCACCGAGGAGGAGCTCGTGACCATCGGTGATGAATTCCTGGCTGCGTGGAAGTGAGAGATTCGGACATGAGCACGACGTATCCCCCTCAGCCCGGTCCCCACATCCCACTTGGCCGTGGCAACAACGCAGTCGTGATCGCCCTCGTGGTGGCCATCGTCCTGGCTGTCGCCGGTTTGGGTGGGTGGTGGCTGCTCAGCAGCCAGAACTCACAGCAGGCGCAACCACAGCCCGTGCCCGGGACCCAGGGGCAAGCCCAGACCCAACAGCCTGCTCCGACCCCGAGCGAGACCCAAGAGCAGGCACAGCAGAGCCAGGCACCGGCACAGGAGCAGCAGGAACAAAGCGCAGAGCCTCCGGAGCCCCTGCCCCCGGTGCCGTCACAGAAGAAGCCATCAGGCCAGGAGACGGGAAAGAGCCGTCAAGGCAGCAACCCCGCGCCACCACTGCCGAAGCAGTTCGCGGAGTTCACCTTCGAGAAGGAAGGGAAGACCGATGTGAAGTACATCGCCAAGGACGGAAGGAAGGTCTCCATCGCATACGCCGACTACGTGGCCCCGGAGGACCTCGACATGGGGGACAACACTCAGACCATCAGGGGCTGGACCTGCATCAAGAAGCAGAAAGAAGGCCAAATGACAAGCGTGTCATGTGGCGGCCCAGCCTACGAAGGAGTCGTTGTCCTCGGAGGAGCAGCAGTTGACTACGACCTCGAGGACATCGCGGACATCGCCGACCGGCTGATGATGGAGTGGAAGTGAAGCCGAACCACACTGGGGCAGGGTGGTCGCGCGATGTCGGGAGAACGACGGTCAAGACCAGCGAGGCGGGCGTCGCACCCCTTCGGCTCAGCCCGCCACCCAGGTGGATTCCCGGTCGAAACCCGTGGCCGTTGACCAGGCCTCGTGTTCCGGGAACCGTTCCGGGCGCTGCTGCTGAATCCGCTGGTTTGGCTTCAGCCTGATCTCGTTGCCCTCGATGACCAGGCCGGTGGGTTGCTCGTCGTTGCGGTAGAGGTAGGCGTTGACGGCATCGTGGAAGGTGTTGCCGGTGATCCGCAGCCCCATCGGCAGCTCCTCCGAGTAGGACAGCAGGTGCACCCCTCCCGCGTCCTTGTCCGGGCGGACCTCATACCCCCAGCCGACACCGGCGTCGGTGCAGTGGTTCCCGGTGAAGGAGCAGTTCACATAGCCCGCCCCCGGGCCGTCGTGGCGCAGCTCCCGCACGAGCTCCCCCGCCTCGTCGTGGATGGCCTGGCCCCGGCACCAGATCTCGAAGGACTGGCTGCAGCGGGTGATGCGGTTGCCCCGCACGTGGACCTCGGACCAGCCGTGACGGATCGTCGGCTCTGCCCCCGTGGGCTCGACGACCTGCTCACCCTGCAGGGTGATGGCCACGTCGTAGACATCGTGGATGACGTTGCCCTCGACCAGGACGTCGTGGCTGTTGATCCACACCTCCACGCCATTGCCGTAGCGGACCCCGGGGATGTGGAAGGTCAGCAGCTCACTGCCGCCGATCTGCTGGATGCGATTGCCCAGCACCCGCACCCCCCTGGCGTCGCGGACCTGCACCCCGTGGCCGCCGCAGCCGACGAGGTCCAGCCCCTCAATGGTCATCTCGTCCACCGCCTGGAACAGCCTCCCGTCCACCGCAGCCAGTACCTCGTGCTCAAGGCTCGGGTTGTCCTGGTTGCGGACCGTGAGGGTGCCCGCCTCGAGATCGCAGTACCAGTCCCAATCCTGCTGGAGCTCAGCCAGGCTCAACCGTCGCCCGCCGAGGAGTTCCCCGTCCACCCTGAGCAGGCCGACGTTGGCATCAGTGGTGGAGTGATTGCCCTCGTGGCTGCCGGGATCGTCCAGTTGCAGCCGCCACAGCCCCTCCCCGACCCGGGTCCAGGCCTGCGCCTTGTCCAGCACCTTGTAGCCGACGATCTGCGGCCGCTCCCCTACCCCATAGGCCCCGAAGACGATCCTTCCTTGGCCCTGCAGCGCCTCGAGATCGCTGAACTGGCCGAAGAACCGGTGCCCGGCGTGGAACAGCACCGCATCCCCGCGCCTGACCTCGCCGCTCTCGATGGCCTGCTGAACGCGAGGGATGGTGGCCCAGGGTGCCTCCTGCGAGGTGCCGGGACTGTCATCCCGGCCCTCGTTGGAGACGTGGAAGGTGGTACCGGGGACGGCGTGAGCGGTCACGGCAACTCCTGCGAGAAGAGGCACGGCCGAGAGGGTGGCCGTGGTGGCGAGAAGGGTACGACGGCGTAGCGGCATGATACAGCTCCGTTCACTGTCATCACCCACCGTAAGAGCGCTCTCACAACCCTGCAAGACAGCCGAACAGCGGACTCACATCTTGACCGCGCCGTCGGTCAGTCCCCGCAGGAACTGCCGGGAACCGAGCATGAACACCAGCAGCAGCGGGGTCACCGCGATGACAGCACTCATCATGAGCATCCCGTAGTCGGTGCCGTGGGCGGTCTGCAGCTGGGACAGCGCCACCTGCAGGGTCAGCTGGTTGGGGTTGGTCAGCACGATCAGCGGCCACAGGAAGTCATTCCAGGAACCGATGAAGGTGAAGATGCCGAGGAAGGCCAGCGCCGGTCGGGCCGCGGGCAGTGCGACGTGCAGGTACTGCCGGAAGAAACCACAACCGTCGATGGTGGCGGCCTCCAGCAGCTCGACGTGGACCGCGCTGGTGAAGTACTGCCGCAACCAGAAGATGCCGAAGGCGTTGGCGAAGGCCGGGAACATCACGGCCTGCAGCTTCCCCACCCAGCCGATCTCACTCATGATGAGGAACAGCGGGATCGTCGAGAGCTGCCCCGGCAGCAGGAAGGTCAGCATGATGATCCCGAACAGCACCCCGCGCCCCTTGAAGGAGTACTTCGCGAAGGCGAAGGCCGCGATCGAGTCCAGGAACAGCACCACGGTGGTCACCACCAGGGCAACCAGGCAGGTGTTGGCCATCGCACCCCACACGTTGACGGTGTTCATCACCGTGAGGAAGTTCTCCACCCCACGATCCCCGGGCAGCATCGGCGGCGGGAACTCGTAGATGGCTGCGGAGCGATGCGTGGACAGCACGAACATCCAGTAGAAGGGGAAGAAGGCCAGCAGCGCACCCGCGATGAGGAAGAGATGCCTGCCGAGTGCTCCCCAGCGGACGGGACGACGACGGGTCAGCGTGCTCATGATTCCTTCCCCCTGGCCGCGAACCAGTTGATGATGGCGAACACCAGCACCACACCCACCACGCCCCAGGCGATGGCGGCACCGTAGCCGTAGCGGTTGTCCTTGAAGGCCGCGGCGTAGAAGTACATCACCATCGTCAACCCGGAGTTGCCGACCCCACCGCTGGCCGCAGCACTTCCGACCTGGGAACTGGTCAGCACCTGGGACTCGGTGAAGGACTGCAGGGAACCGATGGTGGACATGATGGTCACGAACAACACGATGGGGCGCAGCAGCGGCAGGGTGATGGAGAAGAACTGTTTCACCGACCCCGCGCCGTCGATGGCGGCCGCCTCGTAGATCTGGCGGGGGATGGACTGCAGCCCGGCCAGGATGATCAGCGCGTTGTAGCCGACGAAGCTCCAGGTGGTCAGCGTCGCGATGGCGATCTTGATGCCCCACTCGCTCTGGAGCCAGCGGATGTTGCTCATCCCGACGGCGTTGAGCAGGGCGTTGGCCACCCCGAAGTTGCTGGAGAAGATGGAGCCGAACAGGATGCCCATCGCCACCAGTGAGGTGACGTTCGGCAGCAGGTAGGCCACCCGGTAGGTGTTGGAGAACCGGGTGACGCTGTTGAGCGCCAGCGCGACGAGGGTGGCCAGGGTCAGACACGGCACCGTTGACATCACCCACAGGATGAGGGTGTTGACCAAGGATTTCCAGAACAGCTTGTCGGTGACGAGCCATTCGTAGTTCTTCAACCCGATGAAGCGGGCCTCCCCCAGCCCGGACCAGCTGGTCAGCGAGATGTAGGCGGTGAAGATGATCGGGACGGCCGAGAACACCAGGAACAGCACGTAGTAGGGCGAGACAGCCAGGTAGAGCGGGAGGGCTCGTCGCCCCCGCACGCCCAGCGTGCCGGGTTCCTGGCTTCCCGTGCGGGGGCGACGGCTCATCAGACGCTCAGCCCTTCCTGCTCCGCCAGCCGCTTGGCGGCCTCGACGGCATCATTCCAGGCCTGCTCCGGGTCCTTGCCACTGGCCTCGACGAGCTCCAGCTCAGCCCCGAACGGCCCACCCACGGCGTTGTTGGCCGGGTGCTCGTAGAGGGGGCGGACCGTCTCGGCTGCCTTGGCGAAGAGCTCCCCTGCCGCCTGCCCGCCCAGGAACTCCACCGGGGCCTTCAGCGCGTCGGAGGCGAAGGCTGCCGAGTTGGCGGGGAAGTTGCCCTTGTCGGTGTACTCGATGATCTGGTTCTCGGCGTTCAGGATGTGCAGGATCACCTCGAAGGCCTTCGCCGCATCCGGGGTTCCCGCCGGGATGGCCAGGAAGGAGCCGCCGTTGTTCGTCGCCTCGCCCGGGTGCTTGCACACGTGCCACTTGCCCGAGGTGTCGGGGGCATCCACCATCAGGTCGGCCAGGTGCCAGGAGGCCCCGAAATCGGCGGGGAGCTTGCCCGCCGCCACCGCCGCCGTGGAGTCCGGGGAGTTGGAGGTGAGCGCGGCCGAGATGCCCAGGGTGTGGGCCTTGACGGCCCGGTCCCAGGCCTCACGGATGTGGGACTCGCCACCGATGAACTTGTGGGACTTGTCGATGTAGTTCATCCCCGACTGCAGCACCATGATGTCGAACAGGCCCGAGATGTTGCGGATCAGGAAGGTCTCGGCATCCTTGCCCTTCATCTCCACGCCGAGGTTGAAGTACTCGTCCCAGCTCCGGATGGCGGCCTCGAGCTTGTCAGGCTCAAAGGGCAGCCCCAGCTTCTCGAAGATGTCGAAGCGGTAGAACAGCGCGGTGGGGCCGATGTCGATGGGGATGCCGAGCTGGCGGCCGTCCTCGGTGGTGGCCTGGGCCCACTTCCAGTCCAGGAAGTCCCCCTTCCTGTCCGCGGCGCCCAGCGTGTTGAGGTCGACGAAGTAGTCGGCCTGGGCGGCGAAGAAGGCGATGTCCTCGCCCTTGACGCCGGTGATCGACGGCTTGGTCTCCTTGCCCTGGAGGGTCACCGAGAGCTTCTGCTTGAAGTCACCTCCGATGACGTCCTGACGCAGTGCGATGTCAGGGAACTTCGTCTTCACCGAGTCGAGGACCTGCTGGGCGAAGCCCTCGGGCCAGGTCCACAGCACCATCGCTGCGGCCTCACCGGAGGCCCCGGCCGAGGAGTTCCCGGACGGCTGGACGGCCGTGGAACAGGCCGTGAGTGCGCTCGCCAGGGAGGCGACGCCACCGAGGGCGAGCACTCCGCGACGAGAGATGGGTCGGGTGGTCATGGTCCTTACTCCTTGGATCGTTCAGTTGACTGCGGGCCGCACGGGCCGAGACCTCGTCTGCAGGGTGGGGCACAGCGGCCCACCGGGGGACTGTGCGTCTCGGTGTGTCATCTGCTTCCTCCATCGTTGGGGACGACCTGTCGGCCCTCGCTCAGATTAGGATGCACGGGTTTGACTGTCAATGTCTGAGTTTGAAGTTTTTTGATCGTTTCTGTTGCGCGTTGGCTGAACGGGAGCTAAGTTGGCGACATGCTGAAAGAGGCGCGGCTCCAGGCGATCCTCGACCACCTGCGCACCAGACAGGTGGAGAGCACCGCTGCCCTCGGCGACGCCCTGGGGGTGTCAGCCGCCACCATCCGCCGTGACCTCGACGAGCTGGTTGCCTCCGGGCTGGTCACCCGCGTCTTCGGCGGGGCCAAACTCACCACCCCCGAAGCCGTTGATGAACCCTTCGACGAAGTGCTCCCCCGCAACTCCGAGGCCAAGCGGAGCATCGCCCACATCGTTGCCGATCAGCTGCAGCCCGGCAGCACCGTCTTCCTCGAGGCTGGCACAACCTGCTGGGAGGTGGCGATGGCCGCCCAGGAGTTGGAGCTGACGGTGGTCACCAACTCCCTGCGTATCACCGAGCTGCTGCTGCCCCGCCGCAACATCGAGCTGATCCTGCTGGGCGGCACCATCAACCGCGAATACCTCTGCACCCAGGGAGCCTCCGCCGTCGCAGAAATCCGCAACCTCCTGATCGACGTCGCAGTCGTCGGCTGCTCCGGGGTCGGGGAACGCCACGTGCTGCGCGACACCAGCCAGCAGGAACGCGAGGTGAAGCGGGCTCTTCGGGAAAGCTCATCACGGCTCATCCTTGCCGCCGACCACGGCAAGTTCCCGGGCATCGGCGCCCACACCGCCCTCGACCTGACCGAGATCGACCTCCTGGTCACCGACCGCCCCCTGACCCCACCCTGGACCGATCCACCGACGAAAGTGCTCCACCCATGAGACTGACCCTGCTGGGGGGAGGCGGGTTTCGCGTCCCCCTCCTGTTCCGCACCCTGTTGTCCGATCACAGTGACCGCCGCGTCACCGAGCTGCGGCTCTGGGACACCGACCACACCAGGGTCCGCACCATCAGCCGCATCCTCGAGGCCATGTCGGGGGACCACCCCACAGCCCCCACCGTCGTCGTCGTCGATTCCCTCGAAGCCGCGCTCCAAGGCACCGACTTCGTCTTCAGCGCCATCCGGGTCGGCGGCACCACGGGCCGGGCAACCGAGGAGGAGATCGCCCACTGCTGCGGGGTGCTCGGCCAGGAGACCACCGGCTTCGGCGGCCTGGACTACGCCCTTCGTGGCATCCCGACAGCCCTGGAGATCGCCCGCACACTCGAGCGCACCGCGCCGGAGGCTTACCTCATCAACTTCACCAACCCCGCCGGAATCATCACGGAGGTCTCCGCAGGAATCCTCGGCGACCGTGTGATCGGCATCTGCGACTCCCCCATCGGTTTGGCCCGCCGAGTGCTCACCACCCTGGAGGGGGCGGGGCTCGCCCCCGTCGGCAGTTCCCAGGAGGTCATCGCAGGAGACGACCGGGTGCGGATGGACTATGTGGGGTTGAACCACCTGGGCTGGCTGCAACACCTCGAGGTGGAGGGCGTCGATGTGCTGCCCCGGCTGCTGGAGCGCCCAGACCTGATCGAGTCCTTCGAGGAAGGGCGGCTGTTCGGCGCGGCCTGGCTGCAGTGGCTCGGCTCGATCCCGAACGAGTACTTGCACTACTACTACTTCGCCCGCGAGACCCGGCTGGCCGACGATCAGGTTGATGCCACCCGGGGAGTCTTCCTGGCCCGCCAACAGGCGGAGTTCTACAGGCAGGCCGCCGACCTCGACCCTCAGGCGGCCCTCACGCTGTGGGAGGCGACCCGGCTGCAGCGCGAGCAGACCTACATGGCCTCCAACCGGTTGGCCGCAGGAGGCCTCTCCCGCGACGAGGAGGACCTCACCTCCGGCGGCTACGACAAGGTGGCGCTGGCGGTGATGAAAGCCCTGGCCTTCGACGAGGCCGCCGACCTCGTCGTCAACTTCCGCAACGGCTCCCGGCTGCCGATGCTGCCCGCCGACACCGTGATCGAGGCCCCCTGTCGGATCAGTGCTGCCGGAGTGAGTCCGCTGCCGATCTCCCCACTGCCCGAGCACGCCGTCGGCCTGGTGCAGTCGGTGAAGTTCGCGGAGCGGAGCATCATCAAGGCTGCGCTGCACGGCAGCCGTGACGACGCCGTCGCCGCCTTCGCCCTGCACCCCCTGATCGACGGGGTGGGGGTGGCCAGGCAGCTGCTCGATGAGGCCACCTCCCGTTTCCCCGAACTGTCCCACCTCTCCTGAGAGCCTGCGATGCACTCCTTCGACAACTTGGTCCTGGAACGTGTGGAACGTGTCAAGGACGACCGCGTCCGTCCCCTGATCGACACCACCCTGGGTCACCTCGAGGTCGAGGCCTGGGAGGTGCCCGGGGAGCCGGTGCCCCCGCGCGAGGCGGTGGGCGCCCCGTACGTCCCGGTCTCACTGCCCCACCGCTGGGGTGCGCCGTGGAGCACCTGGTGGTTCCGGCTGCGCGGCACCGTGCCTTCGAGCCTGCCGCCCGGGCAGCTCCGGTTGGAGGTGGACCTGGGGTTCGCCGACGCCTGGCCCGGCAACCAGTGCGAAGGGCTGCTGTTCACCCCCGATCTGCGGGTGCTCAAGGCCGTCAACTCCCGCAACCGCTCCTGCATCGTGGATGCCGCCCCCGGGGCGCCGGTGGAATTCCTGATCGAGGCCGCGGCCAACCCCGACCTGTTCGCCGATGGCTGCAAGGCCACCGCGATGGGGGATGTCCTCACCGCTCCGCAGGAGCCCATCTACACGATGCGCAGCGCGGAGTTCCGGGTGCGTGATGCCGCTTTGTGGGGCCTGTTCCACGACCTCGACCTGCTGTGGGACCTGGCCCGGCAGATGCCGGAGAACTCCACTCGGCGCGCGGTGATCTGCCACCACCTGGAGCGGGCAATGGATGTGCTCGATCTCCACGACGTGTCCGGCAGCGCCCAGGCCTGTCGCGACGCCCTGGCCCCGGTGTGGGCCGCCCCGGCGGTGGCCTCCGCCCTGGACGTGACCGCCATCGGACACGCCCACATCGACTCGGCGTGGCTGTGGCCGGTGCGCGAGACCGTTCGCAAGGTGGCCCGGACCTTCAGCAACGTCGTCGCCCTGGCCCGCGAGTACCCGGACCTCAGGTTCACCGCCACCAGCGCCCAGCAGTACGCCTGGCTCAAAGAACGCCACCCGGAGGTCTTCGAGGAGGTCCGCCAAGCCATCCACAACGGCCAGTGGTTCCCCTCCGGCGGCATGTGGGTGGAATCCGATGTCAACATGCCCGGCGGCGAGGCCCTGATCCGGCAGTTCACCATGGGCACCCGGTTCTTCCAGCGGGAGTTGGGGGTCCGCAGCCGCACCCTGTGGTTGCCGGACTCCTTCGGCTATCCCGGAAATCTGCCGCAGATCGCCGCCCGCTGCGGCATGACCGGCTTCCTCACCCAGAAGTTGTCGTGGAACCAGCACAACCAGCTGCCCCACTCCACGATGTGGTGGGAGGGGATCGACGGCACCCGCATCTTCACCCATTTCCCCCCGGTCAACTGCTACGACTCCGAGGTGAGCGCCGAGGAGTTGAACCGTGCGGTGGACAACTACCGTGAGAAGGGCCGGGCCACCCAGCAGGTGATCCCCTTCGGCTACGGCGACGGTGGGGGCGGCCCCACCGCCCAGATGGTGGAGCGCATCCGGCGGCTGGCCGATCTCGAGGGGGCACCTCGCGTCATGATGGGGGAACCCGACTCGTTCTTCGAGGCAGCCCGTGAGCAGTACCCGGACGCCCCGGTCCACGTCGGGGAGCTGTACCTGGAGTATCACCGGGGTGTCTTCACCTCTCAACTGGAGATGAAGCAGGGCAACCGACGCTCCGAGCACGCCCTACGCCGGGTGGAGTTCCTGTGGTCACTGGCCCTGCTGGCGGGCGCACCCCGAGACTCCTTCCCGGCGGCCCGGCTGGAGGAGCTGTGGCGCAAGGTGCTGCTCAACCAGTTCCACGACATCCTGCCCGGCTCCTCCATCGCTTGGGTGCACCGGGTGGCCCGGGAGGAGTACGCCGCGATCCTGGCGGAGTTGGACCGGCTGGCCGACGACGCCGTCGCGGCCCTGGCGCAGGCCCGTCCCGGCTCCGGGACCGCCGTGGTCAACCCCCACGCACACCCGGTGACCCGGGTGTTGGACGTGGACGGGCTGCCCACCATGGTCACCGCCCCCGGGTTGGCCATCACTCCGCTGCCGGAAGCCATCCATCCGCCCTCGGCCCCGGCAACAGCACAGCGTGCGGGCGATGACGTGGTGCTCGAGAACTCCCGGCTGCGGGCCGTGATCGGACCTGACGGTGACCTGGTCTCCCTCACCGATCTGAGAGCCGGGCGCGAGGTGCTGCTGCCAGGGATGCGGGGCAATCAGCTGCGAGCCTTCGAGGACGTGCCGAACGCCTTCGATGCCTGGGACATCGAGCGGCACTACCTCAACCCCGGGAATGAGCTGCCGGTTCCGGCTGCGGAGCACGTGGAGATCATGGCTGAGGGGCTTCGGGCCGAGGTGCGGGTCAGGCGTCGGCTGGGCAGTTCCCAGATCGTCTCGCACATTGTGCTGGAGGCGGATGCCCCCCGGCTCGACTTCCGCATCGCGGTGGACTGGCAGGAGCGCGAAACCCTGCTCAAGGCGTCGTTCCCCCTGGCGATCCATGCCCGCGACCATGCAGCCGAGGTGCAGTTCGGCCACGTGCGCCGCCCGCTGCACGAGAACACCTCGTGGGACTTCTCCCGCTTCGAGGTTCCCGCCGGGCGCTGGCTGCTCGTCGAGGAGCCCGGCTACGGGGTCGCGGTGGTCAACGATTCCAACCACGGCCACGACGTGCAACCACTACCGGGAGGCACCCGGGTCTCGCTGTCCCTGATGCGCTCCCCGGTCTTCCCCGATCCCCAGGCCGACCGTTCACACCGCACACTGTGCTACTCGCTGCTGCTCGACGCCGACCCGGTCAGCGCCGCCCACGAGGGCCACGCCCTCAACCTGCCGCCGCACCTGGTGACGGCCCCCGAACTCCGGTTCGGCAGCCTGGAGGTGCCCGGCGCCCACGTCGAGGCGGTGCTGCCCGCCGAGGACGGTTCTGGTGACCTCATCGTGCGACTCCACGAGGGGCGGGGCACCCGAGCGACGGGCAGGCTGCGCCTGGACTTCGAGGCCACCGTGGTGGAGGTCGATCCGCTGGAAGAGCCGGTTGCACAACCGCGCGTCCAGCTGACCGCCCCCACCCGGGAGGTACCGCTCCACCTCACCCCCTTCACCATCCTGACCCTGCGCATCACCCCTGGAGGACAACGATGAAGCTCCTGCTGATCGGCGTGGACGGCGTCCGCATCGATGTGGCCGTGCCCGCCGCGCTGGAGGCCCATCCCGGGTTCGCTGCCCCCGATCATCCGGCTGATCCCCGGTTCGCCGCCGAGGCAGCGCCACCGGATCGCCCTGAGATGCCCCCCACCGACCCGGAGCATCCTGCGGCCAGGACGCTGGCCCGGCTCATCGACGGTGGTCTCGTCGCCCCGGTGTGGATGACCCCGCCCACCGATTCCGGGCCGGGGTGGTCCAGCCTGTTGACCGGCACCACCCACGAGCAGAACAACGTGTGGTGGAACGAGTTCGTCGGGCACCGCCTGGCCGAGTGCCCGGACATCCTCTCCCGCGTCTTCTTCGCCAACCCGCAGGCCCTCACCTACGCGGGCGCCACCTGGGACGCCCTGGTGGGGGCCGTCGGCCCGGTGATCCAGCAGCGCGTCGACCAGCAGCGGGCGGGCAGGCATGTCAGCTTCGCGGCCCGGGACTTCTCGCAGGGGTGCGTCAGCGCCGATGTCGAGGTCCGCAGCCACGCCTGCCACCACCTCAACCACGTCGGCCCGGATGCGGCCTTCGTGTACTTCGAGGGGGTCGATGAGGCCGGCCACCGCGACGGGGCTGCCGCGCCCGGCTATCTCACCGCCCTGGGTCAGGTGGACGAGCATGTCCGGGCTCTGGTCAAGGCCGTCGCGGAACGCTACGAGGCACTCGGCGAGGACTGGCTGATCGCAGTGGTCACCGATCACGGCCACAAACCCGAGGGCGGCCACGGCGAGGACGAGACCGAGGTGCGTCGCTCCTTCCTCATCCTGCACCGCATCGGCGGCCCCGTCGCGATCCCCGAACAGTGGCGCGATGAGTCGGGCAGGCTCCGCAGCCTCCGCAGCCACGAGGTGACCCCGCTGCTGCTGGACCTCATCGGGGTGCGGGGTGGGCACTGGGAGCCGGATCACGAGGTGGGGACCGCCACCGACATTCCGTCGGTGGGGCCGACCCGCGATCTGACCTACGAGTGGTGAGCCGCCCATGATCTCAGAGGGTGCGCCCGTCGGGACCCCCACCCGCGCACCGCTCCAGCTGCCGGAGCCGCTCCTGGATCGGGTCAGGACCGCCGTCGAGGCCGTGCTGGGCGAGGTGACGGCAAGGATGTGCACCCGCTTCCTCAGCAACACCGCCACCACGACGGTGGACCTGAGCGAGGAGGCCTTCGTCATCACCGGGGACATCCCGGCGATGTGGCTCCGGGACTCCTGCCTGCAGCTGGCCCCGATGCTGCGGCTGGGCGATCCCGGGCTGCTGGAGGTGGCGGCCTCGTTGCTGCGACGGCACTGGCGGATGATCCGGATCGACCCCTACGCCAACGCCTTCAACGCCACGGCGAATGGGAACCGCTGGGACGACGACCTGCCGCTGCAACAGCCACACGTGTGGGAGCGCAAGTGGGAGCTGGATTCGCTCACCCACCCGCTGGACCTGGCACTTCGGCTGGAGGGGCTGGGGTGCACCAGCTGGCGGAGCGAGGACTTCCTGCCCGCCCTGGCGTTGATCCTGGAGGTCGCGGGGATCGAGCAGGACCACGAGGCCCGCAGCCGATACCGGTTCCAGCGTCCTGGAGCACCGCCGTCGGACACCCTCGGACGGGATGGACGAGGACCGCTCACCCATCCCACCGGGATGGTTTGGCAGGGGTTCAGGCCCAGCGACGATGCCTGCGAGTTGGGCTTCAACATCCCGGCCAACCTGTACTTCGCCAGCACCCTGCGGGGTTTCACCGACCTTCCGGGGCTCGGGGAACGGGCCGCCTCGCTCAGCTGCGAGATCATCGAGGCGGTGCGGCGAGGCGGAATCGCGGAGGGAATGCTGACCTACGAGGTGGACGGGGCAGGAGGACAGGTGTTCATGGATGACGCCAACGTGCCCTCGCTGCTCAGCCTGCCCTGGCTGGGGGTGCTCTCCGCCGATGACCCGCTGTACCTGAACACGCGGGAGTTCGTGCTCTCGACGGCGAACCCGCACTTCCATGCTGATGCCGAGGGGCTGGGTGGAGTTGGCTCCCCGCACACCCCGAGCCGCATGGCCTGGCCCATCGGGATCGCCGTCGCAGGGCTCACCGCCACCTCATCCAAGGAGCGTCGGGACTCCCTGGAGCTGCTGCAGGCCACCACGGGAGGAACCGGCTGGATGCACGAGGCCTACCACGTGGATGATCCTCGACAGTTCACCCGCCCCTGGTTCTCATGGGCGAACTCGATGTTCGTCGAACTGGCCCTGGAGATCACAGGGGCGCACCGCCCCGGCACCGGTCTACCTCCCCTGGAGCTGTCATGACCGCCCAGTTCCGACTGCTCTCCCCACTGGCCCATGTACCACCCAGTGGCCCAGTGGGACCTGACCTCGACTCCCTCATCACCTGGGACGGGGAGCCCGCACGGTTCCTCGTCGCATGGCGCCTGCCAAGGACCCACAGTGCCCGTGAGGAGTCGCTGTTCCGGCTGGACATCGCAGCCCCCGGCTGCCGGATCGAGGTGAGCCGAGCCGAACTGGTGCCGGTGCAGCTGCCGCACTTCGAGGAGGACACCGAAGGTTTCGTGGCAGACTCCCCCACCCTGCTACCGGACCCGCTGGTCCCCGTCGTCTCCGGTTGCGATGCAGTGCAGCTGACCGAGACGGCCTCGCATCTCGGATGGCACTGCCTGCACGTGGTGCTGTGGCCTGGCAGCGACGTGACGGTGGTCGTCGCCGGGGCGCTCGTTGATGAGTGGGACGGCCAGGTGACCCCGCTCGGCCACGTCGGTGTGCCATTGCTGTGTTCCCTGACCCGGGTCGAACCGACCGGCCCGTGGGTCTCGCAGTGGCTGCACCCCGACTGCCTGCTGCACACCTATGGCGTGACCGTGTTCAGTGAAGAACACTGGACGGTGATCGAGGCGCATCTGAGGTGCGCGGTGGAGATGGGCGTCACCGGCACCATCGTGCCGTTGTGGAACCCTGCCCTCGACACCGCCGAGGGGACGTACCGGCCGGATGTGCAGCTGCTGGACATCGCGTACTCCCCCACGGGTGGATACACCTTTGACGCGGATCGTGCGCGGCGTTTCCTGAGGCTGATGGTCGAGGTGGGGATGAGTCATGTGGAGACCCCGCCCTTGTTCACCCAGTGGGGAGCCGAACACGCACCGCCGATCCGGGTCTGCCAGGAAGGAGGGAACCCTGAGCTGCGCTTCGGCTGGCACACCCCGGCCGACGACGAGGCCTACCTGGCCTTCCTGGATCAACTGTTGCCCTTTCTCCGTGGGCTGTTGGCGGAGTTCCCGGAGCTCACACCATTCGTCCACATCTCCGATGAGCCCAGGGCCACCTCCGCCCAGCGGTTCGCAACCGTGCGCCGTCGGCTGGCCGAGGGGCTGGAGGGACTCCCCACCCTGGATGCCCTGTCCGACCCCGAGTTCCGGGAGCTGGTTGATGTGCCCGTGGTCGCCACCGATGCGGTGGAGCGCTGGCGGGATGCCGGGATGGAGCCGCAGTGGGTGTACCACTGTGGGCTTCAGGCAGGCTTGGCGAACCGGTTCATCGCGATGGAGCCGATCCGGGTCCGGATGATCGGCCTCCAGATGTTCACCTGCAGGGCTGAGGGATTCCTGCACTGGGGGTTCGACTTCTACTTCTCCCTGTTCTCGCGCGGTGTGCTCGACCCGTGGCAGGACACCAGCGCAGGCGGTGCGTTTCCCTCCGGTGACGCCTTCATCGTCTATCCCGGGCCGGGCCTGACACCGAGGCGGTCGCTACGCTGGTGGCAGCTCCGCGACGCCTTCCGCGACTGGGCGCTGTTCACCCATGCGGCCGAGCACCTGGGGCGTGACCTCGTGCTGGCGACGCTGGCTGGTGAGGGCGACGTCGGCTACAGGACCTTCCTTGATGCCGCCAGCTATGAGGAGCACCGCCGTACCCTCATCGACCGGCTGACGCTGGAGGAGCGGATCGACGAGGACCTGCTGCTCTCCCGCGCCCGGGTGGCGGCTGATCCGAGCCTGGAGACGGTGCGGAAGCTGAGCACCGCACTGCACCAGGCGGCACAGCTGGCCCTGACTCAGGGCAGGTGGGAGGTCGCGGAGGCCTACTACCAGGAGTTCCTGACCCACATCCGCGACATCTCGGCCAAGGACGGCAGCCTGGAGTCGAGGTGTGGGCTCGCCGTCGCCTTGGGTGAGCTGGGGAGTCTCGCCGAGGAGCGTGAGGACTGGGAACAGGCCGCGCAGTACTACGCCGAGGGCTTGGCGCTTCAGCGCGGCATCACGGCCGAGGACCCGAGTCTGGATGCCCGCCACGACCTGCAGATCGCCCTGGATGATCTCGCGGACGTGTTGGCCGAGCTGGGCGACTGGGCAGGTGCTGCCATGCTCTACGGGGAGTCGGTGACCATCGCCCGGCAGGTGTTCTCCGCCCACCACTCGAAACAGACCCAGACCGATCTGGCGGTGGGGTTGCGCAACCTGAGCAATGCCACGAAGACCTTGGGGCTGGTGGAGGACGCCCAGCGTCTGGCCGTCGAGGCCCGCAACCTGGCAGCCCCGCTGGATGCCCCGGACCTCCTGGCCTGGATCGAGGAACTGCTCGACTGACCCGACCCCCTCACCACCCCTCCCCCGCGCAGACCACGGGCACGAGTCGCCGTTCTGACCCCACCTTGAATCGCTTCAGAGTCAAGCAACCTGCCAGTTCATGCACGAGGGCGGGGATCGTGAACCGATGTTCACGACCCCCGCCCTGCGATCTGGGTCAGCCGATGACGAACTTGGAGTTGACGTCGAAGCCGGTGGCCTCGGACCATGCGGCATGCTGCTCGATGAGCTCACCGCGCTGATGCTGGAGCTTCTGCCCCGCCTTCAGCTGGATGGTGTTGTTGTCGATCTTCATCTCCGACCAGTGCTGCGGATGACGGTACATGTAGGCGTTGACCGCGCTGACGAAGCGGTTACCACTGATGGTGAGGTCCATCGGAAGGTCCTCCGAGTAGGACAGCAGGTGGACACCCCCCTCATCCTTGTTGGGTCGGGCCTCGTAGCCCCACCCAACCCCGGCGTTGCTGCAGTTGTTCCCGGTGAAGGTGCAGTTGCGATATCCCGCATCCGCCCCCTTGTTTCCACCACGCGCCCACACCTCGAAGGACTGGCTGCAACGAGTGGTGCTGTTGCCCTTGATGTGCACGTCGCGCCAGCCGAGGAAATTGCCCTCCTGCTCGCCCTGCAGGGTGAAGGCGACATCGTAGATGTCATAGACCGCGTTGCCCTCCACCACGACGTCGCTGGTGCCGATCCACATCTCCACGCCGTTGCCGTAGCGGGTGTTCGGCACTCGGTAACCGATGAGTTCACTGCCACCGATGTGACGGATGTGGTTGTTGAGGATTCGAACTCCAGAGGCTCCCACAACCTGGATGCCATGACCGCCGCACCCAATGAGATCGAGGCCCTGGATGGTGGTGTTCGACTTGGCCTGGATCAAGCGCCCGTCAGCGGCTGCGTAGATGCCCCGTCGCCCGGGGTTGTCGGCGGAGAAGATCGTGAAGATCTTACTGGCGGAGTCGGCATGGAAATCGAAGTCCTTGCTCAGCTCACCGACCGTGGCCTTCTTGTCGGCATAGAACTTGCCGCCCACGCGCAGCAGGCCGACGTTGCCCTCGCGATGGGGCTGCGAGCAGTTGTTTCCGGTGTAGTTGTTGGGGTCACTGAGGTCGATCTGCCAGAGGTTCTGCCCCACCTTGGACCACGCCTTGGGCTGGTGCAACGCCTTGTAGCCCATGATCCTCGGGTGGGTCCCGGTGCCATAGGCCCCGATGGTCAGCCGGGCATCACCCTGGGGCTCCGAGAGCTGAGTCATCTCACCGAAGAACAGCTGGCCGCGCTGGAACAGCACGGTGTCGCCGTGGACGATCTGCCCCTCGGCAAAGGCCTTGTTCACCCGGTTGACGGTCTGCCAGGCAGTGCTCTCCGAGGTGCCGGCGGCATTGTCGTTGCCGTTGCGGGAGATGAAGTACGTGCGGCGCGACTGTGCGCTACTGTGCGCTCGCGTCGGCGGGCATCCCGGCCAGCAACGCGACGGCGGGAAGCGCACTCGCTGCTGTGAGGACGCTACGGCGGCTCAGGGTCATCTTGAGCTCCATTCTGTGAGGATTTCTGACAACTCGTTGAAACGATTCACCAACGAGCCATTCGCCAGCCTAGTTACCGGAAACGCAAACCCTCAAGAGGAGCAAAGTCGGCCATTCAGCCAAAGAAAACAAAAGTCGCCAATTCAAAGAAATCCTGACCCATTCTTGACGCATATTTGACAGCCCCTTGAAAAGGATTTGACACGCGCCACGTACACCGAGATCTACTCAAAAATTCTACCATTCATCCCATGCAGGAATCGCAGGAGAAAAACGATCCGCCGTCGCCCAGCACCGCCACCGCGTCCTGTGCCGCCTATTGGTGCTCGGATCGGGCGCCCGAGCCGGTGACGCCGGGGGGCGGGCGGTCCGGGTGTGCGGTTCCAGGACGCCCCGACCCGCTGTCGGCTCCTCTCTCAGCCGATGATGAACTCGCTGTTGCGGTCGAAGCCGGTGTCGCGCGACCACTCCTCGTGCTGCTCGATGGTCTGGCGGTGCTGCCTCATCCACTCCTCGGGGCGGTCCGCCTGGATGCGCTGCCCCGGCTTGAGCCGGATGATGTTCTCGTCGATCACGAGGTCGTTCTCCTGCTCCGGCTGGCGGTACATGTAGGCGTTGAGCGCCCCCAGGAACTTGTTGTTCGTGATCTTCAGGTCCATGTGCAGGTCCTCGTTGTAGGACAGCAGGTGGACCCCGCCCTCATCCGGGTTGGAGCGCACGGCCTGCCCCCACCCGGCACCGGCGTCGGTGCAGACGTTCCCGGTGAAGGAGCAGTTCCGGTAGCCGGACATCGGGCCGTGATCGTAGATGGTTTCCTTGTCCTTCTGCTCGAAGCCACGAGCCCAGATCTCGAAGGACTGGCTGTTGCGCGCGATCCGGTTGTTGCGGATGTGCACATTCTTCCAGCCGGTGCGCCACGGATCATTCCACTCCGTGGGGCCGAGCACCTGCCCACCCTGAAGGGTGACGCCGACGTCGTAGGCCTCGTAGATGATGTTGTCCTTGACCAGGACGTCCTTGGTGTTGATCCAGATCTCCACACCGTTGCCGTAACGGGTGGTGCCGTAGACGTAGCCGCCACCGATGTCGCGGATGCGATTGTCGAGGATCTGCACACCATTGGCATCCACGACCTGCACGCCGTGACCGCCGGTACCGATGAGGTCGAGGCCTTCGATCGTCATGTTGGACCTGACCTGGACCAGGCGACCGTTGACGGTGAGCCTGAGGTCGCGCACCTTCGAGGGGTTGTCCTCGCGGTAGACGGTGAGGGTCTTCTCCTCGACATCGGAGTGGAAGTGCCACTCCTCGGTGAGCTCCTCCACCGTCGCCTTCTTGTGGCCCTTGATGACGCCGTTGACCCGCAGGAAGCCGACATCGGCACCTCGATCCCCCGAGGCCATCTTGTTGCCGACGTGGGTGTCGGGATCACCCAGGTTGATCCGCCACAGGTTCTTGCCCACCTTGGACCACATCTCGGGCTTGTTCAGCACCTTGTAGCCCATGATCTGCGGACGCCTGCCGCGTCCGTAGGAACCCAGGGTCAACCGCCCGTTGCCGTTGAGGTTGGCCGGAATCCCGGACAGCTCTCCGTAGAACCGGTGACCGCTGCGGAACAGCACGGTGGACCCGTAGCCCACCTGGCCGTCCTCGAGGGCCTTCTGGAGGCGCTCCAAGCTCCGCCATGCTCGACGCTGCGAGGTTCCGGCCGCATTGTCATTGCCCTTCTCCGACAGGTAGAAGGTGGCATGGGTGCTGCTGTCCGCCAGGGCCGCGGGGGCACCGGCAAGCAGGCTGACAGCGGGCAGCGCTGCTGCGCCCATGAGGACGCTACGACGACTGATATCCATCGTTGGACTCCACTTCGTAGGGGATGTCGGACGACCCGATTGAAACGACTCATTTTCAGGTCGCTTCGGACTCTAATTGCCACTCCCGCACCCCACAACCCCCAAACTCGTCAGCCGTCCAGCCGACTTGCGTCTTGACACAAGCCTCTCAAACCTTGCCCCGAGGACACCCCAGCCACAGCCAGCAGAGCGCCGTCGCCCCGAGCCCGAGGAACGGTACGAACCACACCGAGGCGTAGAAGTCCCACACATCGGGGTCACCATGAAGCAGGACGAAAGCCAGCCAGGAGAGCAGCAGCAGACCAGCTCCGACGACGAGGAACGCCCGGCTCCTCACCACCCTGAACCAGACCAGGGCCTGCAACAGCACAGCAACCAGAACAGCCGCCAACGGGATCAGATCAGCCATGTTTCCTCCCAGGGCTCCAGCGTAGCGGGTGTGCGAACAGCACAGGGCCCCGGGACCATACGATCCCGGGGCCCTGCGGACAGGCTCAGTTGGCCTCGTCGTCCTCCTTCTTCTCCACCACCAGGGTCTCGGTGGTGAGCAGCAGGGAGGCGATGGAAGCGGCGTTGGCCAGCGCGGAGCGAGTGACCTTCACCGGGTCGATGACCCCGGCCTCCACCAGGTTCTGGTACTCGCCGGTCTTGGCGTTGTACCCGAAGCCGGGCTCCATCTCGGCAACCTTCGAGGTGATGACGTAGCCCGCCTCGCCGCCGTTCTCGGCGATCCAGCGCAGCGGCTCCACCACGGCCTTGCGGACCAGTGCGACACCGGCACGCTCGTCACCGGTGAGCCCCAGGTCACCGTCCAGCACCTTCGCGGCATGGATGAGGGCCGAGCCGCCACCGGCGACGATGCCCTCCTCGATGGCCGCGCGGGTGGCCGAGACGGCATCCTCGATGCGGTGCTTCTTCTCCTTCAGCTCCACCTCGGTGGCAGCACCGACCTTGATGACGCAGACGCCACCGGCCAGCTTCGCCACGCGCTCCTGCAGCTTCTCCCGATCCCAGTCGGAATCGGTGCGCTCGATGGTGGCACGCAGCTGCGCCACGCGGGCCTGCACCTCGGCGGAATCACCGGCACCGTCGACGACCGTGGTGTTGTCCTTGGTGACCACGACGCGGCGGGCACGGCCCAGCACCTCGAGACCCACCTGGTCCAGCTTGAGGCCCACCTCGGGGGCAACGACCTGGCCACCGGTGAGGATGGCGATGTCCTCCAGCATGGCCTTGCGGCGATCCCCGAAGGCAGGGGCCTTGACGGCCACGGAGGTGAAGGTGCCACGGATCTTGTTGACCACCAGCGTGCTCAGCGCCTCGCCGTCGACGTCCTCGGCCACGATGAACAGGGTGCCCTTCGCGGCGATGACCTTCTCCAGCAGCGGAAGCAGGTCGTTCATGGAGGAGATCTTGCCGGAGTGGATGAGGATGTAGGGGTCCTCAAGCACGGCCTCCATGCGGTCGGCATCCGTGACGAAGTACGGCGACAGGTAGCCCTTGTCGAACTGCATCCCCTCGGTGAACTCCAGCTCGGTGCCGAAGGTGTTGGACTCGTCAACGGTGATGACACCGTCCTTGCCCACCTTGTCGAAGGCATCGGCGATGAGGGCACCGATCTGCTCGTCACGCGAGGAGATGGTGGCCACCGAGGCCATGTCAGCGGTGGTGTCCACGGCGCGGGCGTTGGCGTGCAGGCGCTCGACGACGGCCTCAACGGCCTTGTCGATGCCCCGCTTGAGGCCCACCGGGTTGCCACCGGCAGCGACAGCGCGCAGGCCCTCGTGGACCAGTGCCTGGGCCAGCACCGTGGCGGTGGTGGTGCCGTCACCGGCGACGTCGTTGGTCTTGGTGGCGACCTCCTTGGCCAGCTGGGCCCCCAGGTCCTCGTAGGGGTCCTCCAGCTCGACCTCCTTGGCGACGGTCACGCCGTCGTTGGTGATGGTGGGGGCGCCCCACTTCTTGTCGAGCACGACGTAGCGGCCCTTGGGGCCGAGCGTCACCTTGACGGTGTTGGCGAGGATGTCCACGCCCCGCTCGAGCGAGCGGCGGGCGTCCTCGTCGAACTGCAGAGTCTTTGCCATGTCCTACCTCGTTCAGCGGGAGACGACGGCGAGGATGTCGCGGGCGTTCAGCAGCAGGTACTCGGCACCGTCGTACTTGACCTCGGTGCCGCCGTACTTGGAGAAGATCACGACATCGCCCTCGGCGACGTCCAGCGGGACGCGGTTGCCCTTGTCGTCGATGCGGCCGGGACCGAGAGCCACGACCTTGCCCTCCTGCGGCTTCTCCTTGGCGGTGTCGGGGATGACCAGGCCGGAAGCGGTGGTCTGCTCGGCCTCGAGCGGCTGGACGAGGACGCGGTCCTCGAGCGGCTTGATCGTGGTTGCCACGTCAGGCCCCTTTCTGTGTTCTCCGGCCCGTCGGGCCGGTCAGTTGTCGGTTTCCGGTCCGGGCGTCGTCGCGGTGCCACCCGGGGCTGGCACCCGAGCTGGTCGAGTGCCAGAACCAAAGCTATACCCCGGTTAGCACTCAATCAAGTGGAGTGCCAAGGCCCCCTGTCAGCCGAAGCGCTGCACCGCCTCCCACTCGGGATCAGGCTCGACGGTGATCTTGGCTCCATTGCCGTGGGCAATCTCCTGCAGCCGTGCCGCCACGGCCGTGAGGGGATCGATGAAACAGTGCCAGAGCACCCGACCACCGCCGGTCTCCACGGCCTGAAGCACACCGTCGGCCCCGAGAGCCGCCATGATCTGGTCCTCGATCCTGCCGTTGACCTCCTGGTCCTCCACACCGGGGAACCCACTGCCGCCGTCGGGATAGTGGCGTGTGATACCGACGTGGGTCTCCCACACCGGGTTGACCATGCTGCTCAGCGGGATGCGGACGCGGGCCAGCAGCAGGCCGTCGGGCCCCTCCCCCTGCATCACCGACCAACAGGGTTCGCCGTCCTCACTCAGGAAGGAGCCCCTGAGATCATCGATGGCGCGCTGCACCTGGCTCAGGGGTACCGCCCCCTCGGGCTCCTCCTCGGCCGCATCGACGCCACCCACCCACAGCTCGATGCGCTCCTCACCGACGGCGGCATCCAGCATGAGGAAGGTCAGCTGCAGACGCAGCTGCTCATCCACCTTCGCGAAGATCGGGTGCCACACCTCGAGGTGGACCTTGGTGTGGTCCTGATCGATCACCACCCGGGCGTCGTTGAAATCGAGGTCATGACCGGCGAAACGCAGCACTGCGCTGGCCTTCGGCTGTTTGAGATCGGTGTAGGACCACTGCGCATCGGCGGGTGGGGCCGCGAGCACGACGCGCCGGGCGGTGGCCCTGAGGGCTGGCTCCCCCTCGGCTGAGACGACGAACACCATCGCTGAGCCACCGTCGCCCTGCCCGACCTCCCAGGCGAGCCGTTGGTCGATCTGCCGCAGCCTGGCGGTCAGTTCCTCGGCGATCCGATCGATCTGTTCTCCTGTGGCGAGGGCGCGGGCCACCTCGATGTGGTGCTCACCCCACCAGGACCAGAACTGCTGCACCCGGACGGAGAGGGGAAGTTGATGCGGGGTCGTGTTCATGGTCCAACCCTACGGACCGGGGCTGACAAATTCTCACCACCCAGCCACCGGGAGCAGGACCACTGCCTGCCCGGGGCTCAGCTGCGCGGCCCGGTCGATGGACTCCTCGGTCAACACCCCGGCGACGGGGTAGCCACCGGTCAGTGGATGGTCGGCCAGGAACAGCACCGGCTGCCCGCTGGGCGGCACCTGGATGGCCCCTGTCACCACGGGTTCGCTCGGCAGTTCCCCGTCGTGCCGGGTCAGCGGGTCGCCGATCAGCCGCGCCCCCACCCGGTCGGTCTCGGGGCTGATCCGCCAGCGGCTGCCCGCCAGGCCCTCGACCCAGTCGTCGCGCGGGCCCGGCACGTAGTACAGGACCCCGCCGTCGCACGGCTCCAGGTACTGGGGCAACTCCGGGGGCTGGGGCAGCACAGCGCGCCCCCAGCCAGCGGGGGTCTCCCCCACCGGGATCAGGGCACCGGTGTTGAACGGCCCTGGTCCGAGCCGCCCCAGGGTGTCGAAGGAACGCGACCCCAGCACCGTCGGCACATCGATGCCCCCGGCAACCGAGAGATAGGTGCGCAGTCCCGCGCTCGGTGCGCCGAGGCGGAGCCGGGCACCGTCGGGAAGGATCAGGGGATGCTCCATCGGCACCGGATGGCCGTCGATCTCAGCGGGGCAGGGCGCGCCGGTCAGGGCGACGGTGAGGGTGCCGTGGGTCTGGAGGGTGCACTGCCCGGCGGTGATCTCCAGGGCCGCCTCACCCTGCCGGTTCCCGACCAGCAGTGCGCCCTGCCGGTATGCGCGGCGGTCAGCGGCACCGCAGGTCCCAACACCGACCGCCGCCAGGCCGGGGCGGCCACGGTCCTGGGGGGTGATGGGAAACAGCGCGTGTTCGACGGCAAGGGCGCGGCCTGGTGAGTTCGGCATGGCCCTGGGCACCGGACGAGGAGTTGCGCCGAGGGATTCAACGGCGCGGAACCGGACCCTCACTCCGGGGCTGAGCAGTGCTGGCGGGCTGGCGTCCTGGTCGAAGAGCGGGGCATCGGTACGGCCGATGATCTGCCATCCGCCGGGGGATGCCGTCGGGTAGATGCCGCTGAACTGGTCGGCCAGGCCGACCGACCCGGCAGGGACCCGGGGCCGGGGCGAGCTGCGGCGGGGCACCCTCAGGCGGGGGTCGCCACCGACGAGATAGGCAAATCCGGGCGCGAAGCCCCCGAAGGCCACCCGCCAAGGGGTGCCGGTGTGGGCGGCGATCACCTGGGCAGGGCTGAGTCCGGTGAGCTCGGAGACCTCGGCCAGGTCCTCGCCGTCGTAGTGGACCTCGATCACCACCTCGCGGTCAGCACGCGGCAGCTCCGGGCTGAGTTCGGCCAGGGCGTGGGCGATGGCGGGGCGAAGATCAGCGGGGCCGTGGGTCAACATCACCGCGCGTTGGGCGGCGATGACATCCACCACCTGATCCCAGGGAGCTTCCCCGGCAGCGACGAGCTCCCGCAGGCGGGCCTCGGCGGCCAGCACCTCGGCAAGGTTGCCCAGCTCCACCAGGGTGGCGCGTTCCCCTGAAGGCAACAGTCTCATGCGAAGGCCGCCACCTGAACGCCCGCGGCAGCCAGTGCGGTCCTCACGGTTCCGGCCAGCGCGGCCGCACCGGGGGTGTCGCCGTGGAGACACACCGACTCGACCCCGGGATGCAGCACCGTGCCGTCAACGGCCACGAGCTCCCCCATCGTGGCGAGCCTCACCACGCGGGCGGCAACCGTCTCGGCGTCAGTGATGAGGGCTCCCGGGTCGCTGCGCGGCACCAGGGTGCCATCGGGCAGGTAGCCCCGGTCCGCGAACCCCTCCGTGACGACGCGCAGTCCCTGCTGCTCGGCCAGGGTGAGCAGCAGGGAGCCGGGCAGGCCGAGCACGGGAAGGCCGAACTCGGCGGCGGCGTCGACGACGGCCCGGGCGTGGATCTGATTGCTGATCGTGGCGTGGTAGAGCGCGCCGTGGGGTTTGACATAGGCCACGGCTCGGCTGATCCCCTGCAACGCCCCGATCTGGTAGATCACATCCGAGCGCAGTTCGTCGTAGCTGGCGTCGATGAAGCGCCGCCCGAACCCCGCCAGGTCGCGGTAGCTGACCTGCGCCCCGACCACCACGCCGTGCTCCCGCGCAGCCCGGCAGGTGGTGGTGAGGGTGAGCGGGTCCCCGGCGTGGAACCCGCAGGCGACGTTGGCGCTGGTGATCTGGGCCAGCAGGGCAGCATCGTCGCCGAGCCGCCACCGGCCGAACGACTCCCCCACATCCGCATTGAGGTCAATCCGCATGGCCCGAGTGTAGAAGGACGAGCGGATGTCCTGAACCGTCGAACAAACGACAGCTAGGTCGGGCTCCATGATTAGGTGAACCGCGTCTCGCCCAGGCCGACGCTGGGGATGGCGTCAGCGGCGATGAGGTACTGGTTCCCACGTAGTTGGCGTCGAGGAAGAGCAGAGGTGTTTCACTCACCGAAGAGTTCGGCTTCCACATCGGCGGCGGTGACCTCAGCCATCCGGCGTATGAGCTCCCGGCTGTAGCGCTCGTACTCACTCAATGGGCTCCGGTGATGGGTGCCGACCTTAGAGGGTGCGCGGTGAGGTGGGATCGTCGCGAGGATCGTCATGGTGGGTTCCTGGCAAGGCGAACGACGACGATCGCACTGGAGCGTGCGTTCGAGGAGGACAACGCAGCCAGGGGGTCACCAGGGCGACCGCAGTAGATTCCGCCCTCACCGCGCACCCTCTTAGTTGCCTTGAGGGTGCCGTCGGCGATCCGACGCAGGACGCTGCTACGGGACATCCCCAAGCGGGTCGCCACCTCGGCGGGAGTCAGCAACTCCACGCGCTCCCACCAGACCCTACCCGGGCTGTTCATGGACCCGCTCAGAGCCGAACCGCCTCGTTGCAGGCCGCCGCCAGCTGGTCGTCATGCGTGGAGATGACGACGGTGGCGCCGCGCTCCTGCTCCCCCAGCAGCAGTTCGTGGACCATTCGTCGGTTCGCGGCGTCGAGGGAGGCGGTCGGCTCATCGGCGAAGATGATGCGGGCCTGCTTGTGGATGGCTCGTGCGATACCGACCCGCTGCCGCTCGCCTCCGCTGAGCTTGGCCACCTGGTCCCCGGCCCGTCCACCCAGCCCCACCTTGGCCAGGGCCTCCTCGACGCGAGGTCCCCAGTCCTTCTTGCGCTGCAGGATCGGAGCAGACTCCATGCAGATGTTGAACCCGACGCTCTCATCGGGCACCAGCCCGTAGTCCTGGAAGATGAAGGCCACGTTGTCGCGCCAGAACTGCCGTTTGCGTGCCACGCTGAGCTTCGTCACATCGGAACCATCAATGAGGATACGTCCCTCAGTGACCGGTAGCAGCAGCCCGAGGCAGTTCAGCAGCGTGGTCTTGCCCGACCCGCTGGGACCAGTGAGCGCCAAGGATGTTCCACTGGGTGCGTCCACCGACACCTTGTTCAGGATGTCCCGGTTGTCGATGGTGACGTGGATGTTGTGGGCGGTGATCTGCATTCGATCTCCTCAGTGGGCTCGTTGGGTGACGCGCTGGATCATGGCCATGACAGCGCGCTGGTGACAGAGAGTGGAATAGCCGAGGTACAGCACCATGCCGAGCAGCAGCACGGGCGACCACGCCATCCCCAGGGCGAGATAGACGATGGAGACCAAAAGGAAGGTGGCGGTGATGATCCCAGTCTCGGTCAGGATTCGACGTCGCAACACCTGCCACCAGCTACGCCCGTAGGTGAGCATGGGGTAGATGAAACGCGCGTTGTTCGCGGCGTACACCTGGGCCGAGAGCCAACCGCTGACGGCGATGGCCCCGAGCAGGATCACGATGCTGGACCCAATGGTGAACACCACCTGGTTCGCGAACTGGGCGGCCAGCAGCGCGGAATCAGTGGCCCGACTGCGGGAGAGCAGCATGTGGCTCACCCCGGCTTCCTTCGCCTGCTCATCGATCACCGCCACGTCCTTGAACAGCAAGTATCCCAAGGTCAGGGAGGAAACGAGTGAGTCCGCACTCAGGGATGTGCTGATCCGTTCGGAGATCAGCAACAGGGGTCGCTCAGCGTGCCAGAAACCCAACCCGGTGCTGGACGGAGCGACGATTCCCTCGCCCGAGGTGACGCGGTATCCCCGTAGACCGTTGTCCTCTGCACTGGCGAGATCATCCCGCAGCCTGCCCTTCAGCCCGCCTGTGCGTGCCTCCTCCAGTGCCGTCAGGAGCTGTTCCGTCTGCTCTGCAGGCACCGGCTCCAGCGAACCATCGCCCACTCGCAGGTCGAACTGTGCCGCATAGTGGCTGTTCACCACCGCAACGCTGTCAAATCCTGCCGCCGTCAGCTCAGGCGGCACCTCACCTCGAGTCACAATCTCGGCGTAGGCGAGGGTGTCAGTGGCATCCACCCTCTGGACGAAACGGCCCAGTTTCTCGTAGCTGGCGTTGAACTCCTCGTTCGTCACCCCACCCACCGCTTGGGAGACGTATCCCGTCAACGCCGCTACCCGGCCTTGGGTGACGGCCTGCGCCCATGAGCTCTGCGCCTGCCACGACAGGGCGGGCAGGGCGGCGAGCCCCAGCGCCAGGGCCACGGCCTTGAGCAGCTGGCTGGGGAACTCGAAACGGGCCTCCGGCGGCTTACGCAGCGCCAGCGAAGCCACCGACGGTGCAGTGACCAAGGAAGCGATGAGCCCGAAGCACACCCCCATCCCGGTCAGGACGGTCAAGTATCCCGCGACGACACCGCCCACGGTCAACCCGTTGCCCCAGCCCCGGGCGAGACCCACCCCCACCGTCGCCAGGACCACTCCCGCCAGCAACACCGGAACGACGACCCGGAGCCAGCCGAGCATATCCTGGGCCTGGATCCGCCATCCCGGGGTTCCAGCCAGGAGCCGTACTGCACGAGCCTCAGCCCTGGCCGCGTACCAAGCAAGCACGATGGTGACCCACAGCACTGCCAAAGCCACCAGCGGAATCCCCGCAGCTCCGTAGACCAAGCCAGCAGCAAACATCGTGAATGGGGTCTCTCCACCCCACTGACTGGGCTGAGCCCCCACACTCTCTGCCCACTCAGTCAGGGCCTGCACCCCCTCCCAAGACCCCTTCACCGCATAGACGGCGGACAGGTTGGTCTCCCCCAGCTCAGCAGCGGGGTACAACGTGCCATGGCGGGTGAGGCTGAGCCAGTTGATCTTCACCGGCACCGTCGGCTGCTCGTGACCGACTGCGTAGACATCCAAGCCGTGGAACGGATCGTCCTTCCCCGGCACCGCAAGGTAAATCGCTAGGTCGTACTGGCGGCTGACCTCAGAGAACCCGGCGAGCACCTGCTCCTCGGACAACCCGGACTCACCGAACAGGATCGTGCCCTGATGCTGCGTTCCCAGCGGGAAGTCCTGCTCCACGAAAGACAGTTGCACATAGGTGAGCAGAACAGCAACAACCACCGTCACAGCTCCCACGACCCGAAGAAGAGATTTCAGCATGATCTCCCAACTCTCTCACAGGCTTGTTCAGGGTTGTGTCGCGGCTAGGCCTAAGAAATTAATCGACTAGACCAGGGGTGGGACCCTAGGGTCCCACCCCCGTGGAGGTTCAGCAGAACCTGTAGTAGTAGCCAGCCGACGTGAACGGCGGACGCCAGCGCTCAGCGTAAGCGTTCTGGCGAGCCCCCACACAGGGGCTGCTGTAGACGTTGGCGCCGATTCTGACACTTGAGGCATGGTTCTTGCTCGGGTGCCAGAAGTTGGACCATGCGACGCCGAGGGCAATGTTGGTCCCGTAGTCCCAGGTCCCTCCGGCGACGTGCCGCGTTACCGCAAACGCCGCTCCCGCCGAGGTCATGACGATGACCACAGCCACCACGACCGCCTTCTTGACTGCCTCGATGGACTTCTTCATTGAGTTACTCCTTCCCCTAGGAATCTCTCAGCTGAAACTTCTCTGTTCAGCTTTAACTCAAAGTACCACATGATGCAAGTCACGTCAAGGGGGCACCCTCACCTGGTCTCCCCGCATACACATCCGCCACTCCAGGAAGAACGGCAACATGTAGATGACTAGGGCCTTAATTGCCAAAACAGCATCAGACCCCGTTCGTACAAGACTTCCACGTTCTGCCCACGCCTCCAGAGTTCACCCCTGCCGTTCCACGACGACTGCCCTGGCCCCTTTCGTGGTGCGGGTCAGGATCATGGTGGCGTGGTTCTCGCCCTTGGGTTTCAGCTGGCGACGCAGTGCCGCCGGGTCCACGTCGATGGCCCGGCGTTTGATCTCCAGGCTGCCCACCCGGTGGGCCTTCACCCAGTGCCTCAGCGTCGCGGTGTCGTTCTCCAGCACCTCCAGCACCTTGTAGTCGGTGGCGAAGGGGCTGGCCAGCGGCGCATCCGAGGTGAGGTAGGCCACCGAGGCGGCCAGTAGGTGCGCCCCGGGGGCAGCCTCCGCGACGAGCCCGGCGCGGATCACCGCGTTGTCCGGCTCGTGAACCCAGTCCCCCAGCTCACCGACGGGCAAGGGCTCAGCCCCCGGCCGCAGGGTGTGGACCCGGCCGCCGCGCATCACCACGGCCCCAGGGCCGGGGTCGAGGAAGTTCCACAGCGAGACCTCCACCACGTCACCATCAACCGACACCCACACCGCAGCCACCCCATCCGGGATCAGCTCCTTCGGGAGCCCTGGGCCGAGCTTCACACAGGTTCGCCAGTCACCTCCCAGGTGATGCTCCACCAGCGACCAGGGCGGGGTGAACTGGGAGACATCCCAGGTGCGGCCACGCGCGGTGCGACGGGCCGGGTCCAGGAAGACCCCGGCCCCGGGCGGCACCTCGATCTCTTCGGCCAGCCCCGTGATGACCTCGGCAGTGGTGTCCTGCAGGTTCGCTCTCGCGAAGGCGGCGGTCGTCGGATCGGCCTCGACGGCGTGCACCCTCAACCCCGCCTCGGCGAAGGCCATCGCATCCACCCCCAGGCCACAGCCGAGATCCCACAACGCAGCAACCCCGGCATCACGGAAGAACTCGGCCCGCCACTGGGCGACCGGCCAGCGCGTGGCCTGCTCCAGCCCGGACACGGTGAGGAAGAGCCGCTCGGCCTGGGGCAGCTTGGCCCTGGCCCTGCGCCTGAGCGCCACCTGGGTCAACGCAGCCGCCGCCAACTCCGGCGGGAACTCCTGCCGCATCCGCGTCGCAGCACCGAGCGAATCGGGATCGGCCTCGGCAGCAGCCCGGCTCAACGCCCTGGCCCCGTCAGCCCCCAGCATGTCCATGCCCCTGACCCTACCGCTGTTCCCCAGACCCGGCTCGACCAGCTGTGGTCATAGACTGCTCCCCATGACGCGACTTGACGTGTGGTTGTGGAGTGTCAGGCTGTTCAAGACCCGCTCCCTGGCGACGAAGGCCGTCACCGGCGGGCACGTACGCCTCAACGGCGACCCGGTGAAACCCGCCCACGTCGTCAAACCCGGGGACCGGGTGAGCGTCAAGGAACCCGGCTGGACCCGCGAGTTCGAGGTCATCGAACTGCTCAACAAACGGGTCGGGGCACCCATCGCGCAAAAGGCCTACAAGGACCACTCCCCCGAGCGCCCCGCCTACCTGTCGGTCCCGATGGCCCGACGCGACCGCGGAGCCGGACGCCCCACCAAGAAGGACCGCCGCGCCATCGACAAACTCATGGGCCACGACGGCTGAGCCCTCCGCCACCCCACACGAACCGGCCAGTGCCCCGGGCAGGAATCGCAGAGAAAAGACGGCCCGCCGTCGTATGGCGACGCGCCAGCGTCTTTCGCCGGCGATTCGTGCTCGGTCTGGTCCCCCGGGAGGAAAGAAGCAGGAATCGCGGGTCTTCGACCGTTCACCGTCGTATGGCGACGCGCCAGCGCTTTTCGCCGGCGATTCGTGCTCGGTGGGGGACGATCCTTGGAACGCGCCCCACCTCACCGCGCATCCGTTTATTGATCCAGCTCGCGGGTGTCGATCTCGACGACCTCCTCGCCCAGCGACTCCAGCAGCGCGTGACGCTCCTCACGACGACGACGCTGCTCAATCGGGTCGGGCACCGGGGCCGCGGCCAGCAGCCGCTTGGTGTACTCCTCCTGCGGGTTCAGCAGCACGTCCGCGCAGTCGCCCTTCTCCACGATCTTGCCGTGCTGCATCACCACGACGCGGTGCGCCAGCGAGTCGATCACCGCCAGGTCATGGCTGATGAACAGGCAGGCGAAACCGAAGTCCTGCTGCAGCTCGATGAGCATCGCCAGCACCGAGGCCTGCACGGAGACGTCCAACGCCGAGGTCGGCTCATCCGCGATCAGCAGGTCCGGCTTCAGCGACAGCGCCCGCGCGATGGAGACCCGCTGCCGCTGACCGCCAGACAGCTCGTGCGGGTAGCGGTTGTAGGCGCTCTTCGGCAGGGCCACCGCGTCCAGCAGCTCGTGCACCTTCTCCTGACGCGACTTCTTGTCGCCGATCCTGTGGACCTCCAGCGGCTCCGAGATCACATCACCCACCGGCAGCCGCGGGTTCAAGGATGCGGCCGGGTCCTGGAAGATCACGCCGATCCGACGGCGCAACTCCTTGACCTGGCGGCCTTTCAGCCCCAGCAGGTCCTCACCCAGCACCCGCACCTCGCCAGCGGCCGACGGGATCAACCCCAGCAGGGCCCGGCCGATGGTGGACTTGCCGGAGCCGGACTCCCCCACCAGACCGACGATCTCGCCGCGCCGCACGTCGAAGCTCACACCGTCGACGGCGCGGAACGGCTTCTTGCCCGCCCGCTTGTACTCCACAACCATGTCGCGCACGTCCAGCGCCAGCCCCGCATCGGCGGGAACCTCGGCGGGCTTGGAGCCGAACTGCCCCTGCCCCTCACCCAGGTGCGGCACCGCATCGAGCAGCTTCTTGGTGTAGGGGTGCTGCGGGTTCAGCAGCACCTCCTCGGCGGTCCCCCGCTCCACGATGTTGCCCTTGAACATCACCGCAACCCGGTCGGCCATGTCCGCCACCACGCCCATGTTGTGGGTGATGAGCAGAATGCCCGTGTTGAGCTTGTCCTTCAGTGAACGCAACAGATCCAGGATGTCGGCCTGCACCGTCACGTCGAGTGCCGTGGTGGGCTCGTCGGCGATGATGACCTCGGGGTCGCAGGCCAGCGCCATCGCGATCACCACGCGCTGCCTCATACCGCCGGAGAGCTCGTGCGGGTACTGCTTGGCGCGGCGCTCCGCGTTGGGGATACCGACGGCCTTCAGCAGATCGACGGCACGGTCCCAGGCCTGCTGCCCGTAGGCCACATCGTGGACCTCCATCGCTTCGGTGAGCTGTTCACCGATGCGGATGACGGGGTTCAGCGCCGTCATCGGCTCCTGGAAGACCATCGCGACGCGGTTGCCGCGCAGCGCCCGAAGCCCCCGCTGGTCCAGCTTGGAGACCGTCTTGTCGGCAACCATCGTCTCGCCGGTGATCGTCGCGGTCCTGGGCAGCAGGCCCAGCGCGGTGGTGGCGGTCACGGACTTGCCGGAGCCGGACTCGCCGACCAGAGCCACGACCTCGCCCGGGTTGACCACCAGGTCGATGCCCTTGACGGCGTGGACCCGGCCGAACTCGGTGCGGAAGTTGACGTCCAGCTGCTGGAACTGCAGCACCGGCTCGGTGGCGGCCGGGGTGGTGTTGGTGTCAGTCATGTCTGTTGTCCTCAGTCCGTCTGCTGCCGGGGGTCGAAGGCATCACGCAGGCCGTCGCCGATGAAGTTGACGCACAGCGCGATGGCCAGGATGAACATGCCCGGCCACCAGAACAGCCAGGGCCGGGTGGTCAGCGCCGTCTGGTACTCCGAGATCAGCAGCCCGAGCGAGGTCTCGGGAGCCTTCACGCCGAAGCCCAGGTAGGACAGCGCGGTCTCCAGCAGGATCGCCGAGGCGATGAGCAGGGTGGAGTTCACCACGATGACGCCGACGGAGTTCGGCAGGATGTGGCGGAAGATGATCCGCCAGTTGGAGGTGCCAATCGCCTTCGCGGCGTGAACGAACTCCCGCTCGCGCAGGGACAGCACCTCGCCGCGCACCAGGCGGGCCATGCCGGTCCACACCACGATGCCCAGCACCCCGGCCAGGTAGAAGATGTTGTTGCCATTGGTCATCCGGCCCAGCACGGAGGCCAGCACCAGCAGCGGGATGATGATGACCAGATCGGTGGCACGCATCAGGAAGGCCTCGATCCAGCCCCGGAAGTACCCGGCGGCAGCACCGATGACGGTACCGATGGTGGTGGCGATGGCCCCCACCGTGAAGGCGATGATGACCGACTTGCGGGTACCCTCCATCACCAGGGCGAAGTAGTCCTTGCCAACCGTGGTCTGCCCGAAGGGGTGCTCCCCGATCTGGAAGGGCCACAGCTTCAGGGTCGGGGCCCCGGCGCTGACCGTCGGGTAGACGTCCAGGTAGTTCTTCGGCCACCAGCCAGGGATCGGCCCGACCCCGGCGGAGGTGAAGGCCATGATGATGATGAGGCAGAGCACGGTGAGTGCGATCATGGCTCCACGGTGACGCAGGAACCGACGACGGATCAGCGCACCCTGGGAGTAGGAACGCTCGCCCGCCTTGTCGAGGGTTTCCTCGATCTCGTAGCTGGCCTCGACCTCGACGGCCTCGGGGGTCTCGGTGGTTGGAGTGTTCTCGGACATCTTGTTCTCGTTGCTGTTCTCGGCACTCATCGGGAAATCCTCGGGTCCAGGAAGGCGTAGGCGATGTCAGCGACCATGTTCATCACCACGGCAGCGGTACCGGTGACGACGTAGAAGGCCATCACCCGGGTGGGGTCAACAGCGGCGAGACCCGAGGCGAACATCGCTCCCATGCCCTGCCACCCGAAGACCCGCTCGGTGATGACCGCACCACCGATCAGACCTGCGAAGTCGAAGGCCATGATGGTGGCCAGCGGGATCAGGGAGTTGCGCAGCGCGTGCCGTGTGATGACCTTGCGCTCCGAGATGCCCTTGGAGCGCGCGGTGCGGATGTAGTCCTGGTTCAGCACCTCCAGCATCGAGGCCCGGGTGTAGCGGGTGTAGGAGGCCAGCGAGATCAGCATCAAGGCCATCGTGGGGAGGAAGATGTGGGTCAGCAGATCGATGTTGTGGCCCCACCAGGTGGTGGAGAAGTTCGCCGTCGCGGAGCCGATGGTGGGGATCGGCCGGGGCTGGACCTTGAGGTAGTTCGACCAGTTGCTGAGCAACAGGTCGATCAATGCCGCGACGGAGGCCAGCAGGCTGGTGACCACGGAGGCGAAGATGGCCTGTCTGCGGGAGAAGCCTCCCAGGAACTGGCCCGCCAACACCGCGACGACGATGGCGACCACCAGCAGCAGGAACAGCAGCCAGTAGCTGGGGCTGGTCATGAGGATGCCCCGCATGATGGCGTAACCGACGATGGCGACCCCGGCGGTGACCCCCACCGCGTTGCGCACCCCCTTGTTGCCGAAACCACTGGTCAGCACGATCAGCATGACGGCGATCCCGATCACCAGCAGGATGTAGACCGGCAGCCCGATGGCCGGGCGACGGAACCAGGTCACGGCGTCGAAGTAGAACAGGACGCCCGCGAAGGCCACGAACAGGGCGCCGAAGGTGATGAGGCGACGATTCCACGGACCACCGACGACGGCGGCGATCACGAGGCCGAGGAAGGCGGCGACGCCGACGATCATCGGTGGTGCGAACTTGGCCGTCGCGATCCAGTTGTTGAACTCGATGGCGGCGTAGTGCTTCAGCAGCACCGCGAACCAGAACACCGGCAGTGAGAAGAACACGAAGGCCATCATGGTCACGGCGTAGTCGAAGCCGCTGTACTGCCGAACCGCCGTCAGCACGCCCAAGGTGATGCCGATGGTGATGGCCAGCAGGCTCGCCAGGACCACCATCCGCAGTGTCGAGGAGGCCGCGGACACCACGAGCGCGTTGACCTCGGAGCCATCAGAAGCGATCCCGAAATCGCCTCGGAGCATCTTCGACAGCCAGTCCCAGTAGCGCTCGTACCACGGCTTGTCCAGCCCCATGCGCTGGGTCAGCTGGGCCATCTGGTTCTCACGGTTGGGATCGTTCGACTCCCGGAGCGCCGCCAGCGGGTCGCCCGAGTTGATGACCAGGACGAACAGCAGCAGCGAGCCCAGGAAGAGGATCATCAAGGAGATGAGGAGCCTCTTGGCGATGTACTTGATCACGGTAGTTCCTATTCCGGCTGGCAGGTCTGGGCCCCACCGGGAAGACCCATAGCGCCTGATGATAGAGCACCGGGACGCCTCCGGTGGCACGGATGCCCGCGATGGACGGTTCTGCAGACACGGAACGGGGGTGGGTGAAGGCTCACCCACCCCCGTTTCACGGTGTCATCTCACAGGCGCAACATCACTTGAGCTGCCACTGCTCGCCGTTCCACACGGTCTTGCTCTGCCCGGTGATCGGACGGATGTTCTCGATGTTCGAGCTGTAGGCCGTCAGCCCCGGGTGGGCGTACAGCGGGATACCGAACAGGGTGTCCCACAGCTCCTTCTCGATGATCTTGATCTGCTCCATCTGCTTTTTCTCGTCGAGGGTGTCGGTCAGGACGTTCCAGGCCTCGTCAACCTTGGCGTTGGAGTACTCGGTTCGGTTCTGCGGCTTGTTGCTGGAGTAGATGTTCTGACCGGAGACGATCTGACCGGAACCGGACCAGGCGTACAGCGCCACCTCGAAGTCACCGTTCTTCAGCTCCTTGTCGAAGAAATCGGCGGAGGCTGCGTCAGTGACCTCGAAGCCGGCTTCCTTGCAGGAGGCCTGGATGGCGGTCACCGTGTCAGCGCGGCGGTTGTTGCCAGCCTTGTAGCCGATGCGCACCTTGATCGGGGTGCTCACACCGGACTCGGCCACCAGCTGCTTGGACTTCTCGATGTCGACCTGGTCGTAGCTGCCGTCGTAGGCGGCCTCGACGACCTCCTTGTACTTCTCGGTCTGGAAGGGGAAGACCTCGCGGGCATTCATGATCTCGGCACCGGGGTCCAGCGGCTTGATGAGCGAATCCACGATGTTCTGCCTGGGCACGCAATGGGCGAAGGCCTGACGCAGCTTGATACCGCCCTGGGCGTCGGAGAACACGTTGTTGTCGCGGAAGTTGAAGTCCAGGTGCTCCCAGGTCAGCGTCGGGAAGGTGTTGACCGTGACACTCGGGCCGATGTCGGTCAGCTGACCAACCGTGTCGACGGTGGCCTGGGGGTCGATGACGTTGAGGTCGCCGTTCTGCAGCGCCTGGGCCATCTGGGCGTCATCGACGTAGCTGAAGACGAGGTTCTTGGTGGCGGGCTTGGGGCCCCAGTACATGGGGTTGGGCTCCAGCGTCAGCGTGGTGCCCTGCCATCCGCCCTGCTTCACCTGGTAGGGGCCCATCGAGGGGATGAGGTCGGCCTCCGGGAGTTCGCCCGGGTTGAAGTTCCAGCCGGTGTTCCAGAAGTCAGCGCCCTTCTTCACGGTCTCGGCGTCGCGATCGAGGATCGCCTTGGCCAGGGCATCGGGCTCCAGACCGGACTGCTTGGCCACGACGTGGGCGGGCATGACGTTGCCCAAGAGGATCTTCCAGTCGGGGTAGGCACCCTTGAACTTCAGGGTGAAGGTCTTGGAGCCGATCTCACCCTGCGGCCCCTCCGGGACCTCCTTCGCGAAGGAGGAGGACACGTGCTCATAGACCGCCTTGGCGTCCTTGTCCTCCCCGCTGGCCTTGCCCGGCACCAAGAACTCCGGGTTCTGGGCGGCCCAGTCCAGCAGGTAGTCGTTGATGGTCACCGGGGTGCCATCGGACCACACGGCCTTGTCGCTGATGGTGTACTTCACCTCGAGCGGGGCCTCGCTCAGCACCTCGAAGGTGCCGAAGTCCTTGTCCTCGCAGATGGTGCCATCGGTGCCGAAGTAGGTGAAGGAGCTGACCATCCTGTCAGCCACAACGGAGTTGTAGGTGGAGTAGGTGCCGTCGGTGAGGTTGTTGTAGCCGCTCCACTGCCCGGGGCCGGGGCTGTAGATGATCTGGCCGTCCTTGGTCTCAGTGACCCCGGTGTCCTTCCTGCAGGCGTCCGGACCGCTGGCGATCTCAACACTCGTGTTCACCTTGGTGCTGTCACCGGCTGGGTCCTGGCCGCTGGAGCAGGCACCGAGCAGCAACGCTCCACCCACCAGTGCGGCAAGGGCAGCCTTGGAGCCCTTGAACTTCATAGTTTCTCCTTGGTCGATTCCCGACACGCGATCCCTGGGATCAGGACCGATTCGCACCGGACCCTAGTCGGATTTCGCGGCCCTGAGAACAGGAAGGAGCAAATTTGAGACGGATTGTTACCTGACTGATATCCAAACCCGTCGCACCAAGCACTCAGACGACGACCCGGGTCACCGGCAGGCCCGGCTCGGCGGAGAAGTCCAGGGCCGACGGCGCCAGCCCGGCCCGCACCACCTCCACCCCGACCGCGGCGATCATCGCCCCGTTGTCGGTGCACAGCGCCGGGCGGGGACGCCTGACCTCGATCCCGGAGGCCGCCGCCTGTTCCGCCATGAGACCGCGCAGCCGGGAGTTCGCCGCCACTCCCCCACCGAGCAGGATCGTGGCTGCCCCGGTGTGCCTGGCCGCATCCAGGGTCTTGGTCACCAGCACATCGGCCACGGCCTCCTGGAAGCTGGCGCAGACATCCGCGACGGGGACCTCGCGGCCCTCCAGCCGGGCGGTCTCCACCCAGCGCGCGACCGCAGTCTTCAGCCCGGAGAATGAGAAGTCGAAACGGTGCCGCTCCAGGTCGTGTCGGGCGGTCAATCCCCGCGGGAAGCGGATGGCCGCCGGGTCGCCGTCGGCAGCCGCCCGGTCGATGACCGGACCCCCCGGATAGGCCAGCCCTAGCAGTCGCGCCACCTTGTCGTAGGCCTCGCCCGCCGCGTCGTCGATGGTGGAACCCAACTCGGTGATGTCTCGTGCCAGGTCCTTCACGTGCAGCAGCGAGGTGTGCCCGCCGGAGACCAGCAGCGCCAGCGTCGGCATCGGCAGGGGGCCGTGGTCCAGCAGGTCCACCGCGATGTGCCCCACCAGGTGGTTCACCCCGTAGAGCGGCTTGTCCAGGTAGGCGGCCAGTGCCTTGGCCGCTGAGATCCCCACCAGCAGCGCCCCCATCAGCCCGGGACCAGCCGTGACGGCGATGGCATCGACCTCGGCCAGGTCCACGTCCGCGACGGCGGTAGCTCGCTCCAAGATGGGCATGAAGGCCGACAGGTGGGCCCGGGAGGCGATCTCCGGCACCACCCCACCGAACCTGGCGTGCAGCTCCACCGAGGAGGCCACCTCGCTGGCCAACAACTCGTTGCCGCGCACGATGCCCACCCCGGTCTCGTCGCAGGACGACTCGATGCCGAGGATCAACGGCTCGCTCATGACGGTTCCTCCTTCGTGTGCCCCTGGGCTTGCCGCTCCATGATGAGTGCGTCGCGGCCCCGGCCGTAGTAGTTTGCGCGTCCTGCCACCGGGACGAAGCCGTGCCCCCGGTACAAGGCGATGGCAGCGTCGTTGTCGTGCGCGACCTCCAGCATCACACGCTGCATCCCCTGCGCACCCGCCCAGGTCAGCCCACGACGCACGAGCTCACTGCCAAGACCTCGGCGACGATGCTGTGGGGCGACGACCACCCGGTACAACTCGGCCACGTCGAAGGCCGCACGCCAGGCGCAGGCCGCAACGACCCCGTCGTCCTCCCCCACCAGCACCAGGTGTTGCGAGGCCTCGATCTCCTCGCGCCAGGCCGCCTCACTCCAGCGCTGGGAGGCCGGGAAGCTCTCCTCCAGCCGGGCGACGGCGGCGGCGTCGGCCAGCGTGGCGGGCCGCACCGTCATCGAGGTACCCGCAGCCTGGGCAGCGCCGATTTCCGGGTGGTGGGCACCGCCGCATCCGCAGGACGCAGGTAGAACGGCTCCCCCGAGACCTCGGGCAGCTCATCCCAGCAGGCCGCCAGGACGGCCGCATCCAGGGCCTTGGGTCCTGCGACCGCCAGGTCGTACTGCTCGGGCACCGGCCCGGCCAGCGGCAGCTCGGGCAACCCAGTCGGTGGACCCACCCGGGGTTCTCCCTGGCGCTGCCCCCCGATGTAGTGCGCCCAGTACAGCTCCTTGCGGCGGGCGTCGGAGGCCACCACGAACTCCTCAGGCGCCCCCTGCCACTGAGTGGCGATGACGTCCAGGGAGCAGACCCCGTGCACGGGGCGGTTGGCCACGGCCGCCAGGGTGCGGGCCGCGACGATCCCCACGCGCAGCCCGGTGAAGGGCCCCGGCCCCATGCCGACGGCATAGGCCTCGATCTCGCGCAGCCCCACCCCGGCCTCGGCGCAGAGCTGCTGGACCAGCGGCATCAGGGTCTCGCCATGGGCGCGGGTGTCGGCCACCACGAGCCTGGCCACGGGCTCGCCTTCTTTGGCCAGGCCGACGGCGACGTGATGGGAGGTGTCGATCCCCAAGGTGTAGGTCATGATCTCCTCAAACTCTCCAGGGCTCCGGCCCAGCGTGGGCCGACGCCGGTGAGGGTGACCCGGCGCGGGTCACAGCTCCGGTCGATGTCGATCTCCAGCCGGTCCTCCGAGAGCCACTCCGCCAGTCCCTCGCCCCACTCGACGAGCGTGACGGCACCGGGCAGCGTCGCATCGAGGTCGATGTCGGCCAGCTCGCCCGCGCTGCCCATCCGGTAGGCATCGACGTGGACCAGGTCCGGGCCTTCACCCAGGCTGTGGTGGATGCGGGAGATGACGAAGGTCGGGGAGATCACCGGCCCCTTCACCTGCAGTCCTCGACCGATGCCCTGGGTCAGGGTGGTCTTGCCTGCCCCGAGGTCCCCGGTGGCGATCACCACATCCCCTGCGCGCAGCAGCCCGGCCAGCCGGGCCCCGAGCTCCTGCATCGCCCAGGCGTCGGGCACATCCACCACGACCGGCAGGTCGCGGCCCAGAATCCACTCGTGACCCGATTCGCCGACGGTGACGAAACCGTGGGCGTGCCACCACTGGGCCAGCTCCGGGAACTCGCGGCGGCAGGCCAGCTCCACCCGGGCCAGCCCGGCATCGGCGGCCAAGGACATCGCCCCGGCCACCAGCTGCTTGGCCACGCCCCGACCGGCCGCCTCGGGCAGCACCGCGACGCGCCGCAGCCTGGCCACATCGGCGTCACGCGCGATCAACAGACAGCCGACGACCCGGTCATCGACCAGCGCGCACACCCCCCAGCCCTCGGCCAGGGCCGCGCGCACGTCATCGAGGGTGTCCGCCAGCGCCGCCGGAGGCGGGGTGACGGCACGGCGGGCGGCAAAGGCGGTGTGTGCCACCTGGAGCATCGCGGGGGCGTCCGCGTCGGTGGCCACGCGCACCTGGATGGGCTCATGCATGACCGGAAAATCCTACTCCCAGTTACGGCGTCCGCGCCCGCCACGGAACCCGCCTCGGCGACGACCACCCCCGTGGGGACGACGGCGCTGCTGCGGCTTGGGCGCGATGAGGGCCAGGTACTCGGCCTCCTCGATGGGTGCCGCCAGGCACTCCTTGGCCCCGGTGGCCTGCTTCAGCTCGTCACTGCCGGGGGCCACCTCCAGCGGCCTGGTGTTCACCCCGGCCTGACCGACGAGGCGACGCATCAGCTTGCGCTGGTGCGGCAGCACGATGCTCACCACGGCACCGGCCTCCCCGGCCCGGGCGGTTCGACCGGCCCGGTGCAGGTAGTCCTTGTGGGTCTTGGGCGGATCAACCTGGAGCACCAGGGAGACGTCATCGACGTGGATGCCGCGCGCAGCCACATCGGTGGCCACCAGCACCGGCACCTCGCCGTTCTTGAAGGCGGCGAGGATGCGGGCCCTGGCCCCCTGGGTGAGCCCACCGTGGAGGGCACCCGCCAGCACCCCGGCCTGGCGGAGCTGTCCGGCGATCCGGTCGGCCCCCATCTGGGTGCGGGCGAAGATCACGGTCTTGCCGTCACGGTTGGCGATCTCGGCGGTGATCTGGTTCTTGTGGTGCGGGGCCAGATGCAGCACGTGGTGGGTCATCGTGGTCACCGAGGCGCGACCCGAGTCCACCTCGTGGGTGACCGGATCGGCCAGGTAGCGGCGCACCAGCTTGTCCACCGCGCCGTCGAGGGTGGCGGAGAACAGCAGTCGTTGCCCACCCTCGGGAACCGCGTCGAGGATCGTGGTGACATCGGGCAGGAAGCCCAGATCACTCATGTGGTCGGCCTCGTCGAGGACCGCGACCTCCACCTGGCTGAGATCCACCGCGCCCTGCTCCAGCAGGTCGATGAGGCGGCCCGGCGTGGCCACCACCACGTCGACGCCGCGCTGGAAGGCCTTGATCTGGGGGCCGTAGGCCATGCCACCTGCCACCAGGTAGAGGTCCAGGCCCATCACGGCTGCCAGCGGCGAGAGGTTGTCTGCGATCTGCAGGGCCAGCTCGCGGGTGGGGGTGAGGATGACGGCGCGGGGCGTGCCGGTGGCATCGCCCGCAGCCAGACGGGTCAGCAGCGGCAGCCCGAAGGCCAGGGTCTTGCCGGAGCCGGTGCGGCCACGCCCCAGCACGTCACGCCCGGCGATGGCATCGGCGATGGTGGCCCGCTGGATCGGGAAGGGTTCGGTGATCCCCTGCGCGGCCAAGGCAGCGACCATCGGGGTGGCCACCCCGAGCTCGGCGAAACCGGAGCGCTCGTCCTCGGCGGTGACCTCCACCTCCACGGCGGTGGCCTCCCAGCTCATCTGGTCCTGCCCCACCTCGGCGGTCTCGTGGCGGTGGTCATCGCGACGGCGGTCGTGGTGGTGATGGCGTGGCTGATCCTGGAAGGAGCGAAAACCTCGGGAACGGTCCTGCCGGGGGCCACCGCGACGCCCCTGGTCACGCCGCTCACCCCGCTGCTCGAAGCGGTCATCACGCGACCAGTTGTCGCGATCCCGGCGGCCGTAGCGATCCTCCCGGCGGAAATCGCGATCCTCACGAGACCGGAAGTCCCGATCGTCGCGACGCTGGTATCCGCGCTCGTCGCGGCGGTCCCGGTCGTCGCGGCGGCTGAAGCGTCGATCATCCCGGCGCTCGTAGCGGTCATCACGACGGCCATACCTGTCATCGCGACGTTCAAAACGCTCGTCCCGGCGGCCGTAGCGGTCATCGCGGCGCTCGAAGCGCTCATCACGCGACCGATTGTCGCGGTCCCTGCGGCCGTAGCGATCATCGCGGCGGAAGTAGCGATCCTCACGCGGCCGGAAATCGCGATCCTCACGAGACCGGAAGTCCCGGTCGTCGCGACGCTGGTATCCGCGCTCGTCGCGGGGCTCGAAGTCGCGGTCCGCCCTACGCGGGAACTGCTCCCGCTCCGGGTGGCGGACCCCACCCGACTTGCGGGGCCCCCGTCCCTTGGCCGCCCGTTCGGCAGCGCTCCAACGTTTCTTCGGGGTGCCATCAGCCTTGAAGGACTTCGGCTTCCTGCCATGCATGGCCATGAACATTCCTTGAGTGGTACTCGTCTCGGCCCCGGCAACGGTCGTGCGCGGGGGTGCGGCGCGTCTCGTCCCATATCTCACGCATACACAAGACGGCCACGGCGCCCATCTGGGCGCTCACCGCCGGAGAATCCGGCAGGTCAGTATTTCGTAAGGCCTGAAAGGCCAGTGGTCCACTGTACTCCATATCCGACGCCACGGCGAGAATCGCACGTCCGGGGCCGTGACCCATCCCCGGTTAGACTGGCCACGTGCGCATCGTCGTGATTGCGGAGTCCTTCCTACCGCAGGTCAATGGGGTGACCAATTCCGTGCTGCGGGTCCTGGAGCACCTCCGCAGCCAAGGGCACGAGGCCCTGGTCATCGCACCCTCGGACAGCCGCCGGGTGCCGCGCCGATACGCCGGATTCCGCGTCGAACAGGTGCCCTCCATCGGGCTGCCCGGCTACGACACGGTGCGGGTGGTGACCACCCGCTCACTCACCGTGGAGCGCATCCTCACCCGCTTCAACCCCGACGTGGTGCACCTGGCGGCCCCCTTCCTCGTCGGCTTCAAAGGCGCATCGGCGGCGGCCAGGCTGGGCATCCCCATGGTGGCGATCTACCAGACCGAGGTGCCCTCCTACGCCGCGCGCTACGGCTTTCCACAGGCCGAGGCGCTGTTGTGGCACCACGTCACGCAGGTGCACTCCCTGGCAACGACCACCCTGGCACCCTCCACCTACGCCCGGCAACAGCTCATCGATCACGGGGTGCCCCGGGTCAAGCTGTGGGGGCGCGGCGTGGACTCGGACAGGTTCACCCCGGCCAAACGCCACTGGGGGTTGCGCCGCAGACTTGCCCCGAACGGAGAGAAACTCATCGGTTTCATGGGACGCCTCGCCGTCGAGAAACAGGCTGAGGATCTGGTGGCGTTGACTGGCCTCCCGGGAACCCGGTTGGTCATCATCGGCGACGGCCCGGAGCGCGCATCCCTGCAGCAGCTGCTCCCCGAGGCGGTCTTCCTGGGGCAGCAGGGCGGCGAGGAGCTGGCCCGGACGATGGCCTCGCTGGACCTGTTCGTCCACACCGGCGAGATGGAGACCTTCTGCCAGGCCATCCAGGAGGCCAAGGCCTCTGGGCTGCCGGTCATCGCTCCCCGCAAGGGCGGGCCTGTCGATCTGATCGACCCGTCACGCACCGGCTGGCTGTACGAGCCGGGGCAGCTCGGTCAGCTGCGCGCCCAGGTTGCTGATCTGGTGGGCGACGACGTGAAGCGCGTCGCCTTCGCCGTCGCCGCCCGGGAATCGATCCTGGATCGCAGCTGGCACAGCACCTGCAGTGAGCTCATGGGCCACTACGCCGAGGCCATCAGGCTGTCGGTCAGGCGCAGCTCCCTGACACCCCAGCCTGGCTGACCAGCTCGGCGATCACGCCGGGGAAACGCGCCGCCTGCACGTCAGGGGGCCAGGGCCCGGGGAAACGGGTGGCGGTCAGGGCCTGCAGGCTGGCTGCCGCCAAGGCCGCGAGGTCAGCCGGAAGTCCTGCCGCAAGCAGCGTCCCGCACACCCCGGCCAGCACGTCACCGGACCCGGCCTGTGCACTCCAGGCTGGTCCGGGCAGCGCCAGCCGCACCTGCCCTCCCGGGGTGGCAACCGCTTGACGGCTTCCCTTGACCAGCACCGTCGCCTGAAAACCGGTGGCCGCCTGAAGGGCCGCCGCCACCGGGTCAGCCTCCACCTGGCGGCGGGCGATCCCGAGCAGGGCCGCCAGCTCCCCGGCGTGTGGGGTGAGCAGGCAGCCCTCGGGCAGTGGCAAGGGCAGCTGGCGCAGCGCCTCGGCGTCCAGCACCAGCGGCACCTGCCGCGCAAACCCTGCCTCCAGGCGCTCCGCGACGTCCTGGCGCGGCCCCCAGCCCGGACCCAACACCAGGGCCTGGACCTGCCCATCGGCCAGCACGACGCTGGGGTGACGGCTGATGACCAACTCACCCGGAGCCGATCCGAGGTAGCGGACCATGCCCGGCCCCGATCCCAGGGCTCCAGCGACGGCGAGCAACGCGGCTCCCGGGTAGCGGGCCGACCCGGCGTCGATCCCCACCACTCCCCGGGTGTACTTGTGGTCCTGAGCTCCGGGCACCGGCCAGCAGGCCGCAAGATCGGCGACGGTGAAGGAGCTGGTCACGCCTCGCACACCACCATTGCGGTGGTGAATCCGCCGTCGTGGGAGAGGCTGAGGTGAATCCGGGTGATGCCCAGCGCTGCGACCCGCTCAGCGACGGTGCCGCTCACGACGAAGCCGGGCGCCCCGGCCGGGTCCTTGACCACCTCGGCGTCCAGCCACCGCAGGCCGCCGGGGCTGCCCAGGGCCTTGGCCAAGGCCTCCTTCGCCGCGAACCGTGCCGCCTGGGACTGCACGGACAGCTCCCGTTCCCGGGGTGTGAGCAGCCGCTCAGCCACCTGCGGTCGACGCTCCAGCATCGCCTGGAACCGCTCGATGACGCACAGGTCCGTGCCAATACCGACGATCATCGCCCCAGACTATCGAGCCTGGCACCGCCCCCGGGGGTTCACTCCACCGTGACGGACTTGGCCAGGTTCCTCGGCTGGTCCACGTCGTAGCCGCGCTGGGTGGCGACCTCGCAGGCGAACAGCTGCAGTGGCAGGATCGCCAGCAGCGGCTGGATCAGCGTCGAGACCCGGGGCAGCGCGATGAAGACATCGGCCAGGCGGCGTGCCTGGTCGTCGTCGGCCTCGGCCAGCACGATGGTGCGCGCCCCCCTGGCCCGGACCTCCGCGATGTTGGAGATCACCTTGTCGCGCAGCTGATCTCGGCTGTGCGGTGGCACCACGACGAACATCGGCAGCCCCGGGGAGACCAGCGCGATGGGGCCGTGCTTGAGCTCCCCGGCGGCGAACCCCTCGGCGTGGATGTAGGCCAGCTCCTTCAGCTTCAGCGCCCCCTCCAGGGCGACGGGGTAGCCGACGTGACGCCCGAGGAACAGGATGGAGGGCTCGTCCTTCAGCTCCCCGGCCAGGTCGAGGATCTGCTGCTGGGCGTCGAGGATGCGCTGCATCTCCTCCGGCATCCGCTGCAGCTCGTCGAGGATGGTGCGAATCTCGTCGGCGTACTTCATGCCGCGCACCTGGGCCAGGAACAGCCCCAGCAGGTAGCAGGCGATGAGCTGGGTGGTGAACCCCTTGGTGGAGGCAACCCCGATCTCGGGACCCGCATGGGTGTAGATCACCGCATCGGACTCGCGCGGGATGGTGGCCCCGTTGGTGTTGCAGATCGCGACGACCTTGGCGTGCTGCTCGCGGGCGTGCCGGATGGCCATGAGCGTGTCGGCGGTCTCCCCCGACTGGGAGATGGTCACCACCAGGGTCATCGGGTCGATGATCGGGTCGCGGTAGCGGAACTCGCTGGCCAGCTCCACCTCGCAGGGGATGCGGGTCCAGTGCTCGATGGCGTACTTGGCCACCAGCCCGGCGTAGAAGGCGGTGCCGCAGGCCACGATGACGATCTTGTTGACCCGCCTCAGCTCCTCCGGGCTGATGTGGAGTTCGTCCAGGACGATCTCGCCGCGCTCATTGGTGCGGCCCAGCAGGGTGTCGGCCACGGCCTTCGGCTGCTCGAAGATCTCCTTGCGCATGAACCAGTCGTAGCCCTGCTTCTGGGCAGCCGTGAGGTCCCAGTCCACATGGAAGGCACGGGTGCTGGCCGGTGCACCGTCGAAATCGGTGACATTCACACCGTCGCGGGTCAGCTCCACGATCTGGTCCTGGCCGAGCTCCACGGCGTCGCGGGTGTGCTCGATGAAGGCCGAGACGTCGGAGGCCAGGAAGTACTCGCCGTCGCCGATGCCCACCACGAGGGGGGAGTTGCGGCGGGCCGCGACGATCCGCTCCGGGTCCTGGCAGTCGACCGCGACCAGGGTGAAGGTCCCCTCCAGCTGCTTGACCACTGCGCGCATCGCCGCCACCAGGTCAGCTCCTCGAGCAAGTTCCCGGTCCAGCAGGTGGGCGGCGACCTCGGAATCGGTCTCGGAGGAGAAGGAGGCCGCCAGGTCAGCCCTGAGCGCGGCGTGGTTCTCGATGATCCCGTTGTGGACGACGGCCACACGCCCGGCCAGGTGGGGGTGCGAGTTCGCATCGGTGGGTGCACCGTGGGTGGCCCACCGGGTGTGCCCGATGGCGGTGCCGGAGTGGGGCAGCGGATCGGCCTCCATCGCAGCCACGAGGTTGGCGATCTTGCCCTCCTTCTTGGCGTGCCTCAACTCGCCGTCGGCCACAACGGCGATCCCCGCCGAGTCGTAGCCGCGGTACTCGAGCCGACGAAGCCCATCGACAACGATCTGCCGCCCGTCGCGGCTTCCCAGGTATCCAACGATTCCACACACGAGGAGAAACTGTACATCATCCCTGCGCACTTCTTGACAACTCTGGGCGCGTCAAAAAACAAGGTGTGGGGATAGTCTCGGCTCATGGACTTCTTCAACCTCTACGCCCAGGGGTTCGCCCGGGTGGCCGCCGCGACGCTGCCCGTGGCCGACTTCGATCCTGCCACGAACGCGGAGCGCATCGTCGAGATGGTGCGCCGGGCCGACGCCGAAGGGGTTGCGGTCCTGGTGTTCCCTGAGCTGTCGGTCAGCGGCTACGCCATCGACGACCTGCTGCTGAACGACTCACTGCTCGACGCGGTGATCGACTCGATCGCGCGGATCGCCGCCGAGACCGCGGAGCTGAAACCGCTGTTCGCCGTCGGTGCGCCCGTGCACCACGGCAACCGGCTGTACAACTGCGCAGTGGTGATCCACCGGGGTCAGGTGCTGGGTGTGGTGCCGAAGCTCCACCTGCCGAACTACCGGGAGTTCTACGAGAAGCGACACTTCGCCTCAGGAGCACACCTGACGAGCGACCCGCTGGTCGTGCCCCGGTGGAGCGATGAGCCGATCCTCTTCGACCCCGAGCTGATCTTCTCCGCCACGGATGTGCCGGGGCTGAGGGTTCACGTCGAGCTCTGCGAGGACCTGTGGGTACCGATCCCACCCAGCCATGAGGCGGCTCTGGCGGGAGCGACGGTGACGCTGAACCTCTCGGCCTCCCCCATCACCATCGGCCGGGCCAACGACCGGCGAGGCTTGGCCGCCGCCACCTCCAAGCGCTGCTTGGGGGCCTACGTGTACGCCGCAGCGATGTTCGGGGAGTCCACCACCGATCTGGCCTGGGACGGACACACCATGATCCATGAGCTGGGGACGCTGCTCGCCGAGGGGGAACGCTTCCCGCACCAAGGGCAGCTCACCGTCGCGGACGTGGACCTGGAGCGCATCCGGCAGGAGCGGATGCGGCAGGGCTCCTTCGACGACAACCGGCTGCGCCGCGACCCCTACTTCACCACCGTCGAGTTCGAGTTCTGCCCGCCCGGCGGGGACCTCGGACTGCGGCGCGCCCTGGACCGGTTCCCCTTCGTCCCGAACGACCCGGCCCAGCTGGAGCAGGACTGCTACGAGGGCTACAACATCCAGGTCTCAGGCCTGGAGCGACGGATGCTCGCCATCGGCGGCGGGGACCCGACCCGCGCCCCGAAGCTCTGCATCGGGGTCTCCGGCGGGTTGGACTCCACCCACGCCCTCATCGTCGCGGCGAAGGCCTGCGACCGGCTGGGGCTGCCCCGCACCCACATCCTGGCCTGGACGATGCCGGGCTTCGCCACCACCGAGCACACCCGGAGCAACGCCCAGGCCCTGTCCGAGGCGCTGGGGGTGACCTTCGAGGTCGTCGACATCCGCCCGATGGCCACGCAGATGCTGGCCGATCTGGGGCACCCCTACGCCGAGGGCCAGGACACCTACGACATCACCTTCGAAAACGTCCAGGCAGGCATCCGCTACGACTTCCTGTTCCGAGCCGCCAACCATCTGGGCGGGATCGTCGTCGGCACCGGGGACATGTCGGAGCTGGCGCTCGGCTGGTGCACCTACGGGGTGGGCGACCAGATGAGCCACTACGGGGTCAACGCCGGGGTGCCGAAGACCCTGATCCAGCACCTGATCCGATGGGTGATCTCGTCGGGCCAGTTCGACGAGCAGGTGGGCCGGGTCCTGGCCTCGGTGCTCGACACCGAGATCAGCCCCGAACTCATCCCGACCCGCCCCGGCGAGGTCCCACAGTCCACGGAGGCCACGATCGGCCCCTACGAGCTGCAGGACTTCACCCTGTACCACCTGCTGCGCCACGGGATGCGGCCCCGCAGGATCGCCTACCTGGCCCACCAGGCATGGCGGGATGTCACCGTCGGGGACTGGCCCGCAGGCCTGGAGGGGGCGGATCGGCACGCCTACGACCTGGCGACGATCCGGCATTGGCTGCAGGTCTTCGTGCGGCGCTTCGCCACCAACCAGTTCAAGCGCAGCGCCCTGCCCAATGGCCCGAAAGTGGTCTCCGGTGGTTCGCTGTCGCCGCGCGGGGACTGGCGGATGCCCTCGGATGTCACAGCGCAGGTGTGGCTGGAGGAGATCGAACGCGACATCCCGTCGTGATGCTGGATAGCATTCCCTCGTCCTGAACCTGTGGGGAGTTCTCATGTCCCGTCCGTACGTCGTGCTGCGCCGCAAGGCGTGGGCTGCCCTTGCCAACAGCACCGAGATCGACCTTGACGAGGCGACGCTGGCCCGGCTGCGGGGTCTCGGTGACCCCACATCGGCCGCCGACGTGGCCGACATCTACCGGCCACTGACGCAGCTGCTGCACCTGTACATGGCCAACGCCGGTCGACTGTGTGACGACTCGAACCGGTTCCTCAACCTGCGGGTGCGCCGCACCCCCTTCGTGATCGGGATCGCAGGGTCGGTCGCCGTCGGCAAGTCGACGACGGCCCGCCTGCTGCAGGAGCTGTTGCGGCGCACCCCGGGCAACCCGAAGGTGGACCTGGTGACCACCGACGGCTTCCTGTACCCGAATGCCGAATTGCAGCGCCGGGGGCTGCTGGAGCAGAAGGGGTTCCCACAGTCCTACGACCGGCGGGCGCTGTTGCAGTTCGTGATCGATGTGAAATCCGGGGAGTCGCGGGTCACGGCGCCGGTCTACAGCCACAAGGTCTATGACATCGTCGAGGGCGAGCAGATCGTCATCGAGAACCCCGACATCCTCATCGTCGAGGGACTGAACGTCCTGCAACCGGCCCGAGCTGACGCACAGGGCCGCACCGGGGCAGCGGTGAGTGATTTCTTCGACTTCTCCGTCTACGTGGACGCAGCCGAGGAGCACATCCGGCGCTGGTTCATCGAGCGTTTCATGGTGCTGCGGGACACCGCCTTCCGCGACGCCGACAGCTTCTTCAAGCAGTACACCTCACTCAGCCCCGCGGAGGCGAAGCAGTTCGCGGCTCACGTCTGGGACTCGATCAACGGTCCCAACCTGCGCGAGAACATCGTGACGACGAAGGAGCGGGCCACCGCGATTCTCAGCAAGGGCCCGGACCACGGCATCCAGACCATCGCCATCCGCAAGGTCTGAGGCTCGTCATCCCTCACCGCAGGTCACGCTGGTTCGCTCCGTTGGTCGAACCGGACCGCGAGCGCCAGCGAGCAGTCCGTGTCGAGACCCCGTGATCATGCGCAGGGACTCAGGCCCAGACCAACCCAGCCGGGCTCAAGTCCCAGCACCGGATGTCAGGGGTCTCGACTGTCGGGCGCTGAACGCCCTCGGCTCGACCAGCGGAAAAAGGGACGACCTCGACACTCGAGTGCTGGACACCTCACCATGACCAGCGAACCCCTTTACCGCTGGTCGAGCCGGGAGTCCCGATGCGAAGCAAGGGAATCCCGAGTCGAGACCCCGTAACCATCCGCAGGGACTTGGCCCCAGACCATTCCCGCTCAGCGCAAGTCCCAGCAGCGTGCGCCAGAGGTCTCGAGCTGAGCGTTCTCGCAAGCTCGCCCACTCGGCTCGACCAGCGGAAAAGAGATGTCTCGACCGTAGGGCGCCGGGTGCCCTCGGAGTGAGCAACGAGGGCGCCCAGCGGAATGCTCAGATCGCCAGGCGCTCCTTGACGATGGCGGCAAGGCGCTCGGCGATCTCCCCGGCCTGGTCGTCGGTGGGGGCCTCCACCATGACCCGGACGACGGGTTCGGTACCCGAGGGCCGCAGCAGCACACGGCCGGTCGAGCCCAGCTCGGCGCTGGCGTCGGCGACGGCGGAGCTGATGGCGGTGTCGAGACCGGCCCGCAGCTTGTCGACATTCTTGACGTTGATGATGGTCTGCGGCAGCCGGGTCATCACCGCGGCCAGTTCCTTCAGTGACTTGCCGGTGGTGGCGACCCGCTTGGCCAGGTGCAGGCCCGTGAGCACGCCGTCGCCGGTGGTGGCGAATTCGCTCATGATGACGTGGCCGGACTGCTCGCCGCCCAGGGAAAAGCCGTTGGCCCCCATCGATTCGAGCACGTAGCGGTCCCCCACCTTGGTCTGGTCGAGGCGGATGTCGTGCTCGGCCAGCGCCAGTTTCAGCCCGAGGTTGCTCATCACGGTGGCAACGACGGTGTTGGAGGCCAGACGGTGGTCCTCCTGCAGGGCGAGGGCCAGGATCGCGAGGATCTGGTCGCCGTCGATGAGGTTGCCCTCGTGATCGACAGCGAGGCAGCGGTCGGCGTCGCCGTCGAAGGCCAGGCCGAGGTCGGCGCCCTCGCTCACCACGACCTTCTGCAGCTGTTCGGGGTGGGTGGAGCCGCAGCGCTCGTTGATGTTGAGGCCGTCCGGCTCGGCGTTGATGGCGACCACATCGGCCCCGGCCGCCTCGAAGGCCCGGACCGCGGTCTGCGAGGAGGCCCCGTTGGCGCAGTCGAGCACCACCTTGAGGTCACGCAGCAGCTCCTCGCCGCGCATCGACTTCACCAGGTGCTTGACGTAGGAGTCGACGGCGCGCGGCTGGTCGATGATGCGCCCCACCTTGTCCCCGACGGGGCGCTGCCAGGTCTCATCCATCCTGGACTCGATGGCGTCCTCCAGGTCATCGTCGAGTTTGACCCCGCCCCGGGCGAAGAACTTGATGCCGTTGTCGGGCATGGGGTTGTGGGAGGCAGAGATCATCACGCCGAGATCGGTGCGGTACTCCCCCACCAGGTAGGCGGCGGCGGGAGTGGGGACCACGCCGACACGCAGCACGTCCACGCCCGCGCTGGCCAGCCCGGCGCACACCGCGGCCTCCAGGAACTCGCCGGAGGCCCTGGGGTCACGGGCGACCAGTGCGGTGGGCTGGCGACGCCCGAAGACCCCGGCCTCGCCGAGGATGTGGGCGGCCGCCACTGACAGGTCGAGGGCCAGTTCCGCGGTGAGTTCCTGATTCGCGACGCCGCGCACGCCGTCGGTTCCGAAGAGTCGAGCCATGCAGGCCAGCATAGAGCGCGCAGGGGCTTTGAGCGATTCGGCCACCTCGCATCCGTCGAGCCAGCTGTTTTCCGCTGCAAATGTGCGGCGCGTTTCCTTTGAAAGCGCTCTCATGGGCAACGCGCCGCACATTTGCAACGCTTTCCAGGTGGACTGCCGATGGCAGAGGGATCAAACCCATGCGAGGGGTTCCGCCGAAGCGGAACCCCTCGCATTCGTGCTGAAGATCAGCGCTTGGAGTACTGCGGAGCCTTGCGGGCCTTCTTGAGACCGGCCTTCTTGCGCTCCTTGATGCGGGCGTCGCGGGTCAGCATCCCAGCCTTCTTCAGGGCCGGACGGCTGGCCTCGGCGTCAACGTCGTTGAGGGCACGGGCGATGCCCAGGCGCAGCGCACCGGCCTGGCCGGTGACTCCGCCGCCGTCGATGCGGGCGATGACGTCGTAGGCACCCTCGACCCCGGCGGTGACGAACGGGTCGGAGACCAGCTGCTGGTGCACCTTGTTCGGGAAGTAGTCGTCCAGGGTGCGGCCGTTGATGGCCCACTGGCCGGAGCCGGGGACGATGCGGACGCGGGCGACGGCCTCCTTGCGGCGACCCGTCGCAGCACCGGGGGCGATGACGGCCGGGCGGGCGGTCTCCGAGGCGGCGGCGGCCGGGTTGGAGTCGGAGCGGTAGGCGATCTCGCGGTCCTGCTCGTCGACGAACGGGGTGATCTCGTCAGCGGTCTCCTCGACCGCGGTGGTGGTCTCAGTCATGTCCGTGCTTCCTCAGCTCACTGGGCAATCTGGGTGATCTCGAAGGGCTGCGGCTTCTGCGCAGCGTGCGGGTGCTCCGGGCCGGAGTACACCTTGAGCTTGCCGATGAGCTGACGGCTCAGCTTGTTCTTCGGCAGCATGCCCCACACGGCGCGCTCCACGGCCTTGCGGGGGTCCTTCTCGAGAAGGTCACCGATGCTCACGGCCTTCAGGCCGCCCGGGCGGCCCGAGTGCGAGTACCGCATGTCGTTGGCGCGCTTGTTGCCGGTCAGCGCGATCTTCGACGCGTTGACGACGATGACGAAGTCACCACCGTCGACGTGGGGGGCGTAGGTGGGCTTGTGCTTGCCGCGGAGCAGCGTCGCAACCTGGGAGGCCAGGCGGCCGAGGACGACATCCTCGGCGTCGATCACATGCCAGTTCCGGGCGATCTCGCCAGGCTTTGGGGTGTACGTGGACACGGCAACTTCCATTCGTCTTCAAACACTTGAGAGGTCACACACCGCCGACCAGCCAGCTGGAAGCCGACTGGGCGGAGCACAACAGCGCCCTAGTCTAAGTCGGCAGGGCCAGTGTGGTCAAAACATCGTCCCCGGCCCTCCGTCCACCACCGCTCTGCTGGCTCACCGCTGGCCGAACCGGGCTCTTTCTCCGCTGGTCGAGCCGGGAGTCCCGATGCGAAGCGAGGGAATCCCGTGTCGAGACCCAGTGACCATCCGCAGAGAGCCGACCCCCAGACCACCCCCGCTCGGCTCAAGATTCTGCACCGGATGCCAGGGGTCTCGACACGGTTTCCTCCACAAGCTCCGGAAACCGGCTCGACCAGCGGAAAGAAGGCGGTCTCGACCTTTGGGCGCATAGGGTGCCCTCGACCCAACCAACGCCAAAGGTCGGATGAACCACGCCCGGGTTCCGCCAAAAGTCGCAACTGAGGTTCCACCTTGCGACTCTGTTCCGCGCACGGCCCTTCCCGGGAGGCTGGAACACATGAGAAACACACGACGCCTGTTCGCCGCCCTCGTCACCGCAACACTGGCCCTGCTCAGCGCCTGCAGCAGTAGCCCGCCAACCTCCCCACCCCCACCGGTCGAGGCACCAGCCGAAACCCATGAGCTCACCAAGGCTGACCTCGATTCCTGGCTGGATGGGAAACTCCCTGTTGCTCTCACCAAGGGCAAGGCCACCGGGGCCGTCGTCACCGTCGTCAAGGACGGCCGGGCCCTCACCAGCCGGGGCTACGGCCACGCCACCCGAAACACCGACAGCACAACCACCCCGGTGAACCCCGACACCACCATCTTCCGCTGGGGCTCGATCTCCAAGGTCCCCACCGCCATCGCCGCCATGCAACTGGTGGAGCAAGGCACACTCGACCTCGACGCCGACATCGCCACCTACACCGATGTCCCCATCCAGAAACACCACAACGAGCCGATCACCCTGCGCCACCTGCTCACCCACACCGCAGGCTTCGAGGAAACCGCCACCAGTGTCGCCCCCAATCTCAAGAGCGTGTCCTTGGCTGAGTACGTCCGCCACAACCCACCCGTCTCCGTGTATCGTCCCGGCACCACCCCCGCCTACTCCAACTACGGCATCAACTTGGCTGGATACCTCATCGAACAGGCCAGCGGGCAACGCTTCGAGGACTACATGACACAGCATGTCCTGGCCCCTGCCGGGATGATCACCGCCAGCTACGAGCGCTCCCTCACCGCAGAGGCGCAGGAACACCTCGCCCTCGCCTACGACGACACCGGCCACTCCCACCCCTTCCAGAGGATTGCTGATGTTCCCGCTGGCACCCTGGCCGGTTCCGGGAGTGACGCCGCAGCCTTCATGCTGGCCCAGCTTGACCAATCCCCCCAACTGCTCACCAAGGACAGCTGGGAACAGATGTGGAAACCAGCCCTCACCACAGACACCCTGGGCAACCTCGCCAACTCACCCCGCATGGGGCTTGGCTACTTCACCGGATTCCGCAACGGCCACCGCATCGTCGAACACGGCGGCGACACCACTCACTACCACTCGAAGTTCGAGATCTACCCCGACGACCAGATTGGCATCTTCATCTCCTTCACCGGAACGACCAACCTTCAGAACAGTGCCCTGCGTGATGGTCTCCTCGATGGCTTCGCCGACCGCTACTTCCCCGCCACCACCCAGACCCCACGGCTGGAGGGCTCTGCTGAGCGCGCCCGCCAGGTGGCAGGAAACTACGTCTCGAGCCGCTGGCTGGTCACCACCTGGCTGTCGGCCTGGGGCGGCATGTCCCCGCAGACGATCCAGGCCCTGCCCAACGGCAACCTGCTCCACCAGAACCGGGAATACGTGGAGATCGCGCCCTGGATCTGGAAGAACCCCCACAGCGACGGCTTGTTCTCCACCCTCACCGCACGGGTCATTGACGGCAAGGTCAACGCCGTGGGCAATGCACCAGCCATGACCCTGCTCCCTGCCACTCCCACCGAGCAGGCCTTGCTCCCGGTGTTCATCACCAGCCTGGCCATCCTCGCGCTGGCACTGTTTTCCTGGATTGCTGGAGCCATCCGTCGAATGATTCAGGCCAGACGAGGACAACCCACCACCGGACTCCCCCGCCTGGCCCACCTCACCCGCATCGGAGCCCTCACCGCCACCGCCGCCCTGACCGGCTGGCTCAGCATCCTCCTGCTCGGCCTGATCGGCCGAAACTTCGATCTGATCACCAACGTCTCACTGTTGCGCTGCATCCAGGTCCTCCAATGGGCAGGCATCATCGCCATCATCCCTGCCGGTCTCGACCTCACCACCAACATCAACACCCGCGCCGGATGGAAACGCATCACCATGTCAGCCCTGATCCTGCTGGCCCTCCTCGCCACAGCATGGTGGGCCTGGGCAGGAAACGCCCTCAACCCCAACCTCTCGGTGTGAGCCATGAGGGCGCACAGACAGACGGGATCGTCACCAAGATCAGCTGTCTGCGCGCCCTCCGGCAGACTGTCCATCATGGTTCGACGAGGTGATGTGCTGCTGGCCCTGGGGGTCGCCCTGTTCTCCTGGGTGCTCGTGCTGCTGTCGGAGCGGATCCTCCCCATGACCTTCCACGACTCGTCGTGGTTGCGGGCCGTGGGACTGCTCCTGGCTCTTGAGGGACTGGCCTTGATCTGGTGGCGGAGTCATCCGTTGCTCACCCAGGCAATCGTCTTCCTCCTCCACAATCCCATCCTGCTGCTCTCCCCGGCTGATCTTCCCCCTTCCGGTATGGCCCAGCTGTTGGTCTCCTTCTCCCTCGGCCGTCGCCTCTCCCTGCCCCGGGCAACAGCCCTGCAGACCAGCCTGGCCATCCTCATGATCCTCGTCACGGTCGTGGTGAAACAGCCCGGCTGGTCCAACATCATCACCTTGATGATCGTCATTGTCCTCCACTTCCTGGTGCCCATGCTGGCCGGGGCGATGCTCGCCAGCCGACAACAACATGAGCAGGCCCTCAGAAGATTGGAGGCCAAGGAGCAGGAGCAGCGGGTGGCGACAGCCCTGGTGGAGGAGCGGCGACGACTGGCAGGTGAGCTGCACGACGTCGCCGCCCACCACCTGGCCGGGCTGGTGGTGCAGGCTGCCGCTCTGGAGCGGCTGATCGACCAAGACCCAGACCTGGCCAAGGATGCGGCCAGGCAGTTGCGTGGCATGGGGAAGGAGGCCCTGACCGGGCTGCGTTCGGTGGTGAAGCTGCTGCGCCACGACGACCCTCAGCGGGGCCTGCGCGACATCGGCGAGCTCATCGCCACCACCCGCGCTCTGGGAGTGCCGATCACCTTGGCCCATGACCTGGCCCCGGAGCTGCCGCCGTTGGCCGATGCCGCCGCCTACCGGATCGCACAGCAGGCCATCAGCAACGCCATCCAGCACGCCCCCGGTGCCCCGATCCACGTCGAGGTCGATGCCGTGGGGCTCAGGGTCAGCAACGGTCCCGGACAGGGCGAGAGCCCCGTCGGATCGGGAGGCGTCGGCCTGGAGGTGATGCGGGAACGTGCTGCCGCCGTCGGGGCAGCATTCGACGCAGGCCCCAGCCGGACCGGAGGATGGCGGGTGCGGCTCGACTGGCCGCACGTGGACGAGGTGGATGAGGAGGAGTCATGATCCGGGTGGTGTTGGTGGACGACCAGGCCGTGGTACGCGCCGGGTTCACGGTGCTGCTGGAGTCCGAACCCGACATCCAGGTGGTGGGCGAGGCCTCCGGCGGGCGTCAGGCTGTACAGCTGGTGCGCCGGACCAAACCGGATGTGGTGTGCATGGATCTGCGGATGCCCGCGGGAGACGGTCTGGAGGCCACGCGCCGCATCGTGAGTGATCGGCAAGGAGACAAACCGGCCGTGCTGGTGGTGACCACCTTCGACATGGACGCCGACGTGTTCGGCGCCCTGGAATCGGGGGCCGACGGTTTCATCCTCAAGGACTGCGAACCCGAGGAACTGGTGACCGCGGTACGCCGCTTGGCTGGCGGTTTCGGCCTGGTGGATCAGGCCGTCACGAAGCGGGTGATCGCCGAGTTCGCCCGCCGCCAGACCACGGGTCATGACGCCGAGGCCATCGCCTGCCTCACCCCACGCGAGCAGGAAATCGTCACACTGCTGGCCCGGGGCATGTCGAATGCGGAGATCGCAGCCGAGCTGGTGGTGGAGGTCAGCACCGTGAAATCCCACCTGACCCGGCTGCTGCCCAAGATCGGGGCCCGGGATCGGGTGCAGGCCGTGATCTGGGCCCACCGCCACGGGCTGGTCTGACCAGCGGTCCCCTGCAAGGCTGGACTCCAGGAAGGCGGTGTCTCCCGTGGCCCAACAGCTCAGCATGACCGATCTCGTCCGTGTCATCTACTCCTCCGGGAAGGTGTTCGACGGTCTTGGGGCCGGTCGGGTGGGCACCGAGAACTTCCTGCGCTTCGGCTCCATCGACGGTGTCACCTCACGCTTGGACCTTGCACTCCTGCAGGACCTCAGGGATGTCGCACGCTTCATCATCGAGCACCACACCCCCGTCGATGCCGCCTTCATCCGGCAGGTCAATGCCCAGCTCACCCGCAGCGCCGCGATCAACCCCGGCAGCCTTCACACCGCCGAGCAGAAGATCGGGATCAGAACCCGCTACGGCAGACACCTCCCCGAAGCCCTGACCGAGGAGGAGCTGCAACGACTGGTCGAGGGCGCAATCATCCCGGACCAGCCGGTGGAGAGTGCCTTGGCCCTGTTCCTCACCCTTGCCAAGGCCCAGCCCTTCGAGGACGGCAACAAGCACACCGCCCTGTTCGTCGCGAATGCGCACCTCATCACGCATGGCACCGGGCTGATCCTCGCTGTCCCCTTCGACGAGGAAGACCCCTCGGTGGCTGACCGGTTCAACGATCTGCTCGCCCGGGCCTACGTGTTCGATGAGCACGATGCCGTCCGGGACATGCTCCGCTCCCAAGGCCTCACTCCGGTGTGAGCTTGCAGAAAACCCATGTCCAGACCCGCTGAGACTTCCACCCGACTCAAGTCCCTGCACCGGGCGCCAGGGGTCTCGACACGCTCGCTTCGCATCGCGGCTCGACCAGCGGGAAAAGGCACAAACAACGGCCCTGCGGTCATGCAGATGGCGCAATCACCTGGAGCCCCACCTCCTGTGCCGCCTGACGGAGTCGTGCGTCGTAGGTCAAAATGGCGGCCGCATCAAGTCGAAGTGCCGCCTCAAGGTGCAGCGCATCAAGGGCACGAAGATGAGGCATCGGCAGCAGACCCGCGCTGCGATACACCGCGCGGTCGAGGGCTGCGATGTCGACCCCTTCCAGCAGTTGGGTCACCACCCCTTGGTCAAGACCTTCTCTGACAGCGACGCGCCGGAGCTCAGTTTCGAGCAGGTCGCTGGAAACCAGCACATCCGTGGTCTGATCCAGCCATACGAGCAGAGCGTCACTCTCTGGCTGTTCGACGAGCAGAGCGGCCAGCGCAGAAGTGTCGACGTAAACGACCCGCATCGTTGTCACAGCCGGTCTTCACGGAGATGAGCGAGCATCTCGTCAAGTTTCTCCCCAGGCTGACGCCTCAACCCCAAAGCGGCCCAACCACCACGCCTCACAGCGGGACGAACAATGGGCAGCCCCGGAGCTGGGGCATCCAAGGGCACAATTCGCCCCACCGGAGCCCTGTTGTTGGTCAGGATGAACGACTGTCCCTCCGCCACAGCCCGGAGCACCCGCCCTGATTCGTTGCGCAGTTCACGCTGCGACAAGCTCTCCACCGCTTCCTCAACGCTCATGCCACAACCGTGGCACGCGCGCCACAAACCTGTGGGGCTCACCGGGATTCAGCGTGACGACGCTCGAAGTCCAGCAGGGCCTGCTTGACGTCCAGGCCGAAGGCGTAGCCGCCGAGGCTGCCGTCGCTGCGCACCACCCGGTGGCAGGGGATGACGATGGGGATGAGGTTGCGGGCACAGGCCGCGGCTGCCGCCCGGGCCGCCGCCGGGTTCCCCGCCCAAGCCGCCAGCTCCTGGTAGGAGACGGTCTGGCCCGGCGGGATACGACGCATCTCGCGGCGCACCGCGGCGTGGAACCCGCCCTCGGGTTGAGCGACGGTGATGGCGTCGAGGGCCGCGACCTCACCGTCGGCGTAGGCCAGGACCGCCCGCGCCACCGGGTGATCCTCCGGCATCGCGGGCAGCGCCTCACCTCCAACCCCGTACAGGCAGCGCACCAGGACCTCACCCTCGGTGATGAAGGTCCACACCCCACCGGGAAGCTCGATGGTCAGCTGATTCATGTGTAGCTCGCCTCCGTCCACAGATGCATGATCGCCTGTCCCCGCCACGGACGCCAACCCTCCGCCCGCGCCAGGACCTCCTTCTCCGCCCTCACCCTGAGCTGCCTGCGCAACACCAGGTCTCCGGCCGGGCAGGCATCCAGATCCCACAGCGCCCTGAGCGCGATGAACTCGGTGGTCCACGGACCCACCCCCTTGATGCCGAGCAGCCGATGCCGCACCTCCGCCCGGTCCGCGTCCGGCTCCAACCGCAGCCCTGAACCCACCAGGACCGCCAGCTGGTGGAGCGCCCCGGCCTTGGTCCGGGTCAGGCGCAGCTCCTCGCGCAGCCGGTCAACCCCCGCCTCGGCCACGACCTCGGCACTGGGCGCGAACCGCCACTGCTCCCCCAGCCCGGCAGCGTCCTCCCCGAATCCTCGGATGAGACGTTCCGCGACGGTTCGGGCGGCACTGAGCGAGATCAGCTGCCCCAGCACCGTCATCATCGCGAACTCCGCACCGTCGATCACTCCCGGCACCCGCAGCCCCGGTCGGGCCGCGATCAGTGGTGCCAACAGAGGATCACGTGCCAGGTGCTGATCGGCAACCGCCGGATCCGCATCCGAGGCCAGCCATCGACGCACCGCCTTCACAGCGGTGGTGAGCGCGGCCAGTCCCGGCAGGTCCAGCTCCACTCGCCCCGCACAGTCCGTACGTGCCAGCACCGCCCCGGCCTCGGTGCGGATCAGGCGGGTGACATCTTGGTGCGTCACCTGCTCCACACCCGCGACGGCGTGCGCTCGGAAGGCCCCGAGCATCGCCCTGGCCGCCTCACCGCGCACCCCGGGCAGCCGGAGCACCAGCCGCATCCGCGCACCCTCACCACGCTCCCGCGAAGGCAGACGTCGAAGCCGGGATGGCGCCATGCCGAACTCCGCCCTCATCACGTCCCGGAACTGGCGGCTGCTACCGAACCCGGAGACGGCGGCGATCTCGTCCAGGGGCCAGGAGGTCTGATCCATCAGGGCGCGTGCGGTGTGGGCACGACGGGTCTGGTTCAGCTGCTGCGCCGCCGCCCCCACCTCCGCGGCGAGCACCCGGTTCAAGGTCCTGGTCCCCACCCCGAGTCGGGCAGCGAGTCCCTGCACCCCGATGTCATCGATCACGCCGTCACGGATGAGTCGTACCGCACGGGCCGCCAGGTCGGCACCTTCATCCCACCCGGCCATCCCCGGCACCCGGTCCGGACGGCACCGAAGACACGCCCGGAACCCAGCTGCGACGGCGGCCGCCGCGGTGACGAAGAACCGGCAGTTCTCCCGGCGGGGTATCCGTGCCGGGCAGGAAGGCCGACAGTAGATGCCGGTGGAGGTCACCCCCAGCACGAAGTGTCCGTCCCACGCGCTCTCCCGCCCGGCGCAGGCCCGGTAACAGGCATCCGGGGACATGGGCAGCGAGGTCATGGCCTCCAGTCTGCCCGCTCCGGGCCCCGACTCGTCGGCGGAGATCGGACACGACGACGCGCCAGTTTTTCACCCCCGACTCCGATTTGGGATGACAAGGGGCTAATGTTTCGTCATGGCCTCAAAGACGAGTACGCACACAGCAATCAAGACACCGGACCAGATCCGAAACGTCATCCTGGTCGGGGCCAGTGGCTCCGGCAAGACGACGCTGTTCGAGCATCTGCTGCGCGCCCGCGTGGACGGGTACCGGGGGGAGAAGGACACACCCGAGCGGGCGGCGTCGCTGACGCTGGCCTCCATCCCCGCCGAGGACGTGCAGATCAACCTGCTCGACGCCCCCGGCCACCCCGAGTACGTGGGTGAGCTCAGGGCCGGACTGCGGGCCGCTGACGCGGCGGTCTTCGTGATCCCGGCGGGCGAGGCGATCCAGCCCGCAACCATCGCCTTGTGGGAGGAGTGCCAGCAGGTGGCGCTGCCCCGCATCATCGCCATCACGAAGCTCGACCAGGGACAGACCGACTTCATGGAGATGGTGGAGGTGTGCCGCGACGCCTTCGGTGAGGGCGTGGTGGCCGCACTGCTGCCGATCCGCGACGGCGAGAAGTCCACCGGCAACATCTCCCTGCTCAACAAGCGCATCCACGACTACTCCTCGGGCACCAGGGTCAGCCGCGACGCGAACGACGAGGAGAGTGCCCTGATCGAGGAGCAGCGGGCGCCGCTGCTGGAGGCGATCATCACCGAGCTCCAGGACGAGGACCTGATGGAGCGCTACCTGGAGGGCGAGGAGATCGCCGTCGCGGAGGTCTACGAGGTGCTGAACCGCGCCATCATCTCCGCCCGATTCTTCCCGGTCCTGCCCGCACACACCACCAGCGACGTCGGCGTGCTGGAGCTGCTGAAGTGGATCGAGAAGGGCTTCCCCGCCGCGAACACCAAGACGGTCCCCGACATCATCACCCTCGACGGCGACACCCTGCCGCGCGCCACCTGCGACCCCGACGGCCCGCTCGTGGCGCAGGTGATCCGCACCACCTCCGACCAGTACTCGGGCCGGTTGTCGATGGTGCGCATCTTCTCCGGCACCCTGAGGGTCGACGACCCGGTCCACGTCTCCGGGCGTCGGGTCCTGTTCGGCGAGGCCGAGGACCCCTCCCACCCGGACCACGACGAGTCCGACAAGATCGGGCCGCTGTCGGCCCCCGTCGGTCTGGAACTGGTGGGCAAGGACAGGGCCATCGCCGGGGAGATCGTCTACGTGGCCCGCCTGGCGAAGGCCGAGACCGGGGACTCGCTGTCCAACCCAGAACGTCCCGCCGCGATCCGGCCCTGGCGGGTGCCGCAGGCCCTGCTGCCGGTGGCCATCGTCGCGGACACCCGCAACGACGAGGACAAGCTCGGTGGAGCGCTGCAACGCCTGGCCGTCGAGGATGTGACGGTTCGGCTGGAGCGCCACCCCGAGACCGATCAGCAGCTGATGTGGACGATGGGGCAGGCCCACAAGGAGCTGCTGCTGGCCCGGCTGAAGCAGCGGTTCTCGCTGGGCATCCACGAGGTGCCGGTGGAGGTGCCGCTGCGGGAGACCTTCATCGCCCCGGCGAAGGCGCAGGGCCGCCACGTCAAGCAGTCCGGCGGCCACGGCCAGTACGCGGTCTGCGAGATCGAGGTCACCCCGCTGGAGCGGGGCGCAGGCTACGAGTTCATCGACAAGGTGGTGGGCGGTGCGGTGCCGCGCCAGTTCATCGGCTCGGTGGACAAGGGCGTCCAGGCGCAGATGGCCAAGGGCACCCTGTTCGGGTTCCCGATGGTGGACTTCAGCGTCACCCTCTACGACGGCAAGGCCCACTCCGTTGACTCCTCCGACATGGCCTTCCAGACCGCAGGCGCCCTGGCCCTGCGGGAGGCCGCGAAGGAGAACGTGATCGGGGTGCTGGAGCCGGTGGACAAGGTGACGATCACCGTCGGGGAGGCCTTCCTCGGCCCGGTGCTGACCGATCTGGCGGGGCGTCGTGGGCAGGTGCTGGGTTCCGATGCCGACACCGAACACCACGCCATCATCCAGGCGCTGGTGCCGCAACAGGAGCTCATCAACTACCCCATCGACCTGCGCGGCCTGGCCCAGGGCACCGGCAGCTTCACCCGTGAGTTCCACGGCTACGAGCTGATGCCTCGCGAGCTGTGGCCGGACAAGAAGTCCTGACCCGAACACTGAACAGCGGCTCGGCCCCCTCCACGGAGGCCGAGCCGCTGTTGTCCTGGATCAGATCGAGTGCAGCGGGCGCTGGTGCGGCTGCAGGAAGTCGCGGTTGACGATCTGCTTGCCGAAGGGGAAGCAGGTGATCGGGATCATCTTCAACAGCACGACGGCGTTGACGATGCCGATGATGGTCACGGCCTGGACGATGGCGGCGAGCACATGCCCCAGGGCCAGCCACCAGCCGCACAGCACGAACCAGAGCACATTGAGCAGCATCGACCCGACCCCGGCGTTCGGCTTGGGAATCACCGCCGATCCGAAGGGCCACACCACGTAGGCCGCCATGCGGAACGAGGCCACCCCGAACGGGATGGTGATGATGAGCACACAGCAGATGATCCCCGCCACCGCGTAGCCGATGGCCAGCCACAGCCCGGCGAACAGGAACCAGATGACGTTGAGGAGCGTACGCATGGTTCAAGCCTACGCGTGGAACTGGAAGGTCTTCGGGTCGATCCGATACTCACCCCCGAAAGCCCTCGCCAGGGTTCCGTCTTGTGCAAGATCGGCGGGAGAACCGGTGGCCACCCCTTCGCCGTCCCCCAGCACCCACAGCCGATCCGCCCGACGTGCCGCCACCTCCACGTCGTGGGTGCACACCAGCACCCCGATACCTCGTCGTCGGGCCAGTTGCACCAGCAGGTCGAAGACCTGGAGTCGCCCCGGCGGGTCGAGGAAGGCAGTTGGCTCATCCAGCAGAAGCAGGCGAGGTTCCTGGGCCAGAGCACGTGCGATCATCACCCGCTGACGCTGCCCGTCGGAGAGTTCTGCGAAACGCTTTCCCCGCAGCGCGGCCATTCCCACCCTGCTCAAAGCCTCCTCGACGGCCCGCCGGTCCTCGGCCCGGAGTCGGCCCGCCCACCTGGTGTGCGGGTGCCGTCCCAGGGCAACGACCTCAGCCACACTCAGCAGCCCCGGCTCCACCGCATCGGTCAGCACTGCGGCCACGAGCCTGGCCCGTTGCGTGGTGGAGACCCTCCCCAGGTCCGTCCCCTCAAGCAGAATTCGGCCCGCGAGGGTCGGCTGCAGCCCGCACAGGCTTCGCAGCAGTGTCGACTTGCCAATCCCATTGGGGCCAACAAGACACACCAGCTCTCCCGCCGCCAGCTCCGCATCCACCCCAGTGCGGACGAGACGTCGGCCATAGCCGACGGCAAGGCCCTCCAGCTGGAGCAGACTCACAGTTCAGCCCTCCGTCGACGAACCAGCAGCCAGATCACCACCGGGGCCCCAAACGCCGCATTGACGGCGTTGAGGGGCAGCACCCCATCGCCGGGCAGAGCTGCAATGAGGTCAGCGAGCAGCGCAATGCAGGCCCCCAGCAGCATCGTCGCGGGAATCAGCACCCGATGACTGGATGTGCGGAACAAGCCCCTGGCCAGGTGCGGGATGGCGATGCCGAGGAACTGGATGGGGCCGCAAAAGGCTGTGACCGCCCCCGCCAAAGCTGAGGTCACAGCGATGAGCAGGCCTCGGTCACGGCGCACCTTGACCCCCAGGCTGGCGGCGTAACGCTCCCCGAGCAGCAGGGAGTCGAGGATTTTCACCAACGCCCAGGCCCCGACCAGACCGGCCAGTACCACAACCGCGACAATTCTGAGGTTGCCCCAGGTGACCCCGCCATAGCTGCCGAACCCCCAGCGGGCGTATGCGGCGATCAACTCCGGGGTGGAGAAGGAGATCATCACCGACACCCCCGCAGAGGTCAGGTAACCCAGCATCACCCCGATGAGCAGCAGGGACACCGAGGAACGCACCGCACGTCCCAGCGCCAGCACCAGGAGCATCACCGCCGCCGAGCCGAGAGCCGCTGCCACCACGACGGCAAGATCCCCGGCCAGACCGAGCCCTGCGGTGAGGGTGGCTGCCCCTGTCCCGCCGACGACGAGGATCACCGCTGCCACCCCCAGGGAGGCCCCGGAGGACAGGCCGAGAATGTACGGGTCCGCCAGGGGATTGCGGAAGAGGGTCTGCATGGCCAGACCTGCCACTGCCAAGGCTGCACCAGCCAAGCAGGCGGTGAGAATTCGGGGAAGTCGCACATCCATGATGATGAGTCGGGCCACGGCCCGCACCTCACCGCCGGTGAGGATCGCCCAGACCTCCCCAGGGGTGATCTGAGCGGGTCCCCACCAGAGGGAGGTGAGCACCGTCGCCGCCAGGACCAGAGTCACCCCCAGGAACCGCAGCCCAGTGCCCATCAGACAGGCAGTTGGGAATAGAACACGAACTCGACGTCAGCGAACAACTCTGGGTGGGCGATCTTGGCCAGGTCACGCAACACCAGGTCGGGACGCACCACGCCCTGCTCCCAGTAGTCGTTGCCACCCGCCTCGTTGATGCGTAGCACGGGGTTGTGGACCTGCCCCTGCTTGGCCGCTTTCAGCTCCATCAGGCGCGGGTCGACGGCTTCGATGGCCGAGCTGTCGGCCCACAGCCCGGTGTAGTCGGCGTTCACCCACAGGTCAGCATCTGCCGCCGCCTCCAGCATGACCTCAATGGCCACCGGCTGGCTACCGTTGGCCTCATCATCGGCGAAGACGTAGGTCATCCCGGCATCAGCCAGGAGCTGCGCAGCATAGCTGCGTCCCCCGGCCTTGTACCACTCCCCCTCGTAGGGAGCGCCCGTGAACACGCTCGGTCGTTCGGTGACGTCGGCCACCTTGGCGCGGACCGCTTCATAGTCGCTCTCGATGGTGGTGAACACCTCGTTGGCCTTTGCCTCGGTGTTGGTGAGCAGTGCGGTGAACTTCAGCCATTCGGCACGACCGAGCGGGCTGCTCTCCAACCATTCAGAGTTCCCGAGCACCGGGATCTTCAGCTCACGGAGCTTGTCATGGGCAGGATCGGGGGTGCCGCTGGAGATGAAGACATCAGGCTCAGCAGCAGCAATGGTCTCGATGTTGAGTACGCCGGAGGCATCGCTGATACCGACGACGGCGCCGTCAGCGATCCGCTTGCTGACCGTTTCGGAGGAGACCAACTGAGGAGTCCCGACCCCGGCCAGGGCATCGGTGACCCCCAAGAGCTCAAAGGCCGGGATCTGGGTCGTCGAGGAGGTGACAGCACGCTTGACGGGGATGTTGACCCGTTGAGCATCAGCCAGGTCAGCAGAAAGCTCCGGGGTGGCCCCGCACTGCACCAGGACATAGGTCTCCGGGTCGGCACCAGCAACGGGCTCGGTGACGGTGACTTTCTTGTAGGAGCCGTGGTACTCCACTGTGATGCCTCCGGCATGGCTGAAGGTCACCTTGTCTGGGAAGTAGTCGGCGGCGGGGTCGTAACTGGTCAGGCAACCGTCGGCCCCCATGGCCGCCGAGGGTGACTGGCCGGGCGAGGGCGTCGGATTCTGTGGGGTGCACCCTGCCAGCAGGACTGTCAGGGCTGCGAGAACGGTGAAGGTACGCAGTGGTTGCATGAGGACCACCCTTCCTGGATGTCGCGTCCAACGGGAGTACTGCACAGCGAGTTCCTGACTGAACCCCGGGCACTCCCGGGACACACAGTGGCGCGACCGTTCCGGATTCCCACCGGATTCCTCTGCTGTGCCGCTGGAACTGAATCTACCTTCACAGGGTGGAGAGCCGAGCGGCGGGGTCACTCTGGGTATCATCGGCGGGTGAACCCGTCTCGTCCCCACCGCCCGGTCCTGAGCTTCGTGCGTCGCAGCACCCGCATGAACGAATCCCAGACCGCAGCCTGGGAGAGGTACCGCCACCGTTTCGTCGTGGAGCTTCCTGCCGCGGAACGCAGCACCGCCGTCGCCGACGGTGCCACCGTGGACTGGGATGCCGCCTTCGGCAGGCAGGCTCCCCGGGTGGTGGAGATCGGCTCAGGGGCCGGGGACTCACTGGTGCCGATGGCTGCAGCCCGCCCGGAGGTGGATTTCATCGCCTTCGAAGTCTTCGCCCCCGCCGTCGCCTCGACGCTGGGACGGCTCGGCCGCGAGGGCATCGACAACGTGCGGGTCGTGATGGCCGACGGTGCCCAAGGCCTGTCCCAGCTGTTTGCCGATGGTTCCGTGGCCGAGCTGTGGACCTTCTTCGCCGACCCATGGCACAAGGCCCGACACCACAAGCGCCGTCTGGTGAGCTCCTCCTTCGCCGACGTGGCTGCCACGAAACTGGCGGCGGGCGGGTTGTGGCGGCTGGCCACGGACTGGGAGGACTACGCGCTGTGGCAGCGCGAGGTGCTGGATGCCCACCCCGGGTTCGAGAACCTGCACGACGGCTGGGCTCCCCGCTACGAGGCCCGGCCGGTGACCAAGTACGAGGCCAAGGGCCTGGCGGCGGGCCGCACCAGCTTTGACCTGACGTATCGGCGGCTGCTGTGAGACTGCGGATCGACCTGGCCTACGACGGCACTGACTTCCACGGCTGGGCCACCCAGCCGGGGCTGCGCACCGTCCAGGGGGAGCTGGAGCGCTGCCTGGCCACCATCCTGCGGCTCCCGGAGGCCCCGACGCTCACCGTCGCGGGACGCACCGACGCCGGGGTGCACGCTCGCGGCCAGGTGTGCCACGTGGACCTGGCCGATGCCGACCCCGAGCACCTGCTGCGGCGGCTGCGCAGGATCGTGCCCGCCGACATCGCCATCCACGACGTGGGCAAGGCCGCTCCCGGGTTCGACGCCAGGTTCTCCGCGATCTGGCGGCGCTACTGCTACCGGCTGCTCGGCTCGGATCGGGTACTCGACCCGCTGCTGCGCACCCAGGTGGCACAGACCCGGCATCCGTTGCAGGTGGCGACGATGCAGGCCGGGGCCCAGCTGCTGACGGGGCTTCGGGAGTTCGCCGCGTTCTGCAAACCCCGCGAGGGCGCGACCACCATCCGGGAGCTGAGGGAGTTCACCGTGACCGAGCGCACCGACGGCGTGATCGAGGTGCATCTGCTGGCGGATGCGTTCTGTCATTCGATGGTGCGCGCCCTGGTGGGTGCGCTGACCGTGGTCGGCGGATTGAAACGGGATCTGGCGTGGCTGGAGCGCGTTGCCGCCTCAGATCGTCGCTGCGGTGAGGTGCCGCTGATGCCCCCGCAGGGCCTGGTGCTGGAGGAGGTCGGCTACCCCGCCGACGACGAACTGGCTGCCCGCGCCGTCCAGGCCCGTGCGGTGCGGACCCTGGAGGACACGTGAGCCACTACTTCACCAATGACGACTCCCCGCTGGTGACCCGGGAAATCCGGGCCACGATCTTCGGCAATGAGCTGACCTTCACCACCGCGAACGGGGTGTTCTCCGGCTCCCGGCTCGATCTGGGTACTGCGGTGCTGCTGCGCAGCGTCGATCCGCCTGCTTCTGGGCACGTGCTCGATCTCGGCTGCGGGTTCGGCCCCATCGCGGTGGGCCTGGCGGTGGCGAGCCCGGGGATCAGCGTCGATGCGGTGGACGTCAACGAGCGCGCCCTGGCACTGACCCGGCTCAATGCGGAACGTGCTGGGGTGGCGGATCGGGTGCGCTGCTTCTCCCCCGACGGCGTGCTCTACGACGAGATCTGGTCCAATCCGCCGATCCGCATCGGCAAGCAGGCCCTGCACGAGCTGCTGTTGGAGTGGCTGCCCCGGCTGCGCGACGGCGGCGCGGCCTACTTGGTGGTGGGCCGGAACCTGGGTGCCGATTCGCTGGCCGCATGGCTGGGCGAACAGGGCTGGCCGACCACAAAACTGGCCTCGGCCAAGGGGTTCCGGGTCCTGAAGGTGCAGCGCCACTCCTCGTGACTGCATAGGATGGGTGTTGTTCAGTGGAACCAGACCGTGAGGAGTCACCCATGACCTACGTCCTGCCCGACCTCGATTACGACTACGGGGCGTTGGCCCCGCACATCGCCCCGGAGATCATGGAGCTCCACCACAGCAAGCACCACGCCGCCTACGTTGCGGGAGCCAACGCGGCCCTGGAGCAGCTGGACGAGGCCCGCGAGTCCGGCAACTTCGGTGCGATCAACAAGCTGGAGAAGGACCTGGCCTTCCACCTGGGTGGTCACATCAACCACTCGGTGTTCTGGAAGAACATGTCCCCCGAGGGTGGGGGCCGTCCCGACGGTGAGCTGGCGGCTGCGCTGGACGAGTACTTCGGCAGCTTCGAGAACTTCCAGAAGCAGTTCAGCGCCGTCGCGAACGGCATCCAGGGCTCCGGCTGGTCGATGCTGGTCTTCGACACCCTGGGTCGTCGCCTCAACATCAACCAGCTCTACGACCAGCAGGGCAACCTGCCTGCCGGACAGATCCCGCTGCTGCAGCTGGACATGTGGGAGCACGCCTTCTACCTGCAGTACAAGAACGTGAAGGGCGACTACGTCAACGCCTGGTGGAACGTCGTCAACTGGGGCGATGTCGCACAGCGCTTCGCGAAGGCCTCGCAGACGCAGCTCTGATCGCAGAGCGGTGCAGGCCCGGGCCGTGGGTGCCCGGGCCTGCACCGCGTGATGGAGGAATTCCGATGAACGAGACCCTGGCCAGCCTGCTCGATCTGCAGGCCCGCATCCACCGCTTCCAGGTGGACACACTGGAGGCCGACCCTGACATCGAGGACCTGGCGCGGGTGGAGTTCTCCCTGGGCGGAGAGCTGCTGGACCTGCGTTTCCACGGGGAGTGCCACGACGACTTCCCCGACCGGGAAGCCGGGATCGACGACGACGAGACGAACTACCCGCTGATCGCCTTCATGACCTGGCTGTGCGAACCGGGGAATGCCGAACGGGTGCGTTCCCTGCGCTTCGATGGCCCCGATGAGGGGGCCAACGGGGTCAAGGCCTGGGAGTTCATCCGCCTGCTGGCCAGCGATGTGGTGTTGCCACGCCTACTCCGCTTCGAGGTGGGGCTCACCGACCCCGGGGACCACAACCTCAGCCTCATCTCAGCCGGAGCAGACTTCGACCACGACGAGGGTGGGGCCGTCGCAGCCCTGCTGGGCAGGATGCCCGCCCTGAGAGAGCTCACCGTCCCGTCGGCCCCGAACGCGGCCTTCTTCGACGGCCCACCGCACCCGTTGATGCAGCTCCGCCTCCAGTGCGGGATCGCTCACCAGGGGTTCATCGCCAACCTGAGCCGGAGCTCACGCTTCCCCGATCTGGTCGCCCTCGACCACGCGGAATGGTACGACTTGCTCACCCTCCGCGCTGCCGACGAGGCCGAGCTGGCGGGCCTGTTCACCGGGCTCGAGGACTTCTCGGCCCTCCTCGGCTCCCGCGCAGGGCGCCGGATCAGGCATCTGAAGCTGCGCGGCACCCGGTTGAGCCAGGCCGAGCTGCAGGCCCTCCAGGCCCAGGCCCCGAGGCTGCAGCTGCTGCACATCCCGCAGGAGGGCAGCCGCTACATCTCCCACCTGTGAGACCCGGACGGGTGGGTCATCAGGACAGCTGGTACAGCACGAACACCGCGCCCTGCGGGTCCTTCACCGTGGCCATCCGGCCCCACGGGGTGTCCGCCGGGGCCGAGAGCACCGTCCCACCGAGCCGGGTCGCCCGGGCTGCTGCCTCATCGGCGTTCTCGACGGCGAAGTACACCTGCCAGCCGGTCCTCGCCTCGTCACCACCGAAGACCACGGCGTCACCGATGCCGCACACGGCACCATCGCCCTGCCCCAGCGTGAGGTAGGGAACATCCGGCATGGGGTGGGTCTGCCAGCCGAAAACCTCCTGGTGGAACTCCCTGCTTCCCTCAAGGTCCCGGCTCAGCACGTCGTACCACACGGGCAGCCCGGCTGCCGGGGCCGCGGGGGTGAAGTTCAGGTCCTCCAGCACCCCGACCAGGTTCCCCTCGGGGTCCTGAACCAGTGCGTAGCGGGTGCTCTCATCCACCTGGACCGGTTCCACGATCACCTGTCCCCCGGCGGGTGCGACCCTCTCGGCCAGCGCGTCCAGGTCGGTGGTCCACAAACACACCACCCAGCCTTCCGAGGGCACCGGCCCTTCCGCCAGGGGCTCAATGCTTCCCACCATCTGCTCCCCGGCGGAGATGAGATGCGACAGCGCACAGTCGGCATCCAACATCTGGATACTCCACCCGAACAGCTCCCGGTAGAACTGCACGGAACTCTCCGGTGCGCTCGCGTACAGCTCCACCCAGCAGGGCTGCCCCAGCACGGCCTTCATCGTGGACTCAGTCATCAGTGTGCCTTCCGCTCGACTGCTGCTCAGCGTAGAAGGCCTCGCCCTGCCCAGACGACTCCGATCCTGCTCAAACCCGTGGATGCATTGCTGGTAGGGCCACCAGCACCGGGTGGTCCCAGGACTTCGCTGCATCCACCCGCAGCACCAACTCCCCCTCCTGCCCGGTCAGCGGCACCGGGTGGCGGGCGACGAAGGGACATGCTGACCACAGATGGTCCGCAATCCCGGCCGACGACGGCGTGAGGTTGGCCAGCAGCCAGACCCCGGGGCCTGGGATCGGCAGCTCCACCTCGGCCACACCCCGCCGCAGCGTGCCGCTGAGGGGTGGTCCGCTGGGCACCGGCGTGGGGAAGGTCCCGATCCACTGGTACGGGAGGGGACCGAGCCCCGCCTCAATCCCGGGCGGCACCTCCAGCCGGACCCGCACCCGGGTCTCGATGCCCGGAGCCCACAGGCTGACCGGCGCGAGTTCCACCTCGCTCATCCGGTCCACAGCCCGCCGGAACTCCCCGGGAGGCAGGCCCACGTCGGCGACGAAGCGTCGGGTGAAGGTGCCCACCGAGGAGAACCCCACCTCGTGGCAGGCCTCAAGCACACCCAACCGCTCGACGGCGAGCAGCCGTTTCGCCTCCTGGAAGCGCAGGGCCGCCAGGTAGCGGATCGGGGAGGCACCCACCGTCCTCGTGAAGGCACGGGTCAGGTGGGACGGACTCCACGACAGGTGATCCGCCAGGTCTGCCACCGTGATCGGCTCCGCGAGGTGTTCCCGCAGGAACTGCGTCGCCGAGGCGGCCAGCACCTCCGAATTCACGCCGTCGCATTCTCCTGCATCTGCACCCGGCCCCGGCTGAGCAGCCAGTAGCCGCAAAAGCCGAGGATCAGCGCGATGATGACGCCGATGTTGCCCCCGGCCCAGACCCCGTCACGACCACCGATGAGGAACAGCAGATAGCCCTGCCAGTTGTTCCAGGCAGCATCCTCGGCGAAACCATTGACCACGAACCCCCAGCCGATGAGGCAGCAGGCCGCCATGATGCCGAGTGCGCTCCAGTTGAATGCCCCGTAGCGACCCGACGGGTTGAACAGGGCCTGCTCGTCGTAGTCCTTCCGGCGCAGCGCGATGTCGGCCATCATGATCCCCGCCCAGGCGGCCAGCGGCACCCCCAGCGTGATGAGGAAGGACTGGAACGGGCCGATGAAGTTCTCCGCGAAGAACACCACATAGACGGTGCCGAGGCTGAGGATCAGGCCGTCGATGAGTGAGGCCAGCGGCCTGGCAATGGTGATCCCGAGCGTCAGCAGCGTCAGCCCGGAGGAGTAGATGCCGTTGATGGCCCCGGACAGCAGCGACAGGATCGCGGTCAGCAGGAACGGGATCAGGAACCACGTCGGCAACACCTGGGCCAGTGCCCCCACCGGGTCGGCACCGATCCCCTCCGCAATCTCCTGCGACGACCCCGCCAGCATCAGCCCAAAGGTGATGAGCACCACCGGCCCCAGCGACCCGCCGAAGGTGTTCCAGGCGACGATGGCCATGCCCTTGGCCTCGCGCGACTGGTAGCGCGCCCAGTCCGCAGCGATGTTCACCCAACCGAGCCCCATCCCCGTCATCACCATCGTCATGGCACCGATCATCGCGGCGGGCGGTCCCGATTCGATGGCCATGATCGCATCCCACTGGATGTGGGGCAGCACCAGCACGATGTAGACGACTGTTGTGATGCCCGTGATCCAGGTCAGCACCGCCTGCATCCTCATGATGATGTGGTACCCGGCCATCGCCCCCAGCACGATGAGGGCGGCCACCACCGCGGCGGCGACGACGTTGAGCAGGACCTTGTCCTCCCCCACCCAGCCGAGCCGCTCGAAGACGGTGGCGGTGGCCAGCACCGCCGTGATCGCCAGCACCGTCTCCCAGCCGATGGAGGTCAGCCACGAGATCACCCCCGGGGCCTTGGCCCCCTGCACCCCGAACGCGGCCCTGGACATCACCATCGTCGGCACCGAGCCGCGCTTTCCGCCCAGCGCGATGACCCCGCAGATCGCGAAGGACAGCACCACGCCGACCAGCACGACGAGCGTGGCCTGCCAGAACGAGATACCGAAACCCAGCACCCAGGCGCCGTAGCTCATCCCGAACACCGAGATGTTGGAGGCGAACCAGGGCAGGAACAGCTGGTGCGGCCTGGCGGTGCGTTCCGCCTCGGCCACCACCTCGATACCGGTGAGCTCGATGGCGCTGGCCGAAGGGTCATTCTGCGAAGACATGACTACTCCCAACAGTGGACGTGCGCACGACATGCTACTGCACCCCGGCGACCCCCATCAGCCCGTCTCCGCCACCGTCACGAAACGCAGAGCAGGAGCAGCTCGCCGTCGCCTGGTGACGCGCCAGCGTCCATCACCGGCGATTCGTGCACAGGCCCCACCTCCCGCACCACCCCCAGCAGGAATCGCCGAAGACCGACGGTTCGCCGTCGCCTGGTGACGCGCCAGCGATTTTCACCGGCGATTCGTGCCCGAAGCGACCACCGTCCCCCGCTGGTCGAGCCGGGGTCCCGATGCGAAGCGAGGGAACCCGTGTCGAGACCCCTGGCACACGGTGCAGCACCTGGAACCGAGCAGGAATCGCCGAGGACCGACGGTTCGCCGTCGCCTGGCGACGCGCCAGCGATTTTCGCCAGCGATTCGTGCACAGGCCCCACCTCCCGCACCACCCCCAGCAGGAACCGCCGAAGACCGACGGTTCGCCGTCGCCTGGTGACGCGCCAACGCTTTTCACCAGCGATTCGTGCTCGGGTGGGGCGGGAGGGAAGGGGTGAGTCGGGGAAGGGGCGCGGCGGGACCGTCGGGAAAAGCAGCAGGGGCAGGTCGAAGGACCTGCCCCTGCTGGAGGTTGTGTACGGCGGATGCCGCTCAGGCGTTGTCAGCGGGCTTGGTGACGCTGCCATCGATGATGACGCTCGGCGACATCGTCGCGGAGGCCGCCACCTTCTTGATGTAGCGGCCCTTCGAGGAGGCGGGCTTCAGCCGCAGAATCTCCTCCAGCACCGCGTAGTAGTTGTCGATCAGCTGCTGCGCGCTGAACGACGCCTTGCCGATGATGAACTGCAGGTTGGCGTGACGGTCCACCCGGAACTCGATCTTGCCGCCCTTGATGTCGGCGACGGCCTTCGCCACGTCCATCGTGACCGTGCCGGTCTTCGGGTTCGGCATCAAACCACGGGGGCCCAGCACCCGGCCGAGCCGACCGACCTTGCCCATCATGTCGGGGGTCGCGACGACGGCATCGAAGTCCAGGTAGCCACCGGCCACCTTCTCCACCAGCTCATCCACGCCCACCTCGTCGGCCCCGGCCTCACGTGCGGCCTCGGCCTTCTCACCGGAGGCGAAGACGAGGACCCGAGCCGTCTTGCCAGTACCGTGCGGAAGGTTGACCGTGCCACGGACCATCTGGTCCGCCTTGCGGGGATCGACGCCGAGGCGAACCGCCACCTCGACCGTCTCGTCGAACTTGGCCGAGGCCATGTCCTTGACCAGCTTCAGCGCCTCCTCGGGCGTGTGGAGCTGGGCGCCGTCGCGCTTCTCGGCGGCGGCCCTGTATGCCTTGCTGTACTTCATCTCTGGTTCCTCATGATCTATCAGTCAGCCTCGCAGGCTGATCCACCAGTTCTGGTGCGGGGAGTCTCCCTACCAGGGGGGGAGCGTCACTCGACGGTGACGCCCATGGAACGTGCGGTGCCCTCGACGATCTTGGCGGCCGCCTCGATGTCGTTGGCGTTGAGATCCGGCAGCTTGGTGGCGGCGATCTCGCGAACCTGGTCCTTGGTGAGCTTGCCGACCTTGTTCTTCAGCGGGTTCTCGGAACCCTTGCTGAGCCCGGCGGCCTTCTTGATGAGCTCCGCAGCCGGCGGGGTCTTGGTCACGAACGAGAACGTGCGGTCCTCGTAGATGGTGATCTCGACCGGGATGATGTTGCCGCGCTGCGACTCCGTCGCGGCGTTGTACGCCTTGACGAACTCCATCATGTTGACACCGTGCGGACCGAGGGCGGTACCGACCGGCGGCGCGGGAGTGGCAGCGCCCGCCTGCAGAGCAATCTTGACGAGGGCTGCGACCTTCTTCTTGGGAGGCATTTCGGGTCCTTCTGATGTTGGTTCAGACGTGGCCGCGGCCCCGGGAGGCCCCGGAGCGACGGCGCAACGCGCAATTCTAGGTGGTCAGGGGCGGTATTCCTAACCGACCTTCTCGACCTGCTTGAACTCCAGGTCGAGCGGGGTCTCACGTCCCATGATCTCGACGAGGGCACGCAGCCGCTGGTGGTTGGCGTTGATCTCGGTGACCGTGGCGTGCACCCCGGCGAAGGGGCCGTCGACCACCTGGACGGAATCGCCGACGGCGAAATCGACGACCTCGACCTTCTTCTTCGCCTTCGCCGCAGGCGAGGAGGCCTCGGCGGCGACCTTCGCGACGACGGAAGGAGTCAACATGCTGACCACCTCGTCCAGGTTCAACGGGACGGGGGTCTGGCCATGGCCGACGAATCCGGTCACGGACGGGGTGTGACGCACCGTTGCCCAGGAATCGTCGGTCAGCTCCATGCGCACCAGCACGTAGCCGGGCAGCACGCAACGGGTGACGGTCTTGCGGGTGTTGTTGCGCACCTCAACGACGTCCTCGGTGGGGACGATCGTCTCGAAGATGTAGTCCTCCATGTTGAGGGAGGTGGCGCGGGAGTCCAGGTTCTGCTTGACCCGGTTCTCCATCCCGGAGTAGGTGTGGATGACGTACCACTCGCCGTACTTGCCCTCCAGCTCCTCACGGAGCGCGGCGACGGCCTTGGCAGTGGCGTCATCCTCCTCGTCGTCCTCACCCTCAGAGGTCTCCTCGGCGGGCTCGTCGGACAGCGAGACGATCTCCTCGGCGGGCTCATCGTCATCGAGGCTGAGGTCGATCTCCACCTCGGTCTCCTCGGCAGCGGGCAGCTCGCCGAGGTCGATCTCGAAATCGTCGTGCTCGGTCACGCGGTTCCTCCAAACAGCTTCAGCAGGGCCCACCCGAAGGCGGCATCCAGCACGCCCACGTAGAGGACCATGAACAGGACGAACACCAGCACGACGATGAACAGCGTGGTGAGTTCGTTCCAGGTGGGCCACACGACCTTCTTCAGCTCGCCGGCAGACTGCCGGACGAACTGGGCGGGGTTCTTGGCCTTGTAGGGGTCGTGCTCCTCGTGGGTGCTCTCGGAACGTTTCTTCGTGGGAGCGTTCTTCTTCACCGGGGCCTTGGAGGTCTTGCGGACGACAGCCTTGGGTTTCTCCTCGGTCTGCTCGTCCTCGCCTGCCTCGGGCTCCTCGTCGAACTGCTCCTCGAGGTCCGAGATCACCTCATCGTCGGCGACGGGGTCAGCCTCGGGGAGCTCCTCGTCCCCGCCTCGCTGAGTCTTGTCGTCGCTCACGCGCAATCCCTTCGGTCCAACAAACGAAATGCCTGCCCACCCACTGGGTGGCAGGCCGTGAAGCGTGTGCTTCGCAGGGCAGGAGGGACTCGAACCCCCAACCTGCGGTTTTGGAGACCGCTGCTCTGCCAGTTGAGCTACTACCCTTCGGCTCGGTGCAGCACCTTTTGGGCGCGTGGAACCTTGCCAGACCTCAATGGTAACGCATCTGGGCGTTGGGCCGAAATCAGCGTCAGAGGGTGAGCCCGATGAGGTTGACCTCCGGGATCAGCCTGATGCCGAACCGATCCTCGACGCCGTCGCGCACCTCGCGGGCCAGGGCCACGACCTCCGCAGCGCTCGCACCGTCGTGGTTGGTCAGGGCCAGGACGTGCTTCGAGGACAATCGGGCCGGGCCACTGCCGGGATGGCCCTTGGCGAACCCGGCGTGGGAGATCAGCCAGGCCGCGCTGGTCTTGACCTGATCCCCGGCTGGGAATCGCGGGGCCTCGTCGGGAAGCGCCGCAGCCTGCTCGGGGGTGAGCAGTGGGTTGGTGAAGAAGGACCCCGCCGACCAGGAATCGCGGTCCTGCTCACTCAGCACCATGCCCTTGCCCGCCCGGATGGCGAGCACCGTCTCACGTACCGTAGCCGCCTCGGCCCGCTCCCCCACCTCCGTGCCCAAGGCACGGGCGAGCTCGGGGTAGCGCACCGGCTGCCCCATGTGTCCCAGCGGCAGTTGGAAGGTCACGGCGATGACCACGAAGCGCCCCGGGTCCTGCTTGAAGATCGAGTCGCGGTAGCTGAAACCGCAGTCGGCGGCGAAGATCGTGCGGATCGCCCCAGCCCGGCGGTCCCAGGTGCGCACCTGCTGGATGAGGGCCCCCACCTCGGCCCCGTAGGCCCCGATGTTCTGGATGGGGCTGGCCCCGACACTCCCGGGGATGCCGGACATCGCCTCCGGGCCGGACCACTGCTGGGCCACGCAGTGGGCCACGAAGTCATCCCAGGTCTCCCCCGCCCCCACACGCACCTCGACGCCGTAGCAGGCCTGCGAATCGTGCTCCATGCCGCGGTTGGCCAGCTTCAGCACGGTGCCGTCGAAGCCCTCGTCGGACACCAGCATGTTGGAGCCACCGCCGAGCAGCAGCAGCGGCTCCCCACTGGCGTCGCAGTCCTGCACCGTCTGGATGATCTCCTGCTCACTCGTCGCGGTGACGAACCTTCGGGCCGGGCCGCCGATGCGGAAGGTGGTGTGCTCCTTCAGCTCAGTCAACACGGACCTCCGCGCGGGCGGCGCCGAGCACGGCCTCGTCGCCGCAGGTGGCGGTGAGGTTCACCGTCGCGATCCCCTCGGCCACAGCCGTGATCTCCCCGGTGTAGACCACCTCGGCACCCTCGTCGGTGTCGGGCACCACGACGGGGCGGGTGAAGCGCACCTGGTAGCGACGCACCCGGGCGGGGTCGCCGATCCAGTCGGTGACGAGCTTCAGCCCCGCCCCCATCGTCCACATGCCGTGGGCCAGCACCCCTGGCAGGCCGATGGCCCGGGCGTGGCGGTCTGAGAAGTGGATCTCGTTGAAATCGGTGGAGGCACCGGAGTAGCGCACCACGTCGGAGCGGGTGACCCTCACGCGCAGCTCACCGAGGCTGGTGCCGGGCTGGATCTCAGGCATCGGTGGCCTCCTTGCGGGTGTGCATCAGGGTGGAGCGGGCGTCGCAGACCGGGGCGCCGTCGACGGTGAGCGCAACCAGCACCGTGACCATGTCCAACGCACCGCGGGTACGGACCTTCTCGATGGTGAGCCGGGCCACCACGTCGTCGCCCTCACGCAGCGGCCGGTGGAAGTCGAAGACCTGATCAGCGTGGACGATCCGGTTGAGCGCCAGCCCCAGCTCCTCGTCGGCGAACAACGAGTCCCAGGCCTGGGCTGCGATGACCGCGGCGAAGGTCGGCGGGGCGATGGGGGTCTCGGCCAGGTAGGCGGGGTTGTCGTCCTGCAGCGCGGTCGCGAACTCGACGATCTTCGCGCGGCTGACGCGGTAGGCGGGCGCAGGCGGATAGGTACGCCCGGCGTGCTCGGCAGAAATCGGCATGGCCGAAGTCTAGGGGAAACGAAAAGGCCGCCCTGACGGGCGGCCATCTCGGATGCGGCTCAGCGGGTCTCGCGGTGCGCGCGGTGGGTGCGGCAGCGCGGGCAGAACTTGTTCAGCTCGATCCGGTCGGGATCATTGCGACGGTTCTTCTTGGTGATGTAGTTGCGCTCCTTGCACTCGGTGCAGGCGAGCGTGATCTTCGGACGGACGTCCTGACCCTTCTTGGCCATGATCTTCTTCCTTGCTGTTCGGGGCGCGGATGCGCAGGTGGGCGATCAGTGGTGACGAGGGCGGGACTTGAACCCGCGACACAGCGATTATGAGCCGCTTGCTCTACCGACTGAGCTACCCCGTCGAAATGTTCCGGCCCGGGACGGATCCCGGGCCTGAACAAGAGCCCCCATGCGGAATCGAACCGCAGACCTTCTCCTTACCATGGAGACGCTCTGCCTACTGAGCTATAGGGGCCAGCCGTCGGGAAACATTACACGGCCCGGGCGGCGGACACAAATCGGGGTGGTCGCTGCACTGCTCAGGCCAGCAGGGCGGCGACGGCGATCTCCAGGGAGTCGGCGAAGGAGGCCTCACGCTCCGCACTGCTGAGGTCCACCGAGGGATCCCCCAGGTGATCGGAGACGGTGAGCACCGCCAAGGCCTCGCCCCGGTGGCGGGCGGCCACCGCGTACAGCCCAGCAGCCTCCATCTCCACCGCGAGCGTGCCCACCTTCGCCAACTCCGGCACGATGTCGGTACGCGAATTGTGGAAGAAGTCGGAGGTGTAGACCGGCCCGACGTGGACCGGACGTGCCCCGTCGGCAGCTCGGGCCACGGCACCCGCCAGCATCGGGAAACTCGGGGCCAGCGACAGTGAGACCCCCGGTATCGGCAGCGTCGCGACGGCGGAGTCGGTGTGGGCGGCCGAGGCGATCACGACGTCGCGCACCTGGACCTCGGGGGCGATCCCACCACAGGTGCCCACCCGGCAGATGCGGCGCACCCCGAACTGGGTGTAGAGCTCGGTGGCGTAGATGCTGAGCGACGGGATGCCCATCCCGGAGGCCATCGCAGTGGCGGGCACACCGTCGAGCAACCCGGTCCACACCCCGATGCCGCGCACCTCGGAGACCAGCCGGACCTCGGTGAGACGCTGCCGGGCGATGCGCTCGGCCCGGCGCGGGTCCCCGGGCATCAGCACGAGCGGGGCGATGTCTCCAGGGTCACATGCGATGTGCGGGGTTGCCATGAACCGACAATACCGCTCAGGAACGCAACAGACCCCCGGATCAATCCGACTCCGGGGGTCTGGTGGCAGGTGTTGGATTCGAACCAACGTAGGCGAACCGACGGTTTTACAGACCGCTCCCTTTGGCCACTCGGGCAACCTGCCGTGCTGGCAGCTCAGAAAAGATAGCACAGGGGCGGCGAACCACGCCACCGGCGGCGGAAATCACTCCTCGAACACAGCATCCGCGATCCGATCCAGGTCGTCACGGGAACGCTTGGCGGCGATTCCCTCCGAAACCTTCACCGGCACGTCGGTGATGATCCCGTCGACCTGGGAGCCTGCGAACCGATCGATGGACTCCTCGGTGTTGACGGTCCACACCACAACCTTGCGGCCGCTGGCCTGCAGCTCCTCCACCTTCGACGACGTCGCCACGCCCTCCTCAATGATGAGGTAGTCGAAGTTGAGGTTGGCGACATCACCGACCCCGAAGTAGTAGAGGTACCCGGTGATGACCTCCGGGTAGGTGTTCTCGACATAGCTGATGAGAGCATGGTCCAGACTGATGAGAGCCACCGAGTCCAGTTCGCCCCGTTCCTTGATGAGCTTCACCATGTCGTCAGCCATCTGCTGGTCGGCGGTGGCCCCCTTCAGCTCCACGAACAACCCGATCCGCCCCTTGGCGGTGTCCATCATCTGCTCGATGGTGGGCACGGCCCGGGCGGGCTGGCCGGGGGTGAAGGTGTTGGCGATGCTCAGCTGCTGGATCTCGGCCAGGGTCATCTCCGAGGAAGCCTTCTTCACCCCGGACAGCCTGGCGAAGGTGGCGTCGTGGTTGACGACATAGGCCCCGTCACGGGTGCGCTGGATGTCGATCTCGGACCACTTCGACCCCGCTGCGATGGCGGCCTCCAAGCCTTCCAGGGAGTTCTCGGCGTCCAGATCACCACCGCCCCGGTGGGCGATCACTGCGATGTCGCGGTCGCGCACGAAGATCTCCTGGAAGAAGGCGGTGCCCACCGCCGCGCAGGCCACGCCGACCAGGGCAGCCACCGCCCCGGCGATGATGAGCCGAGGCCGGTCACGACGATCCGCGGCCCGGACGTCCTCACGCTGTTCGGTGGGAACCGTTTCGTTCAGGACCACCCAGGCGCGGGTCAGGTTGCGCAGCTGGATGGGCGCCACGACCAACAGCAGCAAACCGGCTGCCGAGGCCAGCACCAGTGAGAACAGCAGGTAGCTGAAGCGCACCATCGCGACGTTCTCCGGCAGCACCAGGATCACCAGGAAGAGCACCGCGATCAGGATGGCGGCAACGCCCAGAATCGCGCCGCCCAGCAGCACGAAGCCGCGAGCCAGGGTCACGAGCACCGCCCACCAGTGGCGCTTCACGAACTTCATCGACGCCCCCATCGCCTGCCAGGGGTTGAGGTCGCTGGCGAACATCGCCTGCACCGTCATGATGAGAAAGAAGGCCAGCACGCCCAACACCACCAGCACAACGACGTAGAGGCTGAGGTAGAGCGGGTTCTTCAGCACGACGTCGAGGACGAAGTTCGGGATCTTGACCCAGGACAGGATGCTCAGCCTCGGCCCCATCCCGGCGAGCGGGACGACCCCCGCCAGGTAGAGCAGGAAGAGCAGTGTGGCAGGGTGCAGGAACCGCGGCACGGCGCGCAGCGCGGCGAGCAACAGCTCCCGGCCCGTGCGGATGGGAACACCTCGGAGTCGGGCCAGCTCCGCAATGACGAAGGCTGCGATGTCCAACACCACGATGAGCCCGAGCAGCGCAACGGTGACAACGGCCAGTCCCACCCCCTGGAGGCTGAGGGCAAAGGACGTGAAGTCGCCCGAGGTGATGCTGGTGCGCCCGGTGCTGGCAATGAGCATGTCCATGACCAAGCGGTACAGTGGCATCACCAACACAGCCACCAGCAGTTTCGACAGCAGCTGGTAGCGCAGGTAGAGCCACAGGTCGCTCAGCGTGCCGCCCTTGACAGCCGCGACCTGCCGCCACCCACTTCGCGCGACGACCTGTCCCTGGGTCATTCCTGAACTCCTCCTCGTCAGACAATCCCGCCAACTGTACGGCCCAGGCTGGCACAATGGGGATTCCACACCCGAGACCAGGAGGATGCATGGCCGCCGACAGCTCGTTCGACGTCGTGAGCAAGGTTGACCGTCAGGAGGTCGACAACGCCCTCAACCAGGCTGCGAAGGAGGTCTCGCAGCGCTTCGACTTCAAGGGCACCGATTCGTCCATCCGCTGGTCGGGCGAGGCCATCGAGATCGAGTCCAGCGGTGAGGAGCGCGCCAAGGCGGTACTGGACGTGTTCCAGTCGAAGCTCATCAAGCGCGGGGTGTCGTTGAAGGCCCTCGACGCCGGGGAGCCCCGCATCTCCGGGAAGATGTGGAAGATCACCTGCACCACCAAGCAGGGCATCACCCAGGAGAACGCGAAGAAGATCTCCAAGCTGGTGCGCGACGAGGGCCCGAAGGGGGTCAAGGTGCAGATCCAGGGTGATGAGCTGCGGGTCAGCTCCAAGTCCCGGGACCACCTGCAGGAGGTGCAGCGCCTCATCAAGGAGGCCGACTACGATTTCGCGGTGCAGTTCGTCAACTACCGCTGAGCACCCTTCCGCCGGTAGACCCGGTGCCCTCTCCCCGCTGGTCGAGCCGGGCGGACGAGCTTGCGAGAACGCCCGAGCCGAGACCCCGCAACCTTGCGCAGAGACTCGGGCCCCAACCCACCCCCCTCGGTGCAAGCACCAGCACCGTATGCCAGAGGTCTCGACAATCGGGCGCTGGGCGCCCTCAGCTCGACCAGCGGAAAAGGAGACGATCCCACCCCACCCGCTGGTCGAGCCGGGCGGACGAGCTTGCGAGAACGCCCGAGCCGAGACCCCG
>JAUNKV010000007.1:0-29433 GCA_030532575.1 Propionibacteriaceae bacterium | reverse complement strand
CCCAACCCACCCCCCTCGGTGCAAGCACCAGCACCGTATGCCAGAGGTCTCGACACTCGCTGACGCATCGCGGCTCGACCAGCGGGAAAGTCGGGGGAACGTCATGGTGACCGTGGACTCAGCGCAGCCCCCAGCTCTGCCGCAAGTCCAGGGGCGAGGTCACCCCAGTTCTGCACGACGAAGGCCTCACACCCCTGCCAGCGGGCGGCATCCCGCAGCAGCGCCGCGACCCGGGCTGCGGCATCGCGTGGGGCGTGCGGTTCCAGCCATGCCGACTGGATGCGAAGCACCCGCTGTTTGCGCTCGTTCTTGAGGTCCACGCGGGCAGCCAGCCTGCCGCCCAGCAGCACCGGGAGGCTGTAGTAGCCGAACTGCCGTTTCGCCGCCGGGGTGTAGATCTCGATCCGGTAGTGGAAACCGTGCAGTCGCTCCGCCCGGGGGCGGTACCACACCACCGGGTCGAAGGGGGTGAGGATCGCATCCCGGGTGATCCGGGCGGGCAGCGTCGCATCCTTGTGCCGCCAGGCCCGAAGTCCCTCGATGCTGACCGGCACCAGTTCCCCGGCCCCCTCGAGGTCAGCGACGGCTGACCCCACCTCAACGTTGCGCAGCCGGAAGTAATCAGCGAGTTCATCGGCCGTCGCGACGCCGAGGGCTGCGGCGGCGCGTCGCACCAGCTCCCGGTGGGCCTGTTCGGCAGGCACCTCCACGCCGACCACCTCGGCGGGCCAGGCCTGCTCGGGCAGGGCGTAGCAGCGCTCGAAACCGATCCGGGGCGCGGTGGCCAGCTCCCCGAAGAGGAACATGTACTCCAGCAGCTGTTTGATGACCGACAGGCCCCACCAGGGACCACTGCGCCGGTTCTGCTCGTGCTCGAAGTCGCGGGCCCTCAGCGGTCCGCGCTCGGCGAGTTGGTCGATGATCCAGCGCCGAAGCTCCGGATGTTCCGCGTGAACACCCGAGCCGTAGCGCCGCCGCATCGCATGACGGCGGAAGGCGAACAGCGGGATGTCCGAGGCGGGGATCAACGTCGCCTCGTGGGCCCAGGCCTCGGTCAGACAGGTGGCTGCGACGGCGTCGAGCCGGGCCTTGTCGTAGGCCCCGAACCGGGAGAAGGCGGGCAGGTAGTGGCTGCGCTCGAAGACGTTCACCGAGTCCAGCTGCAAGACCCTGAGCCGCTGCACCAGCCCCGCCAGTCCGGCAGGTGTTGCGGCGCCCCGTCGCCCCGCGAATCCCTGGGCGGCCAGACTGATCCGCCTTGCCTCAGCGAGGTTCAGCTCTTCCATGCCGCCATCCTGCCAGAGCACAGCGGATCAGGACGTCATGAAAGCGCTGCACAGGGCGGTGTGTGGCGAGTTACGCCGTGGCTGCGGCGAGGAAGAGGGGGAAGTCCTGACGCTCTCCCTCCACCTCCTTGCCGATGATCCCGGCGTCGTGGAACTCGATTCCGGTGAATCCTGCCGCCTCCAGCCAGGCCGCGAACTCGTCGCGGCGGAAACCGTGGTGGCCGTGGAAGTCCTGGACGTGGGCGTGGTACCGGCCCTCGGCGTCATGATCGAGGTCAGCGACGAGCAGCCGCCCGCCGGGGCTCAGACAGCGGTGGACGCGAGCCAGCAGATCGGGCACGTCGTCGATGTGGTGCATGGCCAGCTGGCTGAGCACGAGGCCGTAGGGGCCACCCTCGATCTCACCACCGGCCAGGTCTGCGACCCGGGCCTCCCAGCCGTGCCCCTGCACCGCACTCTGTGCCACCTCGACCATGCCCGGCGAGGCATCCAGCAGCACAACGTGCCCCAGCTGCTCGGCCAGACAGCGGGAGAGCAGCCCGGTCCCGGCTCCCAGCTCGACGGTGCGGGGGCGGCCAGCCGGGATCAGCGGACGCATCGTCTCCGCCACACGGCGGGAGCGTTCCCGCCGTTCCGGCTTGTCATCCCAGGTGAGTGCGTGCAGATCGAAGTCCTCGGCCATGCCGACACCCTATCCCTCGCCTGAGCACGAATCGCCGGTGAAAAACGCTGGCGCGTCACCTACCGACGCCGAACCGTCGAACGCCTGCGAGTCGTGCTCGCTGGGGCACCGCGGTGCTCGGGTTTCTCTGCCTCTTCCGGCGCTGGCGTGGTCCTTGCCCAGCAGGAGTGTCAGTGGGCGGGCTGCTCGGCCTTCTTGTGCGGGATGACGTGCATGATGGCCACGATCACTGCACCCAGCAGCAGGCCGAAGAGCGCGGAGAGGGCCGTCTCGATCAGCCATTCCAGCGCTCCGCCCACACCCGGCACCCCGGCGGCCAGGTGGGCGACGGTGTGCACCAGCTCCAGCGGGGCGTGCCAGCCCAGCTTGTGGATGCCGTCGAGGATGATGTGACCGCCCACCCACAGCATCGCGGCGATCCCGACCACCGACAGCACCGCCAGCACCCTCGGCATCGCGTTGACCAGGCCCTGCCCCAGCTTCCTGCGACCCTCGGACCCGCCCTCCATCATGCGCAGGCCGATGTCGTCGAGCTTCACGATCAGCCCCACCACGCCGTAGACCAGCACCGTGATGAGCAGGCCGACGACGGTCAGCGCCGCGGCCCGCATCCAGAAACCCTGCGCAGCAAGCTCGTTGAGTGAGATCACCATGATCTCGGCGGACAGGATGAAATCCGTGGTGACCGCCCCCTTCACCAGGGCCTTCTCATCCTGGGGCTCACCCGGGGTCCGAGCCTGCTCCTCGTGGTGCCCGGAAACCGCCTCCCAGACCTTCTCCGCACCCTCGAAACACAGGTAGGCCCCACCCAGCATGAGGATCGGGGTGAGCAGCCACGGCGCGAACTGGCTGAGCGCCAACGCCGCCACCAGGATGATCGCCTTGTTGCGCAGCGACCCCTTCGCGATCCTCCAGATGATCGGAAGCTCGCGGGCCGGTTGCAGGCCTGTGACGTAGCGGGGTGTGACGGCGGCGTCGTCGATGACCACGCCCATCGCCTTCGTGCTGGCCGCGCTGGCCAGCTTGGCGATCATCGCCACATCGTCGAGCAGTGCTGCCAGGCCTCCAGCCATTCGTCCTCCAGTCAGAGCGGTCCCCCAAGAAGGTAGCACCCCTACGGCCGAGCCTCCCACCAGAAAGTGCCGTCCTCAGGGCCGGGGATCACCTCCGGCTCCTCCGGGGTCAGGGTGTGCACCCTGCACCCCTCGCCCTGTTCCCAGGCGGCGAGTACCTCGGCGACGGCGTCCCTGCTCCGTGCCGCCACCGCGACCTTGCGCTCCGGCCCCCACTCCAGCTCGGACTCGTCGTGCTCGTGGTGCTCCTGGGAGCCCTCCTCATCACCCCGGGCGCAGGCGGTGCAGATCCACCTGTTCTGCGTCCAGTCCTCGGCCTCCCCCAGCTCCGAGAATGCGTCCAGCAGTTCCTGAAGTTGGTCGGGACCCTCACACGTGATCTCCACGATGAAGGTCTGCAGCCGCGACGGGACAAGACGTTGCAGCTCGTTGAAGACCATGAGTTCCTTCTCCCCCACCCGGGCCACGCCGAGCGACGCGCCGTCGTGCAGCACGATGTCCCCGTACAGGTGGCCGTGACTCGGATAAGGAACATTGACGATCTCGGCACGCACCGGGTCGATGCGACGCGCGAACACCCGCTCCATGTTGCCCCACGGGTTGAGCAGCAGCACCGCGAACCCGAAGTCCTCCCGGATCTCGCCCTCGCCGGGGGCGAGATCGATACCACAGGCCTCCCAGATGCGTCGGGCCACAGCCCAGTCCGACAGCGCGGTCGCCGCGATCCCGGCGTTCCAGTGCGCGGCCTCGTCGAAGCCATCCGCCACCTCAATGGCCTTCAGGTTCGCCGCCAGGGACTCCGGCCACCGGCGCAGGTACTTGTATGCCAGCCCCGCCATGTAGTGGTACGGGGAGTGGTCGGGAACCAGCTCGGTCAAACCCGTGAACAGCTTCGCCGCTTCCAGCAGCTGCCCCGCCTCGAACATCTCGTGGGCGCCGTCGTTCAGCTCCGCCAGCTTCCCGGGATCGACCCCGTGACGGGCGGCCAGCTCCTCCAACTCTTCCCACTCCACCGTGCGTCTCCTTTCCTTGTCGTCGTGAACCCCGAAGGTACCATTCCGGGAATGAACTCGCTCCGGCTGATCTCCCACAACGTCAACGGCATCCGCGCTGCCCTCAGGCGCGGCCTGCACACCATGTGGGAGAGCGAGCAGCCTGACGTGATCTGCCTGCAGGAGGTGCGCTGCAAGGTGGCCGACCTGCCAGCGGGCACCTTCGACGGCTACCACACCGCCTGGGCCCCTGCCGAGCAGGCCGGACGCAACGGCGTGGCGATCCTCACCCGCACCGCACCGGGGCGCATCGCGACCTTCAACGGTGAGGCCACCGTCGTCTCCCCCGACGGGGAGAGAACAGCCACCCAGGTGGACACCGTCACCAACCGCGACCTCGCCCCCTTCGCCACCGAGGGCCGCTACATCGAGGTGGATTTGGCTGACGCCCCCGTGCGTGTGGCCTCCCTCTACCTGCCCAAGGGGGCCGTCCCCGAGCACCACGCCCGGAAACCAGAGGACGCCGACACCCCGAAGTACGAGCGCAAGATGCGCTTCATGGCAGGGCTCGCCCGCCACCTGACCGAGGCCCGCAGGCAGGCGGCCCGGGCCGGGCGCGAGTACGTCATCGTCGGCGACTTCAACATCGCCAACACCAAGCTCGACCTGAAGAACTGGCGCTCCAACCAGCGCACCGACGGCTTCCTGCCCGAGGAGCGCGACTGGTTCACCGAGCAGCTGGGGCCCCGGACCCTCGTCGACGTGGTGCGCCACCACCACCCGGATGTGGACGGCCCGTACTCGTGGTGGTCGTGGCGGGGCCAGGCCTTCACCAACGACTCCGGCTGGCGCATCGACTACCACCTGGCCACCCCGAAACTGGCTGCCAGCGCAACCCGGGCCACCTCGCTCAGGGAGGCCGACTACGACTCCAGGATCAGCGACCACTGCCCCGTCGTGGTGGACTACGATCTCACCAGGCTCTCCTGAGCCCCCTCGTCCTCCCAGTTCTGCTTCAGCTCGTGGGCACGCACCGACTCCCAGGTGGCCCACATCAGCACCAGCGCCAACAACCAGGCCTCGTTGCGCAGCGCGAAGTTCATCGCCGCATAACCGAGCAGCACCCCGGTGACGACGATGGCGATGCGCAGCACCCGCGTGCTCGGGCGGGTGACGGGGAACAGCACCCCACCCCACAGCACGTACCAGGTGTGCAGGGCAGGGGCGCAGAAGGCGAACAGCAGCAACGCCCAGGACACGAAGTGCAGCGGTCGCTGCCCCAGGTGCTTGACCGCCAGCCACACGATCCCGACCGCCGCCACACACATGAAGACGGCGCGCACCACCCCGATCACCGTTCGGCCCCCCGGGTCGAGGCCCAGCAGGTTCACCGGGTACTGGATGATGTGGCCGATGATCGTGGACGGGGAGACGGTGTCCACCATGCCCGGCACGTTGACGGCGTTGATCCAGCCGAAACCGAGCCCGGTGGCAATGCTCAGCACCGCGAACACCGTGACGGCCACCGCGAGGCTGAGCAGGGAACGTCCCGCCGCGACGGCGACCTCGCGGGGTTTCCATGAGTTCCACGGCTTCACCAGGAAGGGCAGGGCGACGGCGGCGAGGAAGGCCGGCTGCTTGATGGCAGCCGCGGCACCGATGATGGCCGCCCCCCAGACCCAGAGGCGGTACCGCATCGTCACCCAGATGCCCAGCACCATCAACCCCGTCATCAACGAGTCGTTGTGGGCGCCCCCGATGAAGTCGATGATGACGATCGGGTTGGTCAGCACGAACCAGCTGGCCGCCGCCGGGTTGATGCTGCAGCGTCGCGCGATGCGAGGCGTGCACCACCCGATCAGGGCCACCCCGAGCAGCGCAGGAATCCGCATGATCACCACCGACCAGTAGGGGTCCAGGCTGGTGATGAGTATCAGCCCCTGACTCATCTTGATGGCCAAGGGCCCGTACGGGGCCGGGGTGTGACGCCACACCCAGGCCACCTGGTCGGCGAACTGGCCGGGCAAGGTGCCGGGTCCGACCAGGTACGGGTCGAGATGGGCCTGCAGCAGCCAGCCCTGGGCTGCGTAGGAGTAGGCGTCGTGGCTGAAGATCGGGGGCGCGATGAGCATCGGAGCACCGACGATGACCAGCACCGCCCAGTGCCGCAGCTGTGGCTGCCCCCGGGCCTCGCGACGCGCCGGGCGAATGCGCAGCCAGAACTCCATCAACAGCCCCAGCCCCAACATCGTCAACACCGTGCCCGCCCACTTGAAGACAGGTCCGTCGAAGCCGAGGGAGGCCATGAATCGGGTCAGGGGCGAGACCTGCGGCAGGTAGGCGGGGGTCAGCGAGCCGAGCACCAACAGCACCGAACCGAGCAGCCCGAACCTCACCACCCGCTGTCTGAAGGCCACCTGCAGCGCCTGCCAGGCCCCCGGCATCCGCTCCGCCAACCTCATCGGGTCCCCTCAGCCAGTTGGTCGCGGCCGTGCACGAGGTCCTGCAACGACGCCGCCGCCGGGACGTGCGCCCCACCCCACCTGAGCGCGTCGGTGGGGCACTGCTCGATGCACACCCCGCAGTACATGCAGCGCGCCCAGTCGATCTCGAAGCTGTCCAGCACGTTGTGGGTGCGTTCCCTGGCTCCGGGGGCCGGACTGAAGCGTTCCTGGTGGGAGGTGAGTCGGATGCACCAGGTGGGGCATTCTCGGGCACAGATCATGCAGGAGGTGCAGCGCTCCTCCACCAGTTCGATGTAGCCGTGGATCATCGCGCCCGCCCCATCCGTACCCCGGCTGCGGACTGGGCGATGGCTTCCGGGCTGGCTTCCGGGTCCGCCAGCACCGTCTCGTCAGGGACCCCGGGAGGCACCAGGCGGCGGCGCCCGGGGCTGGCCTGGGCTTCGCCGGGTTCCAATCCGCCCGGCCATCTCGTGGTGATCCGGGGGGTGAGCAGCACGTCCTTCAGCAGCGGCGCACCACCGGTGCGGTTGAGCAGCGGGGTGTTGTCCCCGCCGTCGAAGACCACCCCGAAGAAGTCGTGGACCTGGCGCTGCAGCCACGCCGCCCCCGCGAAGACGTCCGAGACATCCGGCAGGTGCGGGTCGTCGCGGTCACACAGCGCGGTCAGGGTGAGGGTGTCGCCGTCGCGGTTGCGCAGCCACAGCCACACCCGGATGTGGGGGCTGCGGCCGATCTCATCGACGGCGGTGAGGTTGACCAGGAAGTCGTGGCCGTCACGACGCGCCCGGGCGACACGCTCGTGCCAGTCGGCCACGGCGACGAGCTCAGCCACGACGCACCTCCTCCAGCGCGCGGGTCAGGGCTTCGGGCGGGGGTGGGCAGCCCGCGATGAACTGGTCGATGTGGACGCCGAAGTCCTCGGCCCCCTTCACCACCGCGTAGGAGTCCCAGTAGGGGCCACCGGTCGCGGCGCAGGTGCCGAAGGCCAGGACGGCGGGGCGGCTGGGCAGCGAGTCGATGAGCTGTTTCACCGCCGGGGCCACCGCATGGGTGAGGGTGCCGGACAGCACGACGGCCAGCCGCGCGTCGGCCGGGGGCTGGGCTTCGAGCCGGTTCGTCGCCGCCTCCTGCGACTCCAGGGCACAGCACGCCAGCGGCACGTCGAGGACGTACAGCGAGGCGTCGCCGAACCAGTCGCGGAATTGGGCCATACCCCGCATCCTACGGGCTCCCCCGAACAGGCCGTAGACTTGCGCGGTGCCGATTGAGGAGGAAACAGGCCGTGGCTGAGACACGCTCGCTGGATCGCGTGGTCATTCGATTCGCTGGGGACTCCGGTGACGGGATGCAGTTGACCGGGGATCGGTTCACCGCCGAGTCCGCGTCGCTGGGCAATGACATCGCGACGCTGCCGAACTTTCCCGCCGAGATCAGGGCACCTCAGGGGACGCTGCCCGGGGTCTCCTCGTTCCAGGTGCACTTCGCCGACTACGACATCGTGACCCCCGGGGATCGTCCCGACGTGCTGGTGGCGATGAACCCGGCGGCCCTCAAGGCCAACCTCGGCGATCTCCCTGCGGGGGGCGTCATCATCGTGGATCAGGCGGAGTTCACCAAGCGCAACCTGGCGAAGGTGGGCTGGGACTGCGACCCGCTGACCGACGGCTCGCTGGATGCCTGGAAGGTGCACGCCCTGGACCTGAGCGGGATGGCCGCTGCCGCGGCGAAGCCCTTTGGCCTGGGCCGCAAGGACGCCAACCGCACGAAGAACATGTTCGCCCTCGGTCTGCTGTGCTGGCTGTACTCCAGGGAGACCGCGGGCACGCTTGACTTCCTGAACACGAAGTTCGCCGGGAAACCCGAGATCCGCGACGCGAACATCGCGGCCTTCAAGGCCGGGCACGCCTACGGCGAGACCGCCGAGGTCTTCGAGCACCGCTACACCGTTGCCTCGGCCCCGATGCCTCCAGGCCGCTACCGGCAGGTGACCGGGAACCTCGCCACCGCCTACGGGCTGATGGCCGGGGCCGACCGGTCCGGGCTGCAACTGTTCCTCGGCTCCTACCCCATCACCCCGGCCTCGGACATCCTCCACGAGCTGAGCCGCCGCAAGGACGTCGGTGTGATGACGATGCAGGCCGAGGATGAGATCGCCGGGGTGTGTGCCGCCATCGGGGCCTCCTACGCGGGGGCGCTGGGGGTGACCACGACCTCGGGGCCGGGTATGGCGTTGAAGATGGAGGCCATCGGCCTGGCGGTGATGACGGAGCTGCCGCTGGTGGTGGTCGATGTGCAGCGGGCCGGACCCTCGACGGGGATGCCCACCAAGACCGAGCAGGCGGACCTGTTCCAGGCGGTGCTGGGGCGCAACGGCGAAGCCCCGGTGCCGGTGCTGGCCGCGCAGTCCCCGGCGGACTGTTTCGCCACCGCCGTGGAGGCCTGCCGCATCGCCCTGACCTACCGCACCCCGGTCATCATGCTGACCGATGGCTACATCGCCAACGGTGCCGAGCCGTGGCGGATCCCGAACCTGGCTGACATCGAGGCCATCGACCCGGGATTCGCGACGGCACCGAACGCCACCAAGCCCGACGGCACGCCGACCTTCCACCCCTACATCCGTGACGAGAAGCTGGCCCGGGCGCTGGCTGTTCCCGGCACGCCGGGGCTGGAGCATCGGATCGGTGGCATCGAGAAGAACGCCACCACCGGGGCGATCTCCTACGACCCGGAGAATCATGATCAGATGGTGCGCACCCGTGCCGCGAAGGTCGAGGGCATCGTCGCTGACATCGCTGATCTCGAGGTGCACGACCCGTCGGGTCGGGCCCGGGTGCTGGTGCTGGGTTGGGGCTCCACCCACGGCCCGATCACGGCGGCTGCGCGCCGGGTGCGGCTGCGGGGCAGTGAGGTGGCCACCGCGCACCTGCGGCACCTCAACCCGATGCCCGCCAACCTGGGCGAGGTGCTGCGCAGCTACGACCAGGTGATCGTCCCGGAGATGAACCTGGGGCAGTTGGCCTTCCTGCTGCGGGCCCGCTACCTGGTGGATGTCACCAGCTATTCCCGGGTCCGTGGGCTCCCCATCTCCATCGCGGAGCTGGAGGAGCACCTCATCGACCAGATCGCCCACCTGGAGGAGAAGTGATGGACGGCCTGTCCCTGGTTCCGGCGGCACCCGGCCCGCTGACCCGCAAGGACTACACCAGCGACCAGGAGGTCCGGTGGTGTCCCGGCTGCGGCGACTACGTGATCCTTTCCACCTTCCAGGCGATGATGGCGGAGCTGGGGATCGCCAGGGAGAACACCGTGATCGTCTCCGGCATCGGGTGCTCGTCGCGGTTCCCGTACTACGTGGACTGCTACGGGATGCACTCCATCCACGGCCGCGCGACCGCCATCGCGACGGGGGTGGCGGCGGCCAGGCAGGACCTCAACGTGTGGGTGGTCACCGGCGACGGCGATGCGCTGTCGATCGGCGGGAACCATCTCATCCATGCGCTGCGCCGCAACGTGAACCTGACCGTCCTGCTGTTCAACAACCGGATCTACGGGTTGACCAAGGGGCAGTACTCCCCGACCTCGGAGCTGGGCAAGCTCACCAAGTCCTCCCCCTATGGCTCGCTGGATGCGCCCTTCGACCCGGTGGCCCTGGCCCTGGGCGCCGGGGCCACGTTCGTGGCGCGCGCCGTCGACTCGGATCGGGCGATGCTGACCGAGGTGATGACGGCAGCTGCCCGGCACCAGGGGGCCGCGCTGGTGGAGATCTACCAGAACTGCCCGATCTTCAACGACGAGGCCTTCGATGCGCTCAAGGGGCCGCAGGCCCAGGACTCACTCATCGTGCTGCGCGACGGTGAGCCGATCCGGTTCGGCGCGGAGGATCGGCTGTGTGTGGCTCGTCGTGATGACGGCGGCCTGGAGGTCGCAGAGACCGCCACGGTGCCAGCGGAGCGGGTCGTGGTCCATGATCCCTCCCGCGACGATCCTGCCCAGGCCTTCGCCCTGGCCCAGCTGACCGATCACGGGGTGCTGCACCGCGCCCCCGTCGGCATCTTCCGCCAGGTGGAGCGCCCCGCCTATGACGCGGAGCTGCGCAGCCAGCTCGCCGCGGCCCGGGCTGCGGACCCCCACCAGGCCCTGCAGCAGGCGATGGAGGGGAACTCCTCCTGGGAGATCGGCTGAGCGGGTCCGCGGTGAGGCGGAATCTACTGCGCTCACCCTGGTGATCCCCTGGCGGCGTTGTCCTCCTCAGAACCAGTCCGTCAGCTCCAGGTCCAAGGCCTGGATGCGCTTCAGCCCCTCCTCCCAGGGCAGACCTTCACGCAGCAGATTCAGCTCCTCCAAACAGCCCTTCTCCACCCGCAGCACCGCCCACACCGGGGCGCCCTCGTCGTCGCCCATGAGCGCGACGGGGACGTCATAGCCCGCCAGCTTGGTGCGAGGCGCGTCAGGAGACACCACGAAATCGACGCAGCAGTCATACCCGCAGCGCACCTCCTGCGCGCCGTCCAGCTGGGCCCGCAGCTCCTTCGCCCCGTAGTCGTCGATGGCGCCGAGGATGCGCTCCAGCAGCGCCCTCACCTCGGGGCTGAGCGGCTGGGGCTGCGCGGTCTCCTCCGGGACCCGGTCCCTCCACGGGAAGCTGCGGATACCTGAGACCACTGCCCCGGCGAGGGTCGCCCCGGCCTGCCAGCGACGAGGATGCTTCACGCCTCGGGCCTCGAGCGCCCCGGCGATGCGGGCATCGAGGCGCTCCAGGGGCCCGGCGAGGGCGAGGACGGTGGCCAGGGTCCCACTGAACCATCCCGCATCGCCGCTCTCCCACCAACCGCGGCCCCTCGCCACCCCGACGGCGGTCAGGCCAGCGGCGGTGGTCGCCACCGCCGCCCGGTACCAGCCGCGCTGGGAGCGTGTGAGACGGCGCTGCTCCACCAAGCACAGCGCAGCGGTGGCCACGTTCAACCCCACCTCGAGCGCCCAGTGGGCGCGGGAATGCCTCAGCGGCTTGTCCCACCAGAAGTGGGGCTTCGACTCATCGGTATCGAGGGTGTGGGGCGCATCACTCACACCCCACACCCTACTGCTCTCAGACGATGGCCACGCCGTCGCCGTCGCGATCGAAGCGGACCGTCTGGCCGTCGTGGATCCGCCCCGACAGCAGCCCCTTGGCCAGCTGGTCCTCCAGCGTGGACTGGATCAGGCGACGCAGCGGCCTGGCCCCGTAGATCGGGTCGAAGCCGACATCACCCAGCCAGTCGCGGGCCGCATCGCTCAGCTCCACCACGATCCGCCGCGACGCCAACCGGGCGTTCAGCCTGCCCAGCTGGATGTCGACGATCCGGCCCAGGTCTTCGCGGGTCAGCGGTTCGAACATGACGATCTCGTCGAGCCGGTTCAGGAACTCGGGCCGGAAGGCCGAGCGCACCACCGCCATGACCTGCTCCTTCTTCTCCTCCGGGCTCAGGGTGGCATCGGCCAGGTACTGAGAGCCGAGGTTCGAGGTGAGGATGAGGATGGTGTTGCGGAAGTCCACCGTGCGGCCCTGACCGTCGGTCAGGCGGCCGTCGTCGAGGACCTGCAGCAGGATGTTGAACAGGTCCGGGTGGGCCTTCTCCACCTCATCCAGCAGCACCACCGAGTAGGGCCGACGGCGCACGGCCTCGGTGAGCTGCCCGCCCTCCTCGTAGCCGACGTAGCCGGGAGGGGCACCCACCAGGCGCGCCACCGCGTGCTTCTCCGAGTACTCGCTCATGTCGATGCGAACCATCGCGGTCTCGTCGTCGAACAGGAAGTCGGCCAGCGACTTGGCCAGCTCCGTCTTGCCGACCCCGGTCGGCCCGAGGAACAGGAAGGAGCCCGACGGCCGGTTCGGGTCGGAGATGCCGGCACGGGAGCGCCTGACCGCATCCGAGACGGCTCGTACCGCGTCCACCTGGCCGATCAAGCGGGCCCCCAGCCGCTCCTCCATGTGCAGCAGCTTCTCGGACTCGCCCTGCAGCAGCCGCCCGACCGGAATTCCGGTCCAGGCCCCCACCACCTCGGCGATGTCGGTGTCGGAGACCTCGTCGGAGACCATCCGTTCCGCCTGCTCCTCGCTCTGCTCCGCCTCGATCAGCTGCTGCTCGATGGCAGGAATCTCCCCGTAGAGCAGCTGCGAGGCCCGACCGAGGTCCCCGGCCCGCTGGGCCTTGTCCGCCTCGACGCGCAGCGCGTCGATCTGCTCCTTGAGGTCACCGACGGCGTTCAGCCCGGACTTCTCCTCCGCCCAGCGGGCCTCCAGTCCACGCAGTTCCTCCTGGGCATCAGCCAGCTCCTGCTGGAGCGCGGCCAGCCGCTCCCGGGAGGCCGGGTCGTCCTCCTTCTTCAGGTGGAGCTCCTGCATCAGCATCCGGTCCACGTCACGACGCAGCATGTCGATCTCCTCCGGCGAGGAGTCGATCTCCATCCGCAGCCGGGACGCGGCCTCGTCCACCAGGTCGATGGCCTTGTCGGGCAGCTGACGGCTGGTGATGTAGCGGTCCGACAGGGCAGCGGCGGCCACGAGCGCAGCGTCGGTGATCCGCACCTTGTGGTGGGCCTCGTAGCGTTCCCTGAGCCCCCGCAGGATCGCGATGGCGTCCTCCACGCTCGGCTCACCGACGTAGACCTGCTGGAAGCGACGCTCCAGCGCCGGGTCCTTCTCGATGTGCTCGCGGTACTCGTCCAGCGTGGTGGCCCCGATCATCCGCAGCTCGCCGCGCGCCAACATGGGCTTGAGCATGTTGCCCGCGTCCATGCTGCCGTCGCCGCTGGCCCCGGCACCGACCACGGTGTGCAGCTCGTCGATGAAGGTGATGATCTGCCCGTCGGACTCCTTGATCTCGCTGAGCACCGCCTTGAGGCGTTCCTCGAAGTCGCCGCGGTACTTGGCCCCGGCCACCATCGAGGTGAGATCCAGTGAGACCAGGCGGCGCCCCTGCAGCGAGTCCGGCACGTCGCCCTCGACCAGGCGCAGCGCCAGCCCCTCAACGACGGCGGTCTTGCCCACGCCGGGCTCGCCGATCAACACCGGGTTGTTCTTGGTGCGGCGGGCCAACACCTGCACGATGCGGCGAATCTCGGAGTCGCGGCCGATGACGGGATCGATCTTCCCGGCCCTGGCCCGCTCGGTGAGGTCGATGGAGTACTTCTCCAGCGCGGACTCGCCGCCCTCGGACTCGGCGGAGGTGACGCGCTTGGCCCCGCGCGAATCCTGGAAGGCCTGGGTGAGCTTCTCCGCGGTGGCTCCGGTGCGGGTCAGGATGGTCTGGGCGTCGGAGGCGACCCTGGCCAGTGCGATGAGCAGGTGCTCGGTGGCGACGAACTGGTCACCGAGCTCATCGGCCAGGGTTTCAGCGGTCGCCAGCACCCTGGCCAGGGAGCCGGACAGTGACGGCTGGGACACGGAGCTGCCACTCGAGGCGGGCAGCTTGGCAATGGCCGCCTCGGCCTCGTCGTCGATCCGTTCCGGGTCGGCCCCGACTGCGGCCAGCAGCGCGCCGACGGTGTTGTCAGGGGTGAGCATCAGGCCGTGCAGCAGGTGCACGGGTTCGGCATTGGGATTTCCCGCGGTCAGAGCCAGCCGGACGGCGGCGGTCACGGCGTCGCGGCTCTTGGCGGTGAGTTTCTCAGTGTTCACGTCATTCCTCCAGAGTGCGATTCTTGTCGAAGTTGAGCCTATCACGCTCAACCTCACTCCCGGGGGTGCAATTCCCCGACTTTTCCCCGATATGACCCCGAACCCAGGCCCCCAGGCGATACGCTCGTCACGTGCGATCCCGCGGCCTGACCCCGGGTCAGGCAACGGTAGCCCGCCGCAGTGCCGACCGAAGGAGTCCATGCCCATGTCCGCCCTGACCGCCAACGGCTTGACCACCACCATCCCCGTGACCGGCCGCATCCCGACCCACCCGGGGGTCGTGGCCTGGGTGGAGGAGATCGCCGAACTCACCAACCCGAAGGCCATCCACTTCTGTGACGGCTCCGATACGGAGTACGAGAGGCTCACCGAGGAGCTGGTGGCTGCGGGGACCGTCGTCAGGTTGGACGACCGGCACCAGCCCGGCTCCCTGTACGCCCGCACCGACCCCGAGGACGTGGCCCGGGTGGAGGATTCCACCTTCATCTGCTCCGTGGACGAGAACGACGCTGGCCCCACCAACAACTGGATGGACCCGCGCCAGATGAAGGCGATCATGCGGCGGCTCTACAACGGCTGCATGGTGGGCCGGACCATGTACGTCATCCCGTTCTGCATGGGTCATCTGGAGGCCAAGGACCCGAAGTTCGGAATCGAGATCACCGATTCGGCCTACGTGGTGCTCTCGATGCGGATCATGACGCGGATGGGCGCCCCGGTGATGGAGGCCATGGAACGCAGCGAGGCCGACTTCGTGCCTGCCCTGCACTCGGTGGGGATGCCCCTGCCTGAGGGCACCGAGGACGTGCCCTGGCCCTGCAACGACATCAAGTACATCGTCCACTTCCCCGAGGAACGCACCATCTGGAGCTACGGCTCCGGCTACGGCGGCAACTCCCTGCTGGGCAAGAAGTGCTACGCGCTGCGCATCGCCTCCGTCATGGGTCGCGAGGAGGGCTGGCTGGCCGAGCACATGCTGATCCTCAAACTCACCTCACCGGAGGGACGCACGTACCACATCTGCGCGGCCTTCCCCTCCGCCTGCGGCAAGACGAACCTGGCGATGATGCAACCGACGATCCCGGGCTGGACGGTCGAGACCCTGGGCGATGACATCGCCTGGATGCGGTTCGGCCCCGATGGCCGCCTGTACGCGGTCAACCCCGAGGCCGGGTTGTTCGGGGTGGCCCCGGGCACCGGCGAGTTCACCAACCCGAACGCGATGGCCGCGATCAAGGCGGGACACAGCATCTTCACCAATGTGGCACTCACCGAGGACGGCGACATCTGGTGGGAGGGCATGACCAAGGAGCCCCCGGAGCAGCTGACCGACTGGAAGGGTCGTTCCTGGAGCCCGGACAAGGGGCCCGCAGGTGGTCGCCCGGGCGAGAAGGCCGCTCACCCGAACTCCCGGTTCTGCACCCCCATCACCCAGTGCCCCATCCTCTCCGAGGAGTACGAGCTGCCCGAGGGCGTGCCCGTGGATGCCATCATCTTCGGCGGCAGGCGGGAGAACACCATCCCGCTGGTCTCCCAGGCCCGCAACTGGCTGCACGGGGTGTTCATGGGGGCCACCTGTTCCTCGGAGACGACGGCGGCCGCAGCCGGGGCCGTCGGGGTGCTGCGCCGCGACCCGATGGCGATGCTGCCGTTCATCGGCTACCACGTGGGTGACTACCTGCAGCACTGGATCACCATGGGTGAGCGGACCGAACCCGGCAAGCTGCCGAAGATCTTCTACGTCAACTGGTTCCGCCGGGATGCCGAGGGCAATTTCCTGTGGCCGGGCTTCGGTGAGAACTCGCGGGTGTTGAAGTGGATCGTCGAGCGCCTGGAGGGCAAGGTCGAGGCCGTGGACACCCCAGCCGGTCTGCTGCCGCGTACCCAGGACATCGACGTCACCGGCCTGGACATCAGCGACGACCACCTGGAGCAGGTGGTGCGCTACGTGCCGCAGGAGTGGGCCGATGAGCTGCCCCGGATGCGGCGATGGCTGCGCTCCCTGGGGTTGAAGGTGCCGCAGGAGATCCACGATGAGCTGTGGCACATCGCGATGAAGGTCATCGATCCCCGCTGATCCCCGGCAGGCGTTCCCTGCTACGCTGCACCCTGCCGGGGTGCCCCGAGGGCCGGGGCTGAGAGCACACCCGCAGAACCTGATGCAGCTAGCACTGACGAAGGGAGCGCCATGATTGCATCCGTCCTGACCGAACTCCGCGCCACCAGCCCACTGGTGCACTGCCTGACCAACACCGTCGTCCCGCAGATCACCGCAAACGTGCTGTTGGCCGTCGGTGCCGCCCCGGCGATGGTGGATCTGCCCGAGGAGGCGGAGATCTTCGCCGGGATTGCCCAGGCCGTGCTCATCAACGTCGGCAACGGGTCCGCTGCCCAGCACGAGGCCCAGCGACGCGCCGCAGCCGCCGCCCATGGCGCCGGGGTGCCGTGGGTGCTCGATCCGGTCGCCGTGGGTGCCCTGCCGGTGCGCACCGCACTGGCCCGGGAGCTGCTGGGCCACTCCCCCGCCTGCGTGCGTGGCAACGCCTCAGAAATCTTGGGCCTGACCGGCAGGAGCGCTGGTGGACGGGGCGTGGATGCCACCGACCCGGTGGAGGCTGCTCTCGAGGCCGCGAGGGAGCTGGCCCAGCAGCAGGGCTGCGTGGTGGCGATCTCCGGTGAGACCGACCTGGTGGTCTCACCCGACCGTGTCACCCGGGTCCACGGCGGTCATGCCCTGATGCCGCTGGTGATCGGCACCGGGTGTTCGCTCGGGGCCACGGTCGCCGCCGCCCTCGGGGCCGCCACTTCCCGGCCGCACGAGGCCGTGGTGGCCGCCCACGCCCTGTTCGCTGCCGCCGGGATCGTCGCGGGGCGCAGCGCCCAGGCCCCGGCCAGCTTCGAGGTGGCCTGGCGGGACGCCCTGTACACCCTGACCCCCGACGAGGTGGCCGAGCTGGCACGGATCGAGGAGGCGTGATGGTGGACTGGCGGCTGTACTACGTCACCGACCCCGAGCTCGCCGGGGGGCGGGACAAGGTGGCACACACCGTCGAGCAGGCCGTGCTCGGCGGCGCCGGCGTGGTGCAGTTGCGCGACAAGACCGCCACCGATGAGCAGTTCCGCGACGGGGTGCGGGCCTGCCAGGAGGCCATCGCGGCCGCCGTCGCCCAGGGGGCCCGGCCCGCTGAGCTGGTGGTCAACGACCGGGTGGGGATCGCCGCGGAGTTCGGCACCCATCTGCACATCGGCCAGGACGACGGCGATGTGGCCTCGGCCCGCGCGGCCATCGGAGCCGACCGGTTGCTCGGGGTCTCGGTCAGTTCCGCCGAGGAACTGGCGGTCGTGATCGCCGAGGGCCTGGCCGATGTGGTGGGGATCGGGCCGGTGTGGAAGACCCCGACCAAGACCGACACCGCACCGGCTCTGGGCATCGAGGGGCTGCAGGCCCTGCTGGAGCAGCGGCCCGAGCAGCTGCGGGCCGTGGCCATCGGGGGCATCAACGCCTCGAACGCCGCCCGGGTCATCGCCACCGGTATCGACGGCATCTGTGTCGTCTCGGCCATCGCTGCGGCCCCGGACCCCCGGACCGCAGCCGAAGAACTCATCAGCATCTGGAGGAGATCATGACCCCCAAGGTCGCCCTGTCCATCGCAGGTTCGGACCCGAGCGGTGGCGCTGGTATCCAGGCCGACCTGAAGACCTTCGCGGCCTTCGGGGTCCACGGCTGCGCCGCCCTGGCCGGGCTGACCGTGCAGAACACCGTCGGGGTCAAGGCCGCCCAGGCCCTGGACCCAGCCTTCGTCACCGCCCAGGTGGCGGCGGTCGTCGATGATTTCAAGGTGTCCGCCACCAAGCTGGGGATGCTGACCAACGCAGGGATCGCCACTGCGGTGGCGGACCTGCTGGCGGCGCGGAGGGCTGATTTCGGCACCATCGTGCTCGACCCGGTGATGGTCGCGACCTCCGGGGACCGGCTGGTCGCGGATGAGACCGTCGAGGTGATCCGCACCCGGTTGATGCCCCTGGCCGATGTCATCACCCCGAACGTACCCGAGGCCGCGGTGCTGCTGGATGAGGCCCCGGCCACCAGCACCGAGGAGCTGCAGGCCCAGGCGGAGCGGCTCCTGGTAGCAGGGGCGCGCGCGGTGCTGGCCAAGGGCGGGCACCTGGACGGCGATCAGCTGGTCGATGTCCTGGCCACCGCCGAGGGGGTGCGTCATTTCTCCAGCCCCAGAATCCGCACCCGGAACACCCACGGCACGGGCTGCACCCTCAGCTCAGCTGTCGCAGCTGCCTCGGCGCTGCGGGGTGGGCTCAGCCCCGAGGCGGTGACGGCGGCCCGCGACTACCTGCACCGGGCCATCACCGCCGGAGCCAGCTGGCGGCTCTCCCGCACCCCTGAGGCCGGGCACGGGCCGGTCAACCATCTCGTCGAAGGAGCAGCATCATGACCTGGGTCACCCGCGAGTTCTCCGCCACCTGCTGGCAGCACATCACGCCGATCCTGGAGCGGATCGACCGGCTGCCGCTGCTGGTGGAGCTGGCAGACGGCACCCTGGAGGCCAGGCGGTTCGTCGAGTACATCGTGCAGGACGACTTCTACCTGCGCGGTTACTCCCGGGCGTTGGCACAGTTGGCGGCGCGTGCTCCCCACGCTCACGCCCGGGCGTTCTGGGCGAACAGCGCCAGCGAGGCGGTCGAGGGTGAGGTGCTGATGCACGATGCCCTGCTGAACGATCCGCTGCTGAAGGACGCCCCGCACGCGAAAGCCCCCTCGCCGACGACCCGAGGCTATGTGAACTTCATCCAGACCGCCGTGGCCTACGAGCCCTACCCCATAGGGGTGGCGGCGGTGCTGCCCTGCTACTGGGTCTACGCCCAGGTGGGGCTCGACCTGGCGGCCAGGGCGGCGGCGGTGCAGGACCACCCCTACGGCGCCTGGGTGGCGGCCTACGCCGACCCGGCCTTCCAGCAGACCACGGCAACGGCCATCGAGCTGCTCGACGAGGCGGCCGAAGCCACCGACCGGGCCACCCGCGCCCAGATGCTCAGCGTCTTCGCCGACGCCACCCGCTACGAGGAGCTGTTCTGGGAGCGCAGCCACCGGCTGGAGGCCTGGACGCTGTAGAAGACCTGCTCAGACAGCCGCGGGCATCCTGCTCTGTGCCATCAACGCCGCCATCCGGTCCCTGGCCCTGCTCAACCGTTTTCTGAATGCTGCCGGGGTCAGCCCCACCCGCTGAGCGACGCATCGTGGGCATCCATTTCCTGTAGAGCTCTTCAAAGACCTCTTCCTGACTCAGCCCGCTCTCACCCTCCATCTCTCCCCCTCGTGCAGCTCTCGGATCACGTGGCTCTCACCTCAAGGTGCAGCACCTGATCACAGGCCTCCCACACCGCGCGTTCATGAGTGGCGACGACCACCGTCGCTCCGTCAGAGGCCAAACGTCTCAGATGCCCGACCACGGCCTCGGAGTTCGCCACATCCAGGGCTCCGGTCGGCTCATCCGCCAGAAGGAGCTTGGCTCCCTTTCCGATCACCCGGGCCAGGGCAACTCGCTGCTGTTCCCCACCGGACAACGTGGACACCCTGCTGTGCTCGTGGCCGCCCAAACCCACCTGGGCCATCAGATCACTCAGGCGCTCCTTGGCACGGCGACGCCCCAGCGCCACCTCCAGGTTCTCCAGCACCGTGGCGTCCTCCACCAGCGCATAGTTCTGGAACAGGTAGCCCACGATGTCCCTGCGGAACCGGCGTGCCTCACCACCGGAGAAGGCGAGGACGTCCTGACCATCGAAGTGGATCGAGCCCTCATCCGGGGTTTCCAACAGCCCGATGCAGTTGAGCAGCGTGCTTTTTCCCGCCCCACTGACACCGGTCAGTGCAGTCATGGTTCCCTGCTCCGCCTCCAGGTTCAGCTCATTCCACAGCACTCGATCCCCGAAGGATTTCCGCAGTCCTTGCACCTTGAGCATCATGCCTCACTGATTCCCTTCCTGATGATTCGTCGATGAATCTGCCACAACGTCACGGCCATACCTCCGGAGACGACAAGGACCACCAGCATTCCCGGCACCAGGTCCCCCAGCTGCAGCTCAGGCGGCGGCCCAAGCCCGAGGCCACCCCCTGTGGCTTCGGCCAAGGCATCGAATTCGGCACGCTGTTGCATGACCTGCCAAGGGAGCCAGACCAGCGCCCCCAGAACCAGCACCGTTTCAGCAAGCAGCAGCATCCGGTAGGAGCCAATCGCACTCCCGCCGTGCAGGTGGCGCACAAAGATTCGCTGCCCGCGAAGCTTGCTGTGCGACACCGCCAAGGACAGCCCTGCCACCAAGGCGATCACACCAGCGATGCCCGCTTTTGCCAGAGCCAACCGGAACCTGACCAAGGCCTCCACGGCATGGTGTGCAGCACGGGTCTCGACCGGCGTCAGACTTGTGACGTATCCCGCCAACACGGGATCGGCCTTGATCTCATGGACGAGCTGATCCGCATCGAAGAAGAAAGCCCTGCCCTGTGAGGCCGCCGAGAGATAGCTGTGATACTCGTCGTCACGTGTCACCAGCACAATGGGGTCTTCCACCCATGTTCCCTGCCGGTTCCCAAACATCCCCGCCTCTCCCAGAGCTTCAGTTTCACTGGGAATCCCGAAAAACGGCAGTTGATTCCCACTTTCCACCTGGAAGACAGCCAACGAGACAGCCTCGCCGCCACCAGCCCTGAAATCCACGTCCAGCTGCAGCTCCGGAAGCAGAACCTCTCTTTCCTCCCACCGGTGCGAAGGAATGAGGGCTACAACTTGCCCAGGGACCATGAGGTCTCGAACATCCCTGCCGTCTGCCAACAGCAACGGGTGGGCATCCAGGTATCGCTGGTTGACATAAAGCAATGCTCCCCCGGGGCCATCCTGAAGGTCGGCCAGCAACACTCGCCCCTCTTTGGCATGTTTGACCACCCACGGGTTGACCACCTTGGCCATTTCGTTCTGTGCCTCATTGGAGTGAACTGCCCCACCGATGAAGAGCAGATGAGCTCCTGGCACTGTCTGCATTGCCGCCAAGGATCGCTCCCGATGAGAAGCTGCCGTGGCCAGCATCAGGCACTGGGACACTGCCCCCAGAGCAAGCACCACGGCCCCCGCCCGCATGGCCCACGAGGCCACGACGATTCCTCGCGCTGGCAGCTCTCCCTTCAGCGCCCGGACCAGCTCGACATTCCACACCACGGCGAGTGTTGGCAACGCTCCCAGGACAGCAAAGCCCAGGAAGATGATCCCAGAATGTCCAGCGTGAGCGACCCATTCGATCAACCCGATACCACCCTGGGTCGCGAACAGCCACCCTCCTCCCGCAGCCAGGAGCGCCACCCCAGCGACCGCCCAGATCACTCCGAGGGGACCGACCTCCTTGAGCGCAAAGCCCAGCATCGAGCCACCGTGAAGCCGAGTGATGGCCGCACGCCGGGTGCGCGAGATCACGAAGGCTGCCGTCGCGGAGGTCAGCATGAGCCCCACCACGATCACAGTGTCCCCGGGCACGGCCAGTTCCGGCCAACGGCGATTCCGGTTCACCTCCACCGTGGCTCCACGGACTCGTAGTGCCTCAGCCAGCACCGGCACCACATCTTGATCTCCCAGCACAACCCAGTGCCCAACGGGGTCCTGATAATCGATCTCAGTCATCGCTGCAAAGTTGGTCCGCATCGCCCCTCCGAAATCAATCCGGGGCGGATGAGCGATGACCTCGTCGACCCCGGGGCCGACGAGATAGATGACACGCTCTCCTCGGTTGTCCTGCACAGCAGGCTCCAACTGTCCGATCAGGACCTCTTCAGCATCAGCAAGAGCACTGAGGTCGCGCCGTAGCTCAGTGACACTCTGCCCTTTGTTCCACTCCGTCACGTCAATGACGGCATCACTGGTGAGAGGGTTCCAGCTACTGCGTTCCTCCACCGTGAGGGCGGAAAGGGCCAGGGCCACGACCCACGACGCGACCAGCAGGCACTTCACGAAGAAGTTCAGCAAGGCACGGGCCTTTCAGCAAAGCTCATCAGGGACAAGCATCGTACTTGGACCAGTAGGAGCGATCCACTTTCCCTGGGTGAGCACGCTGGGAAGCCCACGCCGTCTGGCCTGCGCGAGTGGCATGGCAGCTGTACTCCCCGTAGCCGTTGACGGTGCTGGCCCTGTGAAACACCTTCTTGTGGTAGTAGTGTGAGTACACCGTGGCCTGCTCCCCGTTCCTGTACGTGACCCCGTAGCTCCAGGTTCCGCCACCGACATCCTTGGTGATCGCAGCAGCCATCGGGGTGACCAACCCCACCACCATGAGCCCACTCGCGATGGCCGAAGCCATCTTGCGCTTCATCTTCATCGTTCCTCCTTGAAGAAGCCTGCCCCACTGGCTCAACTTGAACCAGCTTCAACAGGTAGTGATGCTTTATATATTGCTGAACGAGCCCAAAGTGTGACATCCACCCGGGACTCGGCTTCCCAGCTGTCCGGGCTGGTCCTCACGCTTGGCGTTGAGAACCGGCCCGGCCAGCGAGCAGGTGGCCCTCAGCCCTCGCGCTGCTTCAGCACGGCCTTGGCCGCGGCGAAGCGGGCGATCGGGACCCGGTACGGGGAGCAGGACACGTAGTTCAGCCCGGCTTTCTGGAAGAACTCGATGGAGTCCGGGTCGCCGCCGTGCTCACCACAGACCCCGGTCTTCAACTCCGGCTTGACCGAGCGGCCCTTCGTCACGCCGATCTCCACCAGCTGACCCACGCCGTCGACGTCGATGGACTCGAACGGGTTGCGCTCCAACACCCGGTCCATGACGTACTGGGTGAGGAAGCCGTTCTCCGCGTCGTCACGGCTGATACCCACCCCGGTCTGGGTCAGGTCGTTGGTGCCGAAGCTGAAGAAGTCCGCGTACTCGGCGATCTGATCCGCGACCAGCGCGGCACGCGGCAGCTCGATCATGGTGCCGACGGTGACCTCCAGCTCCTCGCCTGCGGCCTGCAGCTCCTCCGCCACTGCCCGCTCCACGATCTCGCGCTGCACCTGCAGCTCCTTCGACAGCGCCACCAGCGGGATCATGATCTCCACGCCCACCGTCTCGCCCTCACGCCTGCGCACCGCCAACGCGGCCCGGATGATGGCGCGGGCCTGCATCTCGGGAATCTCCGGGTACAGCATCGCCAAACGGCAGCCACGGGTGCCGAGCATCGGGTTCAGCTCGTGCAACCGCTTGACCTGGGCCAGGGTCCCGCGCGCGGCCTCCAGCTCCGCCGGGTCGGCATCGGTCAGCTCCAGCCGCTGCACCAGCAGCGACTGCTCCACCAGGTTCGGCAGGAACTCGTGCAGCGGCGGATCGAGCAGCCGCACCGTCACCGGAAGCCCCTTCATCGCGGTGAAGATGCCCTCGAAGTCGGCCTGCTGCATCGGCAGGATCTCCGCCAGCGCCTCCGCCCGGGAGGAGGGGGTCTCCGCCAGGATCATGCGGCGCACCGCGGGCAGCCGATCCTGGGCCATGAACATGTGCTCGGTGCGGCACAGCCCGATGCCCTCGGCCCCCAGCTCGCGGGCCTTCGAGGCATCCTCGAAGTTGTCGGCATTGGCGCGCACCCCCAGCTGGCGCACCTCGTCGGCCCACGTCACCAGCCGCTGGAAGTCCTCGTTGATGCGCGGCGGGATCAGCTCCAGGGCCTCGCCGAAGACATCGCCGGTGGAGCCGTCGAGGGTGATGACCTCCCCCTCCGTGATGACCCGATCCCCGATGGTCAGCGTGCGGGCAGCGACATCGATGTGAACCCCGGAGGCCCCGGCCACGCAGGGCTTGCCCATACCACGCGCCACGACGGCGGCGTGCGAGGTCATGCCGCCGTGGGCGGTCAGCACTCCCTGGGCCACGATCACACCGTGGATGTCATCCGGGGTGGTCTCGTAGCGCACCAGCACCACGGGCTCGCCCCGGCCGCCCCGCTCGGCGGCGGTGTCGGCGTCGAAGACCACCTCGCCGACCGCGGCACCCGGGGAGGCGGGCAGCCCCTTGGTGATCGGTGTCCTGCCGTGCTTCGGATCGATGGCCGGGTGCAGCAGCTGATCCAGCTGGGCGGGCTCGATGCGCAGCAGCGCCTCCTCCTTGGTGATGAGCCCCTCGTCCACCAGGTCGGAGGCCACCTTCAGGGCCGCGGCCGCGGTGCGCTTGCCGTTGCGGGTCTGGAGCAGGAACAGCTGGCCGTTCTCGATGGTGAACTCCATGTCCTGCATGTCCCGGTAGTGCTCCTCCATCCGCTTCATCGTCGCGATGAGCTGGTCGTAGGCCTCGGGCAGCACCTCACGCATCTCCGCCAGTGGGCGTGGGGTGCGGATACCGGCCACCACGTCCTCGCCCTGGGCGTTGACCAGGAACTCGCCGTAGAGCTCCTTCTCGCCGGTGGAGGGGTTCCGGGTGAAGCACACCCCCGTGGCGGAGTCCTCGCCCCGGTTGCCGAAGACCATCTGCATGATGTTGACGGCGGTGCCGAGATCGGCGGGGATGTTGTTGGCCCGTCGGTACACCTCGGCCCGTGGGTTGAGCCATGACTTGAACACCGCGTTCACCGCACGGTGCAACTGCTCGACGGGGTCGGCGGTCCATTCCCCGCCCAGGTGCTCGTTGCTGATCTCCTTGAAGGTGGCCACCAGTTCCTTCAGGTCCTCAGCGCTCAGATCGGTGTCCAGTTCCACGCCCCGGCTGCGCTTCAGCTCGGTGAGAGCATCCTCATAGGCGTGCGGTGGCACCCCCTCGACGACCTCGCCGTACATCTGGATGAAGCGCCGGTAGCAGTCCCATGCGAAACGCTCGTTGCCGGACTCGGCCGCGACCGCCGCCACCGACTCGTCGGAGATGCCGAGGTTGAGGATGGTGTCCATCATGCCGGGCATCGAGTACACCGCACCCGAACGCACCGAGACCAGCAACGGTTTCTCCGTCCCCCCGAGCTTGCGGCCAGTCCGCTCCTCCAGCCTCGCCAGTCCAGCGTTGATCTCGTCGGCCAGGCCGTCCGGCCACTGGCCACCGAGGTTCATGGTCTCGACACACGCCGTCGTGGTGACGGTGAACGCATCAGGAACCGGCACCCCGATCCGGGCCATCTCGGCAACCCCGGCGCCCTTGCCGCCGAGGAGGTTACGCATCGTGGCGTCACCTTCCGAGAGGTCGTAGATGTAGCGCTTGTCGGTCATGTCGCACCCTTCTTCTTTGAAATCCGCGATGGAGTTGTATCGTCCGCGGACAACCTTACTGGGTCACACCCACAGCGCAGTACCCGGTGGCTGATTGAGCCGCTGGGATGACGGGTAGGCTCGATGCATGAAAGCCGTCACCCGCATCGCCCTGGTTGCCCTCACCGCCTCCCTCGCAGCCTGCTCCGGGGGAACGGCCGAGCCCGCGGACTCCCCCTCACCCAGCTCACCGTTGACCCGGATGGTCCCAGCCTCCACCCCAGCACCGACCTCGGATGAGAGCGAGGACATCGCCCCAGTCACCGTCCCCGAGACCCACCTGGCGGCGATCCGGGCCGACCTGGAGCAGCGGGGGGTGGCTGGAGACAAGGCCCAGGTCGCTGAGGCCCGCCGGGTGACCTGGAACAACGGGGCACTGGGCTGTGGTGAACCCGGCGCCACCTACACCCAGGCCCAGGTCGAGGGCTGGCACGTCATCGTGAGCGTCGACGGCCAGAGCTACGACTACCGCTTCGGCAAGGACGCCACACCCACCCTGTGTGAGCGCCCCAGCATCCCCCAGCCCTCCAACCCGAACTCCTGACCTGAAACGGCCTGCGGCCCGAGGAAATCCCTCGGGCCGCAGGTCCTTCACCGCATCACCTCACCGCGTGATGTCGCCGGTCTTCGGCAGACCGGGCCTCACCGGAGGCGGCGTCGGCTTCACCGGCTTGACCGGAACGACCGGGGACGGCACCGGCATCGTCGGGGCCGGAGTCGGCACAGGCGTCGGCTGAGCCCCCACCGGCAGCGGGCCGGTCAACGCCTCGGTCACACCCTGGGCGTTGTCGAGGACGACCACCATCCAGCCCAGCGTCTTCTGGACCTCAGCCGCGGCCCGGTTGATCGTCAGATCAAACCCGGCCTGCCCACCCTGCTTGACGGTCGCCGCCGCGCCATCAACGAAGGGACGGTTGTCCAGCTCGTAGACCGCGCTCCCCTCGATCTTGTCCTGCCCGGACTTGTCGGCGGCATAGGCGACGGTCGTGTAGCTGATGCTCTTCGGGGACCCGAGGGCCTCTACCGGCACCAGCATGATGAACGTGCTGGAATCACTTGGGGCCAAGGTCATGAACCCGGTCTGGCTGATCCTCTTGCTCTTCAGATCCAGCAGGAAGGTCTCCGCCACACCGTTTGACTCGTTGAACAAGATCTTGCCCTGATCCGCGGAGAACAGCGCGTGATCCGCCGTCCCGTCAGCGTCCACGTCGATGTGAGTCTCGACGATGAGGCTGGCCGGGTTGGAGAACCTCGAGTGCATGTTCACCGCGAAACCGAGGTACTGCTTGCCCCCATCCTCAAAGGACTGCACACCCACCTGGGCGAGATCACTGCCGATGTCAGCGGCGTCGTCGACGTCCTCGGGGTCGGCCAGCCCCCAGTTGAACAGCATCGCCTCGCCACCGTGGTGGCCGTTGGCGTTGCTCAGCTCGATGCGTCCGGTGTCAGCGCCCGTACTCATGGCACTCGCCGTCACCTCGGACAGCGAACGCGCCACCAGCAGGTACGGCACCGCCAAGTCCTGGCCCTGATCCGCGGTGAAGCGGACGTTGCCGGACAGGTGCTGCAACCCCACCCCCTTAGGGCCCTCACTGATCGCGGCCACATCCGCGGCATCCACCGAGATCTCCAGCTTCACCTCAGCCTGACCACCAGCCGGAACGGTCACCGTCGCCGGGTTGACCGAAACCTTTCCCTTGACGGCGCCCTTCGCCTGGTCCACCGAGACCTTGAAGGTGGCAGGGGCTGCGCCCTTGTTCTCCACCGTCACAGTACGCGAATCGGTGTGGGTGCCGCTGATCTCGGTGTAGCCGAAGCTGACCACGGCGTCCCGCACGGTCTTGTCCCCCACCTGGGAGGAATCACCGAAAGCGTAGACGGAGGTGTCCACCACCGCCGGGGCATCCACCAAACCACCACCGATCACGGTGTTGTAGTCCAGCACCTTCGCGGAATCAGCCGTGGACACCAGAGCTGCCGAAACCTGCTGCGCGTCCCAGTCCGGATGGGCCTGCACCGCCAATGCAGCGACACCAGCAACGTGAGGAGTGGCCATCGAGGTGCCCTGCAGCCTCACTCCTTCGTTCCCGGTGCCAACCGCAGCGGACAGGATCGACACTCCGGGGGCGGTCACGCTGGGACGCAGCGCCGAGTCCTTGGTGCGCGGCCCGGAGGAGGTGAACCCGGCGTAGGCGGTGTGAGCAGGATTGCGGATCTCCTTGGCGACTGCGGCGACATCCTGCCCGTCGAGCCCCACCAGCACCGGCCCAGCCTCAGGGGCCACCCCGAGGAAGGGAATCGTCACTTCGAAGGCCTCACCGGTCTCGGGGTTGTGGGTGATGGCTCCCTCAAAGGGCGGCAGCCCGGCACCGGCGTTGACCATGATGACGGCGGCAGCCCCGGCCTGCTGGCCGAGAATCGCACGCAGCACCCGGGCACACTCGCCCCGCTTGGTGACCACCACCGAACCCTGCGGAATCCCGGCGTAGTCCTCCGGCTTGCACCCGAGAGCGATTCCACCTGCCGCATCCTTGAGCACATGCAGCGGCGCCGCAGCGGCCAAGGGGATGTTGTTGGCGCTGATCGCCGTGACCTTCTCGGTGCCGATGCTCAGCTCAGCCCCGGGGAAGGAGGGGCGGGCATCATTCGCCGCGACGGAGATCACCCCGGCCCCCACGGAAGGCGAGCCCACCAGGTAGGGCTCATGCCCCGAGTTCCCGGCTGCGGTGACCACCACCACACCGGCAGCGACCGCGTTGGCGGCAGCGACGGAGTCCGGCTCGTTGTCCCGCCCGTAGTCGGAGCCGAGCGACATGTTGATGACATCCATGTCGTTCTTCACAGCCCAGTCGATGGCCTCCACCACCTTGTCCGTGCTGCCCTTGCAACCGAAGACCTTGACGGCATACAGGTCCGCCTCGGGGGCGGTGCCCGGACCGATCTTGAAGTCCTGCTTCAAGGTCTCCTGGTCGTAGGCACCGGTGTAGGTCTTCCCGTCGATGGTGACACCGGACCCACCCGCCGTCGCGGCGACGTGGGTACCATGCCCGGCCTGGGCGCAGTCGATGGGGTTGTCATCCGGTTTGGGGGTGTTGTGTCCGGTGTAGTCATCCCCCACCAGATCGATCCCGCCCTTGACCCTGGGACCGAAATCGGCAGGCTTGGTCTTCGTCGCGGCCTCGAAGGCCTCGGTGGTCCCAGCGCCACCGAAGGTGGCGTGGGTGTAGTCGATACCGGTGTCGATGATCGCGATCTTCACGCCCTTGCCGGTGTGTCCCCCGGCCCCGGTGCCCTGCCAGGCCTCTGGGGCCCCGACGAGCGTGGCGCCGTCGATGTTGGTGCGCTCGTAGGTGGGAATCGTGTGGACTCCCTTGACACCCGACAGCCCCGCCAGCTCCTCGAGTCTGCTGGCGTCGATGCTGACCCGCATCCCGTTGTACGCGGAATGCATCGTGGTCTCGACCTGACCGCCCAGTGCGGTGATGCTCTGCTTGAGCTTGTCCTGGGCCTTGGTCAGCTCCTTCACCACCTCGGCCTCGGCGGTCTTGTCGAGCTCCCCCTTGGTCGCCTCGACGACAGCGACCGGGTCGCCTGCGAGCTCCACCATGACCGTGACCCTTCCCCGGTTCACGGACAGCAGGTCGACGGCCCCGGTCCGGACCTCGCTGGGGGACGCCTGGGACACCCGGTCCGCCAGCGTCGTGGAATCGGTTGGCTCGTCCGCATGGGCGATCGTCGTCGGGATGACCAGCGACAACGCCCCCACGGCAGCCAGGAGTCTGCTTCGTTGCACTTCGTGCCCTTCTTCTCCAGGGATCGTGAACAATCCGGTTGCCGGGATTCGGCCACCTCAAATGATCCGTAGGCACCCTATCCCGTGGTACTGACACTTTTCATCCTGAACCATCAGTTGGAAAGGCCGTGGCCCCCGGAGTGTTCCGGGGGCCACGGGTGTGGGTCAGTGCTGACCGGTCTTCGGCAGACCGGGCCTCACCGGAGGCGGCGTCGGCTTCACCGGCTTGA
>JAUNKV010000035.1 GCA_030532575.1 Propionibacteriaceae bacterium | reverse complement strand
TTCACAGACTTGCGCTGTGGACCGGCCATTGTGGTGCTCTCCTAATGTTGCGGGCCTGCGTGGCCCAATGGGAAGCCCGCCTTGCGGCGGAATGTGCCAGCCGACCCGTCGGGGGTCGGTTGTGCGGGTGGATCAGAACGGGGGTTCCTCGGCGGCCGGCTGGTTCCAGGGGTCGTTGCCGCCCCGGTTCCCGCCGTTGTTGTAGCCGCCCTGGCTGCCCCACGGGTCTCCGGCCGGGGCGCCCTGGGGCTGCGCCTGGGCAGGCGCCCCCTGGTTGCCGTAGCCACCACCCTGGTTCTGGTTCCCCTGCCACTGGCCGCCGCCGGAACCCTGGGTTCGGGTCACCTTGGCGGTGGCGTAGCGCAGGGACGGACCGACCTCGTCGACATCAACCTCGAACACCGTGCGCTTCTCGCCCTGCTGGGTCTCGTAGGAACGGGACTTCAGGCGGCCCTGCACGATGACGCGCATCCCCTTGGTGAGGGACTCGGCCACGTGCTCGGCGTACTGGCGCCACACGGAGCAGTTGAGGAACATGGCGTCGCCGTCGCGCCATTCGCCGCTCTGGCGGTCGAAGGTGCGTGGCGTCGAGGCGACGGTGAAGCTGGCAACAGCCGCACCGCTCGGGGTGAAGCGGAGGTCGGGGTCTGCTGTGAGGTTCCCGACCAGCGTGATCGTGGTTTCGCCTGCCATGTTCTCCTCCGGGATCGGACTTGGGGTGAGTCGTCGTTCATCACCACTATGGGCACGAAAACCGTCGAATGGTCACGACGGGCCTGAACTGGACTCGATTGTTGAAAACTTCTCAGGCGTCGCGCCTGAGAACCTTCGTGCGGACGATCTTCTCGTCGATGGTCATGAGGCGATCCATCTCCTGCACCACGTCAGGGGTGCAGGAGACCTGCAGCACCGAGTAGGTGGCCTCGGACTTCTTGTTGATGTCGTAGGCCAGACGACGGCGACCCCAGTGGTCAACGTTGTCGATCGAGCCACCGCCCGAGGTGATGACCTCGAGGTGCTTGTCGATCAGGCCTGGAACCTGACGCTCGTCGACATCGGAATCGACGAGGACCATGATCTCGTACTTGCGCATGGGTACTGCCCAACCTCCTTCGGACTGACGGCCGTGGGCGGGTCCCACGGCAGGAGGGCATGGCCGACCGGGTGGCCAGCCGAGGGTCAACTCTACCCGAGCCCCTTGGCGTCGCGAAACCTTGGGCTCGCGCCGTCGCTCTACGAGGCGGTGCGTCGCAGCCGGTCCAGCGTCCCGGAGGTCTCGATGGCCTCCCAGAAGGCGTCGGCCCAGACACGGTGGCCACGATCCCCCAGATGGAAGCGTCGGGTTCCCCGGGTCGCCTCGTGGAGCGGCACCAGATGCTGGTGGTGCAGCATGATCAGGTCGTGGGCGACCTCGGCGAACTCGCGGGAGCGGCCCGCCCACGGCGGCGAGTTGAGCGAGGGAACATCGGCGACGAAGCTGCCAGCGGGGAGGGTCGCGACGATGTCACCGAAGTGCTTCTCGAAGGAGTAGAGGTTGTTGCCCGCCTCCACCACGTCGCTGCGGCCTATGGCGACGGTGACGATGTCAGCGGGGCGGGGCAGCTCGGCCAGGAGGGGGAGCTGTTCACGCACCAGGTCGCGGGTGGTGGCGGCCGGGACCGAGAGGTTGGTGACCACCACGTTGCGCCTGGTGGCGGCCGCCAACCGGTCCGTGAGCAGGCACACGTAGCCCCGGTCGATGTGCGAGGCCCCTACTCCCTGGGCGGCGGAATCGCCCAGCACCACGTGGTGGATGGCATCGTCGGGCAGGGCCTCGGGACGGTGCCGCCAGTGCTCGGGGTAGTGGTCCACCTGCTGCTGCACCGCCTTGGCGCGCCGGAGCTTCACGGCGACGACCGCGCTGAGTCCCGCCACGGCCGCCCCAGCGAGCAGCCATCTGCTCAGCCCCTTCATCGGCGGCGGTAGGGGCCGGGGATCACGGGATTGCCGTCGCGGTTCCAGGCGTGCAGCCCACCGGCGACGGATTCGGCGAGGATGCCCTTGGACCGCAGCTCGGCGGCGACGATGGAGGACCTCAGCCCGTTGTCGCAGATGACCACGACGGCCGAGTCGCGCTCGGCCAGTGGGTCGTCGCCGTGAATGGCCTCCAGGGGATCGTCGTGCAGCAGCTTCGGATCGATGTGCCGAGCCCCCGGCGCGTGCCCGGCCTCGTACTCGCCCGGCGTGCGCACGTCGATGAGGACGGCCCCCTTGCTGAGCGCCATCAAGGTGTCATCGATGCTCAACCCGCCGGAACGTTTGCCCAGGAAATCCATCAGACCCATGCGGTCCATGATTCCACGCGATCCCACATTCCGCCCGAACCTTGCACGATTCGCCAGGGGTGGCAGGAGGAAAGCGGCAGCTGTTCGATTGGGGGTGGGTGCAGGTGGTGAGGACTGATGTGCCACGATGTCTTCATGCTGGCACTGGCGAAGACGCGGCCCGGCCCGGGCTTGGAGCTGATCGACGTCCCTGTCCCCACCCCCGGCCCCAACGAGGTGCTGGTCAAGGTGATGCGCACCGGCATCTGCGGCACCGATGTCCACATCGACCGCTGGGACGGCTGGGCGGCCAGCACCGTCACCACCCCCCGCATCCTCGGCCACGAGTTCGCGGGCACCATCGCCGAACTCGGCTCCGAGGTGAGCGGCCTGGAGGTCGGGCAGCTGGTCTCCGGCGAGGGCCACTACGTGTGTGGCCGCTGCCGGGCCTGCCTGGCGGGCCGCCGTCACCTGTGCCTGCGCACCCAGGGCATCGGCTACCACGTCGACGGCGCCTTCTGCGAGTACTTCGCCATGCCCGCCGCGAACATCTGGGTCCACCCCGCCGACCTCGACGTCGAGGTCGCCGCCATCTTCGACCCCTTCGGCAACGCCGTCCACGCCGCCCTCCAGTTCCCCGCCCTCGCCGAGGACGTGCTCGTCACCGGTGCTGGCCCCATCGGGATCATGGCCGCGCTGGTCGCGAAGTTCCAGGGCGCCCGCAACGTCGTCATCACCGACCTCAGCGACGAACGCCTCGCACTCGCTGCGTCGCTCGGCATCACCTCCACCCTCAACCCGACCCGTGAGCAACTGGGCGACTGCTACGACCGCTTCCAGATGCGGGAGGGTTTCGACATCGGGCTGGAGATGTCCGGCTCCGGCCAGGCCCTGCGCTCCATGATCGACCACATGACCCACGGCGGCCGCATCGCCCTGCTCGGCACCCCCGCCGACGAACTCACCGTCAACTTCTCCACCATCATCTTCAACATGCTCACCATCCAGGGCGTCACCGGCCGCCAGATCTTCGAGACCTGGTACGCCATGAACTCCCTCATCCGCTCCGGCCTCGACATCTCCGGGGTCATCACCCACCGCTTCGCCCCCACCGACCACGCCGAGGCCTTCGCCGTCGCCGGGGACGGGCGCTCCGGCAAGGTCATACTCAACTGGGAGGAACTGTGAACTTCATCGACGACATCTCGGCCCAGCTGGCCCAGCTCCGCGCCGACGGGCTCCACAAGCACGAGGAGCCACTGACCACCGCGCAGGCCGCGCACGTCGCGACCCCCTCCGGCCGGGTCATCAACCTGTGCGCCAACAACTACCTGGGGCTCGCGGACTCACCGGTCCTCATCGACGCCGCCAAGGCCGCCCTCGACCGCTGGGGCTTCGGCATGGCCTCGGTCCGCTTCATCTGCGGCACCCAGACCCAGCACCAGGAGCTGGAGCGACGCCTCACCGGTTTCCTGCGCCCGGGCAGCGACGGCTTCGACACCATCTTGTACTCCTCCTGCTTCGACGCCAACACCGGGTTGTTCGAGACCCTGTTCGGCCCCGAGGACGCCATCATCTCCGACGAGCTCAACCACGCCTCCATCATCGACGGCGTGCGGCTGAGCAAGGCCACCCGCTACCGCTACCACAACCGCGACCTCGACGACCTGCGCGCCCAGCTGGAGGCCGCCTCCGGGGCCCGCCACAAGGTGATCGCCACCGACGGCGTGTTCTCGATGGACGGCTACATCGCCCCACTCGACGAGATCTGTGCCCTGGCCGACGAGTACGACGCGCTGGTGATGGTCGACGACTCGCACGCCGTCGGATTCGTCGGCCCCACCGGCGCGGGCACCCCGGAGCTGTTCGGGGTCACCGAACGGGTGGACATCCTCACCGGCACCCTCGGCAAGGCCCTGGGTGGCGCCTCCGGCGGCTACACCTGCGCCCGCACAGAGATCGTCGAGTGGCTGCGCCAACGCTCCCGCCCCTACCTGTTCAGCAACTCCCTGGCCCCGGCCATCGTCGGCGCCTCCCTGGCGATGCTGGACCTGCTGGCCTCCTCCGGCGACCTGCTGGCGCGGCTGCGCGAGAACACCGCCTACTTCCGCCACCGCATGAGCGGTGAGGGTTTCCTGATCCCCGCCTCCGACCACCCGATCGTGCCGGTGATGGTCGGCGACGCCACCGTCGCGGCCCGGCTGGCCGACGCGGTCCTCGCCCGGGGCGTCTACGTGCGCGCGTTCAGCCACCCCGTGGTCCCGAGGGGGCGGGCCCGCATCCGCACCCAGCTGTCGGCGGCCCTGACCCGGGACGACCTCGACGCGGCCATCGATGCCTTCGTCGAGGCCCGCGCCGACGTCGCAGCCACAGCACCCCGGTAGGGGCTCCAACCGGTCAGGACTTCGTGACCTGAACCCTGAGGCCCAGCTCCGGTTCCTCCACCGTCGCCTGCTCAACCGGTGCCTGGGTCAGCGACACCGCCAGCACCTCGTCGGCGATCAACCCCGCGTGCTCGGCGATGGCCTCGGCCAGATCCCCCTCGGCCTGCAGCACCAGCGCGATCCGGTCGGTGACCTCCAGCCCCGACGACTTCCGGGCCTCCTGCACCACCCGGATCACCTCCCGGGCCAGGCCCGCCCGCACCAGCTCCGGGGTCAGCTCCAGGTCCAGCGCCACCGTCTCGCCCTGCTCGTTGACCACGGACCAGCCCTCGCGCGGCCGCTCCGTCAGCAGCACCTCCGCAGGTTCCACCTCCAGCTGCTCGCCCTCGACCTCGACGACGCTTCGGCCGTCGCGCCGCAGCTCCAACGCCAGCCGGGCCGCATCCGCCGCCGCGATGGCGGCAGCCACCAGCGGGGTCCGCTTCCCGAACCGCTTCCCGAGGCTGCGGAAGTTGCCCTTCGCCGAATGATCCACCAGATCCCCGGCTGAGGTGAACGAGTCGATCTCCTGCACGTTCAGCTCCGCCCGCACCTCGGCGCGCAGCTCCTCGGACAGCTCCTCCAGGGCCGCCGTCGGGATGAGCATCCGACGCAGCACCTGCCGCACCTTCATCTTCGACTCCGCCCGGGCGGAACGCCCCAGCTCGACCACGCGCCGCGCCGTCGCCATCGCCGTCGACAACCGCTGATCGATCAGCGACTCATCGACGACGGGCCAGGACGCCAGGTGCACCGACTGCGGGCCCTCAGGGTCGGTGGTCACGAACAGGTCCTGCCACACCCGCTCGGTCACGAAAGGCATGATCGGGGCCATCAGCCGGGTCACGACGTGCAACGTCTCGTGCAGCGTCGCGAGCGCGCCGGCGTCGCCCGCCCAGAAGCGCCGCCGGGACCGTCGCACGTACCAGTTCGACAGGTCATCGACGAAAGCCGCCAGCAGCGCCCCCGCCCGCTGGGTGTCGAAGTCCTCCAGCGCGACGGTGACGTCGCGGATCAGCTCGTTGGTCGCCGAGACCAGCCAGCGGTCCAGCACGTGAGAGCTGGCCGTCTGCTCCCTGCCGGGGCTCCACCCGGCGGCCCTGGCGTACAGCGACTGGAAGGCGACGGTGTTCCAGTAGGTCAGCAGCACCTTCCGCACCGTCTCCGCAATCGTCGAGTGCCCCACCCGACGCGCCATCCACGGCGACCCGGAGCAGGCCATGAACCACCGCACCGCATCCGCGCCGTGGGAGTCCATCAGCGGGATCGGCTCCAGGATGTTGCCCAGATGCTTGCTCATCTTCCGGCCGTCCTCGGCCAGGATGTGGCCGAGGCACACGACGTTGCGGTAGCTGGACTGCTCGAACACCAGGGTGCCCACCGCCATCAGCGAGTAGAACCAGCCGCGCGTCTGGTCGATGGCCTCGCAGATGAAGTCGGCCGGGTAGTTGGCCTCCAGCTTCTCCGCCGACCCGGTGGCGTGCGGGTAGCCCCACTGCGCAAACGGCATCGCCCCGGAGTCGAACCAGGCGTCGATCACCTCCGGCACGCGACGGTAGGTCGCTCCGCCTCGGACGATCTCCACGTCGTCGATGAACGGGCGGTGCGGGTCGAGGTCGCTGAGGTCACGGCCGGTCAGTTCGCCGAGCTCGGCCAGGGAGCCGACGCAGATCAGGTCCGACGGGTCGTCGATGTTGCGCCAGATCGGCAGCGGGGTCCCCCAGTAGCGGCTGCGCGACAGCGCCCAGTCGATGTTGTTGTTCAGCCAGTCGCCGTAGCGGCCGTGCTTGATGGAGGCCGGGTACCAGGTGGTCGCCTCGTTCTCAGCCAACAGCTCTTCCTTGATGCGCGTGGTGCGGATGTACCACGATGGCTGCGCGTAGTACAGCAGCGCGGTGTGGCAGCGCCAGCAGTGCGGGTAGGAGTGCAGGTAGTCGAGTTTGCGGAACAGCAGGTCGCGGCGCTCCAGGTCCGCAACGAGAGCGGCGTCGGCGGTCTTGAAGAACACGCCGCCGACCAGCGGGATGTCGTCGTCGAAGGTGCCGTTGGCGCGGATCGGGTTGACGAACGGCAGCCCGTAGCCGCGGCAGACCTGCATGTCGTCCTCACCGAAGGCGGGGGCCTGGTGGACCAGACCGGTGCCGTCGGAGGTGGTGACGTAGTCGGCCAGGACCACCAGGTGCGCGGCGGCGGGGAACTCGACGAGATCGAAGGGCCGCTGGTAGGTCCAGCGTTCCATCTCGGTGCCGCGGAAGCTCTCGCCCCGGGTCCACTCGTCGCCGAGCACGGTGTCGAACAGCGGCTCCGCGACGACCAGGCGGCCCTGCTCCGGGTGGGTGCCGACCACGTAGTCCACCTCGGGGTGGACGGCGACGGCGGTGTTGGAGACCAGCGTCCACGGCGTCGTCGTCCACACCAGCAGGTCGGCTGACCCGGCGAGCGGACCCGAGGTGACGGGGAACCGGACGTAGACCGACGGGTCGGTGACGTCCTCGTAGCCCTGGGCCAGTTCGTGGTCGGACAGGGTGGTGCCGCAGCGCGGGCAGTAGGGGGCGACCCGGTGGTCCTCCTGCAGCAGCCCCTTGTCGAAGATCTGCTTGAGTGCCCACCAGCAGGACTGCACGTATTCAGGGGTCATGGTGACGTAGGCGTCGTCGAGGTTGACCCAGTAGCCCATGCGGCGGGTCAGTTCGGCGAAGGCGTCGACGTGGCGCAGCACCGATTCGCGGCACTTCGCGTTGAAGGCCTCCACCCCGTAGGCCTCGATGTCTGGCTTGCCGGAGAAGCCGAGCTCCTTCTCGACGGCGAGTTCGACGGGCAGGCCGTGGCAGTCCCACCCGGCCTTGCGGTCCACGCGGCGGCCCTGCATGGTCTTGAAGCGCGGGAACAGGTCCTTGAAGACCCGGGCCTCGATGTGGTGGGTGCCGGGCATTCCATTGGCGGTGGGGGGGCCTTCGTAGAAGGTCCAGGGCTCGCCGTCCCGGGTGGCCTCCAAGGACTTGGTGAAGGTGTCGTGCTTCTCCCACAGCTGGATGATCTCGTGTTCCAGGGCAGGGAAGTCGACGGCGGCTGGGACCTGGTTGTAGGAGCTCATCTGCGGTACCTCGGGTCGGTGGACAGGACCGGAGGGACGAGCCGGGGCCCGCGGTACCACCCTCCTTGGACGCGATGCGTCCCGCTTGATTCGTGCTCGCGGCCGGGTCTAGTGAGCGTGCGCCGTTCTTCCGGCAGCTCCGGGGTGATGGCCCCATCGTCGCCTTGCGATGCGCGTCAATTATGCGCGGGGGAGTGGAAAACCGGAAATCCGCGATCCGTCCACTTGGCGGGTTTCAGCCCTTCGTGACGCTGTGGCGGAACAGCTCGGCCCCCTTGGCGTAGTAGAGGTATCCGTCACGGCCCAGCGTCAGGCCGGTGATCTCCTGCCCCTTCGCGGGGGCTCGAACGATCAGCTCGGCCTGGTCGAATCTGCTGGTCGGGATGCGCCACAGGTGCCCTCCGACGACGCCGTACAGCACGCCGTCCTTCTCCAGCAGCCAGCTGCGGTTGTACTCGCCCGGCACGAGCGGCTTGGCGGGATTCGTCGTGGTGTCCTTGAGGGCATACGCCTCGACACGTCCGTTCACCATCTTGAACACATGCTGCCCGGTGATGCCGTAGAGCACGCCGTCGGCCCCGACGGTGAGCCCGGTCACCGCCACCTGCTTGTCGAGCACCCGGGTGATGCGGGTCACCTTCCGCTTCTTGAGGTCGAATTCGAGGATGTAGGCCTCCTCGGTGTCGGCGATCACTCCGTGCCCGCCCCGTCGGGTGGTACCCATGTAGATCGTGTTGCCGATGCGGGCCAGGGAGACCGGTGACAGCTGCGCGACCAGGGGTCCGTTGACACCGTCGGCGTAGGTGCTGGAGGCGAGGAGGGTGTAGGTGTCGAGCTGGCCCGTCTTGTGGCTGTAGATGCTGAGCGCCCCGCCGAGGTTCCCGTAGGTCGGCACCGAGCCGAAGGCGAAGTCGCCATCCCCCAGGGGGATCGCCGCGTAGGGCCGGTCCTGGCGGTACCCGATCACCATGTTCTTGGCCTTCGTCGGGTCACTGAGCGGTTCGATCCTGATCTTCCCGCCCGGGTATGTCCCGGTGGCCAGCCAGGTGCCGTCGGAGGTGATGCTCTCGGCCTGACCCACCGGGATGGTGGGCAGCTGGTAGCTGGTCTGGGCGGCGGTGGCCCCCGGGGTGACCTCCAGACGCTCCGGCGCAGTCATGTACCAGGACCCGTAGAGTTTGCCGTTGGCGGCGGCGGTCAATGACTGGATGGCGCGCGGCGGGGCGACAATCTGGTCGTTGCGGACCGTCGCCTTGCCCGCGGAGACGTGGGCGACGCTGAGCTCACCGTTGGTCATCTCGTTGGAGACGAAGACGTCGTCATTGGCCCAGCTGAGCGGGCTCAGGCGTCCCCTGAGCGACGAGTCGTGCAGCACGGTGCCGAGGGTGCCCGTCGTGGGGTCGTAGGAGTGCAACCAGCGACCGGTCTTTGAGCCGTGGTGTGCGAAGTACACCCTTGTCGGATCACCGGGGCGGGTCACGACGTGCTTGCCGTAGCCGCCCAGGTCCCGCCTGGCCCCGGTGGCCAGGTTGTAAGCGACGCCACCGTAGGAGCCGATCTTGTTGGTGTAGAGCCACCCGCCGTGGACCTCGAGGTGCTCGTGGGTGCCCTCCTTGGACTTGGTGGGCAGCACCGGCAGCACCGTGTTGGCCCCGGTGGTGACGTTGATCCGGCGCACCTCAGGGTTGATCCGCCCGGTGCCGACGTAGACGTGACCGTCGGCGTAGTCGATGGACTGCACGTACTGGGCGTCCGAGACCGGCGACCCGCCGGGCAGCTGTCCCCAGCCCTTGGCAGCGCTCCAGGTCAGGACCCTTCCCTTGGGCTGATCGCCCTTTTGCTTGCTCTTGGCGTTGGTGGCCAGGTAGGCGGTGCCGGACTCGTCGACGGCGATGTCCCAGATGGACTCGTAGAGCGGATCGACCTGCTGCCAACCGGTTGCCCCAGCGACGCTGAGCTGCGTGATCTCGTCCTGCTGCGCGGTGTTCGCCGGGATGTAGCGGAACAGGTGGTGGGCGGAGCCGATGAGCAGGCTGTTGTCGGCCATCCTCGCGAATCCCCAGGCCTGGACGTCGATGTCCTCGCCGAAAGATTTGGAGGTGGTCTCCCCGGTGTTCAGGTTGACGACGTTGAGCATCCCGCCGAGGCCGCTGGGTACCACCACCGCGACGGGGGTCCCGTCCGGGCGCACCGTCGTGCCGAAGTTCGGGACGCTGGGCGAGGGCTTCGGCGGGGCGGGGGAGAGTTTCTCCTCCTGGCCGGGAGCGGCGAGTGCCTTCGTGGGTGCCAGCAGCGCGAGGAATGCCAGCAGGGCGGTCAGGAATGCGAGTTGGTGCTTCATCGGTGATCCCTCCTGGGGATCGACCCTAGACAGGGATTGAGACGTTCAAAAGTCGTCTCAATGGCCCTTCCTTGACAAACCGAAAGTTCAAGGAAATCAACCTCGTAGACTCCATGTCATGCGCATCCTCGACGTCCCCCTCGACGACCTTCGCCGACGCCGCAGCATCAAGTGGTCCCGGTTCGAGCCCGACGTGCTGCCGATGTTCGTCGCGGAGATGGACGTCCACCTGCTGCCCGCCGTGCAGGAGCGACTGACCCGGATGATGATCGACGGCGACACCGGCTACCCGGAGCAGCCCGACTACCAGGAGGCCTACGCCGACTTCGCGGCCGAGACCTGGGGGATGAGGCTGGACCCTGGCACCTTCAAGATCGCCTGCGACACGATGTCCCCCATCCGGGAGCTGACGGCGGCGCTGACCCGGCCGGGCGATGGCGTGGTGTTCAACCCGCCGATCTACCCGCCGTTCCGCTGGGTGATCCGCGCAGCCGGATGCCGTGGCGTCGAGGTGCCGCTGCGCGACGACCGGCTGGACCTGGAGGCCCTGGAGCGGGCCTTTGCCGACGATCAGGTGAAGGTCTACCTGCTGTGCTCCCCGCACAACCCGAACGGCACCCTCCACACCCCGCAGGAACTGACCCGGGTGATGGAGCTGGCCAATCGACACGGCGTGACGGTGGTCAGCGACGAGATCCACGCGCCGTTCAGCGGCGAGCGACACACCCCGATCCTCACGGTGCCGGGCGGCGAGCGGGCGGTCATGGTGGTCTCGGCGTCGAAGGCCTTCAACCTGGCCGCACTGAAGGCGGGGCTGGTCGTTCCGGGGGCGGAGGCGACCGGGATCGTCGCCGGGCTCGGTCCGCAGGTCAACGAGGCGGCCTCCTACTTCGCGGTGACGGCGAATGCGACGGCGCTGGTCCACGGCCGCGGGTGGCTGGCCCAGCTGCGCCTGGAGATCGACGAGAACAAGGCCCACTTCGTGGCCGAGTTGGCCCGGCGGCTGCCGCAGCTGAGCTGGCGGCCCTCGCAGGGCACCTACCTGGCGTGGTTGGACTGCGCTCCGCTGGGTCTGGAACACCCGGGAAGGCACTTCCATGAGCGGGCCGGGGTGAGGTTCAACTTCGGGCCCGAGTTCGATCCGGCGGCCACGCAGCACGTGCGGGTGAACCTCGCCACGTCGAGGGAATTGATCTCGGAGGCTGTCCGCCGCATGGCCGACAGCCTGTGATCGGGTCCAGTTTTTGGGATCGGTTCTTCGTCATCACCGCCTCCCTTTGGCTAGTCTGGGGGCCACCAGAAAGATGGGAGATCTGATGTCGCTTCCGATCGGGCCGTGGCGCTTGACCTACACCCCCGGCCAGTGGATGGTGCTTGCCGGGCCGAAGCTCGTCGCGGTCATGCAGCCTGCACCGCCCAAGATGTCGTCGCTGGTGAACCAGCTGTGGAGCGACATCCAGGCCGCTCGCTCGCTCAGCTCGTTGTTGAATGTGCTGCGCGGCTACTCGTTGGACCAGATGCCGGACTTCGCGGCCTTCGTCTGGGAGGGTGGCGCGCTGCACGGCCTGGCGCGGGGCCGGATTCAGGTGGTGGACACCAGCACCGGCGAGACGGCGCTCGACGGCGAGGGTGCGCTGACCTGGCACGAGGCCCATTTCGGGCAGGTGCGGGGGCTGCGCATCGAGATGGCCCAGGTGGATCATGAAACGGTGCTGCACCTGCCGCTGGTGGTCGGTGCGGTGGGGGCCTCGGCCCTGCACCTGACCACCGATCCGGCGCAGCTGGTGATGTTCCCGGACACCGAGAACCAGCTCCCGGAGCCCAGCGCCCCGGCGCCGACCCGCAGCCCTGAGCCGCTGGCCCCGGTGTCCGGTTCGGAACCGTCGCCTGTCGAGGAATCCTCGCCCGGGCTGTACGAGAGCCCTTCGGCCAGGTCCTACGAGGAGCCGCGCTACGACGAGCCCCGCTACGAGGAACCGAGGAGCTACGAGCACTCCATACCGCAGCCCAGCTACGAGGAGCCGCGCAGCTACGAGGACCCGGTGGCCCCGCCGTCGTACAGCCATGACCCGTACGCGGCCCCACAGCCGTCGTACCAGTCGCCGGTGGCTCCTGCCCCGGTGCCGGTGGCTCCGGCCCCCTCCCCGGTTGCGCCGCCCGCTCCAGCGCCGGTGGCCCTGGATGCCACGGAGGGCATGGAGCACCACGACGACTTCGCATACTCGCGGCCCGCTGAGCCGGTGATGCCCTCGGTGGCGATGGGTATCCAGACCAACACCGGCGAGTTCCAGAACCTGGTCAACGGCTTGGTGATCGGGCGGGCACCGGATGCCTCGCGCGGCCCGGCGGGGGTCGCCACGATGCGGGTCCCGAGCCCGGGCAACGACATCTCCCGTAGTCACGTGCTGGTTCAGCCGGAGGGCAGGCAGGCCAGGATCACCGATCTCGACTCCACCAACGGCACCACCATCCAGCTGGCCGACGATGAGCCCTTCCTGCTGGAGGACGGCCAGTCCGTGCTGGTGCCGATCGGCACGGTGCTGAACCTGGGCGACGGCGTGAGCATGCGCATCGAGCAGGCCCGCTGAGGCCATCCCATCAGTGAAGGACCCGGCACCCTCAAGGTGCCGGGTCCTTCACGTCTCGGTCTCACACACCACCTTCCCAACCCGGCATCCTGAAAACCTGCGTCCGTCCTCTTTTTGGTCATTTCTGGAAATTGTCCAGGGTTGGTGTGGAGTCTGTGAGGTGTGGTGTGCGAGGGTTTCAGGGTCGTGTTGGCCGAGTCGGGAGGGCGTGCCGTGAGTGATGGGTTGATTGATCCGGGTCAGTTTGTGTGTCGTTCGGTGGGGTTGGATCCTGATGGGGTGGAGGAGTCTGGTCAGGCGTTGGCCAGTCTGGGATGGGAGATTTTGAAGCGTGCACATGGGGTGAACAAGGTGTGGCGGGGGTTGCGGGATGTGTATGAGTCTCCTGAGCAGGAGGCGGTGTATGGGGTGATGAAGCCTGCGGTGGAGGCTGCGACGCGGATTCGGTTGGATTTGATGAAGGCGTCGGAGCCGATTGTGAGGTATGCGGAGGCGTTGCGGTTGTTGAAGCCTCGGTTGGAGGCTGTGGAGGTGGATGCGTGGGAGTTTCGTGCGGGGGTGTTGGAGGAGTTCCCGGATGGTGTGGGGTGGCGGGTTGATCATGATGCGGTGGCGCGGAATCAGGATTTGTTGGCTCGGTACAACCAGGTGCATCGGCAGGTGGTGGATGAGATGTGTGCGTGTGAGACTGCGTTGCGGGCGATTGGTTTGGATGGGGCGTTGGAGTGTGTGGCGCCTTCTTCAGGGTTGGGGAAGGAGTTTGATCGGGCGGAGTCGTATCCGTGGGGTGCTCCGGGGGAGCCTGCGCCGCGTAATTTTTGGGAGTCGTGGGGGTATGGGGTTCGGGACAATGTGCAGGAGTTCGTGTCGGGGATTGATGCTTTGGCGGGGTATGACGAGTTTGGGGATCACAGTTGGGAGACGGCTCATCAGGCGTGGGGTGGGATGGGGGATTTCTTGTGGACTCATGTGAAGGTGGGGGCGGGGACGGTGCCGGAGTTGTGGTCCGGGGATCTGAGTGATGAGTACAGGGGGGATTGGAACAAGTTGCTCACGTGGTGGGGTGAGGGTGTTCAGTGGGATCATCAGGCGTATTTGCGTGGGGAGAATGGGTGGCAGGCGTATGTGGATGATCCGCATCGGGCGGCGGCGAAGACGGTGTCGGGGTTTGTTCCTGGTGTGGGGGTTGTGAAGTGGGTGGGCAGGTTTGCGAAGAAGGGGTTGCCTTCGGGGGTGCATCCTGTGGTGCGGGTTGTGGGGGCTGGTGTGGAGCGGGTTGGGCAGCCGTTGGTTCGGGTGCGGGAGTTGGTCAGGGGGTGGGGTCGTTCTGGGTGGGACCGGGTGGTGGGTCCGTTGGATGAGAAGTTGACGCGGTTGGCTTCTGAGGTGAGGCAGGGGCTGGACCGGGTCAGTGGCAATGGGTGGAGCAGGGCTGCTCTGGCTGGGGCCGATGTTGGTGGGGGTGGTCGTTCGCCGGGCCGGTGGGGTGGCCACGGGTTGGCGATGGTGGTGGATGAGGATGTGGTGCGTGGTGGCCGGCGCAGCAGCGCTGGTGGGGGTCATGGTGATGATGTGGTGCCTCGGCGGGGCGCTGATGGGCCGGGGGATGTGGACCCGCCACGCCACGGTGTTCCAGATCCGGAGGGGCCGGGGGCTCTGGTGCGGAGGGATCGTCACGGGAACCCACTGTTGGTGGATGAGCATGGCAAACCGTTGCCGGAGGATCGAGGCGACGGGCGTGGGCACTATGCCAGTGATCCGGAGGGGACGTTCCGGGATGATCAGGGCAGGTTGCGTTCTTCGGTGGATGGGGCGAGGTTCACCGAGGATCCCTACGCCGGTACCGGTGAGGTGACTCATTTTCATGACTGGACCGAGTCGCCGGTGGAGCGGGGTTGGGATGATCCGGCCCGGCAGGCGGAGTTCACGCAGGCCAGCGCGGTGTGGCGGGAAGTTCGGGAGGTGGCCCGGAGGGCTCGGAGTGCGGCCAGGGATTCCCTCGAGTTCGCCCGGGAGTGGTTGGCCAGGACCGACCCGAAGGTCAAGGTCGACACCAAGGGGTATCGCACCCTCGCCAACATGCTCAAGGAGAGGCTCAAGAACCCGAATCTGACCGACGCCGACAAGGCCGCGCTGCGACACCATCAAGAGCTGCTCCAGAAGGCTGGGGACGCGGAGTTGGACTTGCGGAAGGCTTCTGAGTGGGCGGGTGATCGTGGTGGACACTTGATCTTGGAGGATCAGGGTCGCAGGGTGATTCTGGGGGAGACCGGTGGCTCTCCTGGTTCCCATAGGTCGCCGGGGTCGGGGACGTTGGATCAGGTGGGGATTGGTGGGCCGGACATTGATCCGCCGACCCGGGGTGGGCCTCGGTCGGAGCGGTATGAGATTGTCTTCGACGAGAACAAGGGCGGCGCCAGCCCGAAGATGGGGTCCAGGCAGGGGGCGCAGCAGGGCACCCTGCCCTACCTGCAGGACCTGCTCTCCAGCAGTGGGGACCCTCGCTTGGCCAAGAGACTCACTGTGTTGCGGGATGCGGGGGAGTTTCCGGGGTTTTTTGAGGCGTTGCGTCGGGGTGAGGTTGTGGTGCGGTATCAGTTTGTCAATGCTCGCCCGGATGGGACGTTGCGGGCGGGGGAGTTCAATCTTGGGCCGGAGGTTCGCCTTCGGTGGGATGGTGGGGACACCTTCGACCTCATCACAGACTAGGAGGAGGAACATCTGTGAGAGCTATACCCTTTGAGACCGCCCAGCATTGGATTGAACGTTTGGCGTCGCTGCCTGCCCCGGTGAGGATGGATGACATTCCTGCGCTGGCGGCAGAGTTCGGCTGGGAGTCGACCAAGGATGCCGATGAGTACAGGTATGAGGAGGGGGGGGAGTCCCGACTGATCTTGGTTTCGGTCAATCGTGAAGCTGACAAGATTTTTGATGTTTCTGTTGATCTGGTGAGGAACTGGGATGATGATCTGGTGGGGAATGTTGGGGTGGTGGATTGGTATGTTCGGTATGTGGAGGCTGCTCGTGGGGTGTGGGGGGAGCCGTGGAGTGTGATGACTGATCCGGTCACGTTCATCTGGAAGTTCCATGAGGAGGGTTATGCTGAGATTTATTTGAAGCCCACCCTGATCGCTTGTCAGTTCGCTACATCTGATACGACTGAGGAGCGGTGGTGAGGGTTGCCGGAGGTGTTGGATCGGTATGAGATCGTCTTTGACGAGATCGGGCGGTAACTCGCCGAAGATGGGGTCTCGTCAGGGGGCGCAGCAGGGCACGTTGCCGTATTTGCGGGATCTGCTGTCCAGTAATGGGGATTCGCGGTTGGCAGCTCGGTTGGCTGTGTTGCGGGATGCGGGGGAGTTTCCGGGGTTTTTTGAGGCGTTGCGGCGGGGTGAGGTTGTGGTGCGGTATCAGTTCGTCAATTCCCGCCCTGATGGGACGTTGCGGGCGGGGGAGTTCAATCTTGGGTCGGAGGTTCGTCTTCGGTGGGATGGTGGGGACACCTTCGACCTCATCACAGACTAGGAGGAGGAACATCTGTGAGAGCTATACCCTTTGAGACCGCCCAGCAGTGGATTGAACGCTTGGCGTCGCTGCCTGCCCCGGTGAGGATGGAGGATATTCCGGGTTTGGCTGCAGAGTTCGGCTGGCAGCCCACCAAGTTCGAGTCCCGATACATGTACGAGGAGGGGGGGGAAACCCGGGCGGTATTGCTGTCAGCTAGTGGTGAGACAGGAGAGGTTTCTAGTGTTTATTTCAGTTTGGTGAGGAACTGGAAAGATGACTTGGTGGGGAATGTGGCTGTTGCTGATTTCTTTCCTCGGTATGTGGAGGCTGCTTGTGGGGTGTGGGGGGAACCGTGGAGTGTGATGACAGACATCACTGAGTTCATCTGGAAAATCCATGAGCAGGCTTACGCTGAAATTGGCGCGTGGCGTGACTCCGTTTCCTGCAGATTCCGTAAGTTTGATGGGACTGAGGAGCGGTGGTGAGGGTTGCCGGAGGTGTTGGATCGGTATGAGATCGTCTTTGACGAGATCGGGCGGCAATTCGCCGAAGATGGGGTCTCGTCAGGGGGCGCAGCAGGGCACCCTGCCGTATCTGCGGGATCTGCTGTCCAGTAGTGGTGATTCGCGGTTGGCGAGGAGACTCACTGTGTGCGGGATGCGGGGGAGTTTCCGGGGTTTTTTGAGGCGTTGCGGCGGGGTGAGGTTGTGGTGCGGTATCAGTTTGTCAATGCTCGCCCGGATGGGACGTTGCGGGCGGGGGAGTTCAATCTTGGGCCGGAGGTTCGCCTTCGGTGGGATGGTGGGGACACCTTCGACCTCATCACAGACTAGGAGGAGGAACATCTGTGAGAGCTATACCCTTCGAGACCGCCCGGACCTGGATCGAATGCTTGGCATCCGTGTCCGGTCAGGCTGGGGGTGGGGTCAAGGGCTGGGGGTGCAGGTCGTCGGACAGAGCCGGGGGAAGCTCCAGCAGGTCGGGCTGGTTGAGCTCGGGCGGCATGATCCACGGGGTGATGCCGGTGCGGGGCTGGGTGGTGCGGCGCAACCGTTCGCCGTCGCCGACCAGCCATGTGGTCCACACCCGGCCCAGCCAGCGGGCCAGCTGCAGGGCGCGCAACTCAGGGCTCTGGGGCCACTCTGCCGGGACCTCAGGGGTGGCCGGGAAGGTTGGCTCCACCAGCTTCTGGCCCTTGCGGGAGGCGGCATGGGCGCGAATCGCCGCGATGATGGCCTCCTGGTGGGTGCGGGTGGCGTCGGTGAGGCGGGCCAGCAGGTCCACCTCGTGGGCGCCGTCGATGGGAAGCCCCTCGGCGCTGCTGCCCGGGGTGAGCACGACGACGCGGTCGCGGGTCAGGCCGTGGACCTTCCGCTGCAGCTCGGGATCGTCGGTCTCGATCACCACGGCATTGGTGCTGGATGCCTCCGCCGGTTCGGTCCGGCTCACCAGCCACACGGCCACCGGACCGCCCGGGTGGTGGTCAAGTGCAGCAAATCCCAGCATCTTCTCTCCGATCCCTTGACGATCACTCCCTGGACGACCGCAAGTCTATGGGGACAGCGCGCGAGGGCGCGCAAGGGGAGGGGGAGGGGGCACGAATCGCAGGGAATGGGCGGTTCGGCGTCGTATGGTGACGCGCCAGCGTTCTTCACCGGCGATTCGTGCTCGAAACGACCTCCCGCCCCACCCCGAGCACGAACCGCTGAGAACAGACGGTTCGCGGTCACATGACGACGCGCCAGCGACTTTCGCCAGCGTTTCGTGCTTCCCGCTGGTCGAGCCGGGGTCCCGATGCGGAGCGAGGGAGGCCGTGTCGAGACCCCTGGCGCACGGTGCAGGACCTGGCACCGAGCACGAATCGCCGACAACCGACGGTTCGCGGTCACATGACGACGCGCCAGCGTTTTTTGCCGGCGATTCGTGCTTGGACCTGGCCGACGGGACCAGGCGGGCACGAACCGCCGAGGAGAACTGGTTCAGCGTAGACAGGTGACGCGCCAGCGTTTTTCACCAGCGATTCGTGCTTGGACCTGGCCGACGGGACCAGGCGGGCACGAACCGCCGAGGAGAACTGGTTCAGCGTAGACAGGTGACGCGCCAGCGTTCTTCACCGGCGATTCGTGCTCGAAACGACCTCCCGCCCCACCCCGAGCACGAACCGCTGAGAACAGACGGTTCGCGGTCACATGACGACGCGCCAACGTTTTTCGCCGGCGATTCGTGCTCGGGAAGGTCTGGCGGGGAAGATGGGCACGAATCGCAGGGCGAAGACGGTTCGTCGTCGTATCTCGACGTGCCAGCGGTTTTCACCGGCGATTCGTGCTCAGATGGGGCGCGAGGTGGAGGGCGCGCGGCAGGAGCGGCATCTCAGTCGCGCTCGTCGCGGTTGGTGCGACTCCCGCGCAGTTCCGTCAGGCGCGCCACCAGCAGGATCACGGTACCGACCACCGCGCCGGTCGCGACCACCGGACCCAGCCGCCGCACCCTGTCCGGCATCGGGTCAACCTGGGGGACCGGGGGGTCGACCGCCACCGGGGCCGGGGGCTCGACGGCGGGAAAGCGGGGATTCGGCGGACCGGCCATGCCGCCGTCGTTGGCGAAGGCCAACGCGGCCTGCGGTGCGACCAGGCCCCAGCCCAGCACGTCGTCACGCTCGGCCAGGTGCGGGCGCAGCGCCGTCGCGAGAATCCGGTACTCCCAGTGCGCCGGGGACTCCTCCGGGTGGGCCGCCGCGACCAGGGCCGCGACACCTCCCACATATCCCGTCGCGAACGACGACGCGGGCTGTCCACCCGCCAGCACACAGTCCCCCCACGCCAGGAACGTGGTCAGCACCTCCGCCCCCGGCGCCGCAACCTCCACGTGCGGGCCGTGGACCACCGCATCCGACGGCGCGCCGTCGAGGTTCGTCGCGGTCACAGACAACACCTGCGGATAGGCCGCCGGGTAGCGCGGCGAACCCTGGTCCCGGCCCCGCTCCAGATTTCCGGCCGGGGCCACCACCAGCGACCCCAACTCGGTGGCCGCCGCCACGGCCTCACCCAGCTCCGGGGAATCGACGGTGGCAGCCAACGGCACCACCACCACGGCGGCCCCCTGCTCGGCCGCCCACCGGATGCCCTCAGCCGTGGTCCCCGGCTCCGGCTGTGAGGCCTCGCCGTCGTGCTCCCCGGTGTAGACCCGCACCGGCAGGATCATCGCCTCAGGAGCCACCCCCACCAGCCCCGAACCCTCGACGGGCCGCGCCGCGATCTGCCCCGCGATGGCGGTGCCGTGGCCGTGCACATCCACCCGCGCGTCACGGGACTGGCCCGTCAGGTCCAGCCCCGGCAGCACCGCCTCACCCAGGTGCGGGTTGGTGGCATCCACCCCCGAATCCACGACGGCGACCGTCACGGCACCTCGGCTCAACCGCCACGCCCCCTCCATCCCGAGTGCCCCCAGGGCGGCTGGCGGACCGGGCACCAGGGACATCGTTCCCGCCCGGCACTCCTGCCCCTCCTCCGCCGAGGCCGACGGGCAGGTGAGCGCCAGCGCGACCCCCAGCGCCCCCGCCCAGGCCGCGACCCGGCGGCTCACCGTTCACCCACCGTCGCCCACGCACCCGCCGGGTCGAGGGTGGTGCCCGGCGGGATCAGCTGCGGCCACGCGGCCGGGAGCTCGACGATCTGGGCCTGCCCGTACCCCAGCCGGGCCAGCGACTCCTCGGACGCACTCCCGAGCCCGTGCACCAGCCCCAGGTCGGAGACCAGCATCACCTGCCCCAGCTCGCCGCCGTCGCTGGCCCGCAGCAGCGCCCCCGACCCGCCGAGCACCGAACTGGCGGCCCCGGTGGAGTGCAGCCCCTGCTCCTGGCCTCCGGGCAGGGCTGCGGCCAGGGCGTTGCGTTCCATCGACTCCAGCAGCGTCACCGGCTCCCCGGCCGCGTCGCGGCTGAGCCTGGCGCAGGGCATCGCATCGGCGGGTACGAGCTCCCCGAGCTGGCCGGGCCAATCCGCCGGGGCCGCGCCCGCGGACTCCACCTCCAGTCCCGCCATGTCCTGCACCGAGGCGGGAATCGGGGCCGAGGACGGGTACAGCCGCGACGCGACCTCGGTCAGCGGGGCCGCTCGACCCGCACCGGTGATGACGTAGCGACGCCCACCGTCGCCAACCTCGACGACGCTGCCCACCACCGCCTGCTCCAAGGCGGGAGGCATGTCGGTGACCGGCTGACCCGCATCGGAGATGGTCAGGGGAGCCAGCTCGGAGCCGGGGCGAAACAGCGCCAGCCAGCTGGCGGGCACGGTGACCGGAGCCGTGGTCTCCAGGCCCAGGGCCAGCAGCACCGTACGACGGTGCTCCTCGGAGATCGGATGGCGCACCCCGTCGGTGACCAGGTGCAGCTGCTCCTGACTGCGCACCACGGCGGACCCGCGCCGCACCCGGTTCGACGGCAGGGCCGCCACCCAGGTGTGGGTGCCCTCCTCGAGGGGGCAGGAGAACCACAGCTCGGAGCGCAGGTCCTTCGCCGCGGGCACGTCGTCGGGCACCCCGGTCAGCCCGATGGGGACGCCGCGGGCGATGCCGTCGATGGTGGAGGCGGAGACCTCGCTGGTCTGGTAGCTGCCGCGCTCGGCCAGCAGCTTCGCGGAGGTGATGTTGGTCACGGGGTGCAGGGTCGCGTCGATGCTGTAGTAGCGGGCACCGGAGCCCTTGACCACGATGAGGGTGGAATTCTGCCAGTTCTGGGGCAGCTTCGGGGAGAGCCACCCCAGCAGCGCGGCGACCAGCATCATCAGCGCCACCAGGATGGCGCCGACCACCATCGGGGCGAAGGCGGAGCGGGGGGTGACCTCCTTGCCGTCGGGCACCCCGGCGGCGAAGGCGGTGACCAGGCGTTGCCGGTTGTACTTCTGGGCCTCCAGGATTTCCTTCGGCGAGGGCATCAGAGGATCCCCCACACCAGCGCCGCCAGCGGGAGCAGCGCCAGCAGCGTGATGACCCCCACCGCATCGACGACGCGGGTGAGCACGGGGCGGTGTGCGGGGGAGATCACGTTGACCGCGAGCACCAGCCCGGCCGCGACGAGCAGCGCACCCAGCAGCCAGGGCAGGGCGGCGGGCAGCACCAGGTTCGTCGCCACCGTCGCGGTGAGGGCGAGCACCATGCCGGTCAACACCCCGATCAGCACCTCCACCGTCGAACGCAGCGCCCGGGTGGCCAGCAGCAGTGCCATCCCGGAGGTCGCGAGCAGCGCGATCCCGCCGGGGGAGCCGCACAGCAGCGGGGCCAGCACCAGCAGCCCGAAGGTGCTGCCCGCCTTGAGTGAGATCACCAGCACCCGAGCCCAGGCGACGGCGCGGTCCACAGTGGCGCCGTCGAAGCCGGGACGTTCGTCACGGCCACTGAGGGTGACCCCGAGGCGGGCGATGCTGACCCAGGGGGCGCTCAGCGAGACGACGACCAGCAGTGCCACGACCAGGGCGGCGGCGGATTCGGGCGGGGTGTGGCCGAGGTGGATCAGGGAACCCGCCAGCAGGAGGGAGGCCCCCGCGGTGAGGGGAGCGGCCATCGAGACCTTGAGTTCGGCGGGCACGGTCAGCAGGGCCGGCGACCCTGCGGCCAGGCCCGCACCTGCGGCGATCAGTGGCAGCGTGAACCAGGGACCAGGGGACCACGCGAAGGCGCTGCAGCCGAGCAGCACGGGCACGGTGTGGCCGAGCGCCAGGGAGCCGGGACGGTTGGGGACCCGGGCGATGACGGCGGTGGCCAGGGTGGCCGGCAGCGCGCCTGCGATCCCGATGCTGGCGGTGAGGGTGGCGTCGCGGCTGCCGGTGGCGAGCAGGACCGCGGCCAGCAGCACCAGGATGGCGGCGCAGTGGGCGGACAGCTGCACCGAGTCGTGGCCCCGCCAGGGGGTGGAATGGGCGGCGACGGCGGTGCCGACGGCCTCGACCAGGTCGTCGTAGCGCTGGTCGTCGGGGCTGTCGCCGGTGGCGTCGAGGCTCAGCACCGCGCCGGGCCGGACGTCCTGTTCGGGCAGGGAGAGGTCCTGGGAGAGGACCCGCCCGGAGGCGGTGCGCAGGGTGAAACCTCGGGTGGCGGTGGTGGGGTCGAGGTCGCGGAGGGTGGACACCATGCCGGGCAGCAGCTCCGCGACGACGACGTCGGGGGGCACGCTGAGGTCCACCTGCTCGCCGCCGGTGGTCAGGGTGATGGGCAGCAGCTGCGGCAGGTCGGTGACTCTGGTGGGCGACATGGCTCCTCCTCGGCCCCAAGTGTGGCGGGTCAGGGGGCGGGTGTGCCAGCCGACCCCGGATGTCGTCGTATCGTGCCTTGTCAGCGCAGGGTTGGTGGGTGGCGGTCGGATGGGTTCGGATTTTTGTTGGGGCAAGGACTTTCGCAAACCCCCTGTTTGGCCCTAAGTTCAGGGGTGTCACCGCTCCAGACCACCCGGTTGGAGCGGATCTTCGACGGAGAGGACAGTCATGGCAGAACAGATGAGGATCGCCGATCAGGCGTTGGCCCAAGGGGCCAAGCAGGCCGACGAGGTCGCAGCATCCGTGCGTTCCCGGATCGATGCGGTCGTGGGTCACAAGGGGGACTCGATGGCGGGCTGGGGCGGTCCGGCAGCGCTTGCGATGCAGGCGACGGTGGATCGCTGGGCCGAGGCGGCGCGGCCGATCGTCACAGCTCTCGAGGAGCTGGCGGACAAGCTCCGCACCACGGACGCGGAGAACATCCGCGTGGAGGAGGAGCAGACCGCGATGTACAACCAGATCCAGGCCCGGATGGGCTGAGGCGCGAAGGAGAACAACATGAGCAGTGGTGAGATCAGGGTCAACTACTCGGCGGTGGAGAGCTACCGCGCGGGGCTGCGCCAGCAGTCCACGGAGATCCAGGCGCAGCTGGACCAGCTGGAGGCAGTCGCCCTCAGGCTGTCCGGGGACTGGGATGGTGATGCGAAGCAGGCCTTCACCGAGGCCAAGCAGCGTTGGAGCCGGTCGATGACGCAGATGCACGAAATCCTGAACGACACGGAGACGAAGGTGGGTGCCTCGGCCATTCAGTACGCCGACACCGACCGGGCCAACGCGCAGCGGATGCTCTGACGACACGACGCCGGGGGCGGTGCCGACAACGCAGGCACCGCCCCCGGATCATCCGGCTGTGATCTTCAGCAGCACCCCCGGGATCATGATCCGGGTGCCGACCTGGACCTGGATGCGTTCCCCCGGAGCCAGCCGCTGTCGATCCCCGCTCGGGTGGCGCAGCTCGGTGCCGTGGGCGGAGACGTCCTCCACCCACACCCCGTCACCGTCGGCGGGGGCGAGCACCAGGTGGGTGCGCGACAGGGTCTGCGGCGCATCCGGGAGAGGGACGCTCCGGGCATCCGGCGCGCTGACCCGCGGTGAGCGCCCCACGTACAGGGTCAGGTCCACCGGGACGCGCTCCCCGGCGGGCAGCACCAGGCAGGGCGTCACCGGTGCAGGACGCAGCTGCCAGCGCTCCTCCGGCGGGGTCGGTGCCGGGCTCGGTATCGGGACGGGACTCCATGGCGAGGGCGCCGTCGGGGCAGTCGGCGCAGCTGGCACCCTCGGAGCAGTCGCGACGTTCGGTGTGGTCCAGGCCAGGGCCCCGATTACCGGCTGCAGCCGGTCCGCCTGCTGGGTGGTGCGGTGACGCTCGGCCCGCTGCCAGGCGTCGCGGCGCAGATCGACGGCGCGGGTGCGCCACAGCCCTGCCCCCAGACCGGGCGCACGCAGGGAGTCCCGTCGCACCCGGGCGGACCCGAACAGGGCCGTACCCGGGGTGCGGCCGGAACGGGCGAAGACCAACAACAGCACCACCAAGGCCTCCACCGCCAACAGGACGACCAGCACCAGTGAATGCCCCAGCCACCACGTGACCCCGACGAGCAGCCCCAGCAGTGCCACATCGAATGCGGCCCCACCCCACTGCTGCGCCGTCGTCGCCGGTGGGGGGCCCGGCCGGACAGGGGCTGCGGAACCGGTCACGACATCACCCGCCACATCGCCTCGAACAGCTCCCCGGCGAGGAACGCAGCGGGCAGCACCAGCTGCAGGCTCGTGCGCTGAACCAGATCCCCGAGGTGCCCGAGCCACGCCGACTCCCTGCTCCGGGCCACGGCCACCACCGCCAGCCCTGCAACGACCGCCACCCCCAGCAGGACGGCGGCGGCGCCGTCGCGCCCGAGCAGCATCGAGGCCCAGGGTGAGGTGAGGGCCGCTGTCATCACCGCCAGCGCGGCCAGCCGCGGCAGGACCCGGGTGGGGTGGTCGCGGTGACCGCGCGGGATCAGCAGCAGCCCCAGGCAGGCGCACAGCAGCAGGACCCCGGCAGCCCAGCCGGAGACGGTGCCGGGCCGGATCAGGGAAGCAGCAGGAAAGGCCGTCACCGCCGCGACGACGGCAGCCGCCAACAGGAGCAACTGGCCACGGCCCTCGGCATCACGCAGGGAACGCCTCACCCGAAGCCCGGTGATCCTGGCCGGGGGTGAGACCTGCGGGGGCCGCACCGTCGCGGTGGAGGCCGTGACCGCAGGCAGGTGCAGCAGCTGCGTGTCCGGGACTCGGAACACCAGATGGGGCGCCACCTGGACGGTCAGGGTGGCCGCCGCCAGCAGCAGCGCCGCCAGGGTGGGCAGGTGCAGATCGACCAGAGCGACGACGGTGCAGGTGAGGGCTGCCAGCAGCCACAGCACCGCGGTCGCAGCAGCCACCGAGGCGCGGTCCAGCGCCCACACCAACAGGGCTGCACACAGCGCGACCCAGGCCACCAGGGCCGCGACCATGAGCGGGGTGAACCCGCCGACGAAGGGCACCACCGCGACGCCGCAGAGGCCCAGCAGTGCCGTCACCGTCGGCAACCCCCACGGGGAGCGACGCAGCGTGGCGGGCAGCAGTGCGGTCCCCAACGCCAGCCCGCACAGCAGCGAGGTCGACGCCCGGAGCCAGCCCGGGACCGGCCACCACTCCAGGGCGGGGCCGAGCAGCAGGGCGAACTGCGCGGCCGCGACCACCCCCAGGGTGAGGGCCACGGCGATGGCGGTCGGCACCCAGATGCGCTCCCGGATGACGGCGGCCAGACCCTGCTCAGGGGTCGCGGTGCTGCGGGCCGCGACGTGCAGCACGGTCCCGGAGGCCAGGTCATGCCCCAGCCGCGTGGCGGGTGTGACGGCGCTGCCATCGGTCCGGGTGACCTGGAAGGGACCCCTCTCGGGCATCGCGCCCAGCGTCTGGATCACCGCCGCCACGCTGGTGCCCTCCGGCGCGGCCACGTCGAAGGTCCGGGAACCGCAGCGGACGGTGGCCGAGGTCAGCGTCGTCGCCATCCCTGCTCCTCCCCTGGGTTCTGGTCAGTGGCCGTGGCCGGTCGATGCACAGACGATAGTATGTGGCCACCCCCGGCACTGCCACAGGCGGCCGAAAAAGCGAGAGGGCGGTGCTGACACGTGGTTCGACCCATACTCGAGGACACCTCGAAGGCCCCCGAGCTGCCCTCGGGCGAGATCGAGCTGCAGGCCCCGCCGGACCAGGTGGAGGCCACCGGGATGGGCAACGTGCTGGCGATGGCGCTGCCGATGATGGGGTCGATGGGGGTCATGGTGTTCATGGCCATGTCCCAGACCCAGAACACGCGGATGCTGCTCATGGCCGGTGGCATGGTGATCGCGATGCTGGGGATGGTCGGGTTCAACCTGCACCGACAGATCGCCACGCACCGGCGGAAGGTGGACACCACCCGTCGTGAATACCTGGCCTACCTCACCGAGACCCGCAGCACCGTGCGGACCGTTGCGCGACGCCAACGCGACTACGTGGGCTGGCAGCTGCCGGAACCCGACTCGCTGGTGCTGATTGCCGAGGAGGGCGGCCGGGTGTGGGAGCGGGAGGTGACCGACGACACCGCCACCCAGATGCGCGTCGGCGCCTCGGCTCAGCCGTTGGCGATGAAGCTGGTGGAGCCGGAGCTGCCGCCGCTGGCGAAACCGGATGTGGTGTGTCTGTCTGCGATGCGTCGCTTCATCGACACCCACGCGAAGGTGGAGCGGCTGCCGTTCGGGGTGATGCTGGGCGACTTCAGCCGCGTCGAGGTGGCCGGTGACATCGACACTGCGCGGGCGTTGATCCGCGGGATGATCGCCCACGGGGCAACGCTCAGCAGCCCCGATCTGCTGCGAGTGGCGGTGCTGTGCCAAGACGGCAGGCAGGAGCACTGGGAGTGGCTGAAGTGGCTGCCGCACGCCCGTTCCCAGGAGGTGACCGATGCGCTGGGCGGGGCCAGGATGGTGACCTCTGACCTGGTGGAGCTGACCCGGATGCTCGGGGAGGAGTTCCTGGGGCGGCCCTCGTTCCAGGCGCGGGGCGAGAACACGCCGTGGCCGCAGCTGATGCTGGTCCTGGACGGGGTGGAGCTGCCCGCGCTGCACCCGCTGGGCAGGCCCGACGGCCTGGCTGGGGTCGCCGTGGTGACCCCGGTGACGTCGTGGGGGCCGCTCACCTCCCGGGCGACGCTGCGGCTGATCCTGCATGACAGCAGTGGCAGCCATGACCGGGAGACGCTGGAGTTGCTGCTGCTGGACCAGCAGCCGATCCATGCGGTGCCGGACCTGATGGGGGTGGCCCAGGCGGAGGCGGTGGCGCGTCGCATGGCGGTGTGGACCCGGCAGGAGCGCCCGGAGACGGATTCGGGCAGGTCGGATCCGAAGCGGTCCCGGGATCTGATGGAGCTGATCGGGTGCGGGGATGTCCGCGACTTCGACCCGAAGCGACGGTGGCGGCGTCGGCAGGGGCGGGACCTGCTGCGGGTGCCGTTCGGGGTGACCCCGGAGGGGGAGGCCGTGGTGTTGGACATCAAGGAGTCCGCGCAGCAGGGGATGGGACCGCACGGGCTGCTCGTCGGGGCGACCGGCTCGGGCAAGTCGGAGGTGTTGCGGACGCTGGTGCTGGCGATGGCGTTGACGCACGGCCCGGATCAGCTGAACTTCGTGCTCGTCGATTTCAAGGGCGGTGCGACGTTCGCGGGGATGGCGGAGCTGCCTCACGTCTCGGCGATGATCTCGAACCTGGAGTCGGAGTTGTCGCTGGTGGACCGGATGCAGGAGGCGCTGCGGGGTGAGATGGTGCGTCGCCAGGAGTTGTTGCGTCGCGCCGGGAACCACGCCAACGTCACCGACTACGAGCGGGCCCGGCTGGAGGGGGCGCACGACGGGCCGCCGTTGCCGGTGCTGTTCATCATCCTCGACGAGTTCTCGGAGCTGCTCAGCGCGAAGCCGGAGTTCGCGGAGCTGTTCGTGGCGATCGGCCGGTTGGGGCGTTCGATGGCGATCCATCTGCTGCTGTCCTCGCAGCGGCTGGAGTCGGGGAGGTTGCGGGGGTTGGACTCGCACCTGTCGTACCGGATCGGGCTTCGAACCTTCTCGGGCTCGGAGTCGCGGGAGGTGCTGGGGGTCACCGACGCCTACGAGCTGCCGCCCCATCCGGGGGTCGGGTACCTGAAGACGGGGACGGACCAGATGGTGAGGTTCCGGGCCTCGTACGTCGCAACCCCGCCGCCGCCCAGGGGAGGTGGGAGAGGCGGTTCTGCTGCCACCGGTCCGGTGCGGATTCTGCCGTTCACGGCCCGGCGGGTCGAGGGGCCACAGGCGGTGGTGGTGGAGGAGACACCGTCGTCGGGTGATGAGGTGTGGCGCGGGAAGTCGCAGATCGACATCGCGGTGGCCCGGATGAAGGGGCACGGGACGCCTGCGCACCAGATCTGGTTGCCGCCGCTGGACGTGCCGGACACCTTCGATGTCCTGATGCCGGACCTGGTGGCTGATCCGGTGCTGGGGCTGCACTCCCCGTCGTGGCGGGCGAAGGGGCCGCTTCGGATTCCGCTCGGGGTGGTCGATCTGCCGTTGGAGCAGCGTCGCGATGTGCTGGAGTTCGATCTCTCGGGGGCGAATGGGCATTTCGGGGTGGCCGGTGGGCCGTTGTCGGGGAAGTCGACGGTGCTGCGTTCGGCGGTGCTGGCGCTCTGTTTGACCCACACCCCGCAGGAGGTGCAGTTCTACATCATCGACATGGGTGGTGGCACGTTCACGCCGTTCGAGGGGGCAGCTCACGTGGCGGGGTTGGCGTCGCGGGATCGGCCGGATGTGTTGAACCGGATGTTGGCGGAGGTGGAGACCATCATCGACGACCGGGAGCGGTTCTTCCGGGAGCATCGGATCGATTCGATGGAGACCTACCGGATCGGGCGGGCCGAGGGGCGCTTCGACGACGGGTACGGGGATGTGTTCCTGGTGGTTGACGGCTGGGGGACGTTGAAGACCGATTTCGAGGGCTACGATGCCCGGATCGCCGGGCTGCTCGGGCGGGCGTTGTCGTTCGGGGTGCACCTGATGGTGGGGGCCGGGCGCTGGTTGGAGATGCGCCAGCAGGTCGCGGACACCTTGGGGTCGCGGGTGGAGCTGAAGCTGGGGGACATCTTCGACAGCCGTTTCGACCGGAAGGTGGCGGAGTCGGTGCCCAGGGATCGGCCGGGTCGCGGGCAGGATGAGGGTCACAATCACGTGCTGGTGGCGCTGCCCCGGATCGACGGTGATCCGTTGGCGGCGACACTGGCAGTGGGGGTGAACCACGCCCTGTCCGCGATTGCGGAGGCTGCGCCGTCGCCGGGTCCGAAGCTGCGGCTGCTGCCGACGATGGTGTCGCTGGAGGAGGTGCGGGAGCTCAGCACGAAGCCGGATCAGATCACGATGGGGGTGGAGGAGAACCGGTTGGGGGCGTGGAGTTTCGATCCGCGCCGGGAGGGGCATCTGGTGGTGCTCGGGGACGGGCGGTGTGGGAAGACGTCGTTCCTGCGGGGTGTGATCCGGGAGGTGGTGCGGCTGCACACGCCGGCGCAGGCGCAGATCCTGGTGGTGGACTACCGGCGGTCGTTGCTGGGTGAGGTGCCGGAGGAGTATCTGGCGCAGTATCTGACGAATTCCGAGCAGACGGAGGAGTTCGCGGGGCAGTTCCTGCAGTATCTGCGGGCGCGGTTGCCGAAGTCAGGGGTGACGACGAAGCAGCTGCGGGAGCGGTCCTGGTGGACGGGGGCCGAGGGCTGGCTCATCATCGACGACTATGACCTGGTGTCCACGTCGTCGGGCAATCCGTTGCAGGGGTTGCAGCCGATGTTGGCGCAGGCCCAGGACATCGGGCTCCACGTGGTGATCGCGCGTCGGATGGGTGGGGTGTCGCGGGTGCTCTTCGAGCCGTTGCTCCAGGTGATGCGGGATCTGGATTCGACGGCGTTGATGATGTCGGGGAACCCGGATGAGGGGGCGCTGTTCGGCCGGGTGAAGCCGATGAAGCTCCCGGCGGGTCGCGCCCAGGTGTCCCACCGGGATTTCGGGGTGTTCACGACTCAGCTGCCATTCTGCCCACCGACAGAGTGACCCGCGGAGTACGCCCCGCTGGTTGAGCTTCAGCGCTTGAGTGTCGAGACCTCTGGCACCCGGTGCTGTGTCTTGTCCCGAGTGGGGATGGTCCGGGGCTTGAGTCCTTGCGCAAGGTCGCGGGGTCTCGACACGGGATTCCCTCGCTGCGCATTGGGACTCCCGGCTCGACCAGCGGAACACACCCCCGCTGCTCACACCGAGGGCGCTCGGCGCCCGAGAGTCGAGACCTCTGGCACCTGGTGCAGAGACTTGACCTGAGCGGGGAACTTCCCGCTGGTCGAGCCGAGGGCGCCCGGCGCCCGACAGTCGAGACCCCTGGCGCCCGGTGCAGGGACGTGACCCGAGTGGGGATGGTCCGGGGCTTGAGTTCCTGCCCAGGGTTGCGGGGTCTCGAGCCGGGATTCCCTCGCTGCGCATCGGGATTCCCGGCTCGACCAGCGGAGAAAGGCCCAGCTCGACCAGCGGAGCACTCCCGTTGTTCACACTGAGGACCGTCTGCGGTCCGGTGGTCGAGACTTCCACCCCCCGCTGCTCACACCGAGGGCGCCCGGCGCCCGACAGTCGAGACCTCTGGCGCCCGGTGCAGGAACTTGTGTCGGGCGGGGATGGTGTGAGTGTTACCAGCGGTCGTTGTTGTCGGGGTTGGGGGGTAGGGGTTTGAGGGTGGTG
>JAUNKV010000071.1 GCA_030532575.1 Propionibacteriaceae bacterium | reverse complement strand
GCTTCGGCGGCAAGGGCGTCCAGACCGCCGTCAAGAACGTCCTCGACGTCATCGGTGAGGAGCTGCTCGGTTTTGAGGCCAACGAGCAGCGCGCCATCGACCTGGCCATGATCGAGCTGGACGGCACCCCGAACAAGGCCAAGCTCGGCGCGAACGCCATCCTCGGTGTCTCGCTCGCCGTCGCCCACGCCGCCGCGCAGGAGGCGGAGCTGCCGCTCTACCAGTACGTCGGCGGCCCCAACGCCCACATCCTGCCCGTCCCGATGATGAACATCCTCAACGGTGGCTCCCACGCGGACTCCAACGTCGACATCCAGGAGTTCATGATCGCCCCCATCGGCGCCGAGACCTTCGCCGAGGCCGTCGAGATGGGCGCTGGCGTCTACCACGCGCTGAAGAAGGTCCTCAAGGACCGTGGGCTGAGCACCGGGCTCGGCGACGAAGGCGGTTTCGCGCCCAACCTGGAGTCCAACCGCGCGGCTCTCGACCTCATCGTCGAGGCCATCAAGAAGGCCGGTTACGAGCCCGGCACGCAGGTGGCCCTGGCCCTCGACGTCGCCGCCAGCGAGTTCCACACCGACGGCGGGTACAAGTTCGAGGGGACCGTGAAGTCGGCTGCCGAGATGATCGACTACTACGCCGAGCTGGTGGAGGCCTACCCGCTGGTGTCCATCGAGGACCCGCTGAACGAGGAGGACTGGGATGGCTGGAAGGCCATGACCGAGCGCCTCGGCGACAAGGTGCAGCTCGTTGGTGACGACCTGTTCGTCACCAACGTGGAGCGCCTGCAGCGTGGCATCGACACCGACACCGCGAACGCGCTGCTGGTGAAGGTGAACCAGATCGGTTCGCTGTCGGAGACCATCGACGCCGTGGAGCTGGCCCACCGCAACGGCTACCGCACCATGATGTCGCACCGCTCCGGTGAGACCGAGGACGTCACCATCGCGGACCTCGCCGTCGCGCTCGGCTGCGGCCAGATCAAGTCCGGCGCCCCGGCCCGCACCGACCGGGTGGCCAAGTACAACCAGCTGCTGCGCATCGAGCAGAACCTGGACGACGCGGCCGTCTACGCCGGTCGTTCCGCGTTCCCGCGTTTCAAGGGCTGAATCCGGTAGCGAATCAGTCACACTGGTTCCATGCCTGGAGCACCCCGCAGCAAACCGGCGAGCAGCGGTCCGGGTCGTGGTTCGCCACGGTCCCGGACCGCTGCTCGTCCCAGTGAGCGTGCCGGGGCGGGGCGAAGCCGACCCCGCCCCGTCGACGTGGAGGAGGACGCCGATCTCACGCGGTCGGCGCGTCGCATCCCGAGCTCGGAGCGGGCGCTGTCGATGACGTGGCGGCTGCTGCTGCTCGCTGTCGTCATCGCCGCGCTGGCGGTCACCCTGGCGCAGAGCCTCAGGGTGTATTTCGCGCAGGCCCGGGAGATCGCTGCGACCCGGGCCGCCATCGAGGAGCGCAAGAATCGGATCAGTGATCTGGAGGATCAGCTGGAGCGGTGGCGGGACCCGGTGTTCATCAAGGCGGAGGCCCGGGAGCGGCTCGGCTGGGTGGTGCCCGGCGAGACTGGTTACCGGGTGATCGGGGCCGATGGCAGACCCATCGGTGGGGATTCGACGGTGCTGGCCCCCACGCGACCCGACGGCCTGTGGTGGGAGGACATGTGGGGGTCGGTCAGCCATGCCGACAACCCCGTCGAGGGGCAGCAGGACACGGTGCCGTCGATCCCCATGCCCACGGAGTCGGAGACCCCATGACGGAGATTTCCCCCGCTGATCTGGCGGAGTTGGAGGCACAGCTCGGCCGTACCCCGCGCGGGGTGGTGGCCATCGCGTGGCGGTGCGCCTGCGGCAGGCCGGGGGTGGTCACGACCGCGCCCCGGCTGGAGAACGGCACCCCGTTCCCGACGGTGTACTACCTGACCGCGCCTCGGCTGGTCGCTGCCTGCTCCACCTTGGAGGCCGATGGTGTGATGGCTCAGATGTCGCAGCGGCTGCTGGATGATGAGGACCTGGCGGCGAGGTATCGGGCAGCCCACGAGGCGTATCTGGCGGATCGGGCCGAGCTCGGTGAGGTGCCGGAGATCGAGGGTATCTCGGCTGGGGGGATGCCCTCCAGGGTGAAGTGTCTGCACGTGCTGGTGGGTCATGCCCTGGCAACGGGTCCCGGTGTCAATCCGCTCGGTGATGAGGCGTTGGCCCTGATCCGGGAGCGGTTCGGTGAGGTCTGCTGCGGGGTTGCGTCGTGACCACCGTCGCCGCCATCGACTGCGGCACCAATTCGGTCCGGCTGCTGGTGCTGCGTGGCGGCGGGCAGGTCGTCGAGTTGGCGCGTGAGGTGCGGCTGGCGCGGCTGGGGCAGGGGGTGGACGCCACCGGCGAGTTCCACCCGGAGGCCTTGGCGCGGGCCTTCGCGGTGTGCGAGGAGTACGCGGGGATCGTCGCTGATCTCGGGGTGGAGCGGCTGCGTTTCGTCGCGACCTCGGCGGCCAGGGATGTGTCCAACCGGCAGGTGTTCTTCGACGGTGTGCGGGAGCGGCTGGGGGTGGTGCCGGATGTGATCTCCGGCGAGGAGGAGGCCCGCCTGTCCAGTGCAGGCGTGTTGTCCGAGGTGACGGCCCCGGCGCCGGTGCTGGTGTTCGACATCGGTGGCGGATCGACGGAGCTGGTGCTCTTGACTGGGCGTGACCGGGTGGCGCGGGCGGTGTCGTTGGATGTGGGGGCGGTGCGGCTGCGGGAGCGGTTGATGCCCTCGGACCCGCCGACGGCGGCGGAGCTGGTGGCGGCGCGTCGCTTCGTCGGGGAGCTGCTGGACGGCTCAGGGGTGGACTTCGGGCAGGTGCGTACCGCCGTCGGGGTGGCGGGCACGGTCACGAGTGCGGCGGCGCGGGTGCTGGGGCTCAGCGAGTACTCGCGCCAGGCGGTGCATCGCAGAGTGTTGAGCAGGGCGCAGATCGAGCAGGTGGCTCGGCACTGGACGAGTGTTCCGGTCGCGGAGATCGAGCAGGAGTCGTGTATGCATCCGCTGAGGGCGGGTGTGATCGGGGCGGGGGCCGTGATCCTGGACGAGATCAGTGCGCGCATCCCGGGCGGGGAGGTGATGGTCAGCGAAACCGACATCCTGGACGGCATCGCTCTGGAGCTGTTGCATCAGCCCTCGTAGCCCAATTGGCAGAGGCAGGCGGCTTAAACCCGCCCAAGTACGGGTTCGAATCCCGTCGGGGGCACCGAGCAGTCGTTGCTCGAGGGCCGTGGAAGTGGCGACCAGCGGTGTGACAAAATTATGGCGGACTCGTGTCACACTTTGGGGCCATCCGGAAACATGAAGGGTGAGCGGGCCTGCTCACCCGGTGGAAACAGAGGCCACTGGGGACAACCTGAAACCCCAGACCGCAGGGGGAGGCGATGGCGCTGACCAGACACCTGTCGCTGTGGTCGACAGTACAGAGAGGAGTCTGTCATGAAGTTGAGCTTGGGGAAGCGAGTCGCGGCCATGGTGGTTGCTGTGGGGCTGCTCACGGGAGCACAGGTCGGTGCTGCAGGCGCGTGGGAGTCAGCGGGGATGCGAACGCAGTACCCGAGTGCAGGGGGTACCTGGGAGTACGGGGGTTATTCACGACAATACCTCCGCCGACAAAATGCCTAGTCAGACGAGTTTCGACGCCCCAAGATGGGCCACGTGAATAACGCCCTACGGCTTCTACAAGCTGTACCTGCGTTCGTACTACACGGTCAACAAGTGCCACGGTAGCACCGTGTCCAAGAAGATCCATGGAGCCTACGAGAAGGTTGCACGAAGCATCAACACGCGGGCAGGTAAGAAGTCGATCGCGGAGATCTGGACGCTGAACTCGCCAGGGCTCGATGGCCAGTACCACTACAGGGTCTGCTGAGCGTTCTCTGCGGGCGTGGGGGTCCCGGGGTGGGGGGGGCACCCCCCGCAGGGGCCCCGTGGTCTGTGGGGGGGGGGGGGGGTTTGTGGTGGAGA
>JAUNKV010000034.1 GCA_030532575.1 Propionibacteriaceae bacterium | reverse complement strand
CCGAACCTTCCTCACCCCCGACCCCCAACCAACCAAAAACGCCACCAACACCAAACCCAAAAACAAAAACAACAACAACCCCCTCCACACCCACGACCCCCAAGGCCTCCGCCCCGTCACCGACAACGAACTCCAGGACTACAACAACAGCAACGGCAGCAGAATCTTCAACTGGAAAACCCTCACCGGAGCCGCCCTGACAGTCGGAGGCATCATCATTGGCGTGGGCAACCCGGTATTGGGCGGTGTTGTCGCAGGTGCTGGTTTCAATTTGGCATCACAGGGAATCGCAGACCCCAGTAAAGATGTGGACTTGATGGAAGTTGGGGTTTCCGCAGCGCTCGGTGGTGTTGGAGGGTGGGTCTCCGCAAAATTCGTTGCACCTTTGGCGCAACGGATAATCGGCGAAGGAGTCAGCAGGTTCAAAGACATCGGCATCCATGCCCTCCTTGAAGGAGGGGTCGGAGGTGCCATGGGTGCAGCCAACGGTCTCATCACCAACATCAGCAGCGGAACCAGTATCACAAGCGCTGACTTCTGGAAAACCATTGGATCATCCGCCATAAAAGGAGCGGCGGAAAATGCATTTGGAGGAGCCGTAGGACGGGGACTGAAAGTACGAGACAAAGGTGGAAGTGCGAAAGCTGATAATTTGGAACCCAGTCCATCGCTAAGAGATGGTTTGCCAGCCATCGGTAGTGCTGATGTGGTGCCAAGTCCAGCAACTCCAGAGGTGCCAACTGGGCAGGCTCCGCGCCGTGCACTCATCGAGCCACGCCGCAGCAGCGGCATCGAAGCCCCCACGCCGGGCATTCCGCGGCGTGCCATGCCAGACACCGAATCAGGATATTCACCCCTCTGCCCGCCCCCGCGCAGAGCACTGCCGGATGATGTGCTCGAAGAAATCCCCATCTAGTGCAGCAGGAAGGTAGGTTTGATTGTGTCTTGGTATGAGGCTGCGCCTACGCCGTTGAATGACGCCCTGGAAAGGCTTGATGCGGCTTTGAGGGTGCGAGGGTTCTCCATGCGGGAGTTGGATCTGGAAAATGCTAAAAAAGGGTATCGTGCGTATGGGGTCGCCACTCCGAATGGGCGAATATGGGTTGCTACTTATCAAGGAGAGTGGGGGGTATTCTTCTCTCCTCAAGGGTCCCAACGATTCATCAATCTTTGGGACTGGGAAGAGTGCGCTTTGGGGAAGCCTCGCCCGTTAGGGGGTGAACTATCTGCTGTGGAGTCTGCTGAGTGGGTATTGGGATTAGTGGAAAGAGGAGTTCCTGATATTGATTTGGATTGCGTAGAGAGACTTGGTCATGCGAAAGATCGTCGTGTTGCGCGGAATCGTTGGCTCACGCCTTTGTTGTTCTTGGGGGGGTACGTCATTGCGATTGGTCTGATTGTGAGCGCTATTCATTCTGGAAGGACGTGGACTGGTATTACGGGGGCTACGTTGTTGGTAAACTTGGTCATTGCGACCTTTAAGCCAGTTTGCCTGAGGATCCGAAGTAAGTTCGAGAGGCATCAGTGATGGGTATTTCTTCGAGCTCAAAGTGGGTGAGGCCAGTTGAGATGGATTCGTATTGAGGAGTCATCAAGCTGCGACGCAGCAAGGGCGTCGAGACCTCCGTGGCGCGCCATGCCAGAGCCAAAGTACGAGGTACTCGCCCTTGTGGCTGCCCAACGCAGAGGGCTCCCTGGTGATGCGCTCGAAGAAGTGCCCATCTAGATGGAAAGGTGGAGCTGGTTGTGGCTTGGTATGACACTGCGCCTATTCTTCCTGATGAGTCGGTGAAATATTTGGGGGAGGTGCTCAATGAGAAGGGGATGCCGCTTCAAGAAATGGTCTTGACGAAAGCTCGAAATGGCCTTCGTGGGTATAGTGCGAACACGCCGATAGGTCGGGTTGGGGCGGCTGTTGACAATAACGGTTGGAGTGTGCTTTTTTCTCCCCCGGGGACGCGAAGATTCATTACAATGTGGGACTGGGAAGAGTGGGTTCTTGGTAAGCCGCGTCCAAATAATTCTGAGCTTTCCACTGCGGACTCTGTCGAGTGGGTTCTAGGTTTGCTGGAGAAAGGTGAGCCTGTTGTTTTGGATTTGGAGGTTGTGGAGAAGGCGGGGGAAGAGCTTGATCGTCGTGTTGCGCGGGATCGTTGGCTCACTCCTTTGCTGTTCTTGGGGGGATATATCATTGCGATTGGCCTGTTTGTGAGTTTCCTGCATTCTGGTCTGACGATGACTGCTATTGGGTCTGTGACGCTGTTGGGGAACCTGCTCATCATGACGTTCAAGCCGGTTTACTTGAGAATCCGAAGAAAATTTGAAGGGCGTCAGTGATGGGTGATTGCTTCAAGTTTCAGGTGAGAAATTCCACTAAAATGGCCCGCGCCGAGCGCTTATCGAGCCACGCCGTAGCAGCGGCATCGAAGCCCCCACTCCTGGCATTCCGCGCCGTGCCATGCCGGACACCGAAGCAGGCTACTCGCCCCTCTACCCGCCCCCACGCAGGGCACTCCCTGGTGATGTGCTCGAAGAGACCCCCATCTAGGGCAGTAGGGAAGCGGGTTTGAAAAGTGCCTTGGTATGATAGCTCTCCCGTGCAGCCTGATGAGGCTGTGCTGCGCTTGGGAAATGTTTTGGAAGCTCAAGGGACGCCTCTTAGGGAGCTGTCGTTGAATAATCCTCGAGAGGGGCATCGTGCTTACGGGGCAAGTACTGCTGTGGGGAGGGTGTGGGTTGCGGTTCTTGAGGGAAAGTGGAGCGTCTATTTTTCGCCACCGGGGGCTCAAAGGTTCATCAGTCTGTGGGACTGGGAGGAGTGTAAATATGGTAAGCCTCAGCCGGGGAATATTGAGCTGCCGTTGGATGAGTCTGTGGACTGGGTTTTAGGGTTCCTGGAGAGAAGAAATTCTCCTGAGATTGACTTGGTCTGTGTCGAAGCTGTGATTCGGAGATATGATCGTCGCGTTGCGCGGGATCGTTGGCTCACTCCTTTGCTGTTCTTGGGGGGGTATGTCATTGCGGTTGGCCTGTTTGTGAGTTTCCTTCATTCTGGTCTTACGATGACTGGTATTACGTCTATGACGTTGTTGTTGAGTTTACTCGTCGCGACCTTCAAGCCGGTTTACTTGAGAATTCGAAGAAAATTTGAGGGGCGACAGTGATGGGGGTTTACTTCAAGTGTCAGGTGAGGAGTGTCAGCCAGGTTGGCCCACATCAAGCACTCATCGAGCCATGTCGCAGCAGCGGCATCGAAGCCACCGCCCCGGCATCCTGCGCCGAGTCATGCCCTGGGGGACTGAATGCCCTTGCATCAAGGCTGAGGGCGTTATTCATCCCCTTTTTCCGCTGGTCGAGCCGGGGTCCCGATGCGGAGCGAGGGCCCCGTGTCGAGACCCGGTGAGAGTCCCTGCATACCGTCACCAGGTCTCGACACGGACTGCTCGCTGGCGCTCGCGGTCCGGTGTGAGCAGCGGGGGCGGAGAGACTGGCTCAGCCCGCGATGAATAACGCCCTGAGATTCGGCCAATGTGGATGAGGGCGTGATCAACGCTCTGACGTCGTCTCTGGACCTACTCGGCCACCCGCCACAGCCGCGCCTGCTCGCCGCGCAGACCCGCGGTCAGCCACCAGGCGATCTCCACCAGCATTGCCCCGATCAGACCCGCGATCAGGCCGACGGCGATGGTGCCCGGATTGGACAGGTCCAGCTGCAGCTGCTCCTGGGCGAAGGGCAACAGGAACATGGCCGTGTAGAAGACGTAGGCGAAGATCACCAGGCCGAGCCGCCACCACACCCACGGCCGGGCGACGACCGCCAGCACCCAGGTGGCGGTGATGATGAGAGCCGCCAGGGTCGCCGTCGAAGCCTGGTTCTGCACGACCTCACTGACCGGACCGAAGCCGCGGGTCATGACGTAGGTCACCGTTGCGACCAGACCCACCACGATCCCGGAGGGCACCGCCAGGGACAGCACCCGGCGTACGAAACCAGGCCTGGCCCGTTCCTTGTTCGGTGCCAGCGACAGCAGGAAGGCCGGGATGCCGATGGTGAACCAGCCCACCACCGTCATCTGCAGCGGCAGGAACGGGCTGGGCAGCCCCATGAGCCCGATCACCAGGGCCAGCAGCACCGCATAGACGGTCTTGGTGAGGAACAGCTTCGCCACCCGCTCGATGTTGCCGATCACCCGGCGGCCCTCCGCCACCACATGGGGCAACGTGGCGAACCGGTCATCCAGCAGCACGATCTGCGCGACGGCTCGGGTCGCAGCCGACCCGGAACCCATCGCAACCCCCAGGTCGGCATCCTTGAGTGCCAGAACGTCGTTCACACCGTCACCGGTCATCGCGACGGTGTGGCCACGGCTCTGCAGCGCCCCGACCATCGCCCGCTTCTGCTGTGGGGTGACCCGGCCGAACACATCCGCCTCGACCACCTTCTGGGTGAAGGGTCCTTCGTCGGTGGGCAGGGTGCGGGCATCCACCGCGTCGGCCACCGACACCCCCAGCGACCGGGTGACGGCCCCCACTGAGGCGGCGTTGTCGCCGGAGATCACCTTGATGGCCACGTTCTGGTCGTTGAAGTACGCCAGGGTGTCGGCGGCATCGGGACGGACCGTCTGGTCCAGCACCAGCAGAGCCGTCGGGGTCACCTCACCGGGGGCGGCCTCGTCGTCGACCCGCCTCGAGGCGCGACCCAGCAACAGGACCCGACGCCCCGTCGCCCCGATCTCCTCCGCCCGGGCTGCGATCTCCGCCGGGGCGAGCACATCCGGTGCCCCCAGCACCCAGTCGCCGTGACCCTCGAAGGAGACCCCCGACCACTTCTTCGCCGAGGTGAACGGCGCCCGCGCCACCACGGACCACGGCGCATCGGCGGTGCCCAGCGAATCCATGATGGCCTGCATCGAGGCGTTCGGGGTGGGATCCGACGCGGCCAGCTGCCGCAACACCTCCCGGGCCTCAGCCTCGTCCCCGGTCACGGGGATCAGCTCGCCCAGCTGCATCGCATTGCTGGTGAGTGTGCCGGTCTTGTCCGCGCACACCACGCTCACCCGGGCCAGTCCCTCGATGGCGGGCAGCTCCTGCACCAGACACTTGCGACGACCCAGCCGGATCACACCCAGCGCGAAGGCCATCGAGGTCAGCAGCACCAGTCCCTCAGGGATCATCGGCACCAGGGTGGCCACCATCCGAAGCGCCGAGATCTGCCACGTCTGGCCTTCCTGCTGCAGCTGCACCCAGATGGTCAACAACCCGGCAGGGATGAGCAGCCAGGTGACGATCTTCAGGATGGAATCGATCCCGGCGCGAAGCTCCGAGTTGACCAGGGTGAACTTCGCGGCCTGGGCGGTGATCTGCGCGGCATAGGCCTCAGCCCCCACCTTCGTCGCCCGGTACACCCCGGACCCGGCGACGACGAAGGCTCCGGAGAACAACTCATCGCCCGGGTCCTTGGCCATCGGGTCGGCCTCGCCGGTCAGCATTGACTCATCCACCTCGAGGTAGTCCGCGGCCTCGACCACGCCGTCCACCACCACCTGGTCCCCGGGGGAGAGCGCGATGAGGTCATCGACCACCACCTCGTCACGGGGGATGGAGCGCCGCTCACCGTCGCGGATCACCACGGGATGGGCCTCACCGATCACCGCGAGGTTGTCCAGGGTGCGCTTGGCCCGCAGCTCCTGCACGATCCCGATGATGGAGTTGGCGATGATGAGCAGGGCGAAGGCCCCCTGGATCAGACTGCCGGTGAGGGCCACCACGACGAACAGGGCCGCCAGCATGGCATTGACCCGGGTGAAGACGTTGGCGGAGATGATCTGCCAGGTGGTGCGCCCGGAGCGCTCGGGGAGGGTGTTGACCTGGCCCTTGCGGACGCGGTCGGCAACCTCTGCGCTGGAGAGTCCCTGAAGGTCAACGGTCACGGTGGATGGCCCGTTCTGCTAGCTGGATGAGGACCTGGACGGCCTCGGGGTCGAGGGGGGCGGATTCGAGCTCGGCCACGGCCTGGGCGCGGCTCGCCTCAATCCGGGACTCCACCGCCTCGAGCGCGCCGGAGTCCGTGATGATCCTACGCGCCTGCTCAATCCCGTCATCACCCGTGGGATGTCCGAGCACCGCCTGCAGCCGGGCGCGATCCCCGCCCGAGCAGCGCTCCAGGGCAGCCAGCACCAGGACCGTGCGCTTGCCCTCCCTCAGGTCATCGCCCGCGGGTTTGCCGGTCAGCTCGGGATCACCGAAGACCCCGAGCACGTCGTCGCGCAGCTGGAAGGCCTGCCCGACGAGGGAACCGAAGGCCCCGAGCGCGGCGAGCTGTGAGGCGTTGCCCCCCGCCAGGGCCGCGCCGAGCTGCGCGGGGCGGGCCACCGAGTAGCGGGCCGACTTGTACTCCAGCACCCGCTCGGCCTGCCCCAGCAGCTGCTCCGGGGTCCGGGCGCCGGTGGCGTCGAAACCGGCGGCGACGTCGACGTACTGGCCGAGCAGCACCTCGCGCCGCATCTCCTGCAGCACCGCTCGGCCCTGGTTCCGGGCCCCGCCCGGCAGGCCGGAGGTCTCGAACATCGTGACGCTGAGGTCGAACAGCAGGTCTCCGGTGAGGATCGCCGCCGCCACCCCGAAGGCCTCGGCGCGTTCCCCGCCGAGACTGGCCTCGAAGACGCGGTGGGTCGCGGGTGCTCCCCGCCGGGTGTCGGAGGCATCGATGAGGTCGTCGTGGACCAGCAGGGAGGCGTGCAGCAGCTCCAGTGAGGCAGCAGCTCGGATCAGGGCCTCCGGGTCGCCGGGGGAGGCCACAGCAGCGTGCCCCCAGTAGCAGAACGCAGGCCGCAGTCGCTTTCCCCCAGAGGCTGCGGCGCGAGCCTGCTCCAGCATCGCGAGGGCCCCGATCCGGTTCGCCAACTCGGCGCCGGAATCCAGGTAGGAGGTGATCGCGGCGGCCACGGCCTCGGTGAAGGCGGGGGACAGAGGATCATCGGCAAACGGCGTGGGCATGATCAGCACCCTATCCTTGTCGCCATGCCATCTGTCGCCGATCTGCTGGCCCACGCCTCATCGCCGCTGTTGAGTTTCGAGTTCTTCCCGCCCCGCAATGAGGAGGAACGACCCCGGTTCGACACCTCGGTGACCAAACTCACAGCCTTCCAGCCCGACTTCCTGTCAGTGACCTACGGGGCCTCCGGCTCCACCCGGGACCGCACCGTCGCCGCGACGGCGGCCCTGGCCGAATCACAGCCCGCGACGGTGGTCGGCCACCTGACCTGCGTCTCCCAGAGTCGCGACGACCTCGCCCGGACCCTGGCTGCCTTCCAGCAGGCCGGGGTGCGTGACATCCTGGCGATCCGGGGCGACATGCCGGGCGGGCCGCAGCAGCCGTGGCAGCGCCATCCCGAAGGCCTCGGCAACGCCACCGAGCTGGTGCGCTTCATCAAGGACCACGGCGATTTCTGCGTCGGGGTGGCAGCCTTCCCCAACGTCCATCAGCCGGACAACGACCCGGAGCTGGACGCGCGGCTGGTCGTGGCGAAGGCCGAGGCCGGGGCCGAGTACGCCATCACCCAGCTGTTCTTCGAGTCCGAGCGCTACGTGGAGCTGGTGGAGCGGGTCCGGGCGCGCGGCTGTGGCATCCCGATCATCCCGGGGATTGCGCCGCTGACCGTCATCACCCAGATCGAACGCTTCGCGGCCCTGGCGGACTGCGAACTCCCGGCCGACTTCGTGGCCGAACTCCGGGCAGCGGGTGACCCGGCCGAGGTGCGACGCATCGGGTTGGCCCGGGCCATCGACCTGTGCCGGGAACTCATCGCCTGCGGGGCACCGGGCCTGCAGTTCTTCACCCAGAACCGCTGGCAGGCCACCTCCGAGGTACTGGAGGCCCTGGGCTGGCAACTGGAGTGTTGAGTCAGTCCTCCAGTGCGTCCTGCCAGTGGGAGGAGCCGACGTCGAGCACCGTCATGCGCTGGGTGGCGCGGGTCAGGGCCACGTAGAGCACCCGCTCCCCGCCGGGGGCCTCGGCGGTGATCTCGTCGGGGGAGACCACCAGCACGCCGTCGTACTCCAGGCCCTTGGCCTGCAGCGCGGTGACGACGAGGAGCCGGTCCTCCAGAGCCGCCAGGCGGGGATCGGACATGGTCAGGCGCTGCACCTCACGGAGCCTCGACGGTGGCACCACCACGCCGATGGTGCCGCTGACCTGCCCGGCCAGGGTGAGGAGTTGCTCCTTGACGGCCTCGCCCAGCCGGGCGGGCTCGGTGCTGACCAGCTTCGGCTCCAGTCCGGTGGTCCGCACCGCCTTCGGCAGCATCGCCTCGGGGAAGACCCGGGTGATGACCTTCGCCGCCAGGTTGAACACCTCGGCGGGGGAGCGGTAGTTGGTGGACAGCGTGAAACGCCGGAGCGGGGCGCGCCCCACCAGGTCGTCCAGGGCGCGCTCGGCCTCCGCCGCATCCGGGTAGGAACTCTGCGCCGGGTCCCCGACCAGCGTCCAGGAGGCCTGTGGTCCGCGACGGCGCAGCATCCGCCACTGCATCGGGGTGATGTCCTGGGCCTCGTCGACGACGATGTGGGCGAAGGTGGTGTGAGGGTCGTCGTCGGGGTCGTTGACCCGCTCACGACGCAGCACATCGGCGGTGGTCACCAGTTCCGGCACCTCGTCGAGCCCGACGAACAGGTCCTCGTGCTCCTCGGCGGGCACCGGCCCCAGCATGTCCAGCAGCTCGTCCAGCAGGGCCATGTCGGCCACGGACCAGCCCCGCACCCCCGAGTCGTCGCTCTGCAGCCAGGCCCAGGACTCCACCAGGGCCTGACGCTGCGCAGCCGTCAGCTGGGGGGCGCACTCGGCCAGGACGTCGGCCTCGGCGAGCCGGGCCAGCACCGTCGGGGCATCCAGCATGGGCCACCAGGCGTTCATGAACATGGCGAAGGCCGGGTGGTCGCGGATGGTCTCGTCGATCTCCTCCGGCTCCAGCTCCACATCGACGACCAGCTTGTTGGCCAGCGCCCGGACGGCGGCGTTCTCGGCGGCGGCGCGGCCCCGGTTCATCCGCTGGCTGCCGAGCACGGTCTCCCTGATCCCGGCCAGCTCGATGGCGTCCAGGCTGAGGACCTCGCCCTTGACGGTGACCCGAAGGGTTTCCGAGGCGGGGATGAAGGGGCGGCGCACCAGGCGACGCAGGACGCCCAGCATCTTCAGTGACCCCTTGAGGGAGGCGGCCTCGGCCAGATCGACGCGCTCGGCGGACATGCCGAGGGCATCGGCTGCCACGCTGCCGACGGAGCGCAGGGTCACCGAGTCCTCGCCGAGCCCCGGCAGCACCCGCTCGATGTAGTGCATGAACACCGCGCTCGGCCCCACCACCAGCACCCCGCCCTTCTCCAGGCGGGCGCGGTTGGTGTAGAGCAGGAAGGCGGCCCGGTGGAGCGCCACCACGGTCTTGCCGGTGCCAGGACCGCCGCCGATGATGGTGAAGCCCTGGTGGGGCGCGCGGATCGCCTCGTCCTGCTCGGCCTGGATGGTGGCGACGATGTCACGCATGGTGCGACCCCGGGCGCGGGTCAAAGCCGCCATGAGCGCCCCCTCACCCAGGATCGGCAGGTCGGTCTCGGCCTCGGTGTCCAGCAGGTCGTCCTCCAGACCGATCACCTTGTCGTCGCGGCAGCTGAGGACGCGCCGTCGGATCACGTTCATCGGCTCGGCCTGGGTGGCCCGGTAGAAGGGCTCGGCGGCAGGCGCCCGCCAGTCGATGACCAAGGGCTCGTACTCGTCGTCGCGGACCCCGAGGCGTCCGATGTAGCGGGTCTCGGGGAAGTTCAGGTCGAGCCTGCCGAAGACCAGTCCCTCGTGCTCGGCGTCGAGCACGGACAGCCGTTTCGCGGCCTGGTAGGCGAAGGCATCGCGCTCGAACAGGGCAGTGCTCGCCTCCTCCCTGAGGTAGTCGGCGCGGTCGGTGAGGTAGATCTCGGCCCCGGCCCGGGCCAGGGAACGGGCGTTGGCGGTCGAGGTCTCGAGGTGCTGGTAGACCCGGTCGATGTGGGCCTGCTCCAGGGCGAGTTCGGTCTGGAGGTCGCCGCGGGAAGTGGTCAACTGAAGGTCCTCACTGCTGAAAAAGAGACGACACATCTTACCCGGTTTGGTCCAGCCGCGAAGTGGTCATACTCTCTTCTGACGCCCGAGGGGAGAGGAAACATGGCCAATCAGACGTCACCGGATGCAGGGGGCAGCCAGAAGGACGACTCGGCGCGCCCGTGGAAGATCGCGACGGCGGTGCTGAGCGTTCTGCTGGTGGCGGGCTTCGCCGTGTTCACCCAGGGGGCGCAGCGCGGAGCTCAGCCGGGGGCCACGACCACGGTCACCGTCACGGCGGCGCCGGGAGATGCAGCGTCAGCAGATGCGGGGGCAGCGGGTCAGGCCCCCGTCGAACAGGCCGAGAAGCAGGCCCAGCGAGATGGCCTGCTGTCGCTGCCGCGCCGCCAGGAGGGGGACCCGATGGCCAAGGGGCGCGTCGATGCCCCGGTGGTGATGACCGAGTGGGCCGACTACCGCTGCCCGTTCTGCTCGGTGTTCGGGGAGCAGACCCTGCCGAAGCTGCAGCCGCTCATCGATGACGGCACGCTGCGCATCGAGTTCCGGGATTTCGCGATCTTCGGCGATGACTCGGTCAATGCCGCCGCAGCGGCGCGGGCCGCTGGGCAGCAGGGGCGGTTCTGGGAGTACCAGCTGGCGCTGTACCAGGCCCTGCCGGACCAGGGACACCCTCCGGTGGGTGATGACCTGGTGATGCAGATCGCGCAGCAGGTCGGGGTGGCCGACATGGCGAGGTTCGAGGCGGACTACCGAGCCGAGGAGACCCGGCGGGCGGTGAAAGCCGACAGTGAGGAGGCCCAGCAGCTGGGGGTCAAGTCCACGCCGACCTTCGTGGTGGGCGGCCAGGTGGTCTCCGGGGCACAGCCGGTGGAGGTGTTCCAGCAGGTCATCGAGCAGGAGAAGGGCAGGTGACCCAGATCGGGTTGGCCGGGGCCTTCCTCGGTGGACTCGCGGCTCTGCTGAGCCCCTGCGCAGCGATGCTGCTGCCGTCCTTCTTCGCCTATGCCTTCGGCTCCTCCAGACGGACCTTGGTCGCCCGCACGGGGGTGTTCTACCTGGGATTGCTGGTGACCCTGGTGCCGCTCGGGCTGGGGGCCGGGGCGTTGGGAGCACTGCTCAGCACTGAGCGTCATCTGCTGACGGTGATCGGGGGACTGGTATTGGTCCTGCTCGGTCTGGTCACCGCCCTGGGGGTGCAGCTGCCACTGCCGGGGTTGCGCAGTGAGGGCGGCACCAGCGCCGTCGCGGTGCTGCTCATGGGGGCGATCTACGGGCTGGCCGGGGCCTGCACCGGGCCACTGCTGGGGGCGGTGCTCACCTACGCGGCCATCGGCGGCTCCCCGCTGTACGGGGCGTTGCTGCTGGCCTGTTTCGGGGCCGGGATGGTGGTTCCGTTGCTGCTGCTGGCCCTGGTGTGGGAGGGGCTGGATGTGGCCCGCTGGCTGAGGCCGCGCCCCCTGCAGCTCGGACCGATCTCCACCTCCTGGTGGGGGCTGGTCGCGGGGCTGCTCATGGTGGGGCTCGGGGTGCTGTTCCTGGCAACCGATGCCACGACGGCGCTCGGTGGGCTGCTCGGGGCCTCAGATCAGCTCAGGTTGGAGTCCGAGCTCGGGAGGTGGAGCCTCGGGGTCTCGGACCTGGTGGTGATCCTGCTGCTGGCGGCCGTCGTCGGAGGGATCGTATGGTGGGTGACGAGGAAGGACGGGAAGGAGCAGGGATGAGCTTGGCCCAGCACAGTTGTCGTGGCCGGTGTGACTGGCATCCGACGGAACGCACCCACCGGGAACAGCCGGTCTTCGAGTGCAGCGGCTGCCACTCCGAGTGGGCGCCCACGGAAGGATGGACCCCGGTCAACGCCGATGGTCGGATGACGGAGGAGGTCGAAGCGGCCCGGGCCGCCTGCCCCGGATGACCTCTGGCAGGATGAGCCCATGAGTGACTACTTCGTTCGCGACGAGATCCACCGTGACCCCGTGGTCAAGGAGGCCTTCGACGCCGCGGTGCTGGCCGTTGAGAACGGCACTGCGCGGCGCGTCACGTCGAAGCGCACTGGGGCCGAGTTGATCCAGGTCGGGAAGCACCGGGTGCTGGGTGACGCCGTGCTGGATCACCGGCTGCGCCAGGCCACGGCGGCCGGGGAGTTCGCAGCGGAGCCGCTGTGGGAGTTCACCGAGAAGGTACGGCGGCTGCTCGGCTGGGACGAGATGCGCTACATCTTGGACCTGTGGGTGGAGCTTCGCATCCGTGACCCCTTCTTCCACAACCTCGGCGACGACTTCATGGACCAGCACTGGGTGCTGAAGGGGGAGCCCGGGCCGGTGGACCCGGAGGTGCTGGACTTCGCCTGCCGCATCGCCGTCGGGCACCTCAAGTACGGCCCCAGCTGGTCCAGCGTCTCCGCAGAGCAGATCTTCGGTTTCGTCACCGCGCTGGGCTCTGACCTGCCCGCGAGGCTGAAAAAACAGGGCACCGGTTCGCTGCCCCCGGAGCTCGCCTCCCGCAGCGGCGACGGGTTCACCGCCAAGGCCAACGACGCCACCGCCGTGGTCCGGATCACGCTCAGGGGTGACGAGGAGGCGCTCTACGAAGCGGCGCTGCAGTACCTGGTCGAGCTGCTGGAATCCGGTCACTTCCCCCGCAGCTACGCCGTCGAGTTCCGCGGGCCGGTCAAGGAGTACCTGCCGTGCAAGGGGCTGCCCCGCAAGGGGATCAACCAGCTGTTCGCCTGCGCGGTGCGACACCTTGGGCTGCACGCCCTGATCGAGCGCTACGCCCGGGCCGCGATGGTTGCAGATGAGTGGTACACCAACATTCCTGACGAGAACCCGGCGTTGCCCGGAACCTTCGCGGTGGTCGCGCTGGCCTGGGCGGATGTCTCCCACGTGCCCCTGCTGCTGGACTACCTCGGCCAGGTCGACGGCGAACACCAGATGCTGCACAACACCATCGTGGCGAACTACGCCGAACAGCACGGCTTCACCCGGGAGGCCCTGGCCTGCCTCGTCGAGTGCGCGTTCAACACCCAGGGCCTGCCGCACCGCAAGGTGTTCGCCCAGCTCATCGCGAACCCGGAGAGCCTGGGCTGGCTTGCGGCCTTCAGGGATGGCGACGAGACGGTGGCTGATCTGAGGGCCCACATGACGAAGGAGAAGCGCTTCCCGAAGTTCGTGTGGCAGGAGGTGGTGCACGCGATCTGGGGAGATGCGGGCAACAACCGGCCAGCCAAGGTCATCGCAGCAGCCCCGGAGGAGCTGCGGGAGCGCTACGAGGAACTGCTCGCCTGACGGATTCCCCGAAAAATGTCGCAGCCGGGCGCTATGGTGACTGCCAACCGGTGACAACCCCGTTGACGTGGGCATCCGGGAGATGTGATGGCTTCGTCGAGGAGGTCCGGTATGGCCGACGCGCCGCTGCTCGGGATGAGCGGCGTCACCAAGAGCTTCGGCTCCGTCGTTGCGCTGCGTGACGGCAGCCTGGAGCTGTTTCCCGGCTCCATCCATGCCCTGGTGGGGGAGAACGGGGCTGGGAAGTCCACCCTGGTGAAGATCATCGCCGGGGTCCATGGGCGCGACTCGGGGCGGGTGGAGCTGGCGGGCCAGCCTGTGGCCTTCCGCAGCACCGCCGAGTCCCGCGCCGCCGGGATCGCGGTGATCTACCAGGAGCCGACGCTGTTCCCCCACCTCACGGTCACCGAGAACATCTTCATGGGGCGGCAACCGACGAGGCGCTTCGGGGTCATCGACCGCCAGGCGATGCGCACCGAGGCCGAATCCCTCATGGCCAGGCTCGGGGTCGGCCTCGAGGTGGATCGGCTGGCCGACGGGCTGTCGATCGCGGACCAGCAGATCATCGAGATCGCCAAGGCCATCTCCCTGGACGCCCGGGTGCTCATCATGGACGAGCCGACGGCTGCGCTGTCCGGGGTGGAGGTGGAGCGGCTGTTCGCCGTCGCCCGGTCACTGCGGGACGAGGGGAGGGCGCTGCTGTTCATCTCCCACCGTTTCGACGAGGTCTTCGAGCTGACCGACACCATCACCGTGATGCGTGACGGCTCCCACGTGATGACCGTTCCGACGGCAGCGACCAGCACCGAGGAGATCGTGCGCGCGATGGTGGGGCGCGATGTCACCGAGCTGTTCCCGAAACAGCCTGCCGAACTGGGGGAGGTGGTCCTTGAGGTCGAGGGGTTGAGCCGCGCCGGGATGTTCTCCGGGATCACCCTTCAGGTGCGGCGAGGTGAGATCGTCGCCCTGGCCGGTCTGGTGGGGGCGGGGCGCTCCGAGGTGGCGCGGGCCATCTTCGGCATCGACCCCTACGACCACGGATCGGTGATCGTCGCGGGACACGACCTGCCCGCCTCCTCCCCGGCTGCGGCGATGGCGATGGGGCTGGCCCTGGTGCCGGAGGACCGGCGCGGCCAGGGGCTGGTGCTGGAGGCGCCGGTGGGCACCAACATCACCGACGCCATCCGCCGTCGCCTGGCCCGGTGGGGGTTCATCACCACTGGTCGGGAGAACCGGGTGGCCCGCCGCTGGGCCGGGCGGCTCCAGGTGAGGACCGCCGCCCTCGACACCCTGGCCGGAACCCTGTCCGGAGGCAACCAGCAGAAGGTGGTGCTGGCGAAGTGGCTGGCCACCGAGCCGTCGGTGCTCATCATCGACGAGCCCACCCGGGGGATCGACGTCGGCACAAAGTCGGAGGTGCACCAGATGCTCTCCGACCTGGCGGGGCGGGGCATGGCCATCCTCATGATCTCCTCCGAGCTGCCGGAGGTGCTCGGCATGGCGGATCGGGTGCTGGTGATGCGTGAGGGTGAGCTCACCGCCAACCTCAGCCGGGCCGAGGCCACCCCCGAGGCCGTGATGAGTGCCGCCACCAGAACCGAGGTGGCGGCATGAGCGCGCTGTTGCGGTCGAGGGAAGCCGGAATCGCCATCGTGTTGTTCGCGGTGCTGGCGGCCACCACCTGGCGCAACCCCGCCTTCCTGTTCTCGAGCGACGGGTTCCGGGATCTGCTGCTCACCCCGTCGATCCTGCTGGTGGCGGTGCTGGGGCAGGGGGTGGTGATCCTCACCCGCAACGTCGATCTCTCGGTCGGCTCGGTGCTGGGGCTGAGCGCCTACCTGGTGGGCAGCCTGTTCCGGGCCGGGGTGCCGACGGTGCTCGCGGTCCTGGCCGGGCTGGCACTGGGCGCTCTCCTCGGTGCGGTCAACGGTGCTCTGGTGGCTCTCGGACGGGTGCCGTCGATGGTCATCACCCTGGGCACCCTCTACGCCTGGCGAGGAATCGCGGTGTGGTGGGCGGGGGCGGATCGGATCGACGCCTCCGAGCTGCCGCCGGGGTTCCTCGCACTCGGCACCCAGCAGTGGCTGGGGATTCCGGTGCTCACGATCATCTCGGGGCTGGCCCTGGCCGCGGTGGCCTGGTACCTGCACCACACCCGTGGTGGCAGGGAGTGCTACGCCATCGGCTCGGCCCCGGACGCGGCGGTGCTCTACGGGCTGGACGTGCGGCGCCGGGTGCTGACGGCCTTCGTGTTCTCCGGGCTGATGGCGGGGCTGGCCGGGGTGCTGTTCGCCGCCCGCTACGGCACCGTCAACTCGGCTGCCGGGGACGGCTTCGAACTGGAGGCGGTGGGTGCCGTCGTCATCGGGGGTATCGCCATCACCGGTGGGGTCGGCACCATCCTCGGGGCGGCGCTCGGGGCGGTGCTGCTGGTCACCATCAACCGGGCGCTGCCAGTGCTGGGCATCCCCGACTTCTGGCAGCGCGCCGTCGTGGGTGTCCTCATCCTCGGGGCCATCGTCATGGACCGGGTGCTGGCGCTCAGGCAGCACCGCAGGCGGATCGAGAAACGAGCATCACGATGACTGCTGCACCGATTGCAGATCACGCCCGGCCGCTGTGGCGGCGGGTCCTGTTCACCCGCGAGATGGCGATGGTGGCCCTGCTCGGGCTGGTGTTGGTGGTCGCGGCGGCGACGGTGCCGAAGTTCGCCACCCCCGCGACGATGACCTATCTGCTGCTGGATGTCGCGGTGATCCTGATGATCGCCCTGCCGATGACCCCCATCATGATCGCAGGTGACATCGACCTGTCGGTGGGGTCGATGGTGGGGCTCGGGTCGGTGGTCTTCGGGGTGGCGCACCAGGCGGGTCTCGGTGTGCTGTCCGCGATGCTGCTGGCCCTGCTGGTTGGGGTGCTCGGTGGGGTGGTCAACGGGGTGCTCGTGACCAGGGTCGGGCTGCCTGCGCTGGCGGTGACCATCGGCACGATGGCGCTGTTTCGGGGGATCGCCGTCGGGCTTCTCGGCACGACGGCGGTCACGCAGTTCCCGCGCGAGTGGACGGCGCTGGCGAAGGCGAGGATTCCCGGGACCCCGGTCCCACTCGTCATGGTGGTCTTCCTGGCGCTGCTGGTGTTCTTCGTGGTGCTGCTGCACGCCACCACCTTCGGACGCGGGGTCTATGCGATCGGGCTCAGCCGCGAGGCGGCCCGGTTCAACGGGGTGGCGGTGGGACGGACCCGGCTGGTGCTGTTCGTGCTGGCGGGGCTGCTGTCGGCCTTCGCCGGGGTGTACTTCACGCTGCGCTACGGCTCCGCGCGCGGCGACAACGCCACCGGGCTGGAACTGCAGGTCATCGCGGCGGTGGTGCTGGGTGGGGTCTCGGTCTTCGGTGGGCGCGGGATGCTGCACGGCGTCGTCGCCGGGGTCCTGCTGGTGGGGGCGCTGGCCAATGCGCTCAGATTGGCCGGGGTCACCGCCGATTTCATCAACATCATCACCGGGAGCCTCCTGGTGGTCTCCGTCATGGCGGCGTCCTGGCTGGAGTGGGCCAGGCGTCGGACAAGAAGAAAACCAACGATGAAGGGAAAGGTCCAATGAAGTTCTCAACCCTGGCCGTGAAGGCGGTGGCTCTGGTCACCCTGTCCGCCCTGGCGCTCAGCGCCTGCTCCGGTGGTGGGGGCGACAACCCCGCCGGGGTGCCGAAGGGCGACGGTGAGCTCACGATCACCTTCGTGCCGAAGAACCTGGGGAACCCGTACTTCGACACCTCCAGCAAGGGCGGCAAGGCGGCCGTCGCCGAGTTCTCCGGTACCTTCAGCGAGGTCGGTCCCGCCCAGGCCACACCGGACGGGCAGGTCAGCTACATCAACACCCTCACCCAGCAGCAGGTGGGTGCCATCGTCATCTCCGCCAACGATCCGGCGGCCATCTGTGATGCCTTGGGGGAGGCGCGTGAGGCCGGGGTGAAGGTGGTGACCTTCGATTCCGACACCAACCCCGAGTGCCGGGACCTGTTCGTCAACCAGGCCGACGCGACGGGGATCGCGAAGGTGCAGGTGGACATGATCGCCGAGCAGATCGGCGGCTCCGGGGAGATCGCGATCCTCTCGGCATCGGCGAATGCGACGAACCAGAACACCTGGATCGAGCTGATGAAGCAGGAGCTGGCCGCGAAGCATCCCGGGATCACGCTCGTCGATGTGGTCTACGGCGATGACGACGACCAGACCTCGTTCGACAAGACCGCGGCCCTGATCCAGAGCCACCCGAACCTGAAGGGGATCGTCTCGCCCACCACCGTCGGTGTCGCAGCGGCCGCCCGGTACCTGTCCACCTCCAGCGCGAAGGGGAAGGTGGCGCTCACGGGGCTCGGCACCCCCAACCAGATGCGTGAGTACGTCACCGACGGCACGGTGAAGGAATTCGCACTGTGGAACCCGGAGGACCTGGGCTACCTCGGCGCCCACGCCGCGAAGGCCCTCATCGACGGCACCATCACGGGCAAGGCCGGGGAGAAGTTCACAGCAGGGCGGCTGAACGAGTACACCGTCGGGGTCGACGGGGTGGTGGTGCTCGGTGAGCCGTTCCGGTTCAATGCGGACAACATCGGGCAGTTCGACTTCTGACGGTCCTGCACACCTGCGGTTGCGTGCCCTCGCGGCGGGCTGGTATCGTGTGGCGTCGCGCCCACCTCGGTGGGAGCCACACGAGTCCGGGTGGCGGAATGGTAGACGCGCTAGCTTGAGGTGCTAGTGCCCGATACAGGGCGTGGAGGTTCAAGTCCTCTCTCGGACACACCCATCCCGGGACATCACGGATGTCCCGGGATTTCCTGTTCTGTGGGAATTGATCCCGGGTGTTGTCGATGCTCCTTTCCCGCTCCCGATTTCTCCGCTGCTCACAACAGGCGCGTGCAGCCCTTGTGGCCCGATGCAAGCAGTGGGAACGGGAGCCGTGGGCAACCCTGAGTGAGGTCTTGGAAGAGGCGGCCGCTTCATGGACGCAAGGCCTTGGTGCTTGGTGCCTGCTGGTAGCCTCACCCGCGCTGAAGGAGGACTCCGCATGAGCGCAGACACTGACATCTTCGACGCCACCAACGGGGCGACCGAGCGGGGGCCGGTGACCCTGCTCATCCTCGGGGCCAGCGGCGATCTCACGTCGCGGCTGCTGCTGCCGGGGCTCGGGAGCCTGATGCGGCTGGAGGCCGACCGAGACCTCACCGTGATCGGGACCGGGCGCTCCGCCATCACCGACGAGCAGTTCCGGCATGTCATCGAGGAGGCCTTCACGCGGGTGCAGTGCCCGGAGGCGACCACCGCGCGTGTGATGCGTCGCTCCCGCTACATCCAGGCCGACCCCACTGACGCGGACGCCCTGCGGCAGCTGCTGGACGCCGCCCATGGCACCGTCGTGATGTACTTCGCGCTGCCCCCGGCGGTGACCATGAAGATCTGCCACGTCCTGGAGACGATGGAGCGTCCCGAGAACCTGCGGCTGGCACTCGAGAAACCCTTCGGGGTGGACCGGGCCTCGGCCGTTGCCCTCAACGAACAGCTGCAGCGGGTGGTGCCCGAGGACCAGATCTACCGGGTGGACCACATCCTGGCCACCGCGACGGTGCTCAACCTGGTGGGGCTGCGGTTCGCGAACCGGGCCCTCCAGCTGATCTGGGACTCCCAGCAGATCGAGCGCGTCGAGATCGTCTACGACGAGGTGCTGGCGCTGGAGGGACGCGCCGCCTACTACGACAAGTCCGGGGCGCTGCGCGACATGCTGCAGAGTCATCTGCTGCAGGTGCTCTCCCTGTTCGCGATGGAACCCCCCGCCAGCCTGGACCCGACCGAGATTCACGACCTCCAGGCCCAGGTGCTGCGCGCCACCCGCGTGTGGCAGGGTGACCCGCTGATCGCAGCCCGCCGCGCCCGCTACACCGCCGGATACGTCGACGGTCACGCCGTGCCCTCCTACGTCGATGAGGAAGGGGTGGACCCGGAACACGGCACCGAGACCCTGGCCGAGGTGACCCTGGAGATTCAGAACAACCGCTGGGCCGGGGTGCCGTTCACGCTGCGCTCCGGCAAGGGGCTGAGCAAGAAACGCAAGGAGATCATCTGTCACCTGCGTCCCGTGCCCCACATCCCCGTCGGTTTCCGCTCCACCTGTCGGGAACCGGACCAGCTGCGCATCGGCCTCAACCCCGGCAACGTGACACTGGACCTGTCGATGAACTCCGCCACCCCGAAGGTGCTGGAGAAGAAGACCCTGACCACGGAGCTCGGCCAGCCCGTCATGACCGCCTACGGTGAGGTGCTGCGGCAGATCTTCGACGGCAACCAGCTGCTCGCGGTGCGGGCTGACATCGCCGAGGAGTCGTGGCGGGTGTTCGAGTCCACACTCGCCGCCTTCGCCGCCAACGACATCCCGATGGAGGAGTACCCGGCGGGTTCCTCCGGCCCCTGGCCCCTGAGCCGCACCCTCTGACCACCGACCCCAGGAGACAACAATGAGCAACCCCACCACGCCGCTCGCCCAGGTCGGCGTCATCGGTATGGCGGTGATGGGTTCCAACCTGGCCCGCAACCTGGCCAGGTACGGCTACCGCGTCGCCATCTTCAACCGCACGGCCAGCCGCACCGAGCAGGTGATCGCCGCCCACGGCGACGAGGGCACCTTCCTGCCCTCCCACACCCTAACCGAGTTCGTGGCCTCCATCGCCCGGCCCCGCAGCATCATCATCATGGTGCAGGCAGGCCGGGCCACCGACGCCGTCATCGACGAGCTGCTGCCGCTGCTGGAGCCCGGCGACGTGGTGATGGACGGCGGCAACGCCCATTTCCGCGACACCATCCGCCGCGAGCAGGAGATCTCGGCCAAGGGCATCCACTTCGTCGGCTGCGGGATCAGCGGCGGTGAGTACGGGGCCTTGACCGGGCCGTCGATCATGCCGGGAGGCACCCCGGAGAGCTACCGGATCATCGGGCCGATGCTGGAGGACATCTCCGCCCACGTCACCAACGCCGACGGCTCGGTCGATCCCTGCTGCGCCTGGATGGGGCCCGACGGGGCCGGGCACTTCGTGAAGATGATCCACAACGGCATCGAGTACGCCGACATGCAGGTCATCGGTGAGGCCTGGATGCTGCTGCGTGGGGCCGGGTTCAGCAACGCCGAGTGCGCTGACATCTTCGCGCAGTGGAACACCGGGGACCTCGACTCCTACCTGATCGAGATCACCAGCGAGGTGCTGCGCCAGCAGGACCCGCGCACCGGGGCTGATCTCGTCGATGTCATCAAGGACCGGGCAGGGATGAAGGGCACCGGCACCTGGACCGTCATGACGGCGCTGGAGCTCGGCGCCCCGGTCAGTGGTATCGCCGAGGCGGTGTTCGCCCGGGCCACCTCCAGCCACGACGAGCTTCGCGCCCAGGCCAGGGAAGCACTCGGCGGCCCGAACGGAACGGTGGAGGTCACGGACCGCGACGCCTTCGTCGAGGACGTCCGCAAGGCTCTGTGGTGCAGCAAGGTGATCGCCTACTCGCAGGGCTTCGACGAGATTCGCACCGGAGGCAAGGAGTTCGGCTGGGACATCCGCATCGCCGACGCCGCGATGATCTGGCGCGACGGCTGCATCATCCGGGCCAAGCTGCTGGAGCGCATCCGCCGGGAGTACGCTGCCGACCCGGGTCTGGTGTCGTTCATGTGCGCGCCGTCGGTGGCTCCGGAGCTGGGGGAGTACCAGCAGGCCTGGCGGAACGTGGTGGCGACGGCGGTGACCTCCGGGGTGGGTGCCCCCGTCTTCGCAGCGACGCTGGCCTACTACGACCTGGCCCGCGCCCCGCGCGTGAATGCGGCACTGACCCAGGCCCAGCGCGACTTCTTCGGCTCCCACACCTACGAGCGGATCGATGATGAGGGCCACTGGCACCTCAACTGGTCCGGCGATCGCAGCGAGACCAAGGCCTGAGCAGCGGAGGTGTTCAGTTCCGCGGCCGGTTCACGTATCCTGAGCGGGTGGCTGACATGAACATGACGACCGCAGAGCTGCAGGGGGCGGCAACGAAGGCCTTGGCCGAACTCGGTGTTCGAGTGGCCTGGCACGGCACGGAGCAGCTGCTTCGGATCTCTGTGGGCAGCCAGTCCCGCGTCCTGCCCTATGTCATCGCGCGTGGGTTGCGTGCCTCCAAGGTGGGAATGCTGTCGTCGCGGATGGATCGGAAGGCCGTGGTGCTCAGTGACATCGTCAGCCCTGCGGTGGGAAAGAAGCTCCGTGAGCAGGGTTTCCAGTACATGGACACCACCGGGAACGCCCGTCTGATACAGGACGGCCTGTTCGTACACATCGAGGGGCGGGACTCCCGGCAGTTGGCTCCGAGGCGAACCCCCGGCCTCTACACCAGCGGCGCCATGCCGGTGATCCTGGCCCTGCTGGTTGAACCTGAGCTCATCAAGGCGCCGTTGCGTGAGATCAGGACTCGGGCCCCGGTTGCCCAGGGCACTGCGCACAAGGTGATGCGGGAGGTCAGGGATGGTTGGGTGGTCGAGTCCCCGGCAGACAATCCCACCGAGGAGAACAAGGCGCGCTGGAACCGGCTGCTCGATGGGTGGGTGGCCGAGTACGAACGGTACCGCAACTCGCTGGTGCTGGGGAGGTATGCCAGCACGCTGCCCTGGCCCGAGGTCGTCGAAGGACTCTCAGGGTCGCCTGCCATGCTCTCCGGCGAGATCGCAGTGCACGCGGCCGACGGCGAGCTGACCCCTGTGACAGCCGATCTCTACGCGCCGGATGAGTCTGATCTCGGGGACGGGGCGCAGCTGGTCGCGGATGAGGAGGGCCCGATCATCCTGAGACGGCAGTTCTGGGAGATCCCCGAGAGCGGTGAGGGCCTTCCGGTCTTCGTTCCGTGGCCCGTCGTGTACGCCGACCTCATGGCGACCGGGCAGGAGCAGGCTCAGGATGCGGCCCGTGAGTGGAGGGCACAGCACGGGACGCTGTGAGCTCTCGACTCCTCAGGACCGGTACTGGTTCGGGCCGCCGGAGATGTCGTCGAGGGCCGCGATGATCGGCGGGACCAGCAGCTTGGTCTCGGCATCCAGCAGCTCTGCCAGCTGGTCCGCGGTGCGGGGGCCGATCAGGGCGCTGGCCACCTGCGGGGCGTCGCGCACCCACATCAGCGCCACCTGCGACGGGGTGAGGCCCAGACCCTCGGCCGCCGTTGCGACGGCCTCCACGACGGAGCGGCTGCGCGGTTGCAGGTAGGGCTCCAGGAACCAGCCGAAGTGTTCGGAGGCGGCCCGGGAATCCTTCGGGATCTTGCGCAGATACTTTCCGGTCAGCGCTCCCCGACCCAGCGAGGACCAGGCGAGCAGTCCCAGCTGGTGGTGCTGGGCGGCACCGATCACCTCCACCTCGGCGCGTCGGGCCAGCAGGGAGTACTCCACCTGGATGGAGGCCAGCTTCGTGCGGCCCGCGACGGCCTCCTGCCAGGTGGCGGCGGTGGCGGTCTGCCAGCCGACGAAGTTGCTGATCCCTGCGTAGCGGGCCATGCCCCGTGAGACCGCCTGGTCCAACGCGGACAACGTCTCCTCAATGGGGGCATCACCCCAGGCGTGGACCTGCCACAGGTCCACGTGGTCGGTGCGCAGCCGTCGCAGTGATCCCTCCAGATCGCTCAGCAGCGCGGCCCGGGAGGTGTCGATGATGCGTTTCCCACCACGGATGACGAAGCCGGCCTTCGTCGCGATGACGAGGGCTTCGCGGGGGACACCGGCTGCCAGGAGCTTGCCGATCATCTTCTCCGCAACCCCACCCCCGTAGGCGGGAGCGGTGTCGATGAGGTTGCCCCCGGCCTCGACGAAGTCGCTGACGATCTCCTGGACATCCGGCCACTCGACGTCACGACCCCAGGCCATCGTCCCGAGGCCGAGACGGGAGACCTGAAGCCCTGAACGTCCGAGTGAGCGATACTGCATGAACCCCCCTGTGAAGAAATCAGCCTGCCTGCAGGACACCCGTCAGCAGCAGGATGGAAACCACCGCGGCCAGTCCCCAACGGTAGTAGACGAATCCCTTGAACGTGTGGTTGGAGATGAACTTCAGCAGCCACGCGATCACCGCGTAACCGATGGCGAAGGCCAGGACGGTGGCGAGGATCGTCGGCCCCCAGGCGGTGTTGCCCTCCCCGATGTCCTTCAGCTTGTACAGTCCGGAGCCGAACACGGCCGGGATGGCCAGCAGGAAGGAGTAGCGGGCGGCGGCCTCGCGGGTGTAGCCCATGAACAGGCCGCCGGAAATGGTCATGCCGGAGCGGGAGACGCCCGGGATGAGGGCGCAGGCCTGGGCCAGGCCGAACCACAGCCCGTGCCCCCAGGTCAGGTTCTTCAGACCGCGACGGTTGCGCTCGGCCATCTTGTCAGCCACGAGCAGCACCCCGCCGATGGCCACCAGCATGAACACGGTGAGCCACAGGTTGCGCAGGTAGGTGTCGATGGCGTCCTGGAAGATCAGTCCGAGCACGACGATGGGGATCGAGCCGATGATCACCAGCCAGCCCATGCGGGCATCGGGGTCGTTGCGGTCGACCTTGCCGACGAGGGAGCCGCACCAGTGCTTGATGATGCGTACGATGTCGCGCCAGAAGTAGACCAGCACGGCGGTCTCGGTGCCCAGCTGGGTGACCGCCGTGAAGGCGGCCCCGGGGTCACGCCCGTCGAACAGCAGCTGTCCGACGATGGAGACGTGGGCACTCGACGAGATGGGTAGGAATTCCGTCAAACCCTGCACGATGCCCAGCACGATGGCCTCGAACCATCCCATTGTGTTTCCTCCTCAACCAAATTGCCCCCATGTCCGGGGGGCTACTTTAGTCCTGTCGGCAGGGTTCGGTGTTCCGGGCAGCAGAACCGTGCTGCCCGGCGGACTGGTCAGTTCGTGGCGAAGACGCAGGAGAAGCCCCGCTTCCCTGCTTCCCAGTCCTTCTGGGAGGAGCCCAGGGCGCGCAGTGTGTGGGGGCCTGAGACATCCAGACCTGCGCGTTTCGCGTTGTCATCCGTGCAGGCCTCGGCAACCTGTGGGTCCCTGCCCAGGGCCTCCGTGCTGTTGCGGGCCTTCACCGTGGAGTCGATGGTGCCTCCTGCGAAGACCCGCCAGTTCGCGTCGGCGCAGTCCACCTCGGCGGCGCTGTGACCTCCTGCGCTGTCCACCCGGCCCACCAGGCAGCTCCCCACCGGCCACGGCATGTCGGAACTGGTGGGGACTGCGTTGGCGTCGAGGGCACGGGCGAAGTTCGGGTCACTCGGGGTCCGGGTGTTGTGGGTGGTGGGCTGCGGGCTCTGCCGCGGTGGCAGCGTCAGGGCTGGGCCACCCACCAGGGTGATGGTGCCCCAGATGGCAGCGCCCACCAGCACCGTCGCCGCAACCAGACCCACGACTATGGTGGTGGTGCGCCGTTTCCGGACCGCAGGCAGGGTCGCGGTGGCCGGTGTGGCATGGGCAGGTACCGGGGCTGCGGCGTGGATCGTCGGCTGTTCCGAGAACTGGGGTGGGCGGTAGGAGGTGGCCTCCGGGTCCCCGGGGTGGGCGTCCAGTCTGGGCAGGATGCTGCCGAGGGCCCGGGCCAGTTCGTGTCCGTCATGGAACCGCTGCGTCGGGTCCAGGTGCATGGCACGATCCAGCAGAGGGCGGAGCACTCCCGGGATGCGGGGGTCGTTGGTGGTGACGGGCAGGTTGAGTTCCTGGAAGATCTGGGTCAGGTTCTGGGCCTTTCCATCCCACGTGGAGCGGGGGCCGCGGCCGGTCAGCAGAGCGAACAGCACTGCCCCCAAGGACCAGACGTCCCCGGCAGCCGTCGGCTCCACCTGGTTGAAAGCCTCCGGGGGAGCGTAGGCGGGGGTGAGAGCTTCCAGGGTCACGGTCGGGGCGGCCTCGGCCTGCTGGATCGCGGCGATCCCGAAGTCACTGAGCCGGGGCGTGCCGTAGGTGTCCAGCAGGATGTTGCCCGGTTTGATGTCACGGTGCAGCACCCCGGCGCTGTGGGCGGCACCCAGGGCAGAGGCGGTGGACTGGATCAGCCGCACCGCGTCGGCGGCGGGCAGCGGGCCGCGTGCCACGACGTCGGACAGGCTTCCGCCGTCACATCGTTCCATCACCAGATAGGGGCGGCCGTCGGGCAGGACCCCGGTGTCGATGAGGGTCACGACGTGTGGGTGGCTGCTGATCTGGCTGGCGGCACGCATCTCGCGCAGGAAGCGGCGGCGGTTGCGTTCCTCGTGGAGGGGGCGGGAGTCCACCTTCACGGCGACGGGGCGCTGCAGGGAGAGCTGCTCCCCGGCGTAGACGACGGCGAAACCGCCATGTCCGAGAACCCCTGTCAACCGCACCCCGGGGATCTGCGGCACGTTCACAGGGGGCATCGACATGGCAACCATGGTGGTTCATCCGGGGGGCCGTGGCAAACTACCCCAGGTTGACGATGAGTTCTGCCGCAACCTCTGTGCTGATCTCGCCCGAGGCAACGCGCGCCAGGATCTGCTCCTGGGCGGTTGTGGGGTCAGGGGCGCTTTCTGCCTGGAGGGGCTCCGGCTCCGGTGTGGCTGGGGAGCTCTCCGGCAGCATCCCGAGCTTGGCCAGCACCGCGTCAAAGCGGGCGCGCGCCGTCGGGTAGGAGACTCCCAGGTGCTTCTCCACCTCCCGCAGGTTGCCCCGCGAGCCGAGGAAGACCCGCAGCAGTTCGTGCTCGGTGGCGTCCAGGCGGTCGTAGGCCGAGGAGGCGAATTCCCCGGCCAGCTCGGAGCCACAGCGTCGGCATCCCTTGCGGGTGGTGATGAGCTGGGCATCGCAGACCGGGCAGTCGGCCGGGGCCTGGTACAAGGGCTCGTCCATGTCAGTTCTCCTCTTTGGTGATGTCCTTGATGGTGGCCAGCCCCATCATGACGTTGATGTCGCATCGGGCTGAGCCGTTGCCGAAGACCACCTCGTCGACCCCGGTGTTGTCCTCAGGCCAGCGTACGTGCCCGAACTTGGACTCGGCGTGGACCACGACGTTGGCGCCGGGGGTCAGGGCCAGGGTGAGGGAACCGGACTCGATCTTCAGCCGGGAGCGGCCGCGACTGATGGGTCCTTCGACGGTGACTCCGCCGGCCTGGCTGAGGAGGTCTGCGACCTCGGTGACGTCGCTCAGGTGACAGCCGCCCATCGTCACCCGGACCCGGCCGAGCCTTGGCACTCCTGAGGTGCGCAGCCCTCCCGTGGTGGATTCCACGTCGACGACGAGCCTCGGGTTGACCTTGATGAGCAGTTCCTTGCCCAGGCCGATGAGTCCCATGTCGTCGAGGATGCGTTGGGGGCGGATGAGGGAGAAACCGCTCAGGTTGGGGCCGAGTTCGCCGGTGGAGCTGACCTCCATCACATCGCCGTTGCGGCGCAGCAGGTGGGGGCCTTCGACGCTGAGGGTGGTCACCTTCGGGTCGCCCTCGATACGTACACGACGCCCCACGGCGGTCACGGTGACTTTCGACAGGCCCCCGGGGCGGGTCGTGCCGTCATCGGTGGCGGTGGAGGTGCCCTTGAGGGCGTTGATGCGACGATTGGCCTCCGCGGTGTCGATGCGTCCGGCGGCCAGGTCGTCCAGGATGGGACCAAGATCAGGACTGCTCATGAAGCAATGATAGGTCATCCCTCAACGAATGGAAGGTTCAGTTTCCAAAACTTCAAATCCTTGGCGCTCTCGGGTGCGAGGTGGACGGGAAATCGGCCTGGAAGCTATAGTGTGTGGCTGCTGCCGCCCTAGCTCAGTAGGCAGAGCGACGCTCTCGTAAAGCGTAGGTCACGGGTTCGATTCCCGTGGGCGGCTCCACAGAGGAAACAGTCCTTGACAAGGTGTAAGCGGGTCCGCAGTGAGGGCTTTTTCGCGGCTCTTGGTGTGGGTGTGCGTGGGAGTCGACCAGACAGCGACCCTGGGTGCCTCCTGGTTTGAAGATGACGCAGTGTGCTGGGAAGGTTGGCGGTGTGACTGACCTTCTACTGTCGGGCGTGGACATCGTCTTCTCGCTGTCGTCGGGGTGACCCGAGGTGAGTTCGCGAGGCGACCACCACCAGCCGCCGTTGTCCTTCGGGCTGCGGCCCTACCAGGCGTGGGGCGTGCCGTCGCAGAAGGTCATGCTCGACTTCGTGCACCGTCACCGCAAGGCCGTGCGGGAGATCTTCTCCGCTCGGGGGAGTTCATTGGCGCAGCAGGTGCCGCTCCGGGACGTGCCTGCGCTGCTGGTGCCGACTCATATCAGCCCTTTTCCAGCCGTCGTCATCGACGACCTGTGGGTCGGCAATGCCGTCGATGAGAGGGTGCTCGGGCTCCGGCCCGCGATGACGGACCTGCTCAAGCACGGGGCTGCCCTTGAGGTTCCTGCCCGGCTCTGGGGCTTGCGGAGCGGGTCGCGGGTCAGGGCGCGAATCCGGGTGGGGATGCCGCAGCCGGGGAGCATCTTCCCGCCTGGTCCACTGCCGCCACCTCCCCGACTCGTGCTGCCCCGGGGTGCTGCACTCCAGGTGACCGGGGAGGAGGATCACCAGGATTGGCTGGCCGAGCTGTTGGCTGGGAAGCCCGAGTGTGATGTGGTGGCAGAGCTGTACCGCCTCGGTGTGGCGCGCTCCCGAACCCTCGTCGGGGTGAGGGTCCACGAACGGGACGTGGGGAGGTTGTCCGCCGTCTCCAGTGCCCAGCTGATGCCACTTCTGGAAGCCTGTGCCGATCAGGGGGTGGTGGTGTGCGGCAGGGCCACGGTCAGGGGCAACCGGTTGCGGGCCGAGGTCACGCTCGCCATCGCGAGGGTCAAGGACCTGGAGGACGACTGGTTGCGACGCCATCTGCCGGATTCGTCGCAGGTGGAGGGAATCCGCCCTCCAGTGCTGCAGTCCGCAGGTCCTAGAATCGTGGGTATGAATGACAGCCTGCAGCCTCGGATGCGTGTCGGAACCGCCGAGCGTGACGCGGTCCTGGAGGTGCTGAGCCTGGCCTATGCTGATGGGCAGCTCGACCACGAGGAGTTCACGCAGCGCCAGGAGGCCTGTCTGGGCGCGAAGTTCGATGACGAACTGGTTGCGCTCACCGCTGACCTGCCAGCCGCGCGTGCCGTGACGCCTGCCGTGCAACCTGCGGCGGCTCCACTCGTCGCCGCTGGTGCCCGGGCTGCCCAGGAGATTGCGTTCATGAGCGGCAAGGACATCCATCTCGATGCCCACACCCCCACGGTGACGAGCTTCGCCTTCATGGGTGGAAACGCGATCTACGTGAAGGGGGTCATAGGTCCCGGGGTCACCATCGAGATCTCCTTGTCAGCATTCTGGGGAGGTCATGATGTGTTCGTGCCCAAGGGAGTCAGGGTGATCGACCAGTCAGTCAACATCATGGCTGGGGTTGAGATCAAGAAACGAGCCCGTGGTGACGGTTCCAATGGCACTCTGATCATCCGTGGCTTCAACCTCATGGGAGGCACCGAGGTCAAGCTCGACCGCGACGCGGACTAAGAGGTGGTTTCTAAACTGTGTGTCGTTGCTGACTGTTCCTGGTGCGGGCTGTGATGATCGAGAACATGTCGAAGCAGAGTCCTTCTCCGTCACAGCAGGTGATCACTGATGAGTTGTGGGCTGTGCTGGAGCCCTTGCTCCCACCACGCCCTACTCCCAAGGGGCCTGGTGGGCGGCCACGGGCCTCAGACCGTGCCGCGCTGGAGGGCATCATGTTCGTGTTGTCGACCGGCTGCCGGTGGCGTGACCTGCAACCACAGATGGGATTCGGTTCCGGGGTCACCTGTTGGCGTCGGTTACGTCACTGGCAAGATGCAGGCGTGTGGGAACGTCTCCATCGGACCATCCTTGATGAGCTTGGCCAACTCGATGCCATCTGCTGGGAACGTCACTGCATCGATGCCGTCTCGGTACGGGCAAAAAGGGGGGCGAACTTGTCGGCCGCAGCCCGGTAGATCGTGGGAAGAAGGGCTCGAAGTACCACCTGTTGACCGACTCACAAGGCATCCCGCTGAACCTGCTGTTGTCGGCTGGGAACACCCATGACTCCAAACTGTTCGAGCCCCTGCTGGAGACAGCACCAGCCATCAAGACCCCCGGTCCGGGTAGGCCACGCCGACGCCCCAGGAAACTCCATGCCGACAAGGGCTACGACAACCCCCGTTGCCGCCGGTACCTTCACCGGCGCGGGATCAAGGTCCGTATCGCACGTCGAGGCAAAGACAGCTCACAACGCCTCGGTGCTCACCGATGGGTGGTCGAACGTAGTGTTGCCTGGCTCATGACCTTCCGACGACTTGACCGCCGCTGGGACCGCACCGAGAAGACCACCACCGCCCTCCTCACCCTCGCCGCGGCATACACCGCCCTACGATTCCTCATCAAAGCACGCCACCAGTTATGAAACCACCTCTAAGAGGGTGCGCGAATAGGCGGAATCTACTGCGGTCGCCCTGGTGACCCCCTGGCTGCGTTGAACTCCTCGAACGCACCCCCAGTGCGATCTTCGTCGTACTACCTTGCCAAGTGGCCACCATGACGATCCTCGCGACGACCCCTCCTATCCGCGCACCCTCTAAGCCGCTCAGGTTGGCGGCCACGGCCAGCTGGGAAGGTTTCGGAGCACGGCCCAGAGGGCGCCGGTGATGAGGAAGGACCAAGTGACCCAGCCGGGAGTGCGCCAGGTCGGGTCCTGCCAGCGGCGGCGCGCCCACGCCAGGAGAGCCAGCGCGGCGCACGGCAGCGCGAGGATCAGATAGGCATTGTCCTGCAGCGCCCGTCCCCAGTTCCCGTGGAGGAGTGAGTGGGCCATGCGGAGCCCGCCGCAGGCCGGGCAGTCCAAACTGGTGACCAGTTTCGTGGGGCAGGTCGGCATGGGTGCCTGTGGGTCGTGGGGGTCGGCGACCAGCAGGTGGCCGACCCCCACGAGGGTGCAGACGCCGAGGCTGCTCAGTAGCCAGAGGATGCGCCGTTGCTCAGGGGCGAAGCGGGCGACCATTCACGTCGTCCACGCTGCCTGCGAACATCATGATGGCGTCGATCAGTGCCCAGATGCCGAGGCCGCCACAGGTCAGCAGCTGTGCAATCGCGATTCCGGTGTGCCCGGTGTAGAACCGGCCTGCGCCGAAACCACCGGCGAACAGCTGCAGCAGCCCAGCGGCCAGGCGGGACTTGTCGGAGTACGGGCGACCGGAGAGCGGATCAACACCGAAGGGAGCAGAGGGGCTGGGGCTGGGGCCGGGGCCATAGGGTGGCACCCCGCCCTGTGGGGGATAGGGAGTCGTCATGGGGACAGTCTTGCCCTTCCTGTCTTCGATGGCAAGGAATGGCCCAGGGGAACCCTGAGTCGACCCGGGTTGAGCCCTGAAGGCTCAACTTCACCTTGCGCTTGGTTTGCTCAAGTGGCATAGTTGAGTGCAGTCCGCTCAAGGACTGAATCCAAGACTTAGAGAACAACCAGCCCAAGAAACAGGAGCAAACATGGCCCGTGCAGTAGGCATCGACCTCGGTACCACCAACTCGGTCGTCGCTGTCCTCGAGGGCGGCGAGCCCACCGTCATCCCCAACGCGGAGGGTGCCCGCACCACCCCGTCGGTGGTGGCGTTCTCCAACTCCGGCGAGGTCCTGGTCGGCGAGGTCGCGAAGCGCCAGGCCGTCACCAACGTCGATCGCACCATCCGTTCCGTCAAGCGCCACATGGGCACCGACTGGAAGATCGACATCGACGGCAAGGAGTACCGCCCCCAGCAGATCTCCGCGTTCATCCTGCAGAAGCTGAAGCGTGACGCCGAGGCCTACCTGGGAGAGCAGGTCACCAACGCCGTCATCACCGTCCCCGCCTACTTCTCCGACGCGGAGCGGCAGGCCACCAAGGAGGCCGGTGAGATCGCCGGTCTCGTCGTGGACCGCATCATCAACGAGCCCACCGCGGCCGCCCTGGCCTACGGCCTCGACAAGGGCGACCAGGAGCAGACCGTGCTCGTGTTCGACCTCGGCGGCGGAACCTTCGATGTCTCGCTGCTCGACATCGCCGACGGCGTGTTCGAGGTCAAGGCCACCAACGGCGACAACCGGCTGGGTGGCGACGACTGGGACGCCAAGATCGTCGACTGGCTCGTGACGCAGTTCAAGAACAAGCACGGTGTCGACCTGTCCCAGGACAAGATGGCCCGCCAGCGCCTCCAGGAGGCCGCGGAGCGCGCCAAGATCGAGCTGTCCTCGGCCTCCGAGACCTCCATCAACCTGCCCTACATCACCGCGTCGGCCGCCGGTCCGCTGCACCTCGACGAGAAGCTGACCCGCGCCGAGTTCCAGCGCATGACCCAGGACCTCCTGGACCGCTGCCGCGCACCGTTCAACAACGTGCTCAAGGACGCCAACACCACCGTCGACAAGATCGACCAGGTGCTGCTGGTGGGTGGCTCCACCCGGATGCCCGCCGTGGCCGAACTGGTGCGTGAGCTGACCGGGGGCAAGGAGCCCAACAAGGGCGTCAACCCCGACGAGGTCGTGGCCCTGGGCGCCTCCCTGCAGGCCGGTGTGCTGAAGGGTGAGGTCAAGGATGTGCTGCTGCTCGACGTCACCCCGCTCAGCCTCGGCATCGAGACCAAGGGCGGCGTGATGACCAAGATCATCGAGCGCAACACCACCATCCCGACCAAGCGCTCCGAGGTGTTCACCACCGCCGAGGACAACCAGCCCGCGGTGATGATCC
>JAUNKV010000033.1:26254-32410 GCA_030532575.1 Propionibacteriaceae bacterium | reverse complement strand
TCTCCTCGGCCTGGATGGCGAGGTCCTCGTCGCTGCCGATTGCCCCGGTCTCCTCGGCCCGGATCACCAGCTCCTCGTCGCCGCCGATGGTCCCGGACCCCTCCGAGCCGATCACCATCTGCACCGACGGCTCCCCGCCGATCGCGTCGTAGTGGCTGTCCCCGATGACCTCGTCGCTGGGCTCGGGCGAGACCGTCGCGGTCCGCCCGGTCACCCCCCGCTCCAGATCCAGCAGTGACTTCAGCTCCGCGTTGTCGTGCTGTGCCTGATCCAGATCGGTCTCCAGCACCGTGATGCGCTCCAGCAGCTGCGGCATCGTCTTGTCCCACGCCGCCGTCGCCCGCTTCTCCAGCCGAGCCATCTCACGTTCCTGACGCTCCGCCAGGGCCTCCAGCTCCGCGATCCGCGCATCATGCCCGGCCAGCGACGACGCGCCGACGGCCTCCGTCGCCGTCTCCGCAGCCTCCGCGACGCCCCCCGTCGCCGCAGCGTCCAGCGCACGCGCCTCGGCCTCGCTGGCGCGTGCCTCCGCCTGGGCGGAACGCTCCTCGGCGGCAGCCACCCGGGCCTCGGCCTCCGTCATCCTGGAGTTTGCCTGATCCACCCGGGCCTCGGCCTCGGCGGCCCGACGCTCCGCCTCCACCGCGCGCTTCTCGATGGCCCGGTACTGGGCCTCGTCGTAGACCCGTACCGTGTCCCCGGAGATCATCTCCGCCTCGGAGGTGGTCCCCAGCGCAGCCGCGCGGGTAGCAGTCACCTCCTCCGCCTCAGCCGAGGCCGCGACATGACGGCGCTTCGACAGGAACCAGCCCGCCAGGAAGGCCAGCACAGCACACACCGCGAGGATCAGGAACAACTCGATGGCGAGCAGGAGATAGCCGTTCATGTTCAAAGTCACCTTTCACCTTGCTCTACGAACGTCACACGACGGTTGGCGGCCTGGCCCTCGCGGGTGTCGTTGGAGGCCACGGGTTCCTTGTCGGCCTTCCCGACCACCAGCAGCTGACCCGCATCCACCCCGGCTGCGATCAGCGCATCCGCCACCTGCTGGGCGCGCTCCTTCGACAGCTTCTGTCGAAACGACGGGGTACGGCCAGCATCGGTGTGCCCGACGACCTGGACCACCTTCGTCGGGTTCGCCATCAGCCACGCGGCGATCTGCTCCACCTTCTCCTCCTGGCCCTCCATCATGGCGGGGGAACCACCCGCGAACTGGATCACCAACTCCGGCAGTGGGGTGGGTTCCGGTGCAGGCGAGGGCTCCTCGGCGGGCGGGGCAGGGGTCTCGACGACCTGGGTGGGGGAGGGCTGTGGGGTGGGGGTCGGCGTGGCGGAGACACTGGCCATCGGGGTGACGGCAGGTGTGGTGGAGTCCGGCGTCGTCTCATCGGCATTCACGGACACGCTGGTCACCCCCGGGATTCCCGCGACGATGTCACCGACCCATTCGGTGTCATCCATGCCGACGGTCACCGTCGCAGCTCTTCCGGAGAACACCACCTGAGCCGTCACGCCCTGCGCCTGCAGGGTCCTGTTCGTCTCATCGGTCAGGGTGCGTTCGACGAGCCAGGCGCTCGCCCCCGCTCCACCCGCGACCAGTGCCGCGAGACCGACGGCGACGACCGCGCCGCGTCCCTTCATGTCATCCTCCCATGATCGTCCAGGAAGACGATATCTCCCAAGCTGAACCTTCGGCCAGTTGTGGACATGAAAATTCTCGTGTCGGACCCCGGTGTGGCATTTCATCTGGAGGGATTCTACGATCATCACGAGCGCAGATCAGGAACGAGGACGAGCATGCTGGAGGCCGCCGTGGACCAGGGGACAGACCATTATGACGACGGATTGAGTGACCTCACCGTTCCAAATGTTCTCGGCAGACATGGGGACCGTGGTCACAGTTCCTCCCCCACCGAGCCCCCTCGCCCGGCGATGCACTCGACCAGCAAGTCCAACGAGCTGACCCAGGTGCTGGATGCCATCCACACCTCCGTGCCCGAGCTGGGTGGTGTGATGATCGCCTCGCAGGATGGCCTGGCCATCGCCCACGACTTCCCGGAGGCCGACGCGGAGCGCATCGCGGCGATGGCGTCGTCGTCGATCAGCCTTGGCAGACGCATCTCGGAGCGCTCCGGGGTCGGGGAACTGGCCGAGGTGGTGCTGCGGGGACGAAGTGGCTATCTGGTGGTCTACGAGACCGGCGAGGACACCATCCTGGTGATGCAGGGACCGCTGGATGCGAACCTGGGGCTGATGCGTATCGAGGCGAGGATGGCCTTCATCGAGATCCGGCAGGTGCTGGCCCGGTCTTGAGTTCTGGCCCGTCACGCGGTGGGATGGGGGCATGACGACACACGTTGACCTCTGGTTCGACCCGACCTGCCCCTGGGCCTGGATGACCTCCCGCTGGATGCTGGAGGTGGAGCAGGTGCGTGACATCGCGATCACCTTCCACCCGATGAGCCTGTTCATCCTCAACGAGGGCCGAGACCTGGACCCGGGCTACCGCACCCGTATCGACGCGACGCGGGTCGCATCGTTCGCGACCGCCGCCGTGCAGGAACGCTACGGCCACGAGGTGCTGCGCGACTTCTACACCGCGCTCGGAACCCGGCTGCACCCGGGCGCCGAACCGGTCCAGGTGGACACCGTCGCCGCTGCCCTGGCCGACTGCGACCTGGACGTCGCGATTGCTGAGGCCGCGCTGGGCGATGAGTTCGACGCCCTGGCGCGCGGCTACCAGAAGGTGGCCCAGGATCTGGTGGGCCCCGACGTCGGCACCCCGATCATCCGCGTGAACGGCATGGCCCTGTTCGGCCCGGTGATCTCCCCGGCCCCGAAGGGGGAGGCCGCCGGTGAGCTGTTCGACGGTTTCGTGAAGGTCACGGCCTATGACGGTTTCTTCGAGCTGAAGCGTTCCCGCGACCGGGGTCCGATCTTCGACTGAGCCCCGCCCGAGCACGAATCGCCGGTGAAAAGCGTTGGCGCGTCGTCATGTGACCGCGAACCGTCGGTTGTCGGCGATTCGTGCTCGGCTCCGGGTCCTGCACCGTGTGCCAGGGGTCTCGACACGGCTTCCCTCGCTTCGCATCGGGACCCCGGCTCGACCAGCGGGAAGCACGAAACGCCGGTGAAAAGCGGTGGCACGTCCGAGGGCGACGGCGAACCGTCGGCCCTCGGCGATTCCTGCTCGGGGTGGGGCGGCGGTCGGGGCGGGCACGAATCGCTGGTGAAAAGCGTTGGCGCGTCGTCATGTGACCGCGAACCGTCGGTTGTCGGCGGTTCGTGCCTGGGGTGGGGCGGGTGGTGAGGTCAGGTACGAATTCGGGACCCCGGCTCGACCAGCGGGGGAAGGTGATCGTTCAGAGCGGGGAGGGGTCCAGGGGGTGGCGTCGCAGGCTGGAGTGCGCGGCCCGGAAGCGGGTGGTCAGGTCCTGGCGACGCTCCCGCTCCGCCCGGTCGTGCTCCTGCTGCCTGGTGGCCTCCCTGGTGGCCTGCTCCACCTTGTGGTCCAAGGACTTCAGTTGCGCCGTCACCGCCTCCTCGGCCATGCGGCGCCTGCTCAGCAGCTGGGAACCGAGGATCAAGGTGACCAGCGCCACCAGCAGCAGCAGGAAACCCCAGCCTGCATTCTGGGTCAACAGGACGACCGCCAGCACCATCATCACGGCACCGGCTGTGCTGACGGGAATGCCGTGGTTGAGGATGCCCTGCGGGGACTGCTCCTGGATGCGGGCGCGGGCGGCCTTCAGCTGTGACGGCTGCTGCACCCCGTCGGGTCCGACGACCAGGTCCTTGGGCCCGCTGCTGACCGTGATCTCCGGTACGGTCGGTGGCACGGCCAGGCCGTCGCCGCACTGCTCGGCCAGCGGGGCGAAGTGCGGCAGGATGCGACCCCACAGCCAGGCCCGGCTGGCGGTTGGGACTCCCGGCGCAGTCACCATCTGCTGCACCGCCGTCAGCGCCGGGGTCGTCGCGACGGGGGAGTCCGACGACTCAGGGGTGCGCTGCAACAGCTGCATGAACTCCTGCCGGGTCCGCTCGGCCTGCGCCAGCAGCTCGTCCTCCTCGTCGTTGCTGCCGACCACCCGGAGGGTGAGGGCCTCCAGCAGCATCGTCGTCGCCACTTCTCGCGGGTCGTTAGCTGGCTCCTGCTCGGCCTCGCCGTCGATCTCAGGGGCCGACGGGGTGGAGTCCGCAGGGAGGAAGTCCGGGCCTGCGTGTGCCAGGGCCGGATCGGGGCCGGAGCCGGTGGTCTGATCGAACTGATCGAGCACCCAGCTCAACGAGACAAAGGTTTCGGTGGACCGCTTCAGCGCGGGTTTGTCGCTCTGAGAGGCCTGCATGGCCCGTTTCGCCCAGGCATCCCAGTCCTGCTCACCCGCCAGCACCTCGTCCACGACCCCGCCGAGCAGGTCCAGGGCGCCCTGGCCGAAGGCCCCCAGCAGGGCGGCCTGCCACACCAGCACCTGCCATCGCGCCCAGTGCCCCTCGTCGGGACGCAACAGCGACGGCAGGTCGTGCGCCACCGTCGCTCCCCGCCCGAGCGCCCCCTGCGCGATGGTGAGGAAGGTTCGGGCCGCCTCCGGGTTTCGCTGCCGGGCCTGCTCCGCCAAGGACTCGTCCAGGGTGCCGTCGGGGCTCAGGGCCGCGACGGCGGGGACCAGCCAGTAGTTCGGGAGGTCCGCGAAATGGTCGCCATCCTGCCCCGATGCGAGTCGCTGGATGCTGCGCAGCGCGTGGCTGCGGGCCTCCGGATGACCGGCGAAGGCCTGCAGCTGCTTCTCCAGGTCGTCGAGGCGAACGTAGTTGAGGAAGGCGTTGGTGAGGGCGTTCAACCGGGCCTCGACGTTGCCACGCACCGCCTTGAGGTCGTTCTGGAACTCCTTCGCCTGGCGCGCCATGCTGCGGTTCAGGGATTGGGTTGCGAGTGCCTGGTTCTCGATGGCCTCCTTGAGCAACCAGTCTCGACCATACTCCGAGGCCCAACGCCAACTGCGATCATCCATGACCAAATCCTCCCCCACAGTGGGTTCAGCGCTGCAGGTGGGGCAGGATTGGGGGCATGTACCCCACCTACGTGCCTGACCAGAACCGTTACGACGGCCGGATGCCCTACCGCTTCTGCGGCCGCTCCGGCCTCCAGCTGCCCGTGCTGTCGCTCGGGATGTGGCAGAACTTCGGCGACGACAAACCGCTCGGCGTGCAGCGTGAGATCATCCGTCGCGCCTTCGACGCCGGGATCACCCACTTCGACCTGGCGAACAACTACGGGCCGCCCTACGGGCAGGCAGAGGTGAACTTCGGTTCCATCTACCGGCAGGACCTGGCCTCGTTCCGCGACGAGATCATCATCTCCACCAAGGCCGGCTACGACATGTGGCCCGGCCCCTACGGGCAGGGCGGCGGGTCGCGCAAGTACGTGCTGGCCTCGCTGGATCAGTCGCTGAAGCGGATGGGCCTGGATCACGTGGACATCTTCTACTCGCACCGCTTCGACCCGGACACCCCGCTGGCCGAGACGATGATGGCGCTGGACCAGGCGGTGCGTTCCGGGAAGGCGCTCTACGTCGGCATCTCCTCCTACGACGCCACCCAGACCCGCCAGGCCGCGCAGATCGCCCGTGAACTCGGCACCCCCCTGCTCATCCACCAGCCGTTGTACTCGATGTTCAACCGCTGGATCGAGCCCGGGGTCAAGGACGCCTGCGAGACCGAGGGGATGGGCATCATCACCTTCTCCGCGCTGGCCCAGGGGTTGCTGACCAACCGGTACCTCGACGGCGTGCCCGCGGATTCCCGGGCCGCCCGGGAGGGCTCGCTGAAGTCGTCGCAGATCACCGACGACGTGCTGCAGCGGCTCCGGGGGCTGAACGCGATCGCGGAGCGCCGCGGCCAGACGTTGTCGCAGCTGGCGCTGGCGTGGGTGCTGCGCGATCCCAGGGTGACCTCGACGCTGATCGGGGTCTCGTCGCTGGCCCAGTTGGAGACCAACCTGGCGGTGTTGAACAACCTGGAGATCACCAACGAGGAGCTGGCCGAGATCGACCAGCACATCGCAGCCCCGGGGGGTGACATCTGGGAGTGACCTCGCGCGGAAGTGGGGGGGGGGGGCCGGGGCGCCGCCCCGCGGGGGCCCGCGGAGGCGGGGGGCCG
>JAUNKV010000033.1:0-26244 GCA_030532575.1 Propionibacteriaceae bacterium | reverse complement strand
TCGGGCCCACCCCCCGCGCGCCCCGGCCCGCCCGCGACCACTGTGTCGGGCAGCCTCAGGCCTGGCGTCGCGGCTCGGGCTCCAGCGTGGTCAGGCGTTTGCGGACGAACCATGCGACGGTGAGCCCGACGAACCACACCAGGGTCAGCAGCAGGGCCGTGCGGGTGTCGTCGTAGCTGAGCAGCACGTAGACCACGAACCCGAAGAAGGCCAGTACCACCCACGGGGTGAACGCGGCCCCGGGCACCTTGAAGGTGGAGGCGGCGTGGGCCTCGGGTCGGGTCCTGCGGTACTTGATGTAGCACACCAGGATGAGTGACCAGATGAACAGCACCAGACCCACCGACACCGTCGAAACCACCTCGAAGGCGGCCATCACCGACTCCCCGAGGATGAGGATCGGGAAGGCGATCAGGGTCAGCCCCACCGACATGAACAGCGCTCGGGCCGGGATGTTGCGGCTCGACAGCTTGGTCAGTGACTTCGGGGCCTGATCACGCATCGACAGCCCGTACAGCATCCGTGATGTGGAGAAGATGCCGGAGTTGGCGCTTGATGACGCCGAGGTCAGCACCACGAAGTTCATCACCCCGGCGGCCGCGGCGAACCCGACCAGGCTGAACAGGTTCACGAACGGTGACATGTCCGGATTGACCTGGTCCCAAGGGGTCACGGTCATGATGATGGCCAGCGCCAGGACGTAGAACACCACGATGCGCACCGGGATGGCGTTGATGGCCCTGGGCAGTGTGGTGTGCGGGTCCGCCGTCTCCGCAGCCGCGGTGCCGATCAGCTCGATGCCGATGAAAGCGAAGACCGCGATCTGGAAGGCCTGGAGGAAGCCGCTCAGCCCCGTCGGGAACACCCCGCCGCGATCCCACAGGTAGGTCACCGACGCCTGGGTGCCATCGGGGGAGGTGAACCCGGTGATGACCAGCACGAGGCCGAGCACGATCAGCGCGACGATGGCGACGATCTTGATCAGCGCGAACCAGAACTCGATCTCCCCGAACAGCTTGACCGTCAGCAGGTTGCAGGTCAGCAGCGCCAGCACCAGCACCAGCGTGGCCACCATCGACCATCTCATGTCCTTGATCCAGAAGTCGAAGTATCCGGCGATGACGATGATCTCGGCCGTGGCGGTGACCACCCACAGGATCCAGTAGGTCCAGCCCGTGAAGAACCCGGCCCAGGGGCCGAGCAGGTCGCTCGCGAAGTCCTGGAAGGAGCGGTAGTTCAGGTTGTGCAGCAGCAGCTCGCCCATCGCGCGCATCATGATGAACAGCATCACGCCGATGAGCAGGTAGATCAGCAGCAGCGACGGCCCCGCGTAGGAGACGCTGCGCCCTGACCCCATGAACAGTCCTGTGCCGATGGCCCCGCCGATGGCGATCAGCTGGATGTGACGGTTCTTGAGGCTGCGCTGCAGGTGCGGTTCCTCGGTCTCGGCCATGTGGCCGCCTTCCTCAGCCATGGTTCAGCACCTCGTCGAGCGGGGTCAGCGGCAGGTCGAAGGCCTGGGCCACACCCGGGTAGGTGACGTTGCCCGCCCACGTGTTGAGGCCCTTCGCCAGCGAGGCGTTGTCGCGCATGGCCTGCATGGCGCCCTTGTCCGCCAGCTGGATGGCGTAGGGCAGCGTCGCATTGGTCAGCGCCCAGGTGGAGGTGTTGGGCACGGCACCGGGCATGTTCGCCACGCAGTAGAACAGCGAGTTGTGGACGGCGAAGGTCGGGTCGTCGTGGGTGGTGGGGTGGGAGTCGGCGAAGCATCCGCCCTGGTCGATCGCGACATCGACGAGCACCGATCCCGGCTTCATGGCGGCGACGAGGTCGTTGGAGACCAGCTTCGGGGCCTTCGCGCCCGGAATCAGGACGGTGCCGATGACCAGGTCGGCCTGGGTGACGTGCTCGGCGATGGACAGGGCGGAGCTGGCCACTCCGTTCACCTGGTTGTGGAAGCGCCAGAAGGTGGCGCGCAGCTTCTCCAGGTCGGTGTCCAGCACCGTCACGTTGGCCCCCATCCCCATCGCGATGTTCGCCGCGTTCTGGCCCGCGGTGCCGCCGCCGAGGACGACGACCTTGGCGTTGGGCACGCCGCCGATGCAGCCCATGAGGGTGCCGCGACCGCCCTGGGCCTTCATCAGGGCGTGGGCCCCGACCTGTGGGGCCAGGCACCCGGCGATCTCGGACATCGGGTAGAGCAGCGGCAGCAGTCCCGAGGGCAGCTGCACCGTCTCGTAGGCGATGGCGGTGGTGCCTGCGCTCAGCAGCGCGTCGGTCTGGGGGCGGTCGGCGGCCAGGTGCAGGTAGGTGTAGAGCAGCAGGTCGTCGCGCAGGTGCCCGTACTCGCTGGCGATGGGCTCCTTGACCTTCATCACCATCTCGCCGATGCCCCAGGTCTCGGCGGCGTCGGGGACGATGGTGGCGCCCTGGGCGGCGAAGTCCTCGTCGGAGATCAGGGAGCCCTCCCCGGCCCCTGCCTGGACGTAGACCTCGTGCCCTCTCTGGACGAGCTCGCTGACCCCGACGGGCGTGATGGCGACGCGGAACTCGTTGTTCTTGACTTCTGCGGGCACTGCAATGCGCATGAGGTAACTCCTTTGTTCTCGTCCGCTGGCCGGTGTGGTCAGCTGTTGCCTTTACCCGTGACAGTAATCCGGGATCGGGTGCAGTGCAGCGGAAACCGTGGAACCGGGGAAGTCGGGGGTGAGCCGTCGGAGCTCAGCTGACAAGGAGTTTTGCCGCGATGTATGAGATCGTGTCAGTCAAAGGGGGGACATTGAATCGGCTTGACGGTTGGTCGTGGACCCTCTGGCTCACCTGGCGAGGTCGCGACGTTGGAACAGCAGGAAGGAGACCCCCCACAGCAGTACTGCGCCACCCAGCAGCACCCCGACGGCGGCCCAGTCCGCGCCGTCGTGGAGCGGCCGGGAGGCGCCGTACCAGTGGAAGGGGCTGAGCCGGGCCCAGCCGGGATCACCCGGACCCATCGCCTGGGCCGCGTTGACGGCGTATCCGACGACGCCGACCCCGATGGCACTCCAGATGGTCGTTGCCGGGCGGCCGAGGGCGGCTGCGGCCACCAACGCGGTCGCGGAGACGAACAGCCCGAGCGCGGCCAGATGGGTGGCGGCCCCGGCGATGTGCTGGGTCGGCAGGTCCATGTGGCCGAGCCGGGCCCCGGCCCAGATGCCGAGCCCGGTCAGGGCGGCGAGGGCCACCACCAGCACCAGCTGGGCGGTCAGCGTCGCGCCCAGCAGACGCATCCGGCCGGTGGCGGGCAGCAGCATCGCCATGCGGTGGCTCTGCTCGTCGGCGGCGAGTCCTGCAGCGACGGCGGTCCCGACGGTGATGACGGCGGCCGGGGCGACCAGCCCCATCGTCTCGGCCCAGTAGAACCCGGCAGGGGTGGACATCTCCGAGGCACCGAAGAGCTGCAACAGCTGCGGTGGCATGGTGGCGGTCATCGTCTCCAGCTGCGAGGCCAGCTGCTCGAACATCACCCCCATCAGCAGGCCCATCAGCGTGACCATCGCCACGGCGGTGATCCCGAACAGGGCGAGACGGCGGGCACACAGGAAGCCGATCAGCGACGGCCCGCGTGAGTTGCTGCGTCGCATCCAACCGGGCAGGCGGTCCCGCCACCGGGTGGGGCCCTGGCTGCGCAGGTCGCGGGTCAGGAACCGGGTGCTCCCAAACCCGAGTGCCAGGGCCGCGCCTCCCAGCAGCAGGGCCAGGCGCACACCGTCGAGGCCGTTCACGATGACCTCGGGGCGGGAGTACCAGGCCCAGGGGATCAGATCGGTGAGGGGTTCGGTGTGGGAGGACATCGGCAGCAGACCGGCCAGCAGCCAGCCGAGCAGCACCACCGCGCCGCCGAGCCCGGCGGCCAGGCCGCGGTTGCCCGTCGCCGCGCCGACCCCGAAGGCCACCGCCCCGCAGAACAGCGCGTTCGCGCCCAGTGCGATGGTGAGCGCGCCGAGGTGGGTCTGCCCCAGCTCGACACCGAACAGCCAGGCCGCGGCCCGGGAGGCGAGCCACAGACCCAGTGCGGTGAGGGTGGTCGTCGCGATCAGGGCCGTGGCCTTGGCGGCGACCAGTTCCAGGCGGGAGATGGGGTGGGCCAGCAGCAGCGGCAGGGTGCGGTCCTGCTCCTCACCGGCGATGAGGGCGGCTCCGACGGCGACGGCGTGGGCGGCTGCGGCCAGCGCCCCGATGAAGGCGATCATCTGGGAGTAGGCCATCACCTCGATGCTGGCGTCGGCAGGGATGCCGACCAGTTTCAGCGTCGCCTCGGGAAGGGAGGTGTAGATGCTGACATCCACCGACCGGGAGATCCACATCCCCAGGCAGGTGAGGGCGAACAGGCTGGTGGTGATGGCGGCGACGGCGACCAGCCGGGGCCTGATCCCGTGCCGGATCAGGGCGAGGGTGCTCATCTCTCGTCCTCGTAGAAGGCGAGGAAGGTGTGCTCCAGGTCGGTGTCGCGGTCGGTGATGTCGCGGGTGACGACCAGCTCGCCGCGTCTGATGATGGCCACGCGGTCGGCGACGCGCTGCACCTCGGAGAGGGAGTGGGAGGACAGGAAGACGGTGCGGCCCTCGTCGGCGATCTCGCGCAGCAGCTGGTGGAATTCGTGCTGGATCAGTGGGTCGAGGCCTGCGTTCGGTTCGTCCATGATGACCAGCTCGGGGCGGTGCATCAGGCAGGCGATGAGGCCGACCTTCTGGCGGTTGCCGGAGCTGAGCTCTCCGACTCGCTTGTCGAGCTCGGCGTCGAGGCGTTCGGTGAGCTGCGAGATCAGGGGTTGATCGACGGTGCCGCGCAGCCGGGCGAAGAACTGCAGCACCTGCCGACCGGTCAGTTTCGGCGGTAGCGCGAGGTCGCTGGGGAGGTAGCCGAGGCGGGTACCGACGGCGACGGCGTCGCGGCGGGAATCCAGGCCGAGCAGCGTCGCGGTGCCGGAGGTGGCGCGGAGTTCGTCGAGGAGGATGCGGATGGTGGTGGACTTCCCGGCGCCGTTGGGGCCGAGGAACCCGAAGACCTGGCCTGCGGGGACCTCGAGGGTGAGGTCGTTCAGGGCGGTGAAGGAACCGAAGCGCTTGGTGAGGTGGTGGGTCTCGATGGCTGGCATGTCACTCCTTCAACTGGTCCTGGTAGTGGGCGATGAGTTCGGGGGACAGCAGGCTGCTGAAGAGCTCGAACTGGGCCTGGACGTAGGCGCGGGTGCCGGGCTGGGTGGCGAGGTCGGGGGAGGTGACATCGATGTCGAGGAGGCGCTGCATCTGGCGGTGGAGCACCAGTGCGCCGAGGCTGTAGATGGTGAGCATCTTCACGGCCACGGGGAGGTCTGCCACGGGTCGGGCGAGCCCGGCGTCGATGGCCTCCTGCCAGTAGCCGATGGCGTCGGTGACGAGCTGGTCGATCAGGGCGTCGATGGCGGCGCTGGGTTGGGTGAGGCGGTGGGCGAGGTAGCCGAGCACCTGGTCCTGGCCGGTGGCCTGGAGGCTGGCGAGGATGTTCGGCAGAGGGCCGTTGATGTGTTGGCGTTTGGCGTCCTTGACGAGGGCGGCGATGCGTTCGTCGCAGGCCAGCAGCAGGCCGTCCATGGTGCCGAAGTGGTGGCGGATCAGCCCGACGGAGACCTCGGCGCGGGCGGCGACGGTGCGGGCGCTGGGGGTCTGGCCCTCGGCGATGAGCGCGATGGCGGCGTCGCGGAGGCGGGCGCGGGCGGTGAGATCGAAGCTCATGATACGAGCGTATAGCTAACTGTACGAGTGTGCAACTGGGCGGGCGGGATTCGTCCGTTTGTCAGACAGAAACCCGTCCGAATGTTAGATAGAAACCCGTCCGTTTGGTAGATTCGGGACGTGGAGTACCAACGCAGAGTTCTCGATGACCTCTTGGAGGAGCTGTTTCCCCACCTGCCTGCCGTTGCCATCGAAGGAGCCAAGGGAGTGGGTAAGACAGCGACGGCGCGTCAGCACAGTCGTGCTGAGATTCAACTTGACGACCCGGTGCGTCGGCAGGCCCTGGAGGATCACCCTGAGATGATCCTGGACAGCCAGTCGCCCCTGCTCATCGACGAATGGCAGCTCGTCCCACACATCTGGGACCACGTTCGCCGCGCGGTTGATGCTGATCCCAGCGGAGGGCGGTTCCTGCTGACTGGTTCCGCCACCCCCGCGCCCGGGAGTCGTATGCACTCCGGTGCCGGGCGTATCACCTCCGTGCTGATGCGCCCCATGTCGCTGGCGGAACGAGGCGTCAGTGAGCCAACTGTGTCACTGGCAGATCTGCTTCGAGGGACAGAGACCAAGATCACCGGTCAGTGTCAGCTGGGCGTACCTGATTACGTCGCAGAGATTCTGCGTTCCGGATTCCCGGGAATCAGGGATCTGCCGGAAGCAGCACGCTGGCTGCAGTTGGACAGCTACCTGGCGCGCATCGTCGACCGTGATCTGCCGGAGAACGGGGTGAAGGTACGTCGTCAGCAGAGCCTGCTCGCGTGGTTGCGTGCCTGTGCCGCAGCCACATCCACCGATGCCAGTCACGCGGCGATTCTGGATGCAGCGACCCCGGGAGAGCCTGACAAACCTGCACGTCAGACTGTCGCGATCTATCGGGAGTACCTGGAACGTATCTTTGTGCTGGAGCCGTTGCCCGCGTGGATACCGTCGTTCTCCCCGTTGAAGCGTCTCACCCACAGACCGAAACATCACCTTGTGGACCCAGCCCTGGCAGCCCGGCTGGTGGGAGTTGCGGCAACCGGACTGCTCCAGGGGAAGGGGCCAGAGGTCTCGCCGCGCACGGGGACTTGGTTGGGGGCGCTCTTCGAGTCGCTCGTGACCCAGTCGGTTCGTGTCCATGCCCAGCCGCTTCGAGCGACCGTGAGCCATGCCCGAACCAAGAACATGGAGCATGAGATCGATCTCATCGTGGAGTCTGACGACCTTCGAGTGCTCGCCATTGAGGTCAAACTGGCGGGCCGCGTTGTGGATGCAGATGTCAAACACCTCAACTGGCTTCAGGACAAACTGGGCGACCGAGTGATCGACCGGCTGGTCATCAACACAGGACCGTACGCCTACCGTCGACCGGACGGCGTTGCTGTTGTGCCCCTCGGGCTCCTCGGGCCGTGAAGCGCTGGCTGGGTGGTATACATCTGCCAGGAGGCTGAGACATGAGTACCCACAAAGTCAACCTCGGGAGTCTCGGGCAGATCACGATCGCAGAGTCCGACATCGAGGAGATCGACCTCGATGATGCCGACATCCGTGTTGCGGGCGAACGGCTCACCGAAGCGCGGGCCGAGCAGCTGGCCCGTGAGATCGCCGCCCGCCATGGCCGCCTTGGGGGCCGTCCTCCCTTGCCGGAACACGAACGGGCCAGCGTCCAAAAGGCAGTGCGTTTGACCCCTGCCCAGGCGAAGCGTCTCGCAGACGCGGCCAACTCACGAGGAGTCCCTGAGTCGGAGTTGCTGCGCAAGGCTCTTGACGCCTACCTGGCCTCGGCCTGAGGCGCGCTCTCAGTCCAGCCCGAAGAGTTCCTGACCCCCTGCTGGGTGGAGGACCTGGAGCCAGGCCATTCGTTCGGGGCGTCGGGCGACGGTGAGGCGGTCGCCCCAGGTGGGGGCCAGGGTGTCGATGAGGAGCGCGCAGAGGGCGTCTGGCTGGTCCGTGTCGAGGTGGACCTCGGCCACGGCAGGGTCGCTCCGAAGCTTGGTGGAGACCAGACTGCCGAATGCTGCGACCGCTGCGTCGGCGTCGCCGTGGAGGCGGGTGGTGTCGAGCACCCTGCCGCCCGGCTCGCTGAGGTGGGCGTGCTCGGCGGGGGTGAGGTCATGGATCCGGGCCACGACCCGGGTGGTCCCGGCCGCAAGATCGAGGACCCGGCCCAGCCGCGCCAGGGCATCCGGGGTGGCGGTGAACCACTCCAGGTAGTCGCCGTCGCTGATGCGGATGATGGTCTCGGCATCGCCGTACCAGGTGAACCACGACGCAGGGACCGGCCACTCGAGCGGCTGGTGATGGGCGCGCAGCGCGTCGAGCTCCTGCACGGAGACGTCCTCCACCATGCCGCCACCACGCACGTGGCGCGAGAGCGCGCCGAGAGGACCCTGGCCCTCACCCACCCAGGCCCCCACGAGGGTCTCCGACATCAACAAACCGGTGAGCCAGGCGCTGAGCGGGGCCTTCGTGGGGGCGCCGTCGAGCTCTGCGACGGGGTCGTCGCCGGGTGGGGTGGCCAGGGACCACACCGCCTGGTTCTCGCTCCAGACCGTGATCCGGTCGCCCTCGACGTGGAGGGTGTCCAGGGTGGCGGCGGGGTCCTGGATGGTCCAGAGCCGATGGCCGAGGATTTCAAACCACTCCTGCAGCACGGTGGGAAGCGGCACACCGATGCGGTCCCGAGCGGTGGCGATCTCAGCCGGGGTGCAGCCGTCGGCGGCGACGAGGGGGTCGCGGTGCCAGCCGATCACGCGGCCCAGTTGCTCCCAGCGAGGCAGGGCCAGCAGCTCCTGCTGGCGGGCGGACATGCTCACCGCGCGGCTCCTTCGGGTTCGGGGTTCTCTCCTGCTTCCAGCAGGAGACGCTGCGCCTCCAGCAGGTCGGCCTCCTCGACGGGGCCGATGTGGACCTGCCAGGTGGCGGCCTCATCCTGCAGCTGAGCGATCCCCTCCGCCGCGACCCGGGCGCGCCTGCCCGGCTCGGCCCGCCGGATGGCGTCGCGGGCAAGCACGAAGGTGCGCCACATCTGAAACCCCATCGGGTGGGGCAGGGAGGTTCGACGCAGCCACCGTCGCAGGCCAACGTCATGGTCGGCCAGGTACTGCGACCAGTTCGGGTGCCGGAGCGTCGCCAGGTACAGGTCATCGCGGGTCAGGTCGCGCTCGGCCTGGTCGATCACCTCATCGGGCAGGCACTGCAGCACCAGATGGCCCAGCCTGGGCCACACCGTCGGGATGTGCTGGAGATCGGTGATCGAGATCAGCCACAGCTCCTCCAGCGCGGGCAGCCGGGTCAGGGGCTCGAGGTCGCGCAACGGGCTGGGGCAGCCCTCGATGACGAGCCGTCGCAGCTCGGGGTGCATGGCCACCAGGCCCGGCAGGTCGAGCTGTTCGACGCCCCGCAGCTCCAGCTCACGCAGCCGGGGCAGCTGCCCGGGCAACGGTGCCGAGCAGGTGAGCTTCAACCAGCGGCCCTGCTCGGGAGCGTGCAGCCGGAACTCCGGGGAGCGGGCGCCGATGAGGGTGCAGGCGTCGATTGAGTCCGGCAGCCGCAGCTCCCGCAGGCCAGTGGTGTCGATGGTGACCTCGCGCAGCCAGGTGCGGCTGAGGTCCAGCGAGGTCTGGCCGTGGCACTCCAGGCCCAGGACCTCCACCATCGGGGAGCGGGCCAGCCACGGCAGCAGGTCGTCGTACCAGCGGGTCAGCTGCAGCTCCCCCAGGGTCGGCCACACGGCGAGGTCGTCGAGGCTGAACCGGGGATCGAACTGGTCGAGGAAGTCGTCGAGCACCATGTCCTGCAGCGGATGACGCGCAACCGGCTCCCCGGTCTCCCGGTCGCGCACCGTCGGGATCGTCACGGGGTCGTTCGCCGTGGCGGCCTCGACGAATCGACGCAGCGCCTGAGGGGGTTTCTGCTCCCAGCGGCGCTGCCAGAGGATCGCCTCGACCAGGTCGTGAACCGGTACGACCTCGGGGGAGGCGACGAGTTCGCGCAGCTGTCCGACCGAGCTCCAGTCGTCGGGCAGCTCCTCCAGCTCCGCCACCACGGGCCGGGGGTCCACGCACAGCGTCCAGCAGGAGTGCTCCAGCGCCCGGGCAGGGATCAGCTCCGGCAGGAGCGGCGCGCGATCCCCGGACCACGCCAGTGCGGCGACGACGATCTCGCCCGGCTCCGCGCTCAGCACCTGCACCGCGCACCACGACCCCAGCCGCTCATGACGCCACGCGAGCACCTCACCCGGGGAGGGCAGATCATCCAAAGGTTGGTCCGTCATCAACTCATCCCATGAAGTCGTCGTGGACCCAGTAGTGGAGCACGGCTGGGGCTGCATCGGTGGGGGACACCCTCTCGTCGAGCTCCAGGAAGGAAGCGACGACATCGACCAGCGTCGGGGCCTCCAGCCAGGGCTGGTGCTGTGTGCTCGACTCCAGGAACAGCTCCTCCTCCTCGGACTCCCACATCAGGAATGTGGTGGCCTTCAGGCCGTCGAGGGAGTCGACGTCATCACTGGCCAGGGTGTGGAGGAAACCGGAGTCCGGCAGCTCGTCGTGGGCGTCCAGCAGTGCCTCGAGACCGTGGAACGTGCGCATCACTGAACCTTTCATCGCTCGGCGGCGAGAGTGGGATTCGAACCCACGGAGGTTTCCCTCGGCCGCTTTCAAGGCGGCTGCACTAGTCCACTATGCGATCTCGCCATGCAGGGGAAGTCCCCGCGTGGCTCATCCTACAATGCATTGGATGCCGCCCCGCTCACCGCTCCCGCCCCGCCACGGCCTGCAGGCCGCGTGGGTGCGCACCCGGGATCGCGGCGCCGATGCCCCGTGGGCGACGATGCGCGACTTCCTGCTGGACAAGCTCGGCCCCGGCCGCGACAGCGTCGATCCGATGCTGGCCCGAGGTGAGTTCGTCGACGAGCACGGCCACCCCATCCGCGGCGAGATGGCGTACCAGCCCAACTTCTTCATCTTCTTCCACCGTGAGCTGCGCCCCGAGGCCGAGGTGCCGGGAGAGCTGAGCGTGCTGCACCGCGACGACCGGCTGGTGGTGTTCGACAAACCGCATTTCCTGTCCACCATCCCGCGCGGCCGCCACGTGCTGCAGAGCGCCGTCGTGAAGGGCCGCGCAGCGACGGGGCTGCCGGAGCTCTCCGCTGCGCACCGGCTGGACCGGGGAACCGCCGGGGTGCTGCTCATGACCACGCATCGACGGTGGCGGCGCGCCTACCAGGATGTCTTCGCGCGCCGCGAGGTGACCAAGATCTACGAGGCCATCGCACCCCACCGCCTGGAGTTGGACTTCCCGCGCGTGGTGCGCTCCCACCTGGTCAAACGGGTCGGGGTGCTGCAGGCCGAGACCTTGGACCTGCCGCCGAACTCCGAGACCCACATCGACCTGGTGGAGGTGCGGGGCGAGTGGGCGCGCTACGTCGTCCGCCCCATCACGGGTCGCACCCACCAGATTCGCGCGCACTTCAACCAGCTGGGCCTGCCCCTGCTCGGTGATCCGCTCTACCCGGAGGTTCGTGACGTCGACATCGACGACTTCCGCACGCCCCTGCGGCTGCTGGCGCGGGAGCTGCGGTTCGTCGACCCCATCGACGGCATCCCGCGCACCTTCACCTCACGGCGCGATCTGGACTGGCCGATCAGCTGACCTGGGTGTCGTCCGTCGTCGGGGTGCGCATAGACTGCTGTCATGCGAGCTGTCATCGTCGAAGAGCCCGGGGACATCGAAGCCCTCGAGATCAAGGAGGTCGCCACGCCGACCCCACGAGATGGCGAGGTGCTGGTGCGCACCGTCGCCGCAGGGGTCAACCGTGCGGACATCCTGCAACGCCGTGGCTTCTACCCGCCGCCGAAGGGGATCACCGACATCATCGGGCTGGAGGCCTCCGGTGTGGTGGAGGCCACGGGTGAGGGGGTGACGCGCTGGAAACCGGGCGACGAGGTGGTCGCGCTGCTGGCCGGGGGCGGCTACGCCGAGTACTTCGTGGTGCCCGAGGGGCAGCTGTGCGCGCCCCCGCCGGGGGTGGAGCTGGTCACAGCCGCCGGGCTGCTGGAGGTGGCGGCCACCGTCGTGTCCAACATGGATGTCGCGCGTCTGAAAGCCGGTGAGACCCTGCTGGTCCACGGTGGCGCGGGTGGGGTGGGGACCTTCGCCATCCAGTACGCGAAGGCCATCGGCGCGAAGGTCGTCGCGACGGCGGGCAGCGAGGCAAAGGTGAAGCACTGCCTGGACCATGGGGCGGATGCGGCGCTGGACTACCACGGCGACTGGGTGGAGGGTGTCAAGCAGGCGACGGGGGGTCGCGGGGCGGATGTGATCCTCGACATCATGGGGGCCAAGTACCTGGAGATGAACGTCAAGGCGATGGCCCGGCGCGGCCGAATGGTGGTGATCGGCCTGCAGGGTGGCACCAAGGGCACCCTCAACCTGGGGCTGCTGCTGCAGAAGAACGGCACCATCACCGCCACGTCGTTGAGGTTCCGGCCGGTGGAGGAGAAGGCGGAGATCTGCTCCCGAGTGGCGGAGACGGTGTGGCCGAGGATCGCCGACGGCACCATCCGCCCGGCCCCGGAGACCCGGGTCCCGTTCGAGGAGGTCCGCCGCGCCCATGAGATCCTCGACTCGGGAGACAACGTCGGAAAGCTGGTCCTGGAGGTCCATCAGGGCTGAGTGCCGCTGCAAATGTGCGGAGCGTTGAGCATGGTAGCGCTGCCATGGCCAACGCTCCGCACATTTGCAGCGCTTTCCCTGTGGCTTCAACGCCTCTGAGCCAAAAATGTCAGGTGCCCTGCGTAGGCTGAGGGCCATCAGAGTCATCGAAGGTGAGGTGAACCACATGAGCCGCTCTTGACACCAGGGCCAAGCACTTCCTTGGGCTGCCTCTCGGCAGAACGATCCGTCCACTCGGTTCGGCCATGTCACAACCCCGGAAGGCAACGAGAAGCTGATCCACCTCAGCTACGACGGGGCTGACCAACCCCTCCCGGGAGTCGGATGGCCCCAGACCGCGCGAGAGCTGACTCGTCAGGGAAAGGTGCAGTGCATCTTCCCGGGGTGCGGCTCCTACAGCCACGTCCGAGGTACCCAGAACATGCACTCCTGCTTCGTGCATCACCAAGGATCGGATCAGAGCACCCACTCCAGATCACCGGAGACAGTCGACCACACGCTCTCGAAACTGGCTCTGCTCGATTGGATCAAGAGGAAGTATGGAGACAAGGTGGTGAAGTGGGACTGCGACTCGAAAAACATCACTCATCACTCTCTTCAGGGTGACCGTCAGATCAGACCAGACGTTTTTGTTGAATTCGCGACGGGTGCTCGACTGGCAATCGAGGTGCAGCACTCCAGGCCCAAGTTGCCGAGGATGCGGGAGAAAACCAGGGCTTACAAAGAAATGCAGATAGCGGTTTGGTGGATGTTTTCCGGCCAGTCTGAATCCACTTTCTTGGATCCCCGGCCTTGTCCTCCTGTGGAACAGGTGGGAAGTCACACCGTTGCCCTGATGTCAGAGCAGCAAGCTCTTCTCGGAGAAGGAGCCACCTTCTTCTGGTTCAATCAGCCATCGCTTCAGGTTGCCACTCCAGTGATCTGGAGGAAGGAGTGGTTGCACCGCCTCGAAGGGGAATCCTGGGGTGGCCAGCTGAGTCGCGACCTCGGCTACTTCGTCTTTGCGCCGACTCGTAGGGATGTCAGGGCGCGTCCTTGGGTTCATGATCTTTCGGAGTGCGAGATCAACCTTGAGACTGGGGAGCTTGTGACACCCGGAACCCTTAGGGTCATGCGCGATGAGAAACTCAGGGAAAAGATGGAGGATCAGGGGCGCGATAAGGCGAGGTCTCGCCATGCCAACATGGAAAAGAGACTGAGATCCAGGGCTGAGCAGGCAGAGCCGCTCCAAGAGGTGGAGTCGATGCAGGTGAGGCCTGAGGGTGAACCTGTTGCAGTTCCGTCACCTGTGGAGGAGGGGGGAGATTCTGATGTTCAGGAACCTGAGAATACTGCTTCCCGGGTGGTGCTTGCTCCTCAAATGGTCTCTGTTCCTGAGGTGAGCGAAAGTGATTCGCTCCCAGATGTGCAGAGTCCTTTTGGGAAAATCGGATTGCTGCAGAAGGTGAAGCGGTTCCTCTTTGACTTCATAAAATCTTGACTTTGTTTTGAGTGCTCCTTGAGTCTGGGAAGTCGCTGAACCTATTTCAAGGTTTTAAGTCATTGTGCTGTGGAGCTGTCCGGGATGAGGAGCGCTTGCTTGGGCCATGTTGCGGCCAGGGGGATGTCCAAGGTGGCGAGCCTCGCCTTCCGGGATGCGGCCAACGCCACCAGGTAGGCATCCGTCAGTTGCCGATGCCCCCGGAGCCCCATCAGGGGAACGTCGAGGTAGGAGATCGAGTCCGGCCAGAACTCAATGCGCGGGTGGTCGTGCAGGAGGGTGAGAAGGTGGGCCACACCGGCAGCGGATTCACCGGTTCGGAGCAGGTATCGGCCGAGTGCTCCTTCGGTGATCGGGCACAACGCAAACCTCGACTGTGTGTTCTGGAACCATTCGGAGACCCGCTGGTGGTGTTCGTGGTCTGAGATCACCAGGGCGATGAGCGCGCTGGAGTCCAACAGGAAGGACTTCATTCCTCAGCCGCCAACTCAGCTGCCTCGGCGACGGTGACGGTGTGACCGATGCTGACAGTGGGCAGGCCTGTGATCGGGCTGGTGGAGAACTTGCTGGGGGCGCTGTCCGCCAGTCCCCGCGCTGTCAGCTCAGCGATCACTGACGAGACCGATTCACCCTCGTTCTGGGCGATCTCCTTGACGCGATGGTAGGTCCGGTCAGGAAGTGTCACTGTCACCCTCATGTGTGCATCATACCTGATGCACACATGAAGGGTCGGCTGCCTCAGTCGTGATGCCACTGCCAGAACTCGATCATCGAGGCGACGTTCGGGCCGTTTGTCACCGGGTGGCCGGGGACCGCCCCGGCTGAGATCAGCCCGATCAGCAGCAGCCGGTCCATCCCTGCGACCTCGGCGACGGCCTGGCTGGCCTCGGCCTGGGTGAGCCCGATCAGCTCCCGCACCGTCTCGGGCACCTCGCCATCGACCCGCCCGGCCAGGATCAGGGCCGCCACCGACCGCGCCAGGCCCGTCGCCGTCGCCAACTCCTCGACCAGCGCGGGACGCCACGACGGCGGCCCCTCGGCCAGCAGCCGACGAAAACCTGCCACCGGCCATTGCGGGTCCGCCACCCTGGTCCTGCGCCACCAGACCACCGGGCGGCCCGACACCTCGTAGGGACGCTCCCCATCCGGGGCGAGCACGAGGGCCTGCTCCACCCCACCTTGCTGCCAGGCCCCGACGCAGAGACCACCGGCGATGCGATCCCCCTTCCAGGCCACGGGAGGATCGTTGGGGAACATCCAGGCCGCGCTCTGGGAGGTCAGCAGCCCCGCATCCAGGCAGGCCTCGACGAGGGCAGCCGTGCCCTGAATCTCCACGTCCTCCCGCCCGACTCCGGCGCTGAGAGCCAGCAGCACCTCCGGGCAGACCGCGGCCAGGGTGAGCGACGGCTCCCACCAGTCGAGCTCAGGAAGCTCGCCCGTGGTCAGAGCCTCACCCGCCGCCAGCACCCGCTCGCGGGTGTTGGGGCGGGCCGTCGGATGGAGGGGCGGGAAGGCCCAGGCCGCGAGGTCGCTGCGGACCGCGAACCCGAAACCCCTCGTCAACCCCACCAGCTGCGTGCGACCATCGGCCACCAGCCGGTTGATCCGGGCCGCCATCTCGATGACCTCGGCTGCCCGCCCCTGATCGATGCCCGCTGCTGCCTCGAGAGCCGCGGGGGAGGCGTCGACCTGCTGATCCTCCTCCAGAAACCAGGGGGCGGTGGGGCTGAGTTCCAGCAGGCGTGCCGCCTGCTCGAGGCCGACCTGCCCGATGCGCCTGATCCCCGGGATGCCTTGGGCGAGAGCTCTCACGAGCAGCGCCGGGCCGTCGAGGAAATCCGCGAGCCGCCCCACCTCCTCGCCGACGACGGCGCCACCTGCCCGGGTGCTGAGCGGCTGCAGCCGGGACAGCTCCCAGTACAGCTCACGCGGATGCGGATGCTCCCGGAGCTGCGGCTCGGCCCAGCGACGCAGCAGCCGTCTGGCGCCGTCGTGGGCGACGATCACCTGCCAGCAGTCCTCGATCTCCTCGTCGCTGAACTCCTGCTGCCACCCGGATGCGGCCAGGTGGTCCAGGGGGCGCCGGGGCTCGCGGGCGGCCCAGTCCGCGACGGCGTGCCGCCCGGTCAGCCCCGTGAAACAAAACGGTGCGTGGGCGGATGCGAGCGCGTCGAGGACGTCGAGGTCCAGGTGCCAGGCGTCCCCGACGAGGTGGACACAGTCCCGGAAACGGAGCCCGGAGAGGAACTCGGCGAAGTGGTACTGGCTGCCGTGGGGGCGGGAGAACAACCGCTCCAACAGCGGGACCACCCAGGCAGTGGCATCGATGCGACCGGAGCGCAGGTCGTCGGCGACCCCGCTGGCTTCCAGCACCCCCAGCCAGTCCTCTGGGCTGAACTGCGTCGGCACGATGCCCGCGATCAGGTCCCGCACCTGCTCGTCATCCCTGAGGTCACGCAGCACCCCCAGGTGGCGACGCCAGAAGTTGAGCGAGGCCTCCACGACCCCGGGCAGGCCAAGGACCTCCCGCAGCAGGTCTCGGACCGTGGCCTCACCGTCGCGCCCGGCCGATGTCGCGAGTCGTCGCAGTTCATGGCCCAGCTCGGCCTGCGGGGCCCGTCCCACCGCCACCCGTGCCCTCGTCGCCTCGACGAACAGCTCGCACACCTGACCGGGAGGCAGCTCCCGGGACAGTTCAGCGATACGACGTCGCAGCTGCGTGGTCGTCAACGACGCGAGCGGGTGGGATGGGCGCACAGATGCATGGTAGAGCTGAGCCTTTTGAATCTCGGCATGGAACGCAGCAGAAAAGTGGGTCTCTTCCAGTAGGGTGGCCCCGTGGCCAAGGTACTGACTTCTCTCCCCGTCGGCGAGCGCGTCGGCATCGCCTTCTCCGGTGGGCTCGACACCTCCGTTGCCGTCGCCTGGATGCGCGAGACCGGCGCGATCCCCTGCACCTACACCGCCGACATCGGGCAGTACGACGAACCGGACATCGCCTCGGTGCCCGGGCGCGCCGAGATCTACGGCGCCGAGGTCTCCCGCCTGGTGGACTGCAAGGACGCGCTCGTCGCGGAGGGCCTGTCCGCCCTGGCCTGCGGGGCCTTCCACATCCGCTCCGCCGGGAAGGCCTACTTCAACACCACCCCCATCGGGCGGGCCGTCACCGGCACCCTGTTGGTGCGTGCGATGGCCGCTGACGACGTGTTCATCTGGGGCGACGGCTCCACCTACAAGGGCAACGACATCGAGCGGTTCTACCGCTACGGCCTGCTGGCAAACCCGCGTCTGCGCATCTACAAGCCGTGGTTGGACGAGGCCTTCGTCTCCCTGCTCGGTGGGCGCGCGGAGATGAGCACCTGGCTCACCGAGCGCGGCCTGCCCTACCGCGACTCCAAGGAGAAGGCCTACTCCACCGACGCCAACATCTGGGGCGCCACCCACGAGGCCAAGACGCTGGAGGAGCTGAACGTCTCGCTCGAGACCGTCGAACCGATCATGGGGGTCAAGTACTGGGACGCAAGCGTCGACATCGACACCGAGGACGTCTCCATCCGCTTCGAGCAGGGGATGCCGGTGGCCATCAACGGCGTCACCTTCGCCTCCCCCGTCGAGCTGGTGCTGGAGGCCAACGCCATCGGTGGCCGTCATGGTCTGGGGATGAGCGATCAGATCGAGAACCGGATCATCGAGGCGAAGTCGCGCGGCATCTACGAGGCCCCCGGCATGGCGCTGTTGTGGATCGCCTACGAGCGGCTGCTGTCGGCCATCCACAACGAGGACACGCTGGCGAACTACCGCTCCGAGGGGCTCAAGCTGGGTCGTCTGCTGTACGAGGGCCGCTGGCTGGACCCGCAGTCGCTGATGCTGCGCGAGTCGATCCAGCGCTGGGTGGCCTCGGCGGTCACCGGCGAGGTGGATCTGCGGCTGCGTCGCGGCGACGACTACACCATCCTCGACACCCGTGGCCCCAACCTCAGCTACCAGCCCGAGAAGCTGTCGATGGAGCGCGTCGAGGACGCTGCCTTCGGCCCGACGGACCGTATCGGTCAGCTGACCATGCGCAACCTCGACATCGCGGATTCCCGTGAACGCCTCGAGCAGTACGCGGCCCAGGGAACCCTGCTCGCCGACCATGCCGACCTCATCGGCGAGCTTGAGCGCGGAGGGGCTGCGACAATCGCGGAGTTGGGCTCCGGCGACACCACCGGGGAAGTCGAGGAAGCGGCCCTGCGCTCCGCGATGGACTTCGGGATGGACTGACAAACACCCGGGGTGAGACTGTGGTCTGATGTTCCGCTGAAAGGTGGACATGGACGAAAGGTTGGTGAAGAATGGTCAAACACCCATCGTTGACCTCACCCTAGGGAACCACCCCATGCCTCGACCCGCCATGGCCGTGAGAATCGGCCTCACCGCATTGGCCCTTTCCCTGGCAACTGTTCTGAGCCCAGTGGGAAGCGCCAAGGCTGACGATCCGTCTCCCGTCCCATCCCCCAGTGACAGCGCATCCCCGCAAGTCACCCAGACCCCTGCACCGGCTCCTTCGCCCACATCTGTGGAGTCGTCGGTGACCCCTTCGGAAGAGGAGCCCCTTCCAGAAGGAGCAGTCACCCCCGGTGAAGTCCTGCCGTCGTTGGACAATTCACCTTCCGGAAACAACACCTCAGCGGTCGAGGTCGAGCCCCAGGAGGTCGAACCCCAGGCCCAGGCGGAGCCTCAGGGATACCAGCCTCCTGCCCCGCAGACCCTGTCCGGGGTCTACGTGACCGGGGGCACCCGCATCGGCCACGGTTGGGCCGCATCGCGCACGATCTTTCCCGGCGACTGGAATCGTGACCACAGCTCGGACATGATGCTCGTCACCGAGTCAGGGGCGCTGCTGTTCTACCGCGCCCTGATGTGGGATCGCTTCACCCCGCCGGTCCAGATCGGCCAGAACTGGGGAACAGCCCTGGAGATTCTCGGGGGTGCGGACTGGGACGGTGACGGCAACGTCGACCTGGTCGGCCGGTTCCGCGACGGCTCCCTCCACTTCTTCCGCGGTGACGGTCGGGGAGGATTCGCCGGGCAGCGTCAGATCGGTCGGAACTGGAACAACTTCCTGGAGATCGCCGTCATCAACATGGGGCCCAACGGGCGTCCCGCCCTCGTGGGGTTGCGCAACGACGGCAACTCCTTCGTCTACACCTCGAACACCCGTGTCGAGTTCAGCGATGCGATTCACTCCGCCATCGACTGGAGCGGCTTCAGGAACCTCATCGGCACCGGCGACTGGGACAACAACGGCCGGGGTGACCTGCTGGTGATCGACTCCGGGAACACTCTGCGGTACCTCGCAGCTGACAGCTCCGGACGGCACTTCTCGCACTACATGGTCGGCAAGGGCTGGGGCGCCATGGCAAAGATCCAGTCTGCACGTATCCATGGCCGTTCCTATGTCATCGCGCTCAGCCACGACGGAAATCTGTACGCCTACGATCTCGTGAACAGGGAGCGCTTCGTCGACCCGACGCCCCGTGTTGACTCCCGCTGCCTGACCGGGCGTGTCATGTGTGCTTCCAAGTCCGACCGGATTCTCCACTGGGTCATCAACGGGCAGATCCGTGCCTCCTTCGACGCCCGGTTCGGGGCTGCGGCCACGCCCTCCGACGACGGAGCCTTCCGGGTGAAGTGGAAGTCCCGTTACCACACGTCGTCGATCTACCGCGCTTACATGCCGTGGGCCATGTTCTACAACGGTGGTGAGGCAGTGCACTACTCGCCGGGCTTCGCGACGGATGGTTGGCACGGCGGGTCTGGCGGGTGTGTGAACCTCCGTGACCCCGAGGGCATCGACTGGCTTTACAACCAGGTTCGCATCGGGGACAAGGTGGTCGTCTACGTCTGAGATGAGGCCTCGGGAGGGCCCCACGCGCCAACTGGTGTGTGGGGCCCTCTTGCGTACCTGTGAACAATTCCTGTTCGTTGATGAACTTTTTGCACGATTCGGGCGTCTTCGTGATGTGATGATCCTCGTGCGACGACTTGCCTGCCTCCTGTGTGCCGCCACTGCTGTGCTGGCCTCCGTGCTCCCGGCCCAGGCGGATCCACCTCTGGATGCCACCCCAACACCCTCTCCCGCTGAGTCTGCAGTCCCCTCGAACACTCCCGCCAGCCCGTCCCCAGAACCTGCTCCCAGCATCTCGGACGAGACTCCAGTTCCTGAGACTGCCTCGCAGCAACCCGCTCCCAGCACGTCGGCTGTTCCCAGCCCGCCCCAGGAGAACAGCCCCCAGGACATCCAGCCCCAAGCTGAGGGCTTCACTGTCAGCTCAACCGGCCCGAGCCGGGGGGAGGTCTTCTTGACCGGCGACTTCGTCGACAGCTACATCTTCCGAGGTTCCGCGCAGGCGGGGGCCACCGTTGTGGTGTGGTGGAACAACCCGGCCGGGACACGAGGCTGGCAGCAGTCCATCCGAACCAAGGCCGACGACAGTGGCCGGTTCGAGGTGCGTATCCTCATCGGTCCCTGGTCGGGGGATGTGCTCTTCGCCGCAACTGAGGGGGAGTTGCCCACCCGAGCCACCCCTACCCGGAAGGTGCTGCTGCGTTCTGCTGCCGAGACCCTCCGCGTTGACACGACGGGGGAGCGCTCCGGTGCTGACTTCATTGCAGGTTCCGGGGAGTTCATCCTCACCGGGCTCGCACGTCCGGGGAGGATCACGTTGTGGTGGAACCAGCCCCGGGGCAACCGCACCTGGCGTCCTCTGACCACAGGCACCGCCACGGCCGACGGGAGTTTCGAGATTCGCCACGGTATCGGTCCATGGCCGGGCGAGTTGGGTTTCACGGTCTCGAACGGGACGGTCCCTCCCAACGACTCGGCGGCCGTCGAAGTCCGCATGGTGCTGCCTCCTGTGCCCTTGGCGGTCGCCTCGACCGGTGACTCACAGGGCACCACGTTCATCGGTGGTCAGGGCGATTACGTCTACACCGGCCGTACCACGCCCAACTCCCCGGTCGTGATCTGGTGGGACACCAACCTGGATCGCAGCAACTGGAGGATCGGTTCGCGCGGCCGCTCCGACGCGGCAGGGGACTTCCGGATCACCGCGCCCATCGGTCCATGGTCAACCACGATCCACTGGAGCGCGACGACGGGCGAGCGCCCGACAGGGGGCACACCCTACGTCAGCACCACCATCGTTCAGTCTCCCAGCAGTTTCACCGTTGGCACCACCGGCACGAAGATCGGTGATGCTTTCCAGGCGGGGACCGGACGCTACGTCTTCTCCGGCACCGCCATGCCGAACTCCAAGGTCAGTATCTGGTGGAACAATCCCAACAACTCCGCATGGTATGAATCCATCTCCACGACCGCTGATGCCTCAGGTCGCTACCTGGCGACGCAGTGGGTCGGGCCTGATGCAGGACAGCTCCGGTTCACCGCGACGGCCGGCACCCGGCCGGGCTGGTGGAATGTCGCGCCGGTGGAGGTGACCCTCGTCGCCGGGGCCATGCAGCCGTGGGTCACCCCCGCCTACAGTGGCGAGGTCGGTGCCGCGTGGCGTCCAGGATGTCCTGTCGCTCCCGGTCAGCTGTCCAAGATCGACATGAACTACTGGACTCCGCAGGGGACCATCGCCCGTGGCTCCATCATGGTCCGTTCCGATCTCACCCAGCGGACCATCGCCATCTTCCAGGCCGCCTTCGATGCCCGTTTCCCCATCACGAAGATGCGACTGCCCTCTGAGTACCCGGGGGCCAAGGACGAGCTGATGATGGCTGATGACAACACCTCTGGCTTCAACTGTCGTACGGTGGTGGGCAACCCGTACCGGATGTCGCCGCACAGCTACGGCTACGCCATCGACATCAACACGGTGAAGAACCCGTACTATGCGGCGGGCCGCTGGTACCCGTCGTCGCAGTACTCGACGGGGCGGTCGGCCGCCATCCCCGGGATGCACACCTCCGGTACTGTTTTCCCACAGCAGTTCCGCGCCCATGGCGGTCACTGGGGCAACTGCTACCGTGACTACCACCACTTCGAGCTGACGACCAAGAGATGCTGAAACGTTTCCTGACTGCAACGGCCCTGCTCCTGATGACGGCGTGTACCGGTGCGCCGTCGGACTCCCCTGCCCCTGCGGAGGCGACGACCACGTCGATCCCGGAGGAGGTGGCGGTCTCGTCGGCCCCTGACCCGACGGCGGCGGGGTCGTTGACCGAGGAGTCGTTGCCGCGCACCTGGCTGGGTTTCGAGGGGGCCGTGGTGGAGCCTGCGGAGGGGGAGTTCAACCCCAACGGGTCCTGGGTGCACGGGCAGGACCCGGTGCTGATCGCGACGGAGGCGGTGCCGCGCTGCACGGTGGAGCAGCCGTCGCCGCTTCCCGTGCCGTCGGCGGCGCTGACCGGCACCTACCGCAACCCGGAGGACCGGCCGGGGGTGGCGATCGCGCTGGAGTTCCAGAGCGCGGCGGAGGCCGTGACCTGGTTCGACGGCTACTCCGCGGCGCTCGCTGCCTGCCGGGACACCACGGACGGGCTGTTCGACGTCAAGGAGTTCGACGCGAGCGATACGCTGATCCTTGATGTTCGGGACTACCACGGGACCATCTGGTCCGAGCGGGTGGACGTCGCCGGGCCGGTGGTCCGGCTGCTGTCCATCGAGTCCTCCGAGACCCTTGACAACCTACGGCTGGCCCCATGAACGACACGACTGAAGATTCCCGGGAAGCTTGTTATCCTATGCAAATGAGCAATTGACTTTTGTCCAATCACCCGACACGCTGTGAAACCGTGAAGGGGCTGACCGAGTGAGATGACTGTGGCACTTTTGACTGTTCGCGACCTACGCAAGGCCTACGGCGGGCGTCCCGTCCTCGAAGGCATCGACCTCGATGTTGCCCGTGGGGAGGTGCTGGGCGTCGTCGGGCCGAACGGGGTGGGCAAGTCCACCGCAGCCTCCATCATCGCTGGGCAGACCCCGGCGGACTGGGGCACCATCTCGCTGAACGGCGGTCCGATGGACACCTCCCGGGTGATGCTCATCGACCCGGAGCACACCACCGACCCGAACATGACGGTGGCGGAGGTGATGTTCCGTCATGACGACGGCGCGCACTCCTTCGTCGAGCAGATGAGCCGGGTGCGTGAGGTGCTGTCGCAGACCGGCATCGAGCTGCGTCCGACGGTGCGGCTGGGCGACCTGACGTCGTCGGAGCGCCGCATGACCGAGGTGGTGCGGATGCTGGCCGACCCGCGGGAGCTCATCGTCATCGACGAGCTGAGCACCGGCCTGAACGCCCGGGAGATCGAGGAGCTGCGCTACGCCCTCGACCTGACGGTGAAGGCGAACCGGGGTGTGATCTACATCACCCACCAGCTGGAGGAGGCGCTGAAGGTCTGTGACCGCATCGCCGTGATCCGCAACGGCAAGGTGAGCAGCCTGTTCAACACCTCGGAGACGACGGTGGAGCAGTTGACCGAGGCGATGTTCGGCTCGGCGGTGCGGCTGACCGAGGCGGAGTCGCACACCACAGGGGATCAGATTCTGGATGTGCGGGGGCTTGCCAGCGCCGGGTCGTCGCTGTCCTTCCAGCTGAACCGGGGCGAGATTCTGGGGTTCATCGGGCCCAGGGACTCGGGTGTCGAGGACGTCAAGCACACCCTGCTGGGGCGTCGTCCCGGCTCGACGCAGCAGCTGACGGTGGCGGGCAGACCGGGACGGTTGGATGCGCCACGTGACCTGCCGGGGCTGGGGATCGCGGTGCTGACCAGCATGAGCGACCCGGAGGGGGACACCCACGCGGCCCGGAACATGTCGATCGTGGACGACGAGGTGGATGAGGGCATGGTGGAGGACACCGCCTCGATCCTGTTGCTGCTGCGCAAGGCCGAGGCCCGGATCAGCACCCTGCTGAACCGTCCTCTGTCGACGGGGCAGCGGCGCTGGCAGCAGATGCAGGAGTTCGCGAAGAAGAACGCGAACGTGATGGTGATGGTGCAGCCCAGCGACGGCCTCGACGTCTCCGCGCAGAAACGGTTCACCTCGATGATGGAGGACATCACCGACCGGGGCGTCGGCGTGGTGCTGTTCACCAGCCGTGAGGATGAGCTGCACCGGTTCTGTGACCGGATCATCCACATCGAGGGCGGCCGGATCCAGGCTGAGTGGAAGAAGGGCCAGATCAGCGTCGAGGAGCTGCAGCAGATCAGCCATCCGCAGCCGCAACCGCTGGAGCAGGTCGCCTGGTGACCATCCGTTGATCCACCCGATTGGTGGATCAGCTGGTGTAGGCGGTGAGGAGCTGATCGAGGGCAGCGTGTGCCTCGGTCCGCGCGGTCTCGGGGTCGTCATGCTGGGCGATCCACAGCGCCGCCTCGTTCATGGCACCTGACAGCTGTGCGGCTGTGGCCTCCACCAGTTTTTCGGCAACCTGAACACTGCGCAGGGCTTCGCGCAGATGGGCGACGGAGTTCTCGTCGTCAAGGCGTCGCCACTCCTGCCAGCCGATGACCGACGGCGCATCGACCAGGAGGATGCGTGCGAAGTCGCGTGAGGTGATCGCGTCCAGGAACGCATGTGAGCCTGCGCGGAGCTGATCGGAGGGTGAGGCGTTTGTCTCCTCCGCTGCGGCCAGGACTGCCCTGGCCACTTCGGCCTGCAGTCTGGCCACCACTGCGCTGAACAACCCCTGCTTGTTCCGGTAGTGATGGTAGATGGCTCCTCGCGTGACACCGGCGTCGTGTGCGATGTCGTCGAGGGAGACGTGGGCGTAGCCATGAGTGGCGAACAGGGTGGATGCTGACTGCAGAACCCGTGCGGCCGTGCGGGCGGCGTCAGCGGCTGAGGCGCGGGGCATGGAACTCCTTACGTGCGCTGTGTATGTATACTGGGACCAGTTACGTGCTCAGTGTATGTAAGGAGAGCCATGTCAGTCACCAGCTTCTACCCCGTGCTCATGTCAGAGGATGTTTCGGCTGCCGCGTCGTTCTATCGGCAGGTCCTCGGCTTCGAGACGACGTTCGAGTCCGACTGGTACGTCAGCCTGCGGTTGGGGGCCTTCGAGCTCGCCCTGCTGGCCCGCGACCATGAGACCATCCCGGAGGGCTACAGCGCCCGCCCGCATGGTGTGATCGTGAACCTGGAGGTCGATGACGTCGATGAGCTGCACCAGCGGCTCTCGCAACAAGGCGTCGAGGTCGTCCAGCCGCTCCGGGACGAAGCCTACGGGCAGCGGCACTTCAGCGTCGCGGCTCCGGATGGTGTCCTGCTCGATGTCATCCAGCCGATACCGCCCAGTGGTGAGTATGCGGAAGGTTACGTCGGGGCATGAGGGACAGGAGGGTCGCTTTCTCCACTGGTCGAGCCGGACCCCTTTCCCGCTGGTCGAGCTGGGAGTCCCGATGCGAAGCGAGGGAATCCCGTGTCGAGACCCCGGAACCATCCGCAGAGACCCGACCTCCGGACCATCCCCACTCAACGCAAGTCCCAGCACCGTGCGCCAGGGGTCTCGACACGGTTCCTCCTGCCAAGCTCCGGGAACCGGCTCGACCAGCGGAAAAGAGGAACTACGCTGGCGTGTCGGGGGTCACCCGTCAGTCGTCGTTCTCGTCCTTGATGAGGATCTGCAGGTCGATGTGGAGTCCGACGGGGTTGCCCTCGGCGTCCCGGGTCAGGACCACCGGGTAGGCGCCGTCGCCCCAGCCGGAGTGCGACAGCACGAGGTTCTCGCCGTGCTCAGCCTTGGGCAGCACGATGTTGGCCGCTCCGGCGCGGTAGTGGGTGGGGCTGTCCATGAGGTTGAACCACGAGTCCTCGCCGCCGTGGTCGAACAGCTCGCTGTACCAGCTCGTCGATGGCGTGGGCATACAGGTCTTGACCGCCTCGGCATCGGCGAAGCCGACGGTGCCCGCATCCACGAAGATGCACCAGTAACCGTCCTCCAGCTCGTTCGGGTTCACCTTGCCCTGTGGCTCGGCGGGCTCGACCGAGACGGCCTTGCCCGGCCCCAGCACGAGGCTGAGGTAGGCCTCTCGCAGGTGGCTGCCGTCCTGGGCGAGTGACACATCGGCGATGGTCACCTTCACGGGGTACTCGCCCGGCGACACCGGGAAGGGCAGCGACTCGCTGAGGTTGACGAACGGGTCCGAGACATCGACGAGGCCGGAGGGCACCTTGAGGGTGCCGAGGTCGACCACCGTGAGGTTCACCGTCGTCTGCGACAGGTCAGGGGTGTTGCCGATGAAGGGGCTGGGTACGGGGCCGTCGTGCAGGGCCCAGAAGTCCTTGATGTCCATGCCAGTAACTTTAGGGGTCCGCGGTGAGGGCGGAATCTACTGCGGTCGCCCTGGTGACCCCCTGGCTGC
>JAUNKV010000070.1 GCA_030532575.1 Propionibacteriaceae bacterium | reverse complement strand
TGAACAGAGAACAAGGCTACGCCACCTGCGAAGCCCTCGGCTGGCCACCAACCGGCGACGGCGGCTTCACCATGCCCTACGGCACACAACACGTCGACGAAGCCTCAGTGATCGTGGGCCAAGAAGATCAAGGAGTCACACAGGTGTACTTCTGGTTGACTGATGTGGTGCGTGACGCTTCTGACGAACGAGATCAGTTCATGAACGACTTCTTCACCAGCTGCGTCGACAGCTTCCGCACCCTCTGGGGCAAAGGCAAGATGACACGTACCAAGGAAGACCATGAAGCACGATGGGACACCTCAAACGGATGCCATGTCATACTTCTCAACAACTGGAAATCCGTCACGTTTACTCTTTACAGCCCATCCTTTACCGAGGTCCTCAGATCACTGGGGGAACTCTGAAGCACATCCACAGACAGTAAAACCCTTGACCAAGAACAACTCAAGCATCTCCTTGCACAAACTCCCATGACCCGAATCTTGTCTCCGGGTCCAAGCGGTTGGATCAGGTTGGGCCACCCTCAACCCGCCCTCGATCACCATCTACGAAGGCAAAGGCATCGGTGGAGACCTCCGCGATGCCCTGATCGATGGAAAACGCTACCAGCAGGGCACCAGCCAGTACCTCCACAACCCATGCAGGACGATCCCCGCTTCGCCCTCGACGCCCCTGCACCGCATCCGCTCATCAAATCTTACGCAAGGCACTGGTGGGGTTCGGCAGCTCAAATGACGTGCCGATGTCGGCCGAGTAGCCGTAGTCGACGCTGGCCACTGTGATCTGATTGGAGGTGATTTCGCGAATGCGAACTTTCACCGGCTCGGGGTGGTCCTCCACGTCGAGCAGCCAGTCTTCCGCGAGGTATCTCAGACCCAGCTCATCGAGAATCAACTCGGCGTCGGTCAAGTCCTGTGGACCGCCGACCTCGTTCCACATCAGGTCGATGGGAACGAACCCGTTGTCCTCAGTCATACGCAAATAGCCCACGTGCTCACCATCAGAGCGGCGGATGTGGGGGAACGTCGTATCGTCGATCATGCCCGGCAACTGTACCCGCACCGTGTCCAAAACCCACGGCGGGGCCGCACTTGGTGGGTGCGGCCCCGCCGTCGCGATTGCTGCTTAGAGGGTGCGCGGTGAGGTGGGATCGTCACGAGGATCGTCATGGTGGGCACCTGGCAAGGCGGACGACGAAGATCGCACTGGATCGTGCGTTCGAGGAGGTCCGCAGCCAGGGGGTCACCAGGGCGACCGCAGTAGATTCCGCCCTCACCGCGGACCCTCTCAGAGCTCGATGAGGGCCTGGCCGCCCTGGACGGGCTCGCCCTGGCTCACCAGGATCGCGGTCACCTTGCCCGCGGCCGGGGCGGTGATCTCGGTCTCCATCTTCATGGCCTCCAGGACCAGCAGGACCTGACCGGCCTCGATCTCCTCGCCCTCGTTCACCAGGATTCTGGCCACGGAACCGGCCAGCGGGGCGACGACGGCGTTGGAGCTCACAGCGCTCACCGATGCGGTCGTCGGGGCGACCGGGGTGGGTCCCCCGGTGCCGCCGATGATGATCGGGCCGAGCCCTTGGCGCTCCTCCTCCTCGACCTCGACATCGATCTCGTACTCCGTCTGATTGACGGTCACCTTGAGCTTCATGGGTTTTCTCCTTCAATCAGCGGGTGTGCGGGACAACACGGTTGTGGACCTGGCCACGGGATGCGGCGGCCCAACGGGACTGGGACCCGAAGCGCACGGCCCGGACCTTGGCCTTGTGCCCGAAGTAGGCGGCGACGGCGGCACCGATCGCAACCAGGTCGGACTCAGGAATCTGCTGGCGGGCCTCGAGCTTCGCGATGCGCTCGTCAAGGGCCTTGATCTGGGCGGTGAGCTGCTCGACGGCTGCGAGCAGCTCGGCATTGGTGTCAGACATGCCACACTCCGATCAGGCCGGGCCGAGGCCGTGCTTCTTCGGAGGCCGGACCTCACGCTTGCCGACCAGCAGCTCCAGCGCCAGGGCGATCTCACGACGGGTGTCGGCCGGGTCGATGATGTCATCGACCAGTCCACGCGAGGCCGCCATGTACGGGGTGGAGAAGGTCTCGCGGTACTCCTCCACCAGCTCCGCCCGCTTGGCCTCCTGATCCTCGGCGGCCTCGATCTCGCGGCGGAACACCACGTTCGCAGCCCCCTCGGCACCCATCACCGCGATCTCCGCGGTCGGCCAGGCGAACACCTTGTCCGCGCCCAGGTCCTTCGAGCACATCGCCAGGTAGGCGCCGCCGTAGGCCTTGCGCAGCACGACGGTGATCTTCGGCACCGTCGCCGCCGAGTAGGCGTACAGCATCTTCGCGCCGTGACGGATGATGCCACCGTGCTCCTGGGCCACGCCCGGCAGGAAGCCCGGAACGTCCACGAGGTTCACCACGGGGATGTTGAAGGCGTTGCAGAAGCGGATGAACTTCGACCCCTTGTCGGAGGAGTCGATGTCCAGCACCCCGGACATCACCGACGGCTGGTTCGCGATGATGCCGATGGTGCGGCCGTTGATCCGCCCGAAGCCGACGACGATGTTCATCGCCCACCCGGCCTGGACCTCCAGGAAGTCGCGGTGGTCCACGATCTCCGCGATCACCTCGCGGATGTCGTAGCCCTTGTTCGAGGCCGTCGGGATGATCTCACGCAGCTTCTCGTTCGGCTCGATGGAGTCGTCAGGATTGACGATCGGCGGCTCCTCGGTGTTGTTCTGCGGCAGGAAGCTCAGCAGCTTCTTCGCGATCAGGATCGCCTGCTCGTCGTCGTCGGCCACGAAGTGGACCACACCGGAGCGGGACATGTGCGCGTCGGCCCCACCCAGCGCATCCTGGGTGACCTCCTCGCCCGTGACCTGCTTGATGACACCGGGACCGGTGATGAACATGTGGGCCTTGCGGGTCTGGATGATGAAGTCCGTCAGGGCCGGGGAGTAGGCGGCACCACCGGCGCAGGGACCGGCGATGATCGAGATCTGCGGCACTGCACCCGAGAGCAGCACGTTGGCGTAGAACACCTTGCCGTAGCCCGACAGGGAGTCGATGCCCTCCTGGACGCGGGCACCGCCCGAGTCGTTGATGAAGATGAACGGGGTGCCGGTCTGCAGCGACGCCTTCAGCATCTCGGTGACCTTGATGGAGTGGGCCTCACCGGCGGAGCCCCCCATGACGGTGAAGTCCTGGCTGGCCAGGTGCACCGGCCGCCCCAGCACCGTCGCCGACCCGGTGACCACACCGTCGGCGGCCATGTCGGCCTTGTCCATGCCGAAGGTGGTGGTCCGGTTGCGGCGGAAGGCCCCGGTCTCCTGGAAGGACTCCGGGTCGATCAGGGCGTCGATCCGGTCGCGGGCGGTCAGCTTGCCCTTGGCGCGGTGCTTGTCCAGCTTCTCCTGGCCGCCACCGGCCTCAACCTTTGCGCGGGCCTCCTCCAGCTGCTGGAGGCGCTCGGCCATCGTGTGTTCCTTGCTCATTTCGCTCCTCAGGCGGGCTCGACGGAAACGCTGTGCGAACGGCCAGCGATGGTGACGTTGTACTTGACGGGGCCGGAGATGCCCTGCGCCTTGCGCTTGGCGGCCTCCTCCTCGGCCTTGAGCTGCTCCGGGGTCTTGCCGACGTTCTTCGGCCCCTCGGAACGGGTCTTGAAGAACCCGGGCGCGACGCCCGGGAACATCGCATTGGTCAGGACGTCCTCCTCGGTGCCGTCGGCTCCCTCGAGGGCCCCCGCCTGAGCGACGAGCTCGTCCCACTCCGGGGTCAGGGTGTCGGCGGGACGCACCGTGATGGGTTCCTTCTTCGCCTGGGCACGGGCCAACTCGACGACCTCCTGGTTGCGCTCGCCGAGGCATTCACCGTAGTAGCCGAGCATGAGGTCGGCGAACTCGCCGGTGAGCACCTTGTAGCGGCCCATCAGCACGTTGAACACCGCCTGGGTGCCGACGATCTGCGACGACGGGGTGACCAGCGGCGGATGTCCGGCATCGGCCTTGACCCTGGGCACCTCCTCCATCACCTCGCGGATGCGATCCCCGGCCCCCTGGGCCTTGAGCTGGGACTCCATGTTGGACAGCATCCCGCCCGGAATCTGGGAGGAGAAGATGTCGGTGTCGACCAGGGTGGCGGACTCGAACTCGGCGTACTTCGGCCGGATGTTGGCGAAATGGTCGCGAATCCTGATCAGCCGCTCCATGTCGAGGTCCGTGGTGTAGCCGGTGCCCTCCAGCATCGCGACGAGCGACTCGGTGGGGTTGTGTCCCGGGCCCAGGCTCATCGAGGAGATCGCGGAGTCGACGACGTCGGCCCCGGCCTCGATGGCCTTCATGAGCGAGACCAGCGTGACCCCCGTCGTGGAGTGGCAGT
>JAUNKV010000032.1 GCA_030532575.1 Propionibacteriaceae bacterium | reverse complement strand
CTGGGGTCGGGTCCCTGCGCAAGGTCGCGGGGTCTCGACACGGGATTCCCTCGCTCCGCATTGGGAATCCCGGCTCGACCAGCGGAGAAATAGTCCCGCTCCGACCAGCGGAGAAGGATTCCGCTCAGCCAGCGGAGAAATGGTGCAACTCGGCCGAGGAAATCAGTACTGGCTGAGGGCCAGCCAAGCTTGGGCCAAGGGGGCGGGGTCTGGTTCCCAGGTGCCGTCGAAGCGCCGTCGGCCTGCTTGTCGGGAGTCCGCCAGAGACTGCAGCAGCTCGGATGCGAAGGGGGCACCGGCCCGGGACAGCCAGGTGATGTCCTCCGCCAGTGACGGTGCTTCGAGTGCCACCTGCCCGGCCTCCAGTACCCGGGCGCACCAGCGGGCGGTGACCTCCTGAACCTCGGGTGAGACCGCCATCCAGTCGGCGGGGTCCACGTCCGGCTCCACCGGCGAGACCTCGGGCAAGGTGCTGGCCCAGGAACGATCCACCCGGTCCAGGCCCGGCCACCAGATGTCACCCAGGCCCTCAGGGATGAGGATCAGCCCGCCGGTGGAGTGCATCCCCAGCAGGTGCTCGTCGCGCACCAGGCAGGTCACCTCGGTGCCGAGGGCCGCGCCGAACAGCTCCGTGGCGAGTCCAGCCCCCAACGCCCTGGCCACCGGCAGCAGCCGCAGCGCCTCTCCCGCCACCTCCAGCGACGTCCGGTCGCCGCCGGTGATCGGCCCTGAGACGACGCGGTACCCGTCCGGCACCTGCTCCCACAGCATGGCGGCCTCACCCCGGGCCGCCCGGACCTGACGGCCCCCGCCCAACCTGCCGTCGTCGCGGGCAGTGGCATCCGAGACCAGCAGACGATGCCTCGACAGCACAGCGTGCGAGTCGCTGATCCCGGCCCAGGTCTCCCCGGCCAGGTAGTGCGTCACGATGTCGCGTGCCGTGCCCGGACGCACCCTGGCGAGTTTCCAGACCCGGCCCGAGGAGTCGTGGAAACTCACCTGACTACCGGCGAAACCCGACGCGGTGAGGATCGGCTCCGCGCTCAACGGGGTGAGCCGAAGCCCACCGACATCACGGTAGCTCTCCCTGGCCCGCCCCAGCAGCTCCCCGGCCGGGTCCTCAGGACCCAGCCGCTCCAGCTGGTGCAGGTTCAGCAGGGCGGCCGCGAACCCCGGCAGGTTGGGGCGTCCCCGCCCCTGCAGCGACGACACGTACCCGGTCAGCCCCCGATCCGCCGTCACCAGGCCGAAGGTGCGCAGCCGGTGCAGATCAGCCGCCAGCTCGCCCCGATCCGCCGCGCTCAGCCGAGCCGACCCCACCAGCAGCGCGTGCCGCAGATGGGTCGAGACCACAGCGACGGCGTCACGCTGCGCCGGGCTGAGGGGAGGGCTGTCGGGAGTCTCCGCCGCGGGCTGCGGAACCTCGGGGGAGGTTGACGGTTCACCGTCGGCCACCGGCAGCAGCAGCGCGACGACAGCGCGGTGTGCGCAGGCCGGGGCCAGCAGGCAGTCACAGCTCAGCTGCTCAGGTTCGGTGAGCTGCTCCACCTGGGCCACGCGCACCGTCGCATTGCCGAAGTCCACCACCAATCCCAGCTCGGGCGGGGATTCCAGCAGCGCATCCACACGCCTTCGGACCCGGGGCGCCAGGGCCTCGACGATCCCGGCCAGCAGGGCGGGGGAGATGGTGGTCATGACGCCTCCCGAACGACGGTGCCCACCCAGCGCGCCAGGTCCAGCGGCGAGACCGCGGCCACCCGCATCCCCGCAGCTGCGGCCTGTGCGGCGATCCCGATGTTGTACACGCCGGTGCCGGAGTCGTTCAGCGCGGCGCAGCCGAGCATGTGCACCCCGGCCCCGCGCAGCGCCTCCAACTCACCCAGCATCGGGGTGAGTGAGCCGAACTCCTCGAAGTCGCTGATGAGCACCAGCAGGGTGCGGGCCGGAATCCGTACCCGGGACCGGGCCACCCGGAGCGCCCCCGCGATGTCGGTACCGCCGCCGACCTCCACCTCCAGCAGCAGCCGCAGCGGGTCGGTGACCTGGCCGGTGAAGTCCAGCACCTCGGTGGAGAAGGCCAGGAATTCGACGCTGAGGGCCGGGCTCTCGGCCAGGATCGCGGCTGTCAGGGCGGAGTAGACCACCGATTCGGACATCGAACCGGAGACATCCACCAGCACGATCAGGTGCCAGTCCATCTCCTTCGCCACCGGAGCGCGGAAGACCGGGTGCACCGGCACCACCTGGGCGCGGCCGTCGAGCGGCACCACCTGCTTCAGGTTGGCCCGGATGGTGCGTTCCAGGTCGAGCCGTCCCGTGCGACGTCGGGTGGGGCGACCCACGGCCAGCCCGGTCAGCGCAGGGCGCAGCCGGATGGCCAGCTCCTCACTCAGCTCCCGCACCATCCGCCGCACCAGGGGGCGAAGCCTCGCCAGCCTGGCCTCCGACAGGCTGCCGGTCAGGGACAAGGCGGTGGCGAGCAGCCCCACCGACGGCCGGGTCGCCTCCGGGTCCAGCCGCTCCAGCACATCGCCCCGCCCGGCGGCGGCAGCGTCGGCGAAGATCTCGGTCACCTCACCTTTCCCGAACAGCGCCTCGATCTCCTGCTCCCACTGCCTGACCCCCAGCTGCGACGGGCCATCGCCCGCACTGCGCGCGGCGGCGTCGAGGCTGTCACTGCCCGCCCTGCCGTACAGCTCATCGAGGGCGGAGGCCATGCGCCTGCCGGCGGGGGAGAGCCGGTCGCGTTCTCCCAGGATCAGCCGCCACCGCTCCGCAGGGGAGAAGGAGAGGTCAGCCAGCCCCAAGGAAGCCAGGCGGGAGCGGGCCGCGGTGTCGTACCGGGCGGCCCGGGTGGCCTCCTCAGGGGGCAGGGCCAGGTTGCGGGCCCGCCCCAGCTCGCTGGCCAGGTCCTGCAGCAACGCGGTCCTGGCCTCGGCGGTCAGCACGTCGAACCCGCCCCGGAGGCTGGGCAGCAGCGCGACGAACTCGGCGTCGTCGATCTCACAGATGCGCGCCACCAGGGCCAAGGTGGCCGGGGCGGTGTCGAAGCGTCCCCTGGCCGCGACCAGCAGCCCCGCCAGGCGACGGCGCAGCGCCCGCCTCGCCGGGACGGTTGCGGCATCCAGCCAGCCCGCGATGCGGGATGCGGCCCTGTCGTCGTCCAGCAGCAGCCCGGCGGCGGCCCCCTGCATCAGCGGCGACCCCTCGGCGGCCAGGTGGGTCAGCGACGCGGTCAGGCTCAGCTCGTGCTCCCGGCCCTGCTCCACGAAGGCGGCCAGGGCGGCGGCGTCGTCGAGGTCGTCGGAGCCCTCGATGCCCTTCAGCTCCCGCACCGCTGCGGCGGTGAACTCAGCCCGTAGCCGGGCGCTGCGCTCCCTGAGATCAGCGGGCAGGAGACGGGCCCCGGGGATACGGGCCAGCTCGATGTCACTGAGGATCAGGTGGACCAGGACGGCGGCCCGGAAGGAGGTGCTGCCCGCCAGCGGGGCCAGCGCCGCCAGGGCCCGCTCCAGGCCGGGCGCTGAGCCGCAGGCCGCGGCATCGACGAGCAGGCCACGCACGGACTCCTGATCGTCGACCTTGCGGGTGAGCAGCGCGGTGGTGGCGACCTGCGCCACGTCGAGGCCCTGCGCGGTGGCCAGCTGGATGGTGGCATCGGTGGCGGCGCTCCACCGGGTGGTCCAGGTGGTGGCGGTGGTCTCCGCGCCCCGCCACTGGGTGCCGGAGGTGGGGCTGGCGAAGCTGATCCCGGCGACCATGAGCCGGGTGAACAGGATGTGGCGGGTCAGGTCCAGGCCGCCGCGCAGCGGGGTGAGGGTCCATTCCTCGTCGCGCTCGGGGTTGACCCGCGCGGCGCGCAGCTCGGTGGTGATGGATTCGCGCAGCGGCGAGACCGGGGAGCCGGGGGCGAGCTGGCCGCGTCGATCCCCGATCAGCACCTGCTCCAGGGCGTCGGCGACGACCCGGCCCCGGCCCAGCACCTCACCCTGGGCCAGCACCGTCGTCACGGCCTCGATGACCTCCCGGCGCGACGGGGCGGGCAGGCCCCTCAGGGTGGCGAGATCCAGGGCGACGCGCGCGGTCTCGGCGGCCTCGCCGGGACCGGCGGGGTGGGTGGCCTCCCGCAGCGCCCGGGTGATCCGGGTGATGGCTGCGGTGGCGGCAGCGTGGATCAGGTGGGCGTCCAGCAGGGACTCGACGACGGCCTGCTGCCAGCCGGGGTCCCGGATGCCTGCGGGATAACCGGAGCGCGAATCCAGCTGAGCGAAGGTGTAGGGCACCAGGCAGCCCGTCACCTCGGCGTCGGTGACCTCCGGGAGCTGGGGGTCGGGGCCTTCGGGGGTCAGCAGGGCCGGGGCGTGGAAGGAGCCGACGACGGCCGCCACCTGCTGGCCGCTGCCCAGCAGCTCCGCGAGCTGACCCCGCATCCAGACCTCGCGGGCGAGGGTGAGGGCATCGGGGGTGCTCGCCCGGCGGGAGGCCCAGCCGTGGGCGAGCGCGGCGACCCGCAGCTGTTCCGGGGTGGAGCCGGGGGCGGGGGCCTCGACGAGACGATCCCAGGTCTCGTTCACATCGCCCGGGATGGTGCGGGCGCGCCGGGCCAGGGCCTCCTGCCACAGGGTCTCTCCCGTCCCGGGGTGCTCCTCCTCCGGGGTGGGGGCGGCCAGCGGCAGGTCGATGCAGGCCACGGGGACGTCGTGGCTGCGGGCCCATCGGAGCGCCGCCAGCTCCGGGGAGAAGTCCGCGAACGGGTAGAAGGCCAGGCCGTCTCGGCCGGAGAAGGCCAGGGCCAGCGGGGCCGTCGCCTCGGGGTGGGTCAGCCAGTCCAGCCACGCGGCGGCCTCGGCGGGCAGCTCGATGGCCAGTACATCCGGGCGGTGCTCATCCAGCAGGGCAGGCAGCGCCACCGCCAGCGCGGGGGAGTGGTGGCGGATGCCGACGAGCAGCGGGGAGCGGCAGCCGGTGAGCTCGGCCAGCGGGGCCGTGGGGTCGGTGGTCATGCGGGATCGGTGGTCATCGGGTGAGGACGTTTCGTTGTTCCCACAGCTGAACCCAGGTGTGGCGGCCCTCCCGGGCGCGGCGTTTGACCACCTGATCCCAGTAGGCGCGCAGCCTGGCACCGTCCTCGGGGTCGTCCTTGCGGACTGCGCCGAGCAGCTGGCCGGGGATCAGCCGCACCCCGTCGTGGGCGTGGGGGAAGAAGGCCCCGGCCAGGGCGATGGAGCCGGAGATCGCCACCGCCTCGGCCGTGGACAGCACCGTCGAGGGCTTCTCCACGGCCCAGCCCTCCTGGGTGACGCCCGAGCGCAGCTCATGGAAGGCCGTGACCAGGGTTTCGACCACCACCTCGTCGACGGTGGCGGGGGCCCCGGCGGCGACCAGGGCCTGTTTGGTGCGTTCGGTCACGAGTGCGATCTCGGCGGCGGCGTCGGAGATGGGGTCCACGGCCTCGAAGTTGAACCGTCGCTTCAGTGCGGCGGACATCTCGGACACGCCCCGGTCGCGCAGGTTGGCGGTGGCGATGATGCAGAACCCGGGGGCGGCGTGGACGGCGTGCTCGCCGAGCTCGGGGACCGCGAGACGACGCTCGGACAGCACCGAGACCAGGCCGTCCTGCACCTCGGGCAGACATCGGGTGATCTCCTCGATGCGGGCGACCCGACCGGTACGCATCGCCGCCATGACGGGGGATTCGACGAGCGCCTCCTGGCTCGGCCCCTTCGCGAGCAGCTGGGCGTAGTTCCAGCCGTAGCGCAGCTGGTCCTCGGTGGTGCCGGCCGAGCCCTGGACGGTGAGGCCGGAGGTGCCGCAGATGGCGGCGGCCAGCAGCTCCGAGAGCATCGACTTGGCGGTGCCGGGTTCGCCGACCAGCAGCAGGGCCCGCTCCCCGGCCAGGGTGATGACGCAGCGTTCGATCAGTGAGACATCACCGACGAACTTGCGGCTGATCTTCAGTCGGTCGTTGCCTGAGATGAAGGAGACCACGGCTGAGGGGGTCATCCGCCAGCCGGGGGGCCGGGCCCCGGGTTCTGCGGCGAGCCGGGCCAGCTCGTCGGCGTGGCGCACCTCGGGCGGCGGTACCTGCTGGGTGGGGGTCATCGTGTGGGCTCCCTTTCGATGTTCAGGTCGTCGTGGCTGGAGGTCGCGGTGGTGAACTGCTGGACGGCGCGGCTGATGCGCAGCGCCAGCCAGCCGACGGCGACCGTGAGGGCCGCCTCGGTGGTGCCGAGCAGTCGTTGTGCCGCAGCGATCACCGGTTCGGGGAGCGTCTCCGGTTCCTCCGGGGACCAGTCGGCCAGGGCTTCGAGGAGGTCGGCCACGTCCTCGGCCAGCAGCTGCCGCAGTCTGGCGCTGACCTGCTCGTCGCGGGGTGTGAGGAAGTGCCAGCCCGCCACCGGCAGCCGGTGCAGCAGGTGGTCCCGGCCGGTCAGGTCGGATGCGGGGGCCAGGGGTTCGCCGGATTCCCGGGTGAGGTGCCCGGTACCGGTGGCGATCCAGTGGCCGCCGCCTGGGCGTCGGAGGCGGGCGGCGGGGAAGAACCTGTGCTGCCACACCGCATCCTCGCGTTCCCACACAGTGCCGTCGATGCTGCGGCACCTGAGGAGGGGGCCTCGGCGCAGGCACACCCAGCCATGCTGACCGTTTAGGACACCGAGCGGGGAGTCCTCCGTTCCGGAAACGACGCTCATCCAGTGTTGGACTGAGAGCGCGCGCAGGGTGAACCCCTGGCGCAGGTCGTCCTCGACGAGTGAGGCCAGGCGAGGCGGTAGGGATTCCGGGCCGAGCCTGCCCGTTCGCGGGTCCACGGCCCGTATGGGGTGGAGGTATTGAGCGCACCAGTGGTCGCCGTCCTCCTGCAGCACCGGTTCGCGGAGCCGCAGCTTCAGGCGGGAGTCGCCGGGGCGGATCAGGCCGGGGCCGAGGAGCCGACCGGATGGGGTCTCGAAGGAGATGAAGCCGGGGTTGCCGCCCAGGATGTGGGTCAGGGTGTGGTGGGTCCTGGGGGAACTCGCCCACGTCATGTGCGGGTCCTCGTCCGGGGTCCAGCTCAGGCACAGGGTGTCGCCCCCGATTCGGAACCACTGCCAGTGGTCGTGGTGGCTCCGCTCCGGTGGGGTCACGGTGACCAGGGCCTCGGTGGTGTCGGCGGTCACCCAGATGATCCGGTTCCCGGAAGCGACCCCGAACCAGGGCCAGGATTCATGGAAGGTCAACCTGCCGGGGTCGGCGTCGTCGAGCTGCCGTGCCGCCTCCTCCAGGGCGGGCCAGGTGAGTTCGGTCAGCAGGCCGTCCCGCAGGGCCTGGGCGGTGAGCTCCGCAGGGTCGGCGACGCTGGCGAGTCCGGCCAGCTCATCTCGGAACTCGTCGCGGTGGGCGGGCAGGCACAGGGGGCGCAGTCGATCCACCTCGGCCCAGAACTCGGCGGCCGTGCAGCCGTGGCCCACGCGAGGCGCCGCCCAGCGATGCAGCAGCTGCGCGCTCCCGGGGTGGGCGCGCAGGGTGTCGAGGTGGGGGCCGAGAGCGATGCGGTTGAGACCGACGGCGGCGCGGGTGGCATGCTCGCTGGCGGCGAGGTGCGCGAGGTCCCCACGACGCTCGTCCTCCAGCCAGAACCGCCACGAGAAGCACTCGGGATCACCGGGTTCGGTGAAGGTGACCTCCAGCCCCAGACTGAGGGCGGCATCCACCAGCTCCAGCTCCACATCAGCCAGGGGAACATTCAGCTCCAGGGTCTTGCCCTGCTGGCTGGGCAGGGTGCGGATGAAGGTCGACAGCTCGGCTGGGAAGTGCTGCCGCCACCGGTCGGACTCCTTGTGGATGAACCGTCGAATCCAATCAGCCGTCTCGTGTTCCCCGGCCCGCATCTCGTCGGCGACCCCGGTCACCTCCAGGATCGGCAACCAGCGGGTGGTGGGGATGTCCGGGAGCAGCGAGAACAGGGCGTCGCGTGCCTCCCGGGACTGCTTCGCCCACTGGGTGATGGGGGCGCGGAATCCACTCCAGAATGCCTGCGGGGCCTGCCGGATGGCGGGGGCGAGGAGGGCGCGGGCCACCAGGGGTTGGGCGGCCTCGGGGAAGCCCAGCCCGGCGTCCTTGGCCAGCTGTTTGACCTCGGCAGCGAGCTTCGCAGGTGGCGGGGTGCCGCCCTCGATACGTTCGATGGCCGAGGTGATGCATCGCGACAGTGCCTCGGTGCTCATCGGCGTCGGTACCTTTCGGTTCTGAGCTCAACGTAGCCGGGGACGTCGCCGTCGCGGTATCTCTGCCAGGCGTCGGCGAAGTGCTGGGGGAGGGGGGTGGTGGGGGTCACCACTCTCCAGCGGGGTTTCACCTTCGCTGCATCCTCAAGGTTCACATCTCCATCATGCCTGCGCTCTGGACAGTGCAGAAAGCCCTCGCCCAGAAAAGGTGCGAACCTTGCACGACGACCAACTCACTGACCACCACCCATCCAAGGTGTAACACTTCTCGCCGGTGTTACACTTGGGTCATGCCCACCACCAAGCGCCGCCACCCCGTGACCGAGACGCCCGAAGTCTCTGAAGCGCTGCGCGCTGCTGCATTGCGATGGCCGGGCGACCGGGACAAGCCTGCTCGGCTGCTGCGTCGCCTGATTGAGGAGGGGCGCAAGAGCATCGATCCGGGTGTCGTGGAGCGGCAGAACAACCGACTGGCCGCCGTGCGACGGATCAGTGGTTCCTACACAGGCCTCTATGCGCCGGGCCATCTTGAGGATCTACGTTCGGAGTGGCCCGAGTGATCGCTCTCGACTCGGGGGTTCTCATCGCGTTGTTCGATGCCCGTGACGTACACCACGCCGCGGCCGAGGCGCTGTTCGTGAACCATGCTTCTGAGCCGATGACCATCGGTCCGATCAACTTGGCGGAAGTGCTGGTCAGGGCTGCGCGTGAGAACCGGGATCTGGCAATGCTGGCCGACCTTCGGGCTCTGGGTGTCACCACGACTCCCCTGCCGGATGATGCTGCCGCTCGGCTGGCGCGGCTTCGTGCCACCACAGGGTCGAAGATGCCTGACTGCTGCGTGCTGCTGACAGCCGAGCAGACCTCAGCTCGCATCGCCACCTTCGACGAGGGGCTGAAGTCGTCGGCTCGAGTCCTCGGCCTGCAGATCGTCTGACCGACTCGTCGAAGAACAACACTGCCTGAGTTCCTGGGAGCTGAGTGCACCGACCAAAGAGAACTCGAGGAAGGCCTCGAGGTGACGGTCCTCGTCGATCATCGCCTGCGGTACCTTTCGGTTCTGAGTTCATTGAAGCCGGGGACGTCGCCGTCGCGGTATCTCTGCCAGGCGTCGGCGAAGAGCTGGGGCAGGGGTACCAGTGGCACGACGACGTAGCCCTGTGGGCTCACCTTGGGCGTGTCCCTGAGGTCGAAGAACGGGGCCTTCCACACCTCCAGGGGCAGGTGCGGGGCGGAAGCCTCCATCCAGCCTCCGGGCAGGAAGAATGACCTTCCGGCGCGGGAGCGTTTGGCCTCCACCACCAGGCCCTTCTCGAGCAGCGGCGCGGCGGCCTTGGTGCGGTGAGTCTTCTTCCAGCTGTTCCAGAGGTCGATGTTCTTGTCCGTGGGGTTGGGCAGGGCCAGGAGCTGGAGCCAGTAGCGAGCCGAGTCCTCGGGCAGATCGAGCACCTGCTGCACCTCGGCGACGATCTCGGGTGCTGTGGCCAGGGGGTCCTGGGCCCAGCCGTCGCCGGGGGTGCGGAGCCATTCCTGGATGGGGACGAAGTGTCCTGCCGCCACGGCGGCCATGTCAGCGATGCGGCGGCTTCGGTGGAAACCATCGGCAGGCATGGAGTGAGCGCGCTGGTGCTCGAGCTCCCAGTCCTCGACCTTGGCGGGGTCGAAGGCCACGTGGTCGTACTTCTCGCCCCGGGTGAGAGCCCACGGGCCGACCTCCTGGACCGCCCCCTGAGGGGTGGCGGCGAAGGTGGGCAGGCCCAGGATGGTGCGGACCGTGTCCCGGGTGTCCGAGTACAGGTCCTCCTCGTACTCCTTGGCGCGAGTGGCCGCGAGCATGGGGTCCAGCCGGTCGGCGAGCCACGGACGCAGCGGGTCGTCCAGGGGCAGCCTGGCAGCCAGCCACAGCCAACCCGGCAGCTGATCCAGGCTCGCATCATCCTTGGTGAGCCTCCTGACGGCGTGGCCCCCGACGCCAGCGATGACCCGAAGCGCCTCGGTGATGATCTCCTCGGGCAGGGTGACCGAGCCAGCGGTGTGTTCCTCCCAGCAGGCGATCATCGCATCGACGTCGAGACCTTCGCGGGCAGTCCGTATCGGGTCGGCGGCCCCGGCCAGGATCAGCTTCAGCAGCAGCCCGTCGGTGAGCCCCTGGAGGAATCTCCTGGCTGCTTGGGCCTCGGTGACCTTGAGCCCGAGGAATTCCCGGAGCTCCTTGGGCAGCCAGTTGTGCTCCCACGAACCGAGGTTCGGCATCCCGGCCAGGACGATCTTGGCAGCTGGCAGGGACCAGCCGGTGCCCTCGGCCAGCCGTGTCGCGGCCTCCGGGTCCCAGGTCGGTCCGCCATCGGCGAGCAAGGCGTCGAAGGCCGCGAGGTGGGCCTCGAGATCGACCCCGCTGGAGCGCTCCTCCAGCTCGGTGGCCTTCCCGTTCACCTCAGCGGGGACACCGCCCCCCGGGGAGAGGAGCTGGAAGATCCGATCTGTGCCGTTGTAGTCGGAGTTCAACACGACGGCGGGACCGGTGGGGGTCTCCACCCGGTCCCCGTACTCCAGATCGGAGACGAACAATCCGTCGGGATGGTTCACCGTGAAGGTGACGGTCTCCGGGCGGTTCAGCCCGCTGTCCTTGATGGCCCCGAAGGCCGCCGCTGTGCCCTGGATCAGCTCCGGGGAGGCCAGCGGTCGGCAGGCCCCGGCGAGCAACAGCTCCGGGTGCAGCAGCGTGGTGCGGGCCGTGAAGCCGACCCACCAGCGGTCCCACCGCTGCCCGTCGAGCGCCCGGTTGATGCGGGTGAAGTCCTCATGGCTGAGCACACCACCTCCACTGTGGTGCCTGTCGATGGCCGTCAGCCAGGTCACAGCCTCCGCGGATGGCGTCCACTGCCCGAAGGTCCGGGAGGTGTCGCCCTGGCTGTCATCCCGGAGCTGCCGCAGCTGCTGGACAGCGCGGTTGATGCGCAGCGCCACCCAGCCGACGGCGTGGGTCAACGCCTGGTCGGTGGTGCCGAGCAGCTGCTCGGCGGCCTCGACCACCACATCCGGGAGGGATTCGGGCTCGTCGTGGGACCACTGCGGCAGTGCCGCGACAAGCCCCGCCACGTCAGCCGCCTGCATGGCGCGCATCCGGGCACTGACCGCCTCATCGCGGACGCGGAGATGGTGCCAACCCGCTGCGGGGAGATCGTGCAGCAGATGAGCCCGGCCTCGAGCGTCGCTGGCGATGTGGAGCGGAGCAGAGCTCTCCAGCTGGAGGATGCCGTCCACGACCAGCCAGTGCCCGCCTCCTGGACGGGCCACGTGGGCACTCGGCCAGGATGAGCGATGATGTTGTGTCACCCCCCGCCATGCGAAGCCATCGATGCCACGGGCCAGCAGCTCGTCGTCGTCGCGCGTCAGCAGCACCCAGCCGTGCTGGCCGTCAGCAACCCCCAGAGGGGAGCCCAAGGTCTCGGGGACGGCTGGCATCCACTGGGTCTGCCGGGACTCCAGGCAGAAGCCGTCGCGAAGGTCCGCCTCGACGAGGGCGGCCAGACCCGGGGGCATCGATTCCCGGCCGAGTTTTCCGGTGTCCGGGTCAAGGGCATGGGGGTGCTGTTCCCACGGTTCATGGCTCCAGTGGGAGGAACCCTCCTGGAACACGGTGGCCCGCCCGGAGGTGGGGAACTGCGCCGCTGAGGGGCGGAGCAGCCCCGGGCCGCGCAACCGACCGGCCTCGACCTCGAGGGAGAAGTCACCGAAGTCAACGGAAGGCCAGTGGTGGAATTCCTGCTTGTGGTGGGTGGCGGGATCGCTGGCCCAGGTGAGATGCCTCGACCACGAGGAATCCCAGCTCAGGCAGGCCGTGTCTCCAGCCACCAGGAGCCAAAGCCACTCGCTGAACTTCTGCGCCCCCGGGACGTCGATGGTGACATCCGCACCGCGTTGCTCGCCTTTGACCCAGATGATGCGGTTCCTGTGGGTCACGCCGAACCAGGGCCAGGACTCCTGGACGGAGACCTCGTCGTACTCGGCCTCCTCGAAGCCCAGCTCGGCAGCTGCCGCCTCCAGGGCGGGCCAGGTGAGCTCGGTGAGCAGGCCGTCGCGGAGGGCCTTGGCGGTGAGCTCCGCCGGGTCGGCCAGGGCCTCGAAACGGGCCAGCTCATCCGCCACCTCGGCGCGGGCGGCAGGGGTGTAGAGCTGCCTCAGGCGTTCCAGCTCCTTGAAGAACTCCGGCGCGGTGGAGTCCTCGGAGAGAGTGGTGGTGGCCCAGCGGTGCAGCAGTTGGCGGCTGCCCTCATGGGCCAGCAGCACATCCAGGTGCTCGCTGAGCTTCACCTCCTTCAGACTCGCTGCCGCCTTCGGCGCGTGATCGCTGGCGGCCAGATGGGTCAGCTCCGAGCGGCGGTCATCGGCCAGCCAGGCCTTCAGGTCGAAGTGGTCACGCCAGTGGCTCCGGGACTCGAGCTCCACCCGGCACCCCAGGGACAGGGCCGCATCCATCAGCTCCGGCTCGGTGCCGTACAGGAACAGCGGAAGCTCCAGCACCTTGCCCGCCTGCCGGGGCAGGCTGCGGATGAACTGCGAGAGCTCAGCTGGGAAATCGCTGTTCCAGGCCCAGCACTCCTTGGTGATGAAGCGCCCCACCCAGTCGAGCACATCGCGCGCTCCGGCGCGCAGCTCGTCGGCCACCCCGGCGGCCTCCAGGACCTCCAACCAGCCAGCGGCCCTCGCGCCGTCGGGGGTGAGGTCGAACAGCAGGTCCCGCAGGTCGGGATTGCTCCTGGCCATGCGGGCCAGCGGCTTCATGTAGGAGTTCCAGAAGGCCTGCGGGGCATTGCTGATCGACGGGGCGGGCAGCAGCGCGCGGAGCAGGCACTCATCCACCTGCTGCTGATCGGCCCCGGCGGCCTTGACCAAGCGTTTCAGGTCGGCCCCGAGCCCCGCGTAGGGTGGCAGGCCGCCGCGCACCCGGTCGATGTTGAGGCGGATGAACTGCTCCAGGGCCTCGGCGGGGCTGTGGCGCTCCAGCATGGCCTTGGACTCGGTGGTGAGCTCCTTGGCGCTCAGCGCCCCGGCCAGCGCGAACTCCAGCAGCACGTGACGGTGACGCTCCTCGTCCACGGCCACGTTGTGGGTGCGCTCGGCCTCCCGGGCCCTGCCGAAGTACTGGCTGGCGTAGACGCGGTTGTCCAGGGCCAGGAAGATGCGGGCCGCCTCCTCCAGGAAGGTGGGCAGGAAGTGCGGGGCCGAGGCCCCCAGCTGAACGGCCAGCTCGTCGATCATCTCCTTCGCCTGCCCCGGCCTGGAGCGGGCCAGCGTCGCCGCCCGCTGCAGATCACCGACGAGGTTCAGGGCGTGCCGGGCATTCGCCGGATCGGTGAGGATGGGCCAGGCCGGGAAGCCGATGGCCCGGATGCGGACGTGCCCCACCGGAGCGGACGCAGCGTTCTTGAACCCCAGGACACCAAGGCTCAGGTCCTCCACCTCGGCCAGGGGCTCTCGGGCCAGCCGCACGACGGTGCGGCCCTGGAGCATCGGATGGGTGTAGCTGTGGGCGAGCAGCCCCACGGTGTCGGCGACGGCGGTGGCGGCGACACCGCCCAGCTCGGCGGTGCGGGCCTCCGGGATCACTGGTCCTCCTCCTTGGCCACCGTGCGACCGGCGAAGATGTGGGCAGCCATCCTGACCCCCTCGGAATAGGCCAGCGGACCGACCTCGGCCACCGGGACCACCTGATCCGCCACCGTCCAGTGCAGATCGCCGGTGACGGTCTCAGCCTCCGGGTAGTCGGCCCCGATCCAGTACCGGGCCGTCACCGGCTCGCCCTCCTCGAAGCAGACACAGGTGGCGTAACCGCCCGAGACCTTGAACCCTGCGGCGCGCGCCCTGCCCGTTGCGAACCTCAGCTCTGCGAACTCGCCCCCGGACCAGTCGTTCAGCATGGTGGTGGTCGGGTCCAGATCGGCGGGTTTGCGGTGCACCTCCCGGAACAGCTGATCCAACCGCTGCGTGATGCCGAGCTCCACCGAGAACTCCCGGAGATCGTCCAGGTCCTCCAGCAGCGCCGGATGGGCCAGCAGCACCCGCTCGGCGGTGAGGGTCACGGACTCGCCGTCGAGGTCCACCACACCCAGCCCCGAGGCATCGGCTGAGCGCAGGAAGCCAGCCACGCCGTCGTCGGTGGCGACCACCAGATCCGTCAACCACGACCGCCACGCCTCATCGGCCCAGACCTCGGCCAGCACGGCCCGCGGTACCGGCAGGGAACGCAGCAGCCACCGCTCCACCTCCGCGCCCGCCTCCAGGTCGTGCTGGTGCAGGAAGCTCAGCAGGGCGTCCAGGTCGTCGAAGGCCTGGCTCTTCTTCGCCTTCGCAGGCACGGAGGCCAGCTCCTTGCCCTTGTCGTTGCGGGCGATGATCGCGCCGTCGCGGATGGTCAGCTCGTGACCGGTGCCAGTCGGGGTCCATTCCATGAGGGCAAAGCTATCGAGGAGCACTGACAAAAATGAAGTCCCAAGTGGGAGGCCAGTTGGCCGACGAGTTGTGGGGCTGCCCGCTCCTGCATCCCATCAGCCACCTACAATGCTCGCGGGAAGGAGACCAATGTCCACGCCACACGACCCTCATCACAACCAACCGAATCAGTTCCCCGCGGGGCCACACCCCCAGGGCAGCGTTCCCCCGCAGGGCTACGGTGTCCCGCAGAGCCCCGGGGCACCTCAGGGCCACACCCCTCAGCCCGGTTACGGCCACCAGCCGGGCGGCCACCCGGGCCAGCCAGAGCAGCCACAAAAGAAGAAGAACCTCCCCCTCATCATCGGGGCCGCCGTCGTCGCCTTGGCGGTGCTGGGACTCGGCATCGCCGCAGCGCTCGGGGCCTTCGGCAAGAAGGACGAGGCCACCCCTGCCACGCAGGGCGGTGGAGAGGCCGGCGACAGCGCCCCGGAGGCCCCGCAGACCCCGAAGGCCATCGTCGAGGCCTACCTGGAGGCCCTGTCCAAGGGTGATGCCAAGGCGGCGCTCGCCCTGGCCAGTACCTCTGGGGTGAGCGATTCCTCGCTGCTGACCGATGAGGTGCTGAAGGACTCCCTGAGCCGGGCCCCCATGACCGAGATCAAGGTTTCGGAGCCCGGGGGCACGGAGTACAGCCCGACGGTGAAGGTGTCCTACAAGCTGGGCGATCAGGCCGTCGAGGACGAGTACACGATCAGCACGCACGACAAGAAGATCAACAATCCGACGAGCGACCTGAACCTCTACGGGGTGGACAAGGCGAAGCCCTTGGTCAACGGGGTGGAGGCCAAGAGTGAACACCCGGCCGTGTTCCCCGGCAGCTACGCGGTGACCAGCGGCAACGAGTACCTGGAGGTGGAGGGGGAGCTCCCGATCCTGAAGAAGAGCTCCAAGGACTACGATTCCGTGACCCTGAAGCTCAAGGTGAGCCAGGCGGGTATCGACATGTACCGTTCCAAGGTGATTCCCGAGGCCGAGGCCTGCCTGGCCTCGAAGGACCTGGATCCGGGCTGCAACATGGTGCTGAGTGACACCCTGGACAACGGCACCAAGCTCAGCGAGGGATCCATCACCCGCTCCCAGGATGCTGAGGGACAGGACAAGCTGAAGAACGTCGTCCCTGAGCCCGGTTACCAGGTTCCGACGATCATCTCGAGCAAGGACTTCGGTTCCTTCAAGGTGTCCGCGACCTGCACCAAGCCCGATGGCGCCTCGGGTGAGTGCAGCGTCTTCGGATTCGGGAACAACGGCCTGTCCTGGCCGAGCGCGTCCATTGACCTCACCGACCCGGAACTGAAGGTGATCTGGGAGTACAAGTGAGTTGAGCTGAGCACTCGAGAGGACGCAGGGGCCGGTTGGTGGGAGACCATCGACCGGCCCCGGTCCGTGGGGTCGAGAGGCCTTCTGCAGGGGAGCGGAGAAACTGACAGGGGGTGGTCCTACAATTCCTGCCAGGAAGGAAACTGATGTCAACGCCGAACGATCCCAGCCGCGGCCAGCCGACCCCAGGCAGCCACCCCGGCCCCAACTTTCAGCACGTCCCGCCGCAGGGCCACGGAGCACCGCCGGGACCGGGTACGCCCTACGGCATGGCAGGACCACCGCAGGGGATGCCGCCGGGGCCGGGCACGCCTCCCGGGTACCCGCCGCAGCAGGCCTGGGGCGGCCAGCCCGGGTACGGCCCCCAACCGCACTACGGTGGGCAGCAGTTCCACGGCGGGCAACCGGGCCACAACCCCTATGGCCCCTACGGCGTGCCTCAGCCCAGCCCCCGGCGCAACCTGCCGCTGATCATCGTGGCGGTTGTGGTGGCAGTGCTGCTGGTCGGCCTCGGCGTCGCCTTCGCAGCAGGGGCCTTCAACACCAAGGCGGCAGTTGACCCCGAGGCCACGGCTGAGGCGATGACCCCCGCCGCCGAGAAGCCCTCAGCCAACCAGCCCCCGGCCGATGCCAAGGAGGTGGTGGAGCGCTACCTCAACGCCGTCGCCGCAGGCGATGCCACAGCGGCGCGGGCGATGATCTCGGACACCGACACCCCGGACGAGTCCCTGCTGACCGACGAGGTGCTCAAGGAATCCCTCACCCGGGCCCCGATGAGTGACATCAAGGTGAGCAGCGCGGGAGGCTCGACCACGCTGACCACCATCTCGGCCTCCTACACGATCGGCACCGAGAGTGTCACCGACGAGTTCAACGTGGACATGAGCGAGAAGAAGATCCTGTTCGGGTTGCCCAAACTGCGGCTCAGGTTCGTCAAGCAGATCGGGATCAAGGTCAACGGCGTGGAGCCGGAGAGCGATTCCCCGCTGGTCTTCCCCGGTAGCTACGAGGTGGTGAGCACCAACCAGTACCTGGAGGTGACCGGTGACAGTGTTGTCCTCAGGAGGAGCTCGCGTGACCACGCCTACGCCAACATGGACATCAAGGTGAGCCAGGCCGGCATCGAGCTGTACCGCTCGAAGGTGGTGCCCGAGGTCAAGGCCTGTCTGGCCTCGACCAACCTCGACCCCGGCTGTGAGATGGCGCTGGAGGCCTCGGACGGCGGGGGCGAGACCCTGACCGAGGGAACCATCACGCGCATTCTCGACGCCGAGGGCCAGAGCAAGCTGGACAACGTCGTCCCCAAAGCGGGCTTCGATGTCCCGACCGTCATCAGCTCACATGACTTCGGGTACTTCAGGGTCGAGGCCGAATGCACCAATGCTGCAGGGGAGACGAGCCGGTGCTCGGTCTACCGCACGGTGGGCATGTTGTGGTCAACTGCCTCCATCGACCTGACGGACCCCGACCTGAAGGTGGTGTGGACCAGGCGCTGAGTCAGTCCCCCAGCCACATCTCCAGGCCGTCGTCGCCCTCCCAGTTCGTGACCTCGGCCATCTCCCAGTCGGTGAGCAGGATGTCGCGGAAGGCCCGCTCCACCCGGCCGCGGTCGTCGGCGTCGATCCCGGTGATGACGAGCCGGGTGTGGCGGGTGGCCCCACCCCAGCACCCGGCATCCCCGATGGACAGCTGACCCCCGGCACCGTCCCAGGCCACCACCATCTCGGGCCGCGACGGCACCCAGGTGCATCCCCGGCTGCGGAGCCTGCCCGCCCCGATCAGCTCCACCTGCTCGTAGAGCCTGCCCGGGTGCAGGGGGCGGTCACTGGTGAGCACCAGCGTCCACACCCCGTTGCAGTCGTGGGCGGTGTGCTGGTGCGGTCCGGTCGGGTCCACCCTGGCCTGGGCGGAGCGGAAGTCGTGGCGGCGCTCCATGAGGGCGAGGGCATCCAGCTCGTGGATCACGCAGCGGGGACGATCCCCCAGCAGGTGACCCAGGGCGGTCTCCGTCGCCTCGTCGGGCTGCCCCAGGGTGGCCACGACGTCCGCGAAGTCCAGCTGCGCACACACCGCCTCCCCGGCGGCCCGCTCGTCGTGGGCGGACAGGGTGAGGCCCAGATCGGCCAGGGTGGCGTCGCCGAAGATGTCCTCGACGACGGTGGTCTCGTCCACGACGGTGAGCACCGCGGCCAGGTGGGCCGGGAGGGAGCCGGTGTGGATGGCCTCGACGATCTGCCAGGTCACGGCCTCGGGGGCGGCGGTCAGGGGCAGCGAGACCACGACGTTGCCCCAGGCCCGATCCTCGAGCAGACGGATGAGGGCCGGTACCAGGTCCTCCCGGGTGGCGCAGGAGATGCAGCCGTGGCCGAGCAGCACCGAGTCGCACTCCAGAACCCCGGTGGCATCCCAGGTGCGCCGGTTGAGATCGCCGGTGGGGGAGAGGTCGTGCTGGACCACCACACAGTCGGGCAGGTCGAACAGCAGGGCGTTCGTCGCCGTGGCCCGGGCCACCTGGTCGAAGGCGGCCACGAGCACGATCCGCGAGCTCACTTCGTCTTCCCGTAGCGCTGCTGGAACTTCTCCACGCGGCCGGTGATGCTGAGCCTGCGGGCCTTGCCGGTGTAGAAGGGGTGGCTGTCGGCGGTGATCTCGACGTCCACCAGGGGGTAGGTGTTCCCGTCGCTCCACTCGATGGTCTGCTTGCTGGTCATCGTGGAGCGGGTCAGGAAGGTGGCCTGGGTGGAGATGTCGCGGAAGACCACGGGGTGGTAGTCGGGGTGGATGTCGGGCTTCATCGTGGGCCTCTCGCTCGGGTTGGACGTTTTACTGCGAACCATTATCATTATCTGTCGGCAATCGCACAACCCGAGGAGTCCCATGTCACGCCACTGTCAGGTCACAGGAGCCGTGCCCGGTTTCGGGCACAGCGTCCCCTGGTCCAAGAAGAGGACCAAGCGTCGCTTCGACGTCAACATCCAGTCCAAGCGCTACTGGGTGCCGTCGCTGGGGCGCAGCATCAAGCTCAAGGTCTCGGCGCGCGGGATCAAGGTGATCGACGCCCGAGGCATCGACGCGGTGGTGGCCGACCTCATCGCCCAGGGAAGGAAGCTCTGACATGGCCAAGAAGAACGACCTGCGCCCGATCATCAAGCTGCGCTCCACCGCAGGGACCGGGTACACCTATGTCACCCGCAAGAACCGCCGCAACGATCCCGACCGAATCTCGCTGCGCAAGTACGACCCGGTGATCCGCCAGCACGTCGAGTTCAAGGAGACCCGTTGATGGCCAAGCGCTCGAAGATCGTCCAGAACGAACGCCGCAAGCGCATCGTCGCCCAGCAGGCGGCCAGGCGGGCCGCGCTGAAGGCGGTGATCGCCGATCCGACCACGGAGCCCGACGAGCGGTTCTCCGCTGTGCGGAAGCTCGCCTCGCTCAAGCGGGACGGCTCCCCGGTGCGGGTGCGCAATCGTGATGCCCTCGACGGGCGGCCGCGTGGCTACCTGAGGGTGGCCGGGGTTTCCCGGGTGAGATTCAGGCAATTGGCTCACCGAGGAGAGCTTCCGGGCGTCGTCAAATCCAGTTGGTGACGAGCTGGCAAGCGTCGAGGCCCATACCAGAACCTCCTGTGGCGATCAGGTGTGGGCCTCAACTTTTAGTGGAAAAAATAACGATTGACCATAAGGACCACAAAAACCGCCTCCATGATGCTCCCAAGTGCAGTTAACTTTCTTAGGTCAAGGACAGATCTACAGAGGGGGTCCTCGGTGGTTGACAGAACGGGTGTACGTGCACCCAAGAGAAAAATCTTCGCTCTCCTGGCGTCGGCGCTCGTGCTCACGGGGTTGTTCCCTGCCAGCGCGGAGGCTGATGTCATCGAGGGCATCGTCCCCGGAAGCGTCAAGATCGTCCCGTGGAACGGCGATCCCAGCCAGCCGGTCCATCTGTGGGATGGCGTCAAGGTCGAAGCCAAGTGGGCGATCCCGAACCAGAGTGGCAAGGCTGGGGACCAGTTCAAGCTTGGGCTGCCCGAGCAGCTGTCCGGCTTCGAGAGCACCTTTGAGCTCAAGGGTGAGCAGGGTGACTCCCTGACCTATGGCACCTGTGAGGTCAGCCACGAAGAGTTGGTGTGCACCCTCAACGCCAACGTCGAGGGCAAGGATGACGTGGGTGGCGACCTCTGGCTGGCCGTTCAGGCCGTCGAGACCTTCGACGATGACGCCCTGGACTTCACCTACAGCAACAACGGGACCGTCACGGTGCCCTGGGTCAACGGCATCGACGTCGGCTACCGGCCTGCGCCGGCTGACACCCAGAAGGAGGGGTGGCCCAGCGACGCGGTGGACAACGGCGTCTTCTGGCGCATCGCGGTCAAGGGTTCCGACCTGGCCGGTGTGACCTCCACCACCATCACCGACACCTTCGCGATGCCCGGACACAACTTCACGGTGAGCCCCGGGTACCCCCAGGTGTACACGCTGAAGACCAGCGACAAGTGCTGGAGCCTCCAGTACAGCGATGACTGCCGGGTGGACCTGAACGATGGCACCAAGCCGTCGGTCACCACGACGGTGGACGAGGCCGCCGATGTCGTCACCGCGACCATCACCTCGCCCGACGGCTTCGACCCGGATCTGTGGTACGCGATGGACCTGCTGGTCCAGACCGACCAGAAGATCAAGGTGGGCGACACCTTCGACAACAAGGCCGACGCTGCTGGCAAGCAGCTGCGGGCCACTGCCGAGAAGGTGGAGACCGGTGCTGGCACCGGACGTGGTGCCACCCCGACGCCTCCGCCCCCGCCGGTGCCGCCGACGGTCACGGTGACCCCGGTTGCTCCGACGGTGACTCCGGGTGTGTGTCAGCCGGGTGCTGATGTGCCGAGTGATCCGACGGTGGAGGTTGCCACGACTGAGGGGATCGAGTACTCGGCTCCGGTGGTCACGACTCAGGGTTCGACGGTGACGGTGACGGTCAAGGCCGTGGCGAAGGCTGGGTACAAGATCGATGAGGCTGCGTTGCCTGCGGGTTGGTCCGTGGTGAACGGTGAGGTGGTGTTCACCTGGACGGGTCAGGCTGCGCCGTGCGCCAAGACGGTTGCTCCGGTTGCTCCGGTGGTGACTCCGGGTGTGTGTCAGCCGGGTGCTGATGTGCCGAGTGATCCGACGGTGGAGGTTGCCACGACTGAGGGGATCGAGTACTCGGCTCCGGTGGTCACGACTCAGGGTTCGACGGTGACGGTGACGGTCAAGGCCGTGGCGAAGGCTGGGTACAAGATCGATGAGGCTGCGTTGCCTGCGGGTTGGTCCGTGGTGAACGGTGAGGTGGTGTTCACCTGGACGGGTCAGGCTGCGCCGTGCGCCAAGCCGACCCCGACCCCCACCCCGTCGGTCCCGGCTCCGAGCCCGAGCGCTCCTGCGCCGAGCAACCCGGCTCCGACGATGCCTGCACCGTCGAAGTCGGCTCCGGCCAAGCCGATGCCGCCGAAGCCGATGCCGGTGAAGCCGGGTCTGCCGAAGACCGGCTCCTGAGCTGACGCTGAAGGGGGTGGAACCGGTGGGTTCCACCCCCTTCGTGCACCCTCTAAACTCGCACCATGTGGTTCGCCCTGCTGCTGACGCTGCTGGCCGGGCTCTCCACGGCCATCGGTGGGGCCATCGGGGTCTTTGGGCGGGCTGATTCCACGCGGATGCTCAGCCTTGGGCTCGGTTTCTCCGCCGGGGTCATGGTCTACGTCTCCCTGGTTGACATCCTCCCCAAGGGGCAGGACAACCTCGCACTCCAGTTCGGGTCGGGCGCCGGGCGCTGGTACACCCTGCTGGCCTTCTTCGGTGGGATCGCACTCATCGCGGTCATCGACCGACTGGTGCCAGCAGCCATCAACCCGCACGAGCCGGGCTCGCTGCAGGACCAGCAGCGTCGCCAGGCCCTCATGCACACAGGGGTGCTCACCGCCGTCGCCCTGGCCATCCACAACTTCCCGGAGGGCTTCGCCACCTTCGTCGCCGGGCTCCAGGAACCGGGCATCGCCGTGGCGGTTGCGTTGGCCATCGCCATCCACAACATCCCGGAGGGCCTGGCGGTTGCCGTTCCCGTGCACCAGGCGACGGGATCACGCAGCCGCGGCTTCTGGGCGGCCACGGCCTCCGGCCTGGCCGAACCGGCGGGGGCCGTCATCGGTTACCTGCTGCTGGCGCCCTGGCTGTCGTCGGCACTGCTGGGGGTGGTGTTCGCGGGCATCGCCGGAGTGATGGTCTTCATCTCCATCGACGAGCTGCTGCCCGCGGCGAAGGAGTACGGAGAACACCACACCTCGGTCTACGGCTTCATCGCAGGCATGGCGGTGATGGCGGTCTCCCTGGCGATGGTGCAGTGAGGGCCGGGGTGGTGCTCGACGGGTGCCGCGACGCCTCACGACCACCGGCAGAGCCGCGATGTTGGGCAGTCTCGAACCGTCGCGAACCTGGGCTCAGTGGTCGCGAACAGGCCCCTCCGGTGCGCAGCGGGAGCTGTAGAGGTGGGACTCCACGAAATCCTCCGCCCGCAGGGCCTCACCCACCAGGATGATGGCGGCCTGCCTGAGGCCCGAGGCGAGCGCCGCCTCGTGCATCCCATCGACGGTGGTGCGGATCACCGTCTGATCCGGCTGGGTGGCGTTGCCCACGATCACCACGGGGCATTCCGGGCCGTAGTGGGGGAGCAGCTGGCCGCGGAGCCGCTCGGTGTGGCGGATCGCCAGATGGATCGCCAGCGTCGCGCGGGAGGCCGCCAGGTGCTCCAGCCGCTCGGTCTCCGGCATCGCCGTCGAGTCCTTCTGGGCGCGGGTCAGGATCACGGTCTGCGCCACCTCCGGAACCGTGAGCTCTCGGCCCAGCAGCGCCGCCGCGGCTGCATAGGCGGGCACGCCCGGGGTGACATCCCACGGCACCCCTGCGGCATCCAGCCTGCGGGTCTGCTCCGCAATCGCCGAGTAGATCGACGGATCCCCGGAGCACAGCCGGGCCACGTCCTTGCCCGCCTCGTGGGCGCGCACCATGTGCTCGGTGATGGCATCCAGGTTGAGGTGCTGGGTGTCGATCCGCTGCGCATCGGGCGCGCAGTGGGCCAGCACCTGATCGATGTAGGTCCCGGCGTACAGGCACACCTGGGAGTTGCGGATCAGCTCCGCCCCGCGCAGGGTGAGCAGGTCGGCGGCACCGGGACCCGCCCCGATGAAATGAACGGTCATGACTGCTCCTTGGTCAGTGAGTAGCTGGTGATGTGGCGGCTGGGCTGCCAGCCCCGGAACGACCCCAACGCGCGGGCGTGTTCCATGTGGAGGCGGATCAGCTCCCCGCCGTGCCTGGCGTGCAGCTCCGCCAGCAGGGCTTCGGTCTCCAGGGTCACGGAGTGGACGACGAGCCGCCCGCCCGGCCGCAGCGCCGCCAGCGCGGTCGCGACGGCCTCACGGCTGGCCCCGCCGCCGAAGAACACCGCATCGGGGGTTGGCAGCGACGGGTCCTGCAGCAACGAGGCCGCATCTCCCACCCGCACCTCGAGCCGGTCACCCACACCCAGCCGGGTCGCGTTGCCCCTGGCCCTGGCCGCCCGGTCACCACGCTTGTCGAAGCCGACGGCGCGAGCCCGAGCAGCCGCCCGGCACCAGGAGATGGCGATACTGCCTGAGCCCAGACCCACGTCCCACAGCACCTGCCCGGGGGCAGGGGCCAGCGCGGCCAGGGCGACCAACCGCAGCGGCTGCTTGGTCAGCTGCCCGTCGTTGCTGAACGCGGCATCCGGCAGCAACGCACCGGGGACCAGCGGGCGCGCGGGGTGGGAGAACTCGATGGCGACCACGTTCAGGCGCGGCAGCGCGACCTCCGCCGTCGCCAACTCGGCGGCTGTGAACTCGGCCCGGGACTCCTGCGGGGTGCCGAGGTTCCCCAGCACCGTGAGTCGCGATGCCTCCCAGCCCGTGGCAGAGAGGATGCGGGCCAGCTCGACGGGGGTGTGCTCGTCGGCGGAGAGCACCAGCAGCCGCTCCCCGGGAGCGGCCAGCGCCAGCACCCGGTGCGGGTCGCGACCCACCAGGGACAGCCACGAGGTGGTCTCCGCCGACCACAGCATCCGCGCCCGGGCCAAGGTCTCGGATGACAACCCGGGGTGGACCCGGATCCGCTGCGGCCCCAGCTCCTCGATGAGGGTGGTGGCCACCCCGGACAGCAGCGGGTCGCCGGTCGCGAGCACCACCACGTCGTCGCCGAGCCGGGAGAACAGCTCCTTCAGCCCGCTGCGCAGCGGCTTCGGCCAGGCGACCCCCCGGCCGGAGTCCGGCAGCATCGCCAGGTGACGGGGACCGCCCACCACCACCGGAGCGGCCAGCACCTTGGCGCGCAACGGCTCCGGCAACTCCTCCAGGCCACCCGCAGGGACACCCACCACATCAATCACAGTGCATGAGCCTACTCATCATGTGGAACAATGGCCTCGCCGGGTGAGGAATGCGGTGCGAATCCGCAGCGGTCCCGCCACTGTGAGCCCCGTCGGGGTGAGCCAGGTCATCCGCCCGGCCGAAACAGTCGTGGGCGCGGACCCACAGGAAGGCTCAGATGAAGTTCCCGTTCACTGCGGTCCTCGGGGCCGAGGACATGTCACGTGCCCTGATCCTGGCCAGCATCTCCCCCCAGATCGGCGGAGTGCTCGTGAGAGGGGAGAAGGGCACCGCGAAGTCCACCATCGTGCGCGGCCTGACGGAGGTGCTGCCCCAGCAGCAGGTCCTCGTCGGCTGCCGGTTCCGGTGCGACCCCGACCACCTCGATGCCGAATGCCTGGACCTGGAGGTGACCCGCGAGGTCGCGACGGTGCCCGTCCCGCTGGTCGAGCTGCCGGTGGGGGCCTCCGAGGACAGGGTGACCGGCTCACTCGACCTCCAGGCCGCACTCGGCAAGGGAGAGACCAGCTTTGAGCCGGGCCTGCTCGCCGCCGCTCACCGGGGCATCCTCTACGTCGACGAGGTGAACCTGCTCCACGACCACCTGGTGGACCTGCTGCTGGACGCCGCAGCGATGGGCCGCAACACCGTCGAACGCGACGGGGTGTCGGTCTCCCACGCCGCCCGCTTCATGCTGGTGGGCACCATGAACCCCGAGGAGGGCGAGCTGCGCCCGCAGCTGCTCGACCGATTCGGCCTCACCGTCGAGGTCCACGCCCCCCGCGACCCCGCCACCCGGGTGGGGATCGTCAGGCGACGCATGGCCTTCGACGCCGACCCGGAGGGCTTCCGTGCCGACTACACCGAACGCCAGGACGAGCTGGCCAGGCGCATTGCCTCGGCCCAGCGCCGCGTCGGCGAGGTGGAGCTGAGCGACGCGATGCTGGCCAAGATCGCCGAGGTCTGCGCGGCCTTCGACGTGGACGGGATGCGGGCCGACATCGTCACCGCCCGGGCCGCCGTCGCCAACGCGGCCTGGGAAGGGCGAACCAGCGTCACCAAGGCTGACATCAGGGTCGCGGCCCTGCTGTCGCTGCCACACCGTCGCCGCCGCAAACCCTTCGACGCCCCGGGCCTCGACGAGGAACTGCTCGACCAGCTGCTGGGCGACGACGACCCCGAACCCCCTCAGGACCCGGACCAGGGGCCGGACGACGACACCCCCGAGCCCGACGATGGCACCTCGGCGCCGGAGGACCCGCACCACCCGAGCGAACAGTCTGAACCCTCAGCCCCCGGGCAGGAGCCGCCCCGGCAGGAGCCCACGGAACCGGAACCCCCGCAAGGACTTGCCCCGGTGGGACTCGCCACCGCCGATGCCCCCTACCGGCCCCGCGTGCTGCGCGCCAAGGGCCTGGGCCAGGGCAGCCCCGGGAGGCGTTCCCGGGCACTGACCAGCCACGGCCGCGTCGTCGGCATCGACCCCCACGCCACGGTCGGCTCCTGGCACGTCCCCGCCACCATCAAGGCCGCCGCCCCCCACCAGGCGCTGCGTGGCAAACAACAGGGACAGAAACTGCACGTCCTGGGCGAGGACATCCGCCGCGCCCGGCGGGAGGGACGCGAATCCAACCTGGTGCTCTTCGTGGTGGACGCCTCCGGCTCGATGGGGGCCAGGCGACGCATGGCGAGCGTGAAGACGGCCGTGCTGTCGTTGCTGCTGGATGCCTACCAGCGCCGTGACAAGGTGGGCATGGTCACCTTCCGGGGTGATGGCGCCGAGCTGGTGCTGCCCCCGACGAACTCCGTCGAGGCAGCAGCGCTCCGCCTCGACGAGCTGCCCCACGGCGGCCGCACGCCACTTGCTGAGGGGCTGGAGTGCGCGGCCCAGGTGCTGGCGACCGAGGCGGTGAAGGATCCGACGCGCCGCCCCATCCTGGTGCTGCTCAGCGACGGCCGCGCCACCGCCGGCAAGGAGGCACTCGCCCGGTCCCGAGCCGCCGCTGAAGCCTTGTCGATGCGTGGCATCGACTGCGTGGTGATCGACTGCGAGGTCGGGCCGATGCGGCTCGGCCTGGCCGGTGACCTGGCGAGACGCCTGGGCGCCGAACTGGTGCCGATGACAGAACTTGACCCCGCTGCCATCACCCAGGTGGTGCGCAGCCAGTACCAGGAGGCGGCGTGATGGCCCAGGGAACCCCGACCAATGTCCCCAACGACGGATTGACCACCCGGCAGCGCCGCAACCGTCCGCTGGTGCTGGTGAACCAGGGGGAGGGCAAGGGCAAGTCGACGGCGGCCTTCGGGCTGGCGCTGCGCGGCTGGAACCAGGGCTGGAACATCGGCATCTTCCAGTTCGTGAAATCCGCGAAGTGGCGGATCGGCGAGCAGAGCGCCCTGGAGGCCCTGGGGCGGCTCCACGACAGCACCGGCGAGGGCGGGGCCGTCGAGTGGAACAAGATGGGATCGGGCTGGTCCTGGACCCGCAAGCGCGATGACGAGGACCCGGCCGAGGCGGCCCGCGACGGCTGGGCCGAGGTGAAGCGTCGCCTGGCGGATGAGACCCACACCCTCTACATCCTCGACGAGTTCACCTACCCGATGGAGTGGGGCTGGGTCGACGCCGAGGAGGTGGCCGAGGTGTTGCGCAACCGCCCCGGCTTCCAGCACGTCGTCATCACAGGACGGCGCTGCCCCGAGCCGATCCTGGAGGTGGCCGGGCTGGTGACGAACATGACAAAGATCAAGCATCCCTTCGACGAGGGCCAGAAGGGCCAGAAGGGCATCGAGTGGTGAGACTGCCCCGCATCGTGGTGGCGGCCGCGGCCTCCGGGCAGGGCAAGACGACCATCACCACGGGAATCATCGCTGCCCTGGCGGCCCGGGGGCTCACCGTGCAGGGCTTCAAGGTCGGCCCCGATTTCATCGACCCCGGATACCACGCGATGGCCTCCGGGCGGTTGGGGCGCAACCTGGACCCCTTCCTCGTCGGTGAGCAGCGCATCGCGCCACTGCTCGCCCACGGGGCGGAAGGGGCCGACATCAGCGTGATCGAGGGTGTGATGGGCCTCTACGACGGGCAGCTGGGGCGTCACGGCTTCGGCTCCACGGCCCACGTCGCCGCGCTCACGACCTCCCCCGTCGTGCTGTGCCTCGACGCCTCGGCCACCTCGCGCTCCATCGCGGCGGTCGGGCTGGGTCTCACCCACTACGACCGGGGGCTGGACTTCGCCGGGATCATCATCAACAAGGTGGCCACCCCCCGGCACCGAGACGAGGTGCTCGCCGCGCTGGACGGGCTCGGCCTGCCGATCCTCGGCATCCTGCCCCGCGACGCCGCCATCGAGGCCCCCTCCCGGCACCTGGGGCTGGTACCCGTCGAGGAACGCAGCGACGCCCGGGCGACGATGCAGCGCCTGGCCGAGCAGGTCGAGACCCACATCGACCTCGACGCCCTGATCGCGGCCGCCGGGAGCGCCCCCGAGGTGACGGCGCCCCCGTGGCGGCCAGAGAACGAGGTGAGACCGCCGTCACCCGCCCGCCCCGTCGTGGCGGTGGCCGGGGGGCGGGCCTTCACCTTCCGCTACGCCGAGACCCTGGAGCTGCTTCAGGCCGCTGGCTGCCAGCCGGTGATCTTCGACCCGGCGGCCGACCACGCGCTGCCGGAGGGCATCGCAGGCATCTACCTGGGCGGCGGCTTCCCCGAGGTCCACGCGGCCGCGATCAGCTCACGGGAGTCCCTGCTGGCGGACCTGAGGCAGCACATCGCCGCCGGGGTGCCGGTGGTCGCCGAGTGCGCGGGGATGCTGTACCTGGCGCGCAGCGTTGACGGCGCCCCGATGGTGGGGGCCATCCCCGGGGTGGCCGCGATGGGACCCAGGCTGACCCTGGGGTATCGCAGTGCCACCGCCCTCCAGGACGGCTTCTACACCAGGACCGGGGAGGAGATCACCGGGCACGAGTTCCACCGCACCTCCACCCAGTTCCCCCCGGGAGCGACGAGCGGCTGGCGGTGGCAGGGACCACACGGGAGCTGGAGCGACGGCTGGAGCAGCGAGAACGTCCACGCCTCCTACCTGCACGTCCACTGGGCCGGGCAGCCGCAGCTGGCGCAGCGCTTCGCCGAGGCCGTCCATGCCTTCGACGGGGCAGTGCCGCTCGCGACCCCGGGCGCCGTGCAACACCGGGAGGTCGAGCCTGACCTGCACCACCACGGGGATGCGGAGCTTGCTGACGGGGTGGTGGACCTGGCCGTGAACGTGAGGCTGCCGGAGCCGCCCGGCTGGCTGCTGGAGGAGATTCAGGCCGCACCGCTGGCCGCCTACCCGGATGCGCGCCCGGCCAGGGCCGCCCTGGCCACCTGGCACGGCGTCGAGGAGGGCAACGTGTTGCCGGTGGCGGGGGTGGCGGAGGCCTTCACCCTCATCGCCCGGGGCCTGTCGCACCGGCACCCCGTCGTGGTGCACCCGCAGTTCACCGAACCCGAGGCGGCCCTGCGGGCGGCGGGGGTGGTGCCCGGGCGGGTGCTGACCTGGCCGGAGGACGGGTTCGCCTTCCAGGCGGAGCGGGTGCCCGGCGGGGCGGACCTGGTGATGATCGGCAACCCGACCAACCCGACGGGGGTGCTGCACCCGGCGGAGGAGATTCGTCGCTGCTGCCGCCCGGGCCGGGTCGTCGTGGTGGATGAGGCCTTCATGGACGCGGTGCCGGGGGAGAGCGAGTCGATGCTCGTCGGCGGGCTGACGGGGCTGCTCGTGCTGCGGTCGCTGACCAAGACGTGGGGGCTGGCTGGGCTGCGGGTCGGCTACGTCGTCGGGGATGCCGAACTCATCGCTCAGCTGGAGGCGGTGCAGACCCCGTGGGCGGTGAGCACACCTGCCCTGGCGGCGATGACGGCGGTGTGCTCGGACCGGGCGCACCGGGAGGTCACGCTGTGGCAGGAACAGCTGCAGTCGGACCGCGAGGCCCTGACCGAGGGCCTGCGGGGGCTCGGCCTGCACGTCGTGGCCTCTGAAGCCCCCTTCCTGCTGGTCAGGGGACCGGTGGGGCTCAGGGAAAAGGTGAGGGCGCGTGGTCTGGGACTGAGACGGGGTGATACCTTCCCGGGGCTGGGTGATGCATGGTTCCGGGTGAGGATTCCCGGCCCAGAGCTTCGCGCCCGGCTGTTGCACGTGTTGAAGGAGGAACTGGCATGAGTGGACGAGTGATCCTGGTCGGGGCTGGCCCCGGGGACCCTGACCTCATCACCGTCGCCGGGTTGAAGGCGCTGCGGGCCGCCGACGTCGTGGTCACGGACCGCCTGGTGCCCACCGCGCTGCTCGACGAGGTGGCCGAGGGCGCGGAGGTGATCCACGTCGGGAAGATTCCGCGCGGCGAGTTCACCCCGCAGGAGACCATCAACCGGATTCTCGTCGAGCAGGCTCAGGCCGGGCGGACGGTGGTCCGGTTCAAGGGCGGGGACCCGTTCGTGTTCGGGCGGGGTTTCGAGGAGTGGCAGGCCTGCGAGCGGGCCGGGGTCCCGGTCAGCTATGTGCCCGGTATCTCCTCCTCCATCGCGGGGGCGGGGCTTGCCGGGGTCCCGGTCACCCACCGGGGACTCGTCCAAGGCTACGCCGTCGTCAGCGGACACGTCCCGCCGGGTGATCCGCGCGGGGACATCGACTGGGACCACCTGGCCAGCTCCGGGCTGACGATCGTGGTGATGATGGGGGTGCAGAACCTGCCCCGGATCACCGAACGCCTCGTCGAGGCGGGCCTGGCCGCGACGACCCCGGCCGCGGTCATCGAGAACGCCGGGCTGCCCACCATGCGGGTGCTGCGTGCCCCCGTCGCCGAGCTGGCAGAGGTCGCGGAACAGGCCGGGGTGCAGCCCCCGGCGGTCACGGTCATCGGCGAGGTCGCCGGTATCGATCAGCCCTGATCCTTGATGTTCAGATCCACCCGGCAGGTCTGATCTCCGACCTCGAGGGAACCGCCCCGCACGGGGCCGCCGTCGAGGACACCGTCGAGGAAACCTTGGTGCACCGAGCACACCAGGGGCAGCAGATCGTTCGGGATGGTCTGTCGAAAGGGGCAGCGTTGAAAACTCATGCCCTGCTCATCCACGACGGTGGTGAAGCCTCGTTCCCCCAGGTGACGGGTGAGTTCGGCGATGATCTTCTCAGGACTCGGCTGGGAGTGCTCCTGGGCCGCGAGTTGACCACCCCAGGTACGCCCCGCGGAGATCGCCGCGCCGTGGGGATCGGCAGAGAGCTGCTGGAGCTGGCCGATGAGGACCTGGGTGAGCTCGAGCAGGTGGGCGTGGTGCATCTCAGGCGCCTGGGATGTGGCCTGGTAACGCTTCGGAGGGCGACCGGGGCCGTTCGCGCTGGTTGAGGTGCTGCTCGCGTATCCCGAGGCGACGAGTGCTTCGAGGTGGAAGCGGGAGGAATTCTGGTGCATGTCGAGTTGCTCTGCGACCTCTGAGATCGTCATGGGGGATGCGGACGTCTGCAGCAGCGAGAGCACTCGAGCGCGGGTGGGTCCCAGACCATGATGGCTTGTCGTCACAGGAGAATTCTGCAACAGACGGAAACCTGTAGCATTTTCACCATGAACTCGGTGAAACTGGCGGATGCCCACGGACGCACCGCCCGAGACCTCAGGGTCTCGCTCACCGACCGGTGCAATCTGCGATGCACCTACTGCATGCCGGCCGAGGGGCTGCAGTGGCTGCCGACCGAGGAGACCCTGAGCGACGAGGAGGTCATCCGGGTGCTCCGGGTGGCCGTCACCCGGCTCGGGATACGACGGATCCGGTTCACGGGTGGGGAGCCGTTGCTGCGCCCGGGGCTGGAGCGCATCATCGCCGCGACCAGGGGACTGGGTGGTTCCATGGGCGCTCCTGAAGCGTCGCTGACCACGAACGGCCTGGGGCTGGACAAGCGCATCGATCGGCTTGCGGCAGCGGGGCTGGATCGCGTCAACATCTCCGTGGACTCCTTGGACCCGGTGCGCTACGCGCAACTCACCCGCAGGGATCGACTACCCGATCTGCTGCGCAGCATCGAGGCCGTGGAGCGGGCGGGTCTGCGCCCGTTGAAGCTGAACTCGGTCATCATGAGGGGGGTCAATGAGGAGGACATCCTCCCGTTGGCCCGGTTCGCTCTGGAGCGGGGTCATCAGCTGCGTTTCATCGAGCAGATGCCGCTCGGTCCCAGACACGGTTGGCGGAGGGACCAGATGGTCACCGCGCCGGAGATTCTCGAGACGCTGGCGAATCACTTCACCCTCTCGGCGGCTGAGCAGGCACGTGGCACGGCCCCGGCCGAGTTGTGGCGGGTGGCCCCGGACGACACGCAGCCGGGTGGGCTGATCGGGGTGATCGCCTCGGTCACCAGACCCTTCTGTGGGGCCTGTGACCGGACCCGGATCACCTCGGACGGCCAGGTGCGGTCCTGCCTCTTCTCGCAGCAGGAGACCGACCTGCGGGCAATTCTGCGATCCGGGGGGAGTGACGACGAGGTCGTTGCGGCCTGGGTGGGGGCACATGCAGCCAAGCCACGGGCGCATGGGATCGACGAGGTTGGATTCACTCCGCCCGAGCGGACGATGAGCGCCATCGGTGGGTGAGCGATGAAGGAGGATGGATGAAGGTGCGATTCTTCGCGGGCGCCATGGAGGCGGCCGGGATGAAGGAGCGGGTTCTGGCCGCCGACGGGATGAGTGTTGCCGAGGTCGTCGCCACGCTGGGGGAGGGCAACCCGCGTCTGGGCGAGGTGCTGAAGGTGAGCTCCCTGCTCGCTGATGGGGTCAGGGTCAATGATCTCGGCTTCGACGCGACGGGGGTGGAGCAGCTCGATGTGCTGCCTCCTTTCGCCGGGGGATGAGGTGCGGATCGGCATCGTGCTGGGGGGTGGGCGTTCGTCACGTATGGGGACCGACAAGCTCGAGCTCAGGATGTCGGGACGCACACTGCTCCAACATGCCGTCGAGGCGGCGCTTCGTTGCTCACGATGGGTGAGTGTGGTTTCACCGGCCAGGACAGGTTTTGACGATCCTCGTGTCCGATTCGTGCTGGAGGAGCCCCCCGGGGGTGGTCCAGCCGCAGGGCTGGCAGCAGCGCTCGCGCAACTGTGTGAGGAGAGCGCGGATGCGGAGGTGCTGGTGCTCGCCGGGGATCTGGCGAATCCACACCTGGCGGTGTCCTTTCTGCTCGATGCCGAGTTGCGTGACGACGGTGTTGTCCTTGTCGATGAGGAGGGCTGGCCGCAGCATCTGGCCGGGCGATATCGACTTGCTGCGCTGCGTGAGGCATTGGGGCGTTCCAGGGGGTGGCGGAACAGGTCGTTGAGGAGTTGTCTGAGGCCCTTGAATTTGGCAAGGAAAAATGTTCCAAAATTGGCGACCGTCGATCTGGACACCCCCGATTTGGCCCGCATGCACGGAGTTGAAGGTCTTCCTGCTCCGTAGGTGAGGATTACTCAACAATCATGTGAAATTTCCTCGAAGTCATGCCAAGCTATGCCCATGAGCACCGATTCCGCGCGCCTGGATGGCCCTGCATCAGACGCCTTGCTGAAGGTCGGAAAATTCTTCACGAGGTGGGATCACATCGATGACGGAAGAGCCGTCCTCCGCGAGGGGGATCGTGCAGGCGACGTCTTCTACCGGGATCGTTGGAGTCATGACAAGGTGGTCCGCTCCACCCACGGGGTGAACTGCACCGGCTCCTGCTCATGGCAGGTCTACGTCAAGGACGGACTCATCACCTGGGAGTCCCAGCAGACCGACTACCCCTCCACCGGCCCGGATCGCCCGGAGTACGAGCCGCGCGGCTGTCCGAGGGGGGCCGCCTTCTCCTGGTACACGTACTCGCCCACCCGGGTGCGTTACCCCTACGCCCGCGGTGTACTGGTCGAGATGTACCGCGAGGCGAAGGCCCGTCTGGGAGACCCCGTCGAGGCGTTCCGTGAGGTGACCAACGACCCGGTCAAGCGGCGTCGCTACCAGCAGGCCAGGGGCAAGGGCGGGCTGGTGCGCATCAGCTGGGAGGAGGCCTTGGAGATCGCGGCCGCCAGCTATGTCAACACCATCCAGCACCACGGGCCGGATCGCTGTGTCTCCTTCTCCCCGATCCCGGCGATGAGCATGGTCTCCCACGCCATCGGAACCCGCTTCACCCACCTCATCGGCGGTGCCATGACCAGCTTCTACGACTGGTACGCCGACCT
>JAUNKV010000031.1:24931-34922 GCA_030532575.1 Propionibacteriaceae bacterium | reverse complement strand
CGAGCCGAGGGCGTTCAGCGCCCGACAGTCGAGACCTCTGGCGCCCGGTGCTGGGGCTTGAGCCGAGCGGGGATGGTCTGGGGTCGGGTCTCTGCCCCGGGTTGCGGGGTCTCGACTCGGGATTCCCTCGCTGCCGCATCGGGAATCCCGGCTCGACCAGCGGGGAAGGGTGCCTGAGGCCGGTGGGGTCAGGCCATCAGGAAGTGGGCGTAGCGCTCCTCGAGTCGGGTCGGGTCCGGGCGTTGGGCTGGGGAGCTGGGCAGGATTTCCAGTGACCGGTTGTGGACTCTCTGGATGCCGCCTGCCAGCATCCAGCCGTCACGCTCGGCCAGCACGTCGTCGCGCACGTGGAGGGTCAGGTCAGGGCGGATGCCGAGGATGTTGGCGTCGTAGGCGGCGTGGTGGATCTTGCACAGCGAGATGCCGTTGGGTACGACGGCGTTCCCGCGGGGCAGGCCGTCCGCGATGATGTGGGCCGCGTCGAGCAACTCAGCGTGCTTGAGCCGACAGATGCTGCACTTGCCCCGGTAGGCGAGCAACACCTGGGCGCGGAAGACCGGCTGGTGCAGCCGTTGCTTGGTGGTGCGCTCCACCCAGGCGCGGCGGTCCGGTTCGACGGCTCCGGGTTTCAGGTCGCGCTGGGAGGCGTCGAGGGCGAGGGTGAACTCGTGGCGCTCCTGGTCGTCGTGGATGACGTGGACCGGGTAGATCGCCTGGTACTGGCCCTTCGCGATCCCGACGAACCAGATCAGGGGCAGCCCATCGTGCATCGCGCGGCGCAGGGCGACGTTGTTCGGGGCCTCGGGGTCCGTTCCCTGGTACTTGTAGCGCTGCAGCCCGTCGGGGCCGATGCTGTCCTCATACGGCGGGTTCTTGCCGTCGGGAGTGTGCACGGTCCTGATGGACAGAGCCGCCCTGAGCTCCTTCGGGGCACGGATGCCGCGCACCCGGTCGATCAGGGGGATGCGCACGCCGTCGAACTCGAAGGTGGTGAGCCAGGCGAAGTCCACCAGCGGCGACGGATTGGCGTCGAGCCACCTCATCGCAGCTTCGCGAAGCTCGATCTCCGGGAGGAACATGAGCCCAGGGTAGCGTCACCTCTTCATCGGGCGCAGCGACGGGGTGAGCAGCAGGATCACCACCGCGAAGGCCGGGATCGTCCACAGGGCCGTGCGCAGGTCCGTGGCCTCGGAGAGCATCCCGATCAGCGGCGGGCCGGTGAGGAAGCCCAGCCTCATCATCGAGGTGACCACCATCAGGCCGTCGCCATGGTTCATGCCCGGCAGCTCGTCGGCGGCGTGCATCGAGGAGGGAATGATGGTGGCCATGCCCCAGCCGATGCAGGCGAACCCGACGATGGTGGTGGCGGGGCTCGGCCAGATCAGCGCAACGCTCATCCCGAGACCTGCCAGCAGCGCGCCCTGCACCGTCGAGGCGACGGCCCCGAGCCTAGCGACGAGCGCATCGCCGGTGAACCGTCCGATCAGCTGCATCCCCTGCAGCGCGACGAAGGCCATCCCGGTCAGGAACGGGATCACCTCGAACTGCCGCTCCAGGTAGATCGCCCCCCACGTGCCGCCGGTGTCCTCCAGCAGCCCGGCGCTGGCCCCCAGCAGACCCAGCGCGACGAGCCGGAACCACAGGGCCGGGCTGATGCGCCGTCGCTCCCGCCGCGAGGCGGCATGGGCCTCGACGTCGTGGTCCAGGCCCGGCAGCAGCAGCCACTTCGTGCCGACCGACATCGCCGCGAAGACCACCGTCGCGGCCAAGCACTGCACCCAGATCGGCACTCCCGCCTGCTTCGCCGCCGACCCGATGAGCCCGCCGCACACCGCACCCACCGACCACCAGCCGTGGAAGCTGTTCAGGATGGGGCGACCGTGGAGCTTCTGCACCCGCAACCCGTGGGCGTTCATCGCGATGTCGGTCACCGAGTCCAGCGCCGCCATGCAGAAGACCGCTGCGGCGAACACCCAGGCAGCGGGGGCGTTGCCGATCAGACTCAGCATCGAGATGCCCGCCACCTGGGCGACGATGGCGACGGTGGCGGAGGAGAAACGCCGGATCAGCGACGCGGTGAGCATTCCCGCCAGCAGCCCGCCCAGCGGCCCGAGGGCCACCGCCAGCCCCCACCACTGGTCGCTCAGTCCCAGCGACTCCTTGATCTCCGGGTAGCGGGGCAGGATCGACGACCACGCCACGCCATTGAGCCAGAACAACCCCACCACACCCCAACGGGCACGACGGGCCGCCGTCGGGATCGCATTCGTCACAGGATGAATCCTAGATGGGATGTGAAAGACTCCTGGGCATGGATGTCATCGAGGTGATCACGACCAAACGCGACGGTGGACGACTCAGCAACGACCAGATCGACTGGGTGATCCAGGCCTATACCGACGGCGTGGTCGCCGACGAGCAGATGTCAGCCCTGGCGATGGCGATCCTGCTGAACGGCATGGACCGCGACGAGATCGCCCGCTGGACCGCCGCGATGATCGCCTCCGGCGAGCGGATGGACTTCTCCTCGCTGCGCCACCCCACCGCGGACAAGCACTCCACCGGCGGGGTCGGCGACAAGATCACCCTCCCGCTGGCCCCGCTGGTGGCGGTGTTCGACGTCGCGGTGCCGCAGCTGTCCGGGCGCGGCCTCGGCCACACCGGCGGCACCCTCGACAAGCTGGAGTCCATCCCCGGCTGGCGGGCCGCCCTCAGCAACGACGAGATGCTGGCCCAGCTCGACGCCGTCGGCGCGGTGATCTGCGCTGCCGGGTCGGGGTTGGCCCCGGCTGACAAGAAGCTCTACGCCCTGCGCGACACCACCGGCACCGTCGAGGCGATCCCGCTCATCGCGTCGTCGATCATGAGCAAGAAGATCGCCGAGGGCACCGGCGCGCTGGTGCTGGACGTGAAGGTCGGCTCCGGTGCGTTCATGAAGACCCGCGAGCGCGCCGAGGAACTGGCCCGCACGATGGTGGAGCTCGGCAGTGGGGCCGGGGTGAACACCGTCGCCCTGCTCACCGACATGGACACCCCGCTGGGGCTGACCGCGGGCAACGCGCTGGAGGTCCGCGAATCGGTGGAGGTGCTGGCCGGTGGTGGACCTGCCGATGTGGTGGAGCTGACCGTGACGCTGGCCCGCGAGATGCTGGCCGCTGCTGGGAAACCCGACGTGGACCCGGCCCCGGCGCTCGCCGACGGTCGCGCGATGGATGTCTGGCGACGCATGATCTCCGCCCAGGGCGGCGACCCGGACGCGCCGCTGCCGGTCGCGGAGCACCAGCACGTTGTGCTGGCCGAGCGTGACGGCCACGTCGCCCGCCTCGACGCGATGGCCGTCGGTGTCGCCGCGTGGCGGCTGGGGGCTGGTCGCGCCCGCAAGGAGGACGCGGTCCAGGCCGTCGCAGGCGTGGAGATGCACGCCAAGCCCGGCGACCACATCACCAAGGGCTCGCCCCTGTTCACCCTCCACACCGCCACCCCGGAGCGCATGGAGCGAGGACTCGAGGCCCTGACCGGCGCCGTCGAGTACTCCGACACCCCGGTCGAGGTCGGCCCGGTCGTGCTGGGCCGCATCTGTTGACGCTGAACCCTCACCGTTTGTCGAGTTTGCGCAGCAAGCCAACGATCTCGATGAGGGTGACGACGCTGGCCCGCATGGCTTTGGTCGACCCGAAGTTGATGACGATGTCTGCCTCGTGGACCGGGTCGTGCCACAGGTGGGCGGCGGTGATGCCTGCGTGGCCGACGGGCTGGGGCCAGCCTCGCAGCCAGGGCACGAATCCGTTGAACCTGATGGCCATGGTTCCGGCCCCGTAGTGCATCCCGCTGCGGAACCGGTGCCGGGGCCTGGTCGCCCACTCCCACGACTCTCGGCTGACCACCCTGCCGGAACGAAGCGCCAGGATGAGGCCCAGGTGGTCCTCCAAGGTGCCAGCCAGGCCGCCACCGGCCCAGTCGATGCTCATCGCCTCGGAACCGTCGACGCGGGTCCGCCCCAGGAACAGCGGCGCGATGGTGTCATCCCCGACGGCGGGCTTTGTGAGCAGCGGCATGAAACTGCGGGCCATGCCGAGCGGCTCGAAGAGCCTTTCATGGATGAGACGGTGATAGCTCGTGTTGGTGACCGCCTCCAGCAGGAGCCCCAGGAGCACGAAACCGGTGTCGCTGTAGCAGAACCTCTCACCAGGGGCGCCGACCGGCTGCTGACGCTCACGGGCATGGGCGAGCAGGTCGCCGGGGGTCCAGCGTCGATGGGGCTCGGTCACGGCCAGTTTGAGCACCCCCGGCCCCTTGCAGCGACCGGTCAAGTAGAGGGTCCGCGAATAGGCGGAATCTACTGCGGTCGCCCTGGTGACCCCCTGGCTGCGTTGTCCTCCTCGAACGCACGCTCCAGTGCGATCTTCGTCGTTCGCCTTGCCAGGTGCCCACCATGACGATCCTCGTGACGATCCCACCTCACCGCGCACCCTCCTAGTCGTTTGCCCCGGAGGTGTGGGTCAACAGGTGCTCGACGGTGACCCGGCCCAGCTGGTCGTCAGCGAGGATGCCCCGCAACAGGTCGGAGCCCAGGACGCAGACGACGGGGGTGTCCAGGCTGAGTACCTGTTGCTCGATCAGTTGCAGGACGAGGGCCGTCGGCGCGAGCTTGCCGACGCTGGCCGAGTGGAACGGCAGGTCTGGCGCTCCGTATCGGTACTTGACCCCGAGCCCTGGCGCATCAACCGCCACCTGGGGACGCCACTTCCGGGCCTGCTTGTCCAGGTGCGTTGTGAGCGCAGCGTCGAATTCTTGGGTGTCCATCGGGGCTCCTGCTGGGTCTGGTGTGAGCCCAGCCTATGGCCCAGAGGCAGGGGATGCGGCCGAGAATTCGGGGTTCAGGGACAACTCAGGTGAGGCGTCACATCCCGCAACATGACATCGGTCATTCAGGCTTGGTCCGACCAAGCGGGGGATTAGGGGACCCCACCCTGAGGGGCAAGGGTAGGCGGTGCTAATTTGACGCTCATGAGCCAGAAACCCGAAACCGACGGCACCCTTGCCGAACTGGAGATCGGGACGAGTGCCACCATCGTCGGATTCGTCGGCGACGACGTCGTCAGCCGCCGACTCTTCGACCTCGGCTTCGCCCCGGGACTGACCTGCGAGCTCGAGCGCCGCGCCCCCCTGGGCGACCCTCTCATGTTCACCGTCGGCGGCACCGAGATCGTGCTGCGCCGCAGCGAGGCAGCAAGAATTCAGGTGACCCGATGACCTGCCACGACGACTCGACCCCCACCGTTCTCGATGCGACGCTGCGGCGTTTCGTGCTGATAGGCAGTCCCAACTGCGGCAAGACCACCCTGTTCAACGCCCTCACCGGGCTGCGCGCCAAGACCGGCAACTACCCCGGCGTCACGGTCTCCCGCTACGAGGGCCGCCACAAGCTGGGCGAGGTCGACGTGATGATCGAGGACCTGCCCGGCACCTACTCCCTGGATGCGATCAGCCCCGACGAGGAGGTCGTGGCGAAAACCCTGGCCGACGGCACCGCCGTCGATCAACCCATTGACGGCCACGTCGTGCTCATCGACGCCACCCAGATCCGGCGCGGCCTCGGCCTGCTGGCCCAGGTGCAGCAGATCGCCCGCCCCACCCTGGTGGTGCTCACCTTCACCGACGAGCTGGCCCGCCGCGGCGGCTCCATCGACGTCGACGCCCTGTCCCGGGCGCTCGGGGTGAGGGTGATCCCCGTCGCCGGGGGCGAGCGACGCGGCGTCGAGGCCCTGTCCCAGGCGCTGGCCGAGGTCGACGCCTGGCCCGCGCCCATCGTCGCACCCCCCACCTCTCCGCAAGAGATCGGGGCGTGGACCACCTCGGTGCTGGAGACCGCGAAGCACCGCAGCCCCGGCACCGACGAGCGTACCCGCCGGATCGACCGCTGGCTGCTGCACCCGGTGTGGGGGACCCTGATCTTCTTCGCCACGATGTTCGCCTTCTTCCAGGTGATCTTCACCGTCGCCGCCCCCATCCAGGATGCCTTCGAGAACGCGATGATCTGGCTGGGTGAACAGGCCAGGGAACTCATCGGCATCGACTGGCTGGCCTCCCTGGTCGCCGACGGCATCTTCGCCGGCGTCGGCGGTGTGGTGGTCTTCCTGCCGCAGATCGCGCTGCTGTTCCTCATGATCTCCCTGCTCGAGGGCTCCGGCTACCTGGCCCGCGCCGCCTTCCTCATGGATCGGGTGATGGGCATGGCGGGCCTGGAGGGACGCGCCTTCGTCGCCCTGCTGTCGTCGATGGCCTGTGCCATCCCCGGCATCATGGCCACCCGCACCCTGCCCTCGGCCAAGGACCGGGTCGCCACCATGATGGGGGCGCCACTGATGACCTGCTCCGCCAGGCTGCCCGTCTACGTGCTGCTCATCGGGATGCTCGTCCCCGAGGACCTCAGGTGGGGGCCGTTCGGGGCGCAGGGGGCCATCATGTTCGGGCTCTACCTGCTGGGCGCGATCTCCGCGATGGTCGCGGCCTGGGTGTTCAAACGCATCGTCGGCCGCACCGGCCACCAGCTGCCGTTCTACATGGAGATGCCCTCCTACCGGCTGCCCAGCCTGCGCACCGTGCTGCTGTCGGTGTGGGACGCCTGCAAGGCCTTCCTCAGGAAGGTTGCTGGGATCATCATGGTCACCACCATCGTGCTGTGGGCGCTGCTCAGCTTCCCGATGCACAGCGAGGAGACCATGACTGCCGCCGGGGTCGATGTCGGCGACGAGGCCGCTGTGACCGCCTACACCTTGGACAACTCCTACGGTGCGGCCGTCGGCCGGTTCGTCGCCCCTGTCTTCGAGCCGCTCGGCTTCGACTGGCGGGTCAACGTCGGTGTGCTGTCCTCGCTGGCGGCCAGGGAGGTCGTGGTCGCGACGATGGGTCAGCTGGCCGCCGCCGAGGACCCGGAGGAGCCGGGTGAGGCGCTGGAGCAGTTCACCCACTCCGACGGTCCCCACGCGGGTGAGCCGGTGTTCACCCCCGGCACCATCGCGGCGCTGCTGGTGTTCTTCGTCTATGCCCTCCAGTGCGCCTCCACGCTCGGTGTGATGCGACGTGAGACCGGCACGTGGCGGTGGTCGGTCATCGCATTCTGCTACATGGGGGTGCTGGCCTGGGGGATGGCCTTCATCGCGAAACTCATCGTCGGTGGACTGTCATGACCGCGACCCGACCCATCCACGCGCAGCAGGTGCCGGGTGAGCCGCAGGCCGCCCGCTGGGTGGTGGCAACCGGTGACCTCGCCGTCGGTGAGGTCCGCCGGGCGCCGGGCACGCTCGGGCCGCTGCTGGAGTACGGGGTGATCTCCCGGATGCTCATCGAGGCCGACGGGGTGTGGACCTGGCTCGCGCCCGGGCAGACCTGGCTGGAGCACGGCCCACGCATCCGGGGCGCGATCACCGCTGCCCTCGACCTGGACGGCTGGGAGATCGAGCCCGGTTCGGCCGACCTGCTGGGGCTCATCGCCCGCGACGTCGTCGAGGGGGAGCTGGCCGCCTACATCGCCAGCCACGGCGGCACGATCCGGGTGATCGACAACGACGCCGAGTCGGTGCTGCTGGACTTCGGGGGAGCCTGCGACGGCTGCCCCGCCTCCGGCCAGACCCTGCACCAGCGGATCGAGACCGCGATCCGGGCCCGCTACCCGCGGCTGCGTTCGGTGACCCGTGAGGGCGACGGCGGGCGTGGGCTGCCGCTGCTGCCCATGCCCGGCAGGTCGTGCTGAGGGGTCACCGGTCGGCCCCGATGACGCAGCCGGGCGCGCCCTGGTCGATGCCGATCACCAGCTTCAGGTCAGGCCGGGCCGGGTCCCAGGCGCGGAAGATCGCGAGCCTGGGTGAGTCGGACTCCAGGGTGTCGGCCTCGGCGACGCTGCGGACGGCCGCCGCGATGGCCTCGGGGTAGTGGCCGCCGGTGTCCTCGACCATCACCTCGGTCTCCACCAGCACCTCGGTGTCCTCCGGGGCGGTGGGGTGGCACTCCAGCTCGTAGTCCAGCGCGGTGTCGGAGCGGCGGTAGGGCTCGCCGTTCAACCGGCCCGCGACCCGCACGGCCAGCAGTTTGGCGTCCTCGGTGGTGTACCGGGTGTCCAGGCAGGGGCAGGAGTAGGAGGAGCGCAGCTCCTCGGGGGAGGCGAACAGGGTGTGTTCCCCCACCTCCCAGCTGATGACGAGGTTTCCGGTCTCCTGGGCCTGGCCCTGCAGGGCCGCGAGCACACCGTCGCGGTGCTCGAACAGGGACCGGGTGGCGGGCTCGGAGAGGGTCCAGCACTGCTCGCGCACCCGAGAGAAGTTCCCGGCGGCAAGATCGTCGGCGAAGCGCTGCAGCCCGGCGAGGCTGTGCGGGCCGAGTTCGGTGGAGGAGTCGACGGTGGCGGGCAGCGTGACCGTGGCGACCGGCGGCCAGACGTCCTGCTGGGGTTCCGGTGCGGGCTCCGGCTCGGGGCTCGGGGCCGATTCGGTGGGCTCGGGGGTCACCTCGATGCCGGGGACGCTGTGCGTCGTGGTCGCCGTCGTCTCCAGGGCGGTGGGGGTGGCGGTGCCGGAGCAGGCAGCCAGCGCAGTCAGGCTCGTCGAAACAGCCGCGAGCCTCATCCATGTCCTCATGCCGAAAAGGGTGGGTGGCAAGGGGCTCAGACCTGCAGCGTCGCCTCCTGGCGGGGGCGGCCGAGCTGGGCCAGGCAGTCGTCGAGGACCTTCATCACCTCGACGGTGTCGGCCAGTGGCATCACCTGGGACTGGGTGTGACCGGCCCGCAGGCAGTCGCAGACCTCCATGATCTCGTGCGCGTAGCCCCGCCCTTCGGCCTTCGCCTCGATGATGCGCGGCAGCACGCCGGAGCGGTGCACCGAGATGGTGGTGGGGTGGTGGAAACGCGGGTGGATCTCCACCCAGCCCTTCGTGCCGTGGACGCTCAGCTGGCCCGCGCCGTGGACGTCGAAGCCGCAGGTCAGCGACGCCGTCGCCCCACTTGCGTAGCCGATGGTGATCGAGGCCGCTGATTCCACGCCGTTGGGGGCGAGCCGACCCGCGCACATCACCTGCCGGGACTCGCCGAGGAAGGCCTGCGCGGCCGAGACCACGTAGACCCCGAGGTCGAGCAGTGCACCGCCGCCGAGCTCCGGGTCCCACAGTCGGTCGGTGGGGTCGTAGGGGCGGTGGGCGCACAGGTCGCCACTGACTCCCAGCACCTCGCCGATGCGGCCCCAGGCCACCACCTCGCGGGCCGCGGCGAAGGCGGGTAGGAAGCGCGTCCACATCGCCTCCATCGCGAAGACCTGGGCCTGCTCGGCGGCCGCCACGACCTCGAGGGTCCCGGCCAGTGACGCCGTGAAGGACTTCTCCACCAGCACGGCCTTGCCCGCCTCGATGGCGGCCAGGGCGACGGCGTGGTGCTGCGGGTGCGTCGTCGCGATGTAGACCACGTCCACATCCGATTCCAGCAGGCTCCGGTAGTCCCCGAAGGCCCGGGCCACCCGGTGGCGGCGCGCGAACTCCTCCGCCCGCCCCAGGTCGCGGGCCGCGACGGCGCTCAACTCGGCTCCCGGGACGAAGGCGAAGTCTCCTGCGAAGGCCCCCGCCATTCGCCCGGCCCCGATGATTCCCCAGCGAATGGTCTCCATGCACCAAGGCTACCGGTCCGGCCCCGAGCAGGACCTGAAAACCGCGAATTGACCCGCCCCGGGGCCCGGGCGGGACCCGGGCGGGGCCCGGGGCGAAATCCCCGCACGCTCCAGGGGACAGGGCAGGGGGCACGAATCGCTGGAGAAAGACGTCTCACCGTCACTTGTCGACGCGTCAGCGTTTTTTGTCGGCGATTCGTGCACGCCTCTGGTGTCCGGCCCGCTCCGGGCACGAATCGCTGGGGGGTGACGGTTCGGCGTCACCTGGTGACGCGTCAGCGTTTTTCGTCGGCGATTCGTGCACGCCTCTGGTGTCCGGCCCGCTCCGGGCACGAATCGCTG
>JAUNKV010000031.1:0-24831 GCA_030532575.1 Propionibacteriaceae bacterium | reverse complement strand
GGGGGCGACGGTTCGGCGTCACCTGTCGACGCGTCAGCGTTTTTTGTCGGCGATTCGTGCTCGGGGGGTGGGCTCCGGACAGGGCGGCGGGGAGCTGGGGCGGAGCTGGAAGGGGGTGGAAGGGGAGCGGAGGGAGGGGGGATCAGGGTTTTGTCGGTCAGGCGTGCAAGAATGCGGGGCGATGCAACACGAGATCTCGGGCGGGGTCGACAAACGGCTCCTGGTCCTCGGGGTGGTGGGCGCCGTGGCCGTGGAGGCCGGGGCCGCCACCCTCGTTCTCATGGCCGCACGCGGCTGGGAGGACGTCGTTGTCAGCATCGTGCTGCTGCTCACCGGCCTTGTCACCGTGTTTCTGGCCTTCCTCGCCGTGAAGGCCCAGCTCGCCGACACCACTGATGCCGCAGCCGACGGGTTGCGCCGCCAACTGGAGGAACAGCGCACCGAGCTGCTGGCCCAGACCCGACGCGAGAACATCCGCCGCGTTCACGACACCCTGCTGCACCTGTTCCAGCAGATCGCGAGTGGGCGCGGCAAACTCACCCGCGACGAGGTCAAACGCCTCACCGAGGAATCCCGCGCGGGCATCGTCGGGGCCGAGCCGGACCCCGACTCCTCCCCCCTGGTCGCGAGCCTGGAGGAGGCCCTGTCCCGGGTCGGCTGCCCCGTCGAGCTCAAGGTCCACGACCGCGGTGCCCTACCCGGCCGAGTCACCCGAGTCATGTCGGAGGCCACCCGCGAGGCCGCCCGCAACGTCGCCAGACACGTGCCGAACGGCACCGCCCACATCCAGGCGACCTCCTCCCCCGAGGGCTGCGTCATCACCATCTCCGACTGGGGGCCGGGCTTCGACACCGACGAGGTCTCTCGCGCCCGCATGGGGATTCGCGACGGCATCCACGGCCGGATGTTGGAGATCGGCGGTCAGGCCGAGATTCGCTCCGACGTCAGCGGTACCGAGGTCACCCTCACCTGGAAACCCCTCCCGCACGCCACCCGGATCGGCCCCTCTGGGCGGCGCCTCCTGGCGCTGACCCCGTTCCCCGCCATCATCGCCTCATTCATCATGCTGGTGCTCACCCCGCCCGGCCCGATGCTGCTCGTCGCCGCACCGATGCTGCTGGCCACCGTCGGGCTGCTCCTGCTGATCCGGCTCATCCTGCAGCGGCGGGGCCTGCGCGCCAGGGAGACCACCGTTGCCGTCTGCTGGGGCATGGCGGTGCTGCTGCTCAACCACATGATGGCCTCCCTCGCCCCCGACGGGGCACAACTGTGGGGGGCACCGATGGCAGGGGCCCTCATGCTGGTGGCCCTGCCCGGCCGCAACGGGCGCCTGGTGGCGTTGTTGATGTCCGGGACGGTTCTGGTGGCGGCCCTGGGATCGCTGGGCTGGCTCGGCGGCTATCGGCCTCCCTTCGGGTTGGGAACCCTGACCCCCACCCTGGCCTGGGCACTCATCACCACCGGGGTGGTGCTGGTGATGTCCTGGCTCAGCCAGCACGCCCACGAGACCGCCGAGCAGCGGGCCGAGCTGCTGCTCTCCGAGGAGCTCCGGGTGGCCCGGATCACCGAGCAGCAGCTGTGGCTCAGGGAGCTGGAGCGCATCTGCGGCCCGTTGTTCACCGAGCTCCACACCGGAAAGGCCGACCCTGCGGACCCTGCCGTGCGGGCCGAGGCCCGACACGCGGAGTCCCGGCTGCGTGACGCCCTGCGGATGTGGCCAGACGGGATGAGGCTCGCTGCCGCTCTCGACGTGCTGCGTCGGGCCGGGTGGGGATGCATGTTGGACATCGAACAGATCGAGGAGCTGGAAGCCATCCGATTGGCCGACACCCTGAGAGGTCTTGGGGAGCCCGAACAGGGCCAGCGCCTCACGATCACGCGCCGAAATGACACTTTGATGGTCACCATTGCCGAACCAGGACTCACCAACCAGCAGCAGAGCTTGCTGACTGGTGCAAGAATCTTGGTGACCGATCCAGATTTCACCCAGCTTGTCTGTGAGGAGGAGAGACCTTGAGCATTCGTGTGGCTGTTCTCGACGACCACGAGTTCATCTGCCGAGCCGTGACAGCCCTCGGCAACGATCATCCTGAGTTGGAGGTGCAGTTCTCCAGCACCAACCCCGAGGAGTTCGAGGACTGGTGCCTGGCCAACCGTCCCGACGTCGCCATGGTGGATCTGATGCTCCACGGCGAACTCGCCGGCCACCGCACCATCGCGAAGCTCAGCGCCGAAGGGGTGTCCTGCCTGGCCTTCACCGCCGATCACCGGCGCGTCCCGATCAGCCTGGCCATGCAGGCGGGGGCGCGCGGCCTGGCCCTCAAGGACGAGTCGCCGGACAAGCACTTCGAGACCCTGGTGGAGATCCACGAGACCGGATGGTCGCCGTCGTCGGCGATGGCGGCCGCCCTCATCGAGGAGGCCGGGGACCTGCCTGCGCTGTCCGCCCACGAGCTGCGCTGCCTGCGGCTGGCCTCCGAAGGGGTGCCGATCAAGGCCATCGGGCGGCAGTTCGACCCCGCGATCTCGCTGAGCACCGTCAAGACCTACCTGGCGCGCGCCTACGAGAAGTACAGCGCGGTGGGCCGCCCCGTCGGCAACACGACGGCGGCCGCGACCCAGACCTGGGAGGATGGCTGGTTCGATCTGGGGGGCGAGTCCAAGCAGAACTCCTGACCCTGCCGTCGCCACCTGTCGTCGTTCATCTGACGGCGACGGTGTGGCCCAGCAGGTCATCTCCGGTAGCCTTCGCTCTGGCCCCAGCCGGTGCCAGGAGGTAGGAGGAATACCTTGGGACGGATCGTTCAGAAGTTCGGCGGCTCATCCGTTGCGGAAGCGGAGTCCATCAAGCGTGTCGCCCGGCGGATCGCCCGCACCCGGGCGGAGGGGAACGAGGTCATCATCGTCATCTCCGCGATGGGTGACACCACCGATGAGTTGATGGACCTGGCGCTCAAGGTCAGTCCGCGCCCGAAGTCGCGGGAGCTGGACATGCTGCTCACCACCGGGGAACGCCAGTCGGCGGCGCTGCTGGCGATGGCGCTGTCGGACCTCGGTGTCGATGCCGTGTCCTACACCGGGTCGCAGGCCGGGGTGCTCACCACCCCCACCCACGGCAATGCCCGGATCATCAAGATCACCCCCGGCCGCGTCGAGGAGGCCGTGGAGCAGGGCAACGTCGCGATCGTCGCCGGGTTCCAAGGGGTGGCGCAGTCCACGAAGGACGTCACGACGCTGGGTCGCGGCGCATCGGACACCACCGCTGTCGCCCTGGCCGCGGCGTTGGGGGCGGACCACTGCGAGATCTACACCGACGTCGACGGCGTCTACACCGCCGACCCCAGGATCGTGCCCAGCGCCCGCCGCATCGATGTGATCGGGTACGAGGAGATGATGGAGCTGGCCGCGTCGGGGGCCAAGATTCTCCACCTGCGCTGCGTGGAGTACGCGCGGCGGGAGAACGTGAAGGTGCACGTCCGGTCGTCGTTCAGCGACAAGCCGGGAACCTGGGTGGTGCCCCAGGAGGAGCTCGAGAAGGGAGCAGGCATGGAAGAGGCCATCATCACAGGGGTTGCGCACGACCGCAGCGAGGCCAAGATCACCATCATCGGGGTGCCCGACCAGGTGGGTGAGGCCGCCGCGATCTTCAAGGCCATCTCGGATGCGGAGATCAACATCGACATGATCGTGCAGAATGTCTCGCGGCTGTCGGATGTCAAGACCGACATCTCCTTCACCCTGCCCATGAGCGACGGCCCCAAGGCGCTGGAGGCGCTGGAGGCGGTGCGTGAGGCCGTCGGTTTCGACGAGGTGCTCTACGACGACCAGGTCGGGAAGGTCTCCATCGTCGGGGTCGGGATGCGCTCCCACCCGGGGGTGACCGCGACCTTCTTCCAGGCGCTGGCGGCCGAGGACGTGAACCTGCAGATGATCTCCACCTCGGAGATTCGCATCTCTGTGGTCGTCGGGGCCGACGAGGTGGACCGGGCGGTGCGGGGTGCCCACGCCGCCTTCGGGCTGGATGCCGAGGAGCAGGCCGTCGTCTACGCAGGGACCGGCCGCTGAGCCGCGACCTGCCCGCAGGGGCGATGTCGCGCCCCGAGCGGATGGGGCTGGGGCCATTCAGCCGTGATCGGTCGGTGCTGCAGCACCAGCTCGAGGCGCGGACGGTGCGTCGTGTCCTGGCGGAGGGGCGGCCGTTCACCGGGCTGATCGCGCTGCTGGTGGTGGCGGTGCTCGGGGGCAGCGCCGCCACCGTCGTGCCGCTGCTGCTTTTCCAGCGGATCATCGACGACGGGGTGCTGGCCGCAGACGTCCGGGTGATCGTCGAGGGGTCGCTGCTGGTGGCGGGCATCGCGGTTCTCGCGGCGGTGCTGGCGGTGACGGAGCGGTGGTGTTCCGTGCACATCGGGGAGGGGCTGATCCATCGGTTGCGGACCCGACTGTTCACCCATGTCAGCTCGATGCCGCTGGCGTTCTTCACCCGCACCAACTCAGGCAGGCTGGTCTCGCGGCTGTCCAGTGATGTCTCGGGTGCCCAGCAGGCCTTCACCTCGGCGTTGACCTCGACGCTGACGAATGTGGTCACGCTGGTGCTGGTGGTCGGCTCGATGCTGTGGCTGTCGTGGCAGCTGACCCTGGCGGCGCTGGTGCTGCTGCCGATCTTCATGGTTCCGGCGAAGCTGATCTCGACGCGGATGGCGCATCTGGGCAGGCAGCGGATGGAACACAATGCGTCGTTGACGGAGACGATGACCGAGCGGTTCAGCGTCTCGGGAGCCCTGCTGGTGAAGCTGTTCGGCGACCCGGGGCGGGAGCGGGCGCGGTTTGATGCGCAGGCGGCCGCCGTCGCCGCTGACGGGGTGCGGATGGCGCTGGTGGTCAGGGTGTTCCTGGCGGCGTTGGCGCTGGTGGGGGCGTTGGCGACGGCGCTGTTCTACGGGTTCGGTGGGATGGCGGTGCTCGAGGGGCGGCTGAGCCTGGGCACGTTGACGGCACTGGTGGCGTTGCTGGCCCGGCTGTACGGGCCGCTGATGCAGCTGACGAATGTGCGGATCGACCTGATGACGGCGCTGGTGAGCTTCGAGCGGGTCTACGAGGTGCTGGACCTGGAGCCCGCCATCGTCGAGGCCGAGGATGCGGTGGAGGTGCCGCATCCGGTGGGGGTGGAGCTGGAGGACGTGTGGTTCACCCACCCGGCGGCCGGGGAGGTGTCGCTGGCCTCGCTGGCCCCCGAGGCCGGGGTGGAGGAGGGCACGGGGTCTCCGGTGTTGCGCGGGGTCGGTTTCCGGGCGGAGCCGGGGCAGACGGTGGCGCTGGTGGGGGCCTCGGGGGCGGGCAAGACCACGATCACGCACCTGATCGCCCGGCTCCACGACGTCGATTCGGGTTCGGTGCGGGTCGGTGGGGTGGATGTGCGACGGCTGAAGCAGCAGAGCCTGCGCGACGCCGTCGGCTATGTCACCCAGGACGCGCACCTGTTCCACGACACGGTGCGCGGCAACCTGTTGTTCGCCCGGCCCGAGGCCAGCGAGGCGGAGCTGTGGCAGGCCCTCGAGGCGGCGCAGGTCGCGGAGGTGGTGCGGCGGCTGCCGGACGGGCTGGACACCGTCGTCGGGGAGCGTGGGTACCGGCTGAGCGGGGGAGAGCGGCAGCGGGTGGCGATAGCGAGGCTGCTGCTGAAGTCGCCGCCGGTGATCGTGCTGGACGAGGCGACGGCCCACCTGGACGCCACCTCGGAGCACGCGGTGCAGCAGGCCTTGGACGCAGCCAGGGAGGGTCGAACGGCCATCGTGGTGGCGCATCGCCTCTCGACGGTGCGCCAGGCGGACCAGATCCTGGTGCTGGACGAGGGCCGCATCGTCGAGCGGGGCACCCACGAGGAGCTGCTGGCAGCCAAGGGTACTTACGCGACGCTGTACGGACGGCAGTTCAGCTGAGGTGCGCGACGGTTCGGGACCACTCTGCTCCAGTGGTCGCGAATGGTCGGTTTTCCGACGGTTCAAGACCACTGGGGAGCGTCGGGCGGGGTGGCGTGGGTGTACTGAATGGTCGCGAGCTGTCGTCCCAGCCGGGCTGGGACGACGCCTTGGCAGCTTCACTGGTCCCGAGACGTCGCCGCTGCGCTACTGGATGGTCTCAAACCGTCGCGACTTCAGCTTCAGTGGTCCTGAACAGCCCCCGCCGGGAGAGGTGAGCCACAGCTCCTCAGGGCAATAGATCCCAGAATTGCTTTCGCGCAGGCATGGCATGAATGAGCATTTCGTCCCCGCTCTGAAAGATGAGGACCACGGTCTCTAGGAGACGCGCGTGCGTGTCGAAGCCAAGCCGCAGCTCACGTTGGGGCCAATCGCCTGAATCTTCCAGGGGCTCCACCCACTGCGCCCAGTGAGCTGCATGGATGCCATCTTCGCTGCTGATCCCGTGCTTGTGAGCGCTGGGGTGGACCTTCATGCCGCGAATTGGGCCAAGGCCTGGCGGAGTGCTTCCGAGCGGCTCATCTGGTTGCGTGCTGCGATGGCGTCGAGGGCCTCGATCTCATCGATGCTGAGCCGCACTGCGACCACCTGCATGGGCTCGGCGCCGCGGCCTGGGCGTCCCCGGCCGCGGCGCTTCAGCTCCGCGACGTCGTATCCGGCCTCCGCCTCGGCGACCCAGGCCTGGATCTGTTCCTCGCTGACCTCGGTTTCACTCATGCCAATATCGTAAACGAAATTTTGGATGGATGGTCTCAAGCAGGAATCGCCGAGAACCGACGGTTCGTCGTCGGCAGGTGACGTGTCAGCGCTTTTTGTCGGCGATTCGTGCACGGGTCTGTGGGGTGGGGGAGGCGCGGCACGAATCGCAGGGGACGGACGGTTCGTCGTCGTATCTCGACGTGCCAGCGTTTTTCACCAGCGATTCGTGCCTGAACCTGACCCGTGAGGACCAGACCGGCACGAACCGCGGAGAAAAGACGGTTCGCCGTCGGCAGGTGACGTGTCAGCGTTTTTCGTCGGCGATTCGTGCACGCCCACGCCGCTCGTCCCAGCTTGGGCACGAACCGCGGAGAACCGACGGTTCGCCGTCGGCAGGCGACGTGTCAGCGTTTTTTGTCGGCGATTCGTGCTCGGTCAGGTCGCCTGAGTTGAACTTGGACGCACGGAGCGCAGCGCCCGTTTCGTGATGCGGGTCGTGGCTGGGGTCGGGCTCTCCTCTTGCCAGCGGCGGCACAGCTCGACGGCCCAGTCGGGGCGGGTCTTGGCGGCGTCGTTGATCCAGTTCGCCACCGAGTCCTGCACGTAGCGCGACGGGTCGGCTCGCAGCGGCTCCAGCAGGGGCTCGCCCCGGTGCGGGTCCTGCTTGAGCTCATCGATGTGCCGCGCCCAGACCCCGCGCGGGCGCAGCGCCTCGCTGGCGAAGCGACGGATGTACTGCGACTCGTGGGCCGTCCACGGGACGAGGAGGGCGATCCCGGCATCGAGGTCGCGGACCAGCGCCGGGCGGGCCGCCATCCACGCCCATTCCCGGACGGCGAAGTGCTCGTCATCGGCGAAGGGCCGCAGGTGACGCAGCAGGGTGGCGGGGTCGTCGGCGTGCTGGTGGCCGAGGGCGAAGCACACCCAACCCCGCACCGTGTCCGAAGGGTGCTGCGCGAGGTCCGCGTCGTCGAGCTGGGTGAGGAGTTCCCCCATCGTCTGCATCCGACGCAGGATGCCGAGCTGTCCGGCCTCGGATGCGGCGGCGAGGAGCTCCGGGGAAGGGTTGGGGACGACGGCCCGCAGCAGGGCCAGCTGGTCGACGGCCAGGGCCTCGGTCAGGGTGCGGGAGGCGAGGCGACCGCTGCTGAGGGCGTCGAGACGATCCGGATCGATGGTCATCGGTGCTCCCTGAGGTTGCTCTGGAGGGTGGCCAGCACCTGCTCGGTGGCCTCGCGCTCCCGGCGGCTGACCCCGTCGGTGAGGTGGCGGAGCCAGTCGGCGTAGATGGGGGTGAGGGTCGCCACCAGCTGCTCGCCCTCGACAGTGGGGACGAGCACGCGGGCGCGGCGATCCGTCTCGTGCGGGCGGCGCTCGACCAACCCGGCGCGCTCCAGCCCGTCCAACAGGCCGGTCACCGTCGCGGTGGTAACCTCCAACCGATCCGCCACAGTCCTCGGGCTGATCCCGGGCTCATCGACGACGGCGAGCAGCGCCGCGAGCCGCCCCTCCGACAGCTGATGCCCGGCCAGCAGAGCGGCGCAGGCGGCGTCGATGCGCCGGGCGGTGGTGTGCAGGGCCAGGATCAGCCGGGCGGCAGGATCGTCGCCGACCCGATCCAGCAGGAGTCGCTGTTTGATACCCACCACGTCACTCATGAGTCGCCATGTTACCAGGCGGCTAGTGATCTGTGGGTGGTAGGACGGGCGATCAGGTCAATGTCACCAGTTGGAGGGTGTACTGAGTTGGGCAAGCCAGAGGTTCAGGTGGTCCACGGCGTCAGCCAACTCGACGCTCACCCTGGCGGATCGGGCTGCCCGCTCAAAGCTGGCGTCCCAATGCGGTAGGGCGACAAGCATGGTCGGCCATGTGCGTGGCGTCCCTCCGGCGATGGCGGCTTCCCGTGCCCTGGTTGCGAAGACATCCTCGATGGCCTCCAGTATTTCTCCCGGTGTTGGGAGGCCGGAGGACTCGGCGAAATCCTTGAGCATTAGAGGGTGCGCGGATAGGAGGGGTCGTCACGAGGATCGTCATGGTGGGTTCCTGGCAAGGTAGTACGACGAAGATCGCACTGGGGGTGCGTTCGAGGAGTTCAACGCTGCCAGGGGGTCACCAGGGCGACCGCAGTAGATTCCGCCTATTCGCGCACCCTCTTAGAAGGTCCACGACGTCACGAGCGCGATCGTTGATGTGCTGAGGCGGATCATGAGGATCGGTGCAGGCATGACTCTTCTGTGCGATCTGGTATCGCAGGGAAAGCCCTGCCAAGTGGTTCGGAGTCGGGAGGCCGAACCCGGCCAGGGAAGGGGAGGGGATCTGCTCCGACGCTGTTCCTGCGCCTCCCTCGTCGGGTGATATCTCGACCTGGACCCGCCGCCACGTGACGCCCTTCAGCTGCACGAGGATGTCGAACCGGTAAGGCTTTGCCAAACGGTGAGGCACATGAATTTCCTCGACTGCAATGAGCCACCCCAGGCGTGGCCCGGCTGTTCCCAGATGTCTGTCAACCCGGGTGATCCAAGCGTTCAGGATGCGCGCCGATGCGGGAGGTTTGTCCTTCGGGGTCAGATTTTGGAGGGCCTGCGGGAGAGGGGGTCGTTCAGGTTCTGGCATCACGCTGCTCCAAGTCGTCAGAGAGTTGGCTGAACTGGATGGGGAGCAAGAGGCTTGTTCGTCCGGCCCGTTCGAGGGCTTGGCGTACCAGATAGGTTGGGGCTCCAGAGGTGATGGCCTGGGTGATCGCCGTCGGTACATCGACCATCCGTATGCCCTGCCACCATGTGGTGTTGCTCGGGGGTATGTCCTCGTAGTGGACGACGTACTGCTCCCCGCGTGCTCGACGGATGCGACGGGTTGCGCTCACCGTGATGTGGATGCGGTCAGGGTTCACATCGCTGATCTCCCATGCCGCCAGGGCTGTTTCGTGGCTGAGGCAGGCCTCAGGCGCTCCGGTCCAGAGAACGGCCAGCTGATACGGCTCGAACTCCGTCTCGGGCACCTGCGGCACCCGGTACACGCCGTGGGCGACGCGATCCAGCCGGTCGCGCGCCACCATCATCGACAACTCGGCGTTCGAGACGCCCTCGGCTGCAGCCTGCGCAGTCGTGACGAGGCCGTGCTGGTCCAGGGCCACCTCGCGCAGGCGCTCCAACTTCGTCACCACGGTCATGTCAAAACCTTAACATGGTGAGAAGGTTTTGACATGACTGTGGTGGTGAGGGAAGAAATGGGGTGGGCGGTATGATTCCGGTATGACTCGAAAGATTGCGGTGAGTCTGCCCGACGAGCAGGTGGAGATGATCCAGCGCGCCGTGCAGCAGGGCCGGGCCGCGTCGGTGTCCGGGTACATCAGCCAGGCCGTGGGGCGCGCGGATCGCGAGGACGGCCTGCAGCTGCTGCTGGCGGAACTGGACCGCGACCTCGGTCCGGTGAGCGCGACGGACCTGGCCTGGGCGGACCGGGAACTGGGGCTGTGAGCCCGGTTGCCGGGCTCGTGCTCGACACCGGGGCCCTCCTGGCCCTGGAGCGCGGGGACGCCAAGGTTCGAGCGCTGCTCACGCGGGCCGTCGAGCATGGACTACCCCTGACGGTGCCCGTCGGAGTCGTCGCCCAGGCCTGGCGCGGCGGCCCACGTCAGGCCCGAGTGGCCGCCCTGCTGCGGGACCCGACGGTGCAGGTCGTGCCCCTCGACGAGCTGACCGCCCGGGCCGTCGGGGTGCTGTGCGGGCGGACCGGACATGCCGACGTCGTCGATGTGCACGTGACCCTCCACGCCCGGGAACGCGCCCACGCCGTCGTCACCTCGGACCCCGACGACCTCAGCGCCGTCGATCCCGGGCTACACCTGATCGTCGTGTGAACCGACGACGGTCAGTAGTCGCCGTCGGCCGGGGCGCCCTCCAGGATCGCCCGGCTCGCGGACAGGCCCAGGCGCGTCGCGCCCGCAGCGACCATCGCCTGGGCGGTGTCCCAGTCGCGGATGCCGCCCGAGGCCTTGACCCCCAGCCGGTCGCCGACGGTGGCGGCCATCAGCTCCACCGCGTGCACCGTCGCGCCCCCCTTGGGGTGGAAGCCCGTGGAGGTCTTCACGAAGTCCGCCCCCGCCTCCTCGGCGGCCTGACAAGCGGTGACGATCTCCTCGTCGGTGAGGGCCGCTGACTCGATGATGACCTTCAGCACCCCCGTCGTCGCCTCACGCACCGCCGCGATCTCCTCACGCACCTGCTCCGGCTGCCCGGCCTTCAGCAGGCCGATGTTGATGACCATGTCGATCTCATCGGCCCCCAGCCGCGACGACTCCACCGCCTCGGCCGCCTTCGCCGCCGGGGTGTGGTTGCCCGACGGGAAGCCGCACACGGTGGCGACCTTCACGTCCCCCAGGTCGTCGGTGATCGGCAGCATCGACGGCGACACGCACACCGAGTACGTCCCCAGCTCCCGGGCCTCGGCGACGAGCGCCGAGACCTCGGCGGGGGTCGCGTCGGTGCGCAGCAGGGTGTGGTCGATGAGATGGGCGAGCTGTTCGCGGGAGATGTCCATGAGGCTGAGCATAGACCCCCGATCATGTGGCACGAATCGCCGTTCTGCTTGATTATGGAACGATTCAACGCGGGTCTCACGCAAGCAAACCGGCGATTCGTGCATGGGAAGAAGCAGGGGAGGGACGTGGCGCTCTCGTCATCGGCCCACCCCCGCGCCTCACCCTGGCAACCGTTGACCAGTCGACTGCCCGGTCGGTTTTCGTCTGCTTCACTGCGACGACCGCGCGGGCACGGGGCGGTGCGGCGCGCTGGCCAGGGTGTCGAAACGAGTGGAGGTGAGGCGTCGCTCGGTGACGGTCATGAGGTCGAGCACATCCACGGCGGCGAACCAAGTGCGGCCCCGTTGCTTGCCGGTCTCAGTGAGGATGCCTGCGGCGGCCAGTTCCCGCAGGGCGCTGGCGGCAGACTTGTCGCTGATGTCGTACAACTGTTGGGCGGTGGCGATGGTGAGCACCGGCGTGCCCGGCAGACCCGCCAGGATACGAGCCTCGGCGGAATCCGCTCGCAGCGCCCGCTTGCGGTCCGCGGCCGCCCGATGCGCCGCCAGCTTGTCGTCCCACTCCGCCCGCACCTGCGCTATTTCCTCGCCGAGACGTTGGACCTCGCTACAGGCGGCCGCCACCGTGTCGCAGAAGAACTCCAGCCAGGTCTGCATGCCTGTGGTGGCCGCCTGCGAGGTGGGCGCGCCGTCGTGCCGGTAGGCGGTCAGCGCGGTCTCGTACCGCTCGGAGAATGTGGCCAGGATCAGGCTGACGGGCAGGACTGAGGCGCCGCCGGGGGTGCGCCGTGTGAACACCGTGTGGATGAGTGCGCGCCCGACGCGGCCATTGCCGTCGGGGAACGGGTGAATCGTCTCGAACTGGGCGTGCACGAGCGCGGCCTGCACGATCATGCCGTGGGCGGCGCCCGAGAGGTAGGCGGCCAGATCGTTGAGCAGGGCGGGCACCTCCGTCGGCGGTGGCGGCACGAAGGCAGCGGTCAGGGGATGGTACTGCGAGCCGCCCACCCAGTTCTGGGTTTGCCGCACCCCCTGCAGGTCCGGCTGCTCGGCGAGCAGCGCGCTCTGCAGCTCCACGATGTCGGCCTGGGTGATGGCCTCCGCCGCCGCCAGGCGGGAGATCGCCTGTTTGACGATGGTGGCGTTGCGGGCCACCGCCCCCGCCGACTGGTTGGAGGCCGGCCGTCCTTCCGCCAACTCGAGTTCGGCCTCGGCGACGCGGCGGGCCGCGGGCGTCACTCCCTCGATGTACGACGAGGCAATGGCCTCGCTCCGCAGCAGGAAGTGGGACAGCCCCGTGACATCAGCGGCATGCTGCCCGATCTGTAGGGCATGGACCTCGCGCTCCGTCCGCGCGATCCGGGCATCCAGCTCAGCAGAGAGAACCAGGGGCCGGGCACGCAGCAGGTCGGGCACGTAGGCGCGGTACGGCCCGCTCATCCGGTCCCGGCGGGGCATGCCCTCGATCATCGACTGCCACTGTTGTGATGACCAATGTGCCACAGTCGCTCCTTCCCACCGGAAGGATAGCATCTATCCTTCCGATTACGGCATGTGATCGAGAAAGTAAACATCGATCCTTCCCCTCTCTGCTGGTCGGGCGGACAGTTACCATCGATCCTTCCTCACCTCTCGGCGCGCGGGGAAAGGTGGGCGTTTTCCTTCCGCCATCGGCCCGGCGGGGCGAGAATCGTCCTGTGACGAACGTGAGTGCTGCGGGCCGGGCGGCAGAGGCCCGCCTCGAGACGCTGCTGGCGTTGTGGCGCGGACGCGGCGCCGCACCCCTGGCGCGCGCCCACTTCGCGGCCATGACCGCGGACCTGCCACCCAATCCGACCCCGGCGGACTGGCGCGCCGCCCTCTGGCTGCCTGCGGATGACACCCCGGCCGGGCTGCTGACGGACCTCGACGCCTGGTACCACGATCCAGCCACCAGCGCCGCACTGACCGGGGTGTAGTGACCTCTGCGCTGGCGGCCGTCGACGGTCCAGCGCCCTTGCACCCCCAGGGCCACCGACGCCGCTTGCCGCCCACCCCCAGCGGCCCGCCCCTGGCGCCGATGCCCGACGCCGTCGAGACGACTCCGCTCAGCGGACCAGCGGCAGCCGCACCGTGAACGCCGTGCGGCCCGGTCGGGACTCGACCTCCACCGTCCCGCCGAAACTGCGCACCACCGCCTGCACGATCGACAGCCCCAGCCCGGTCGACTGCGCCTGTGAATGACACCGGGTGGCATCGGCCCGGGCGAACCGCTCGAAGATTCGCGGCAGCACCTCGGGCGCGATCCCCGGCCCGTCGTCGACCACCACCAGATGCGCCCAGCCCTCACCGGCGGTGACGCTGGTGGTCACCGTCGTCCCCGCCGGGGTGTGGGTGCGGGCGTTCGACAACAGGTTCACCACCACCTGGTGCAGCCGATCCGCATTCGCCGCCACCTCGAAGCCCTCCTCGGGCAGCTCCAGCCGCCAGCTGTGATCGGGGCCCGCCGCCCGGGCGTCGCTGACGGCGTTCAGCACCACCTCCACCACATCCACCGGCTGCAGCTCGACGGGGGCGTCGGCATCCAGCCGGGCCAGCAGCAGCAGGTCCTCCACCAGCTTCGTCATCCGCGCGGACTCCGCCTCGATCCGCCCCAGCGCGAAGGCTGAATCCTGCCCGGAGGCCCGCCCCGCCAGCTCCGAATAGCCGCGGATCGCGGCCAGCGGATTGCGCAGCTCGTGGGAGGCATCCGCGACGAACCTCCTGAGCTTCGTCTCCGAGGCCTGCCGATCCAGCAGGGCGCTGCGGACGTTGCCGAGCATCCGGTTGAACGAATCCGTCAGCTGCGCCACCTCATGGCTGGCCGCCAGCCCGGGCGAGGGCACCGGGGCTGGCACCTGCACCTCGCCGCGCGCCAGCTCCAGCCGCGAGACCGTCTGGGCGGTGTGGGTCAGCGCCCGAAGCGGCCGGGTCGCGGCATCGGCGACGGCACGCGTCGCCACGGCCGCGACGATCACCGAGACCACACCCAGGGCCGTGGCCAGCAGCGTCAACCGCAGCAACGTCGCATTGACGACCTCCAGCGGCACCGCCACAACCACCTGCACCCCGCCCTCCATGCGGGAGCTGACCCGGTAGGGCCCCATCCCCGGAACCGTCACGGCGTGGTTCTCGCCATCCGCGGGGATGTCGATGAGCGCCAGGTAGGCCTCGCTGCTCAACGGCTCGTACGACCCCTCGGCGATGCGGGTGCCGAGCGCGGTGCCGTCGTCGTCCCGGATTGCGACGACGGTGCCCGGCGGCATCCCGGGCACCGCGATCCCCGGGGCGCGGTGCCCGTTCGGCTCCGACGGGCCGCGTCTCTGCAGCACCTTCGCGTTGTTCAGCTGTGCATCCACCTGCCCGTAGAGCAGGGTCTGCGCCGCGATCAGGGAACCCGCGGAGATCAGCAGTGCCAGCACGGCCACCACGACGGTGACGTGGCGGCGCAGCTGCGCCGACAGCGACCCGGCCTGCATCAGGCCCCCGCCGGTCTCAGCACGTACCCGGCACCGCGCATGGTGTGGATCATCGGCTCGCGGCCCGCGTCGATCTTCTTGCGCAGGTAGGAGATGTAGAGCTCGACGACGTTGGCCTGCCCCCCGAAGTCGTAGTTCCACACCCGATCCAGGATCTGCGCCTTCGACAGCACCCGGCGGGGGTTGCGCATCAGGTAGCGCAGCAGCTCGAACTCGGTGGCGGTGAGGTTGATCGGCTCCCCGGCTCGGGTGACCTCGTGGGAGTCCTCGTCCAGGATCAGGTCCCCGACGATCAGCTGGGTCTCCGGCTGGATCGTCGTCGCCCCGGAGCGCCTGAGCAGGCCGCGCAGTCGCGCGATGACCTCTTCCAGGGAGAAGGGCTTGGTGACGTAGTCGTCACCGCCGGCGGTGAGCCCGGCGATCCGGTCGTGCACACCGTCCTTGGCGGTGAGGAAGATCACGGGCACATCGGGCTGTTCGGTGCGGATGCGACGCATCACCTCCAGCCCGTCGAAATCGGGCAGCATCATGTCCAACACGATGGCGTCGGGCTGCAGCTCGCGCGCCACTTTGACGGCCTCGGCGCCGCTCGCGGCGGTGCGGACCTCCCAGCCCTCGTAGCGCATGGCCATGGACAACAGCTCGGTGAGGCTGGGCTCGTCATCGACGGTGAGCACACGCAGGGCGGTGCCGTCGGGACGGGTGAGCGGGGCGGGAGCAGTGGATGCCATGCCTCTACTGTGGCACCCGCAGGAGGGTGCTGGCCATGAATTTGCTGTGTGCTGGCTGTGAAGGTCAGGAGCTCGGGTGCTCCTTGAGCACCTGCTCCTCGATCATCGGGGACGGCTCGGGCTCCTCCTCGTCGTCGCGAGGCTGGATGAACAGGTGGTCCAGCCCCGCCCGACCCGAACCGTGGGCCATGAGCATCAGCCCGACGACGGCCATCACGGCGTTGTACTCCCAGCCGCCGTCGTGGGCGTAGAAGTGGTCGCCCCGGATCAGCAGGATGATGGCGCAGTTGAGCACCAGCAGGCCAAACCCGACCAGCGGCGTGGCCAGGCCGAAGATCAGCAGGATGCCGCCGATCACCTCGAAGCCGATCACCAGCCAGATCATGAGCGCCGGGTTGGGCAGGCCGAGGGATTCCAGCAGTGTGGCCTCGGCGCTGACCCCTTCGTTCTGCCAACGGTGCCAGCCGTGGGCCACCATCACCACGCCCATGACGATGCGTGTCAGTATCAGCGCGATGTCCTTGACGACTCGGATGAAGGCCTTCATGCTGCTCCCACTCTCTTTCGGGCCACCATCTTAAAGCCGATCGGGTGGCCCGGGTCCACCGACCCTTCGCAGGGGACAATGGCCGGATGAGGAGATGGCTGCTGACGGGGCTCGCGGGGGCGCTGGTGGTGTGCGCGGTCGTGGTCGTCGGGTTCCGGGTGCGCAGTGGGAGCGGCTGGGAGGTCCACAGCGGGGGCGATGGGGGCAGCTGGTCGGTGAGCTTCACCTGGCGTCGTCCCTGGTGGTTCCTGGAGGATGGCCGGAAGTGGCCTGAGCAGCAGCTGCTGATGAGACTGACACCCGGGAAGCGCCAGGCGATGGCATGGGAGATCGACGGCCCGCCGCTGGGGGTGCGGGTCGTCGCCGGGGCGGGGGAGGTGCTGGCGCGGGAGCTGTCCGGGAGTGGCTGCGTGGAGTTCACGCGCGGCGAGGGGGAGCACCAGCTGCGGTTCCAGTTCCCGCACGGCCGGGGTGAGGGGCGGATCAGCTGGCAGACGGGGACGACCTGCGGCTGACCTCGTTCCCCAGCGGTCCCGAAAAGTCGAATCCCGTCGGCTGGCTGGGCCGATACAGTTGCTCTGATGTCTTCCTTCCGTGTGCCTGCAGCCCTCACCGGGATCAGGCTCGCGACCCTGCCGCCGGATCGGCTGATCCTGGTCGGGGTCGGGGCCAGCGCTGCCGCCAGTGGGCTCGGTTGGCTCGTCACCCCCGATGCGCCCTGGGCGTCGCGGGGCGTGCAGCTGCTCATGACCGGCTGCGTGGCGGTGATGCTGCTGTGCTGGTGGCGGCTCGGCCCGCAGTTCCGCCATCCCGTCGCCGTCGCCCTGGCCTGGGCGGCACCGATGCTGCTCGCCCCGCCGCTGTTCAGCCTCGACGCCGCCGCTTACCTGGCCCAGGGTCGGATGGTCATCGAAGGACTCGACCCCTACGCCACCCCGCTGGGTCAGGCCAGCCTGCCGGGACTGCCCGTCGATCACTACTGGGCCGACACCACCTCGGTCTACCCGCCCGGTTCGCTGTGGCTCTTCGCTGCCGCGTACTGGCTGTCCCTCGGCCACGCCGGGCTCGGGGTGGTGTGGCTGCGGCTGTTCCACCTGATCGCCCTGTGGGCGCTGGTCGCGGCCCTCAAACGCATCGCCGCCCACCTGGACATCCCCGCCACCTCGACGCTGTGGCTGGGCGCGGCCTGCCCCCTGTTCCTGATCCAGGGCATCGGCGGGATCCACAACGACGCCGTGCTCGCGGCCCTCATCGCCTGGGCCGCCGTCGCTGCACTGCGCGGCGGCTGGGCCGGGCTGCTGCTCGGCGGGACCACCGTCGGGGTCGCGATGCTGGTCAAACAGTCCGGGGCCGCCGCCGGTCTCGGGGTGGTCGCCCTGGCCGTCGCCAGCCTCAAGACCCCCACCTGGCCCGGCCTCGCCCTGCGCGCAGCCGCTGCCGGGGCTGCCGCCGTCGCCGTGTTCGCCGGGGTGTCGCTGGCCAGCGGGTTCGGCTTCGGCTGGTCGGCTGCCACCGCGGGCAACCCGCTCAGCGTCGCCAGCTCCTCACCCTGGTCCTGGGTGGCGCAGCTGCTGATGCTGTTCCTGCCCGCCCAGCCGGTGATCTCGGTGATCTCGGCCCTGGCAACGCTGGCCATCCTCGCCGCATGGGTGTGGGTGGTCCGGCGGTGGGGGCCAACCCCACAGGGCCCCGGCCAGCCCTGGGTGGTGCTGTTCGGCTGCCTGCTGGCCTTCGTCCTCGTGGGCCCCGCCAACCAGTCCTGGTACTTTCTGTGGGTCGTTCCCTTCCTGATCTGCTGCATCACACCGCTGAACATTCGGCATGAGCACGCCGTCGTCGCCGTCGCGGCCGTCACCCTGCTCGGCCCGCTCCAGGTGGCCCTCGACGCCATACCCGGGCTCGTGGTGCTGTTCGGCACTGTGTGGTGGCTGCATCGACGAAGGCAGCAGACCACGGTCTGAGGCATCGGCGACCCCGGGCCGACAAAAATGTCAGTCCGGGCGGATAAGGTGCGATCCATGACCCAGTACTGGAAGCAGCGCCCCGCCAACTGGGCGATCGAGCTGCGCGGCGTGAGCAAACGTTTCCGCCGCACGCAGGCGGTGGCGGGTCTCAGCCTCCACGTGCCCACGGGTGGGGTCCACGGGCTGCTCGGCCCCAACGGCTCCGGCAAGACCACCACCATCCGGATGCTGCTCGGGCTGCTGCGGGCCGACGAGGGCAGCATGTTCATCCACGATCACAAGGTTCCCGACGACCTCCCCGCAGTCATCGACCGGGTCGGGGCCGTCGTCGAGTCGCCGCGCATGGTGGCGGGCTTCACACTGCGCCGGAACCTGGAGGTCCTGGCAGCCGCCACGGGAACCCCGCTCGGCCGCGTCACCGAGGTGCTGCTGGAGGTGGGGTTGGGGGCACGCGCCGAGACCCCGTTCGGCGCCTGCTCGCTGGGCATGAAGCAACGCGCTGCCATAGCCGCCACCTTGTTGAAACGTCCCGACATCCTGATCTTCGACGAACCCACCAACGGCCTCGACCCCTCCGGCATCCAGGAGATCCGTTCGACGATGCGGGCCCTGGCCGAGCAGGGCCGCACCGTCCTGGTCTCCAGCCACCTGCTCAGCGAGATCGAGCAGGTGGCGACCTCGGTGTCGATCATCGGCCGGGGCCGGGTGCTGGCCGAAGGGGACCTGGAGGTGCTGCTCGGGGGCGCGCAGGCCCACGTCGTGGTGGAGATCGACGAGCTTGCCCTGGCCCACGAGGTGCTGCGGCAGGCCGGGTACGACTGCGAGATCGTCGCTGGTCGCCTCCACGTCGCCAAGGACGACGGCGTGGAGGCTCGGGCGGTGGCCAGGGTGCTTGGCCTGGCCGACCTGTGGCCGTCATACCTCAGCCGCCACCAGGCCAGCCTGGAATCGGTGTTCCTCGACCTCACCGAGGGGGAACACCTGACCGCCACGCAGGGGAGGTCCGCGGCATGATGGTCAACCTGTTGCGTTCCGAGCTGCTGCGCCTGGTCAGCAGCCGCGTCTTCGTCGGTTTCGTGCTCGTCACGGTCGTGCTGTCGTGCTGGGCGAGCATCTCCGCCGCCGGCAGCGCCGCCGAGATCACCGAGGTGGAGGTGGCGGTCGCGAAGCAGAGCCACCAGGAGTTCATGGAGCTCTGGCGTGCCGAGCAGGCCGCCTACCAGAAGGACTGCGATTCCGGGCACCGATGGGCCTGTGAGCGCCTCGAGGAGAACAAGGCGCCCAGGCTGGAGGATCTGCTGCGCGAGGTGGTCTCCTTCTCCGACCAGGTGAAGAGCACGATGGAGGGGCTGAACGTCGTGCTGCTGGTGATCGCGACGGTGTTCGTCTCTCTGTACGTCGGCTCCCAGTTCACCACTGGTGCGATCAGCACCCAGCTCACCTTCACCCCGGCGCGCCAGCACGTGTTGTGGGCGAAGGTGCTGGTGGGGATGCTCGCTGCAGGTCTGCTCAGCCTGCTGGGGCTCGGTGTCGGGCTGGCGATGGACGTCCTGACGTTCATGTGGGTGCGTGGTCCTGTCGATCTGGGGGTCCATGGCAGCCTCGGCCTGCCGTTGTTGCGCTACCTCGTCGCGGCGCTGCTGGCCGGGATGTTGTGTGCGCTGCTGGCCATCAGCTTCTCCTCCACCTGGAAGGGGCTGGTCGCCGTCGGCCTGGTGAGCTACGGCGGCCTGGTGCTCGGCTGGTCGTCGGGGGTCTACGGGTCGTGGTGGCAGGCGGTTCTGCCGCACCGCTACATCGTGGCCGTGGTGCAGGGCGGCTATCCCGTTGCCAACGAGTCGGCTCCCTACGGAGGGGCGGAGGAGGAGCTGGTCGTGCTGGAGGGCTACAACCGGGTGGTCACCTTCTGGGATGGTCTGGTCTACTGCCTGCTGGTGCTGGCGATACTGGCCCCGACGGCGATCTGGCTGTTCCACCGTCGCGACATGGTGAAATGACGGGCGGTAGAGTCTGCGCCGTGCGATACGTCTCCACCCGCTCCACCAAGGCCGAGTCCCGCGGATTCAGTGACATCCTGCTGGAGGGACTGGCCCCCGACGGCGGGCTCTACCTGCCCGTCGAGTACCCGAGCGTCGATGCCGCCACCTTGGAGCGGTGGCGTCAGGTCCTGGCCGACGACGGCTACGCGGCACTCGCCTTCGAGGTGTGTTCCCTGTTCGTCGACGACATCCCCGCCGACGACCTGCGTGGCATCTGCGAGCGCGCCTACGCGCCGGAGAAGTACCTCGACCCCACCGTCGTGCCGGTGAGTGAGCTCTCCGGTGGGCTGTGGCTGGCCCATCTCAGCAACGGCCCCACCGCCGCGTTCAAGGACATGGCGATGCAGCTGCTGGGGGAGCTGTTCCCCTACGAGCTGGCGCGGCGTGGCGAGACCCTGACCATCCTGGGCGCCACCTCCGGAGACACCGGCTCCTCGGCCGAGCACGCGCTGCGGGGACGCGACGGGGTGCGCGTGGTGATGCTCTCCCCAGCGGACCGGATGACCCCGTTCCAGCAGGCCCAGATGTACACCCTGGACGACGGCAACATCGTCAACCTGGCCGTCGAGGGGGTCTTCGACGACTGCCAGGACCTGGTGAAGGCCGTCAACGCCGATGCGGAGTTCAAGGCCCGGCACCGGATCGGTGCGGTGAACTCCATCAACTGGGCAAGACTGATGGCGCAGATCGTGTACTACTTCGCGATCTGGCTGCGCATCTCGGACGGCGAGGAGATCAGCTTCGCGGTGCCCTCGGGCAACTTCGGCAACATCGCGGCCGGGCACATCGCCCGCCAGATGGGTCTGCCGATCCGGCACCTGGTGTTGGCCACCAACGAGAACGACGTGCTGGACGAGTTCTTCCGCACCGGCATCTACCGGGTGCGCTCGGCCGCCGAGACCCTGGCCACGAGCTCGCCGTCGATGGACATCTCCAAGGCCTCGAACTTCGAGCGGTTCGTCGCTGACCTGTTGGGGCGTGACGGGGCCACCGTCACCGAGCTGTTCGGGACGCGGCTGGGGGCCGAGGGCAGCTTCGACCTGTCTCGCGTGGACCGCTCTGCCACGGGCTTCGTCTCCGGTTCCTCCCGACATGCCGACCGGGTCGAGACGATTCGCAAGGTCTGGCAGCACGACCAGGTGCTGATCGATCCTCACACCGCCGACGGGGTGCACGTGGCCCGTCGCCTGCTGGCCGAAGGGAGCATCACCGGCCCCGTCGTGGTGCTGGAGACCGCGCTGCCGGTGAAGTTCGCTGAAACCATCGTGGAGGCGGTGGGGATCACCCCGCCCAGGCCGGAGCGGTTCGCGGGGCTGGAGGAGCTGCCGCGACACGTGAGGCGGATTCCGGCTGAGGTGGCCAAGGTGAAGCAGGTGATCGCCACCGGGTGAGCTGTTGCGGGGGGTGCCCTCGGGTTGTGGGCCGAAGCCTTGTACTCTGATGGGGCACATCTGCATGTCAGATCTAGGAGGGGTGATGCTGGACTGCGCCATCATCGGTGCTGGCCTGGCCGGCCTGGTCGCTGCCCGAAACCTGCGGAATCGGGGGCTCGACGTGGTGGTCCTCGAGGCGAGGGACCGCGTCGGGGGACGGGTCGAGAACGGTCGGCTGGGGGATGACAGCTACGTCGAGCTCGGGGGACAGTGGATCGGTGCCGGACACGACGCGATCCTCGACCTGGTGGCTCGCTACGGCCTGCACACCATCGGGTTGCCCACGGAGGGCAACCTGCTGGTGCGGGTCCACGGGCGCGCGATGGCGGTGCCCACGAGGGCGGACGGCAAGGAACTCACCCCGTTCGAGGTCTCCGATCTCAGCCAGGGGCTGCTCAGGCTGCGTCGGCTGGCGAAACGTCTGGCCGGGGACCCGGCCTGGGTGGAGGCCAACGATGCGTGGCTGAGGCAGGACCTGAGGCGTTGGGTGCGTACCAATCTGCGCACCGAGGGCGCCCAGGGGCGCTTCGAGGAGGTCTACGCCGCCGCGTATGGGCCGATGGCCGACGGTGAGACGCTGCTGGAGGGGCTCCGGCAGATCAACTCCGGACCGGATCTGGAGTCGATGCTCGCCACCAACGGCGGGCTGAACCAGCAGCGCGTCGATGGCGGCATGGCGGCGTTGTGCGAGGCGATGGCGGCGGAGCTGGGCGATGTGGTCCGGCTCAGCCAGCCGGTGGTGAAGGTGAGCCACCACGACGACGCGGTGCTGACCCTGGCCTCGGGGGAGCAGGTGCGGGCCAGGGCGGTGATCTCGACGCTGCCGCCGAGGCTCGCCGTCGCGCTGGAGCACGATCCGGCGCTGCCTGAGTGGCGGGCCGAGGCCGCGGAGCGGGTTGCACCGGGCAATGTCATCAAGGCCTTCCTCATCTACGACCGGCCGTTCTGGCGGGACAAGGGCCTGTCCGGGCAGTCGAGTTCGGACGAGGGCGCGGTCCGGGTGACCTTCGACACCACCAGGCAGGACTCGGAGCAGGGGCATCTGCTCGGATTCTTCGAGGGCGTGGCAGCGGGGTCCTTGGCGGCGAGGACGGCGGAGGAGCGTCGTCGGGCGTTCATCGACTCGGCGGTCAGCGTGTTCGGCCCGGAGGGGGCCGATGCGGTCGAGTACATCGAGCGGGACTGGACGGCGGAGCGTTACACCGGTGGATGCCACGGGGCGCATTTCGCGCCGGGGATCTGGACGTCGAACGGGCCGGTGCTGGCGGCCCCCGAGGGGTGCCTGCACTGGGCGGGGGCCGAGTATGCGGTGAGGTTCAACGGTTACATGGAAGGGGCGGTGCGTTCCGGCGAGGAGGTGGCGGCCACCGTCGCCCGGGAGCTGATTTGAGCGGGTGTGCCGTCGTGGCACCATAGGGGAATGCGCAAACCCCATGTTGTGATAATCGGCTCCGGTTTCGGTGGGCTGTTCGCAGCCAAGGCGCTGCGGCGGGCCGATGTCGAGATCACGCTCATCGCCCGCACCACCCACCACCTGTTCCAGCCGTTGCTGTACCAGGTGGCCACGGGCATCCTCAGCGAGGGGGAGATCGCGCCCGCGACCCGCGAGGTGCTGCGCAGGCAGCGCAACGTGAAGGTGCAGCTGGGGCTGGTGGAGCACATCGATGTGGGCAGTCGGCAGGTGCACTGGCGGTTCCACAACCAGGAGCACGTCACCGACTACGACTTCCTGATCGTCGCGGCGGGGGCTGGGCAGTCGTATTTCGGCAACGACCGGTTCGCACGGTTCGCGCCCGGGATGAAGTCCATCGACGACGCGCTGGAGCTGCGGGCCCGCATCTTCGGGGCCTTCGAGCTGGCGGAGAACGAGCCGGAGGGCACGGATGTGTCGCGGCTGCTGACCTTCGCCGTCGTCGGGGCGGGGCCGACGGGGGTGGAGATGGCCGGGCAGATCAGGGAGTTGGCCTCCCAGACCTTGGTGGGGGAGTTCCGCCGCATCGACCCGCGGAAGGCGCGGGTGGTGCTGATCGAGGGCGGGCCGAGGGTGCTGCCGAGCTTCGGCGAGGACCTGGGGGATGTGGCCCGCAGGTCGTTGACGAAGCGCGGGGTGGAGGTGTGGACCGACACCCTGGTGACCGAGGTGGACGACCAGGGTCTTGAGGTCAGGCGGGGCGACGGCAGCACTGAGCGGCTGGAGTCGGTGTGCAAGGTGTGGGCGGCAGGGGTGGCGGGCAATCCGCTGGGCAGGCAGCTGGCGGAGCAGACCGGGGCGGAGCTGGACCGGGCCGGACGGGTGAGGGTGCAGCCGGATCTGAGCCTGCCGGGGCACGGGGAGGTGTTCGTCGTCGGGGACCTGGCGGCGGTCGACGGGGTGCCGGGGGTCGCGCAGGGGGCGATCCAGGGTGCCCGGTACGTCGCGGGGCTGATCCGTGGGCAGGTCGCGGGGCAGCGTCCCCAGGCGCCGTTCAGTTACAAGGACAAGGGCTCGATGGCCACCATCTCGCGGTTCTCGGCGGTGGTCAGCGCGGGCAAGGTGAAGCTCACCGGGTTCGTCGCGTGGGTGGCGTGGCTGGTGCTGCACCTGCTCTACATCGCGGGTTTCAAGCAGCGGCTCTCGACGCTGCTGCACTGGTTCATCAGCTTCCTCACCCGGGGCCGCTCGGAGCGGGTGACCACCAACCAGCAGATGGTGGCCCGGCTCGCGCTGGAGGAGCTGGGCGAGCGCTCCAGCGGTCGCCTCATGGTCGGATCGACGGACCAGCCGAAGCCCTGAGCGTCGCCCCTCCGCTGGTCGGGCCGTCCCTCCCTCCGCTGGTCGAGCCGGGTTTCCCGATGCAGAGCGAGGGAGGCCCGTGTCGAGACCTCTGGCGTCTGGTGCTGGGACTTGTGTTGGGTGGTTCCCTTCTTGGCACGAATCGCTGGGGGGTGACGGTTCGTCGTCGTGTGGTGACGCGCCAGCGTTTTTCGTCGGCGATTCGTGCTCGCCTCTGCTGTCCGGCCTGCTCCGGGCACGAATCGCTGATCGTGAACGGTTCGCCGTCGCCTGCCGACGCGCCAGCGCTTTTCACCGGCGGTTCGTGCTCGGGTGGGGTGGTGGTGTTTCCCTTTTCCGTTGGTCGGGCGGTCCCCTTCCGCTGGTCGAGCCGGGTTTCCCGATGCGGAGCGAGGGAGGCCCGTGTCGAGACCTCTGGCGCCTGGTGCTGGGACTTGTGTTGGGCGGGAATGGTCATGGGGTCTCGACTCGGACTGCTCGCTGGCGCTCGCGGTCCGGCTCGACCAGCGGAGGAGGGGGCAGGAATCGCTGATCGTGAATGGTTCGTCGTCGCTTGGTGTCGTGCCAGTGTTTTTCGTCGGCGGTTCGTGCTCGTCTCTGCTGTCCGGCCTGCTCCGGGCACGAATCGCTG
>JAUNKV010000069.1 GCA_030532575.1 Propionibacteriaceae bacterium | reverse complement strand
AGGGGTCTCGACACGGGTGTTCTCGCAAGCTCGCCCACCCGGCTCGACCAGCGGAAACCCCCCCGCTGGTCGAGCCGAGGGCGTTCAGCGCCCGACAGTCGAGACCTCTGGCGCCTGGTGCTGGGTCTTGTGCCGAGCGGGGGTGGTCTGGGACCCAAGTCCCTGCGGATGGTCAGGGGTCTCGACACGGGTGTTCTCGCAAGCTCGCCCACCCGGCTCGACCAGCGGAGAAAGTGCTGGGACTCGGCTTCAGCGGTGGTAACCCTCACCACCATCGTCCCAAGGCGCTGCTTGGTACTGTTCTTCCACCTGCTGCGTGAAACTGGCGCGCCACCGTCGATGAGGAGACCAGGATGAACCGAAGGTTGCTGGCCGGGATGGTCGCGGCGATGACGCTGGTCGCCTGCACCCCCAGCGCACCGGAGCCCACGCCGTCGCCCACCGTGGTCCACATGCGGACCGAACATGCCGACGGTTACACCTTCGACCCCGCTGAGGGCTGGGACGAGCAATCCACCAGCGTGATGGGGGAGGTGCCCTACACCATCACGGAGGAGACGAACCGGTCAGGGGAGTTCAGGATCAGGCGGACCGACGGCAAGACCCTGCTGTCCTCGAGGCGGATCGAGGAGCTGGGTGCCGTCTTCCTGCCCGGTTTCCCGGTGGACCCCCAGGTCGTCCTGAAGGACCGCATGTTGAACCGCGAGGACTACGGGAAACAACCAGAGATGCGGGTGCTGCCGCCCCGTACCGTCGGGGGTGAGCCAGCTCTCGGCTTCTCCTACCGCGACCAGTTCGGGCAGATGTACAAGATGGAGGTGTGGTGTGTGGTGCGCCACGACGGGGTGTGGGAGTTCGACCTGAGAACGAACCCGAACCTCGCGACCCCTCCGGCAGAGCTGCACCAGATGCTGGACTCCTTCCGCTGGACCGGCCCCCGCCCCGCCCCGACGGCGACCCCGAGCTGAGACCCCGCCCCTGCCGGGGTACAGTTCGGGGTCAAGGAGGAAACATGCGGACCACCTACATCATCACCGGAATGACCTGCGGCAACTGCGCCAAGCACATCACTGAGGAGCTTCAGGAGATCGACGGCGTGACCGCAGCCCAGGTGGACTGGGAGAGCGGCCGGGCGATCATCGAGTCCGAGAACCACATCCCCTACGACGCCGTCATCGCGGCCGTCGCGGAGGCCGGGAACTACACCGTCGTCGAGGCCTGACCAGCCTTGGGTGACATCTCCCTCGACCTCGAGGGCATGACCTGTGCCGCCTGCGCCCACCGCATCGAGAAGAAACTCAACAAGCTCGACGGCGTGACCGCCACCGTCAACTACGCCACCGAACGCGCCCAGGTGCTGGCCCCCAAGGGGGTCACCGTGCAGGACCTGATCCAAGTGGTCCAGCGCGCCGGGTACGACGCCCGTCCCACCGCCACCCAGCCCCCCACCGAACGCGCCGAGGTGCTCCTGCCCCGCCTCAGACTCGCCCTGGCACTGGCCCTGCCCGTCATCGTGGTCTCGATGATCCCGGCCTGGCAGTTCCCCGGCTGGCAGTGGCTGGCCCTGGCGATGACCACCGTCGTCGTCGCCTGGTGCGGCCGCAGCTTCCACGCCGCAGCCTGGCAGAACCTCCGCCACGGCACCACCACGATGGACACCCTGGTCAGCCTCGGCACCCTCGTGGCCCTGGCGTGGTCCGTCGTCGCCATGACCCTTGGTCATGCCGGAACCATCGGCATGACCCACGAGTTCACCCTGAGCCTCGGCCACAGCGACCCGCTGGGCAACATCTACCTCGAGGCCGCCGCCGGGATCACCGCCTTCCTGCTGCTCGGCCGCTGGATCGAGGCCCGCTCCAAGCACCGCGCCGGGGCCGCCGTCCGGGCGCTGATGGAGGTGGCCGCGAAGGAGGCCGTCGTGCTGCGCGACGGCGCCGAGACCACCATCCCGGCAGGCGAACTCGCGGTCGGCGACGTCGTGGTGGTGCGCCCCGGCGAGAAGGTCGCCACCGACGGTGAGGTCATCGACGGGGTCTCCGCCGTCGATGCCGCCATCATCACCGGCGAGTCCCTGCCGGTGGAGGTCGGCCCCGGGGACCTGGTCGTCGGCGGCTCGATCAACACCACCGGGCGGCTGCTGGTGAGGGCGACGGCGGTGGGCTCGGCCACCCAGGTGGCGCAGATCGCCCGGCTGGTGGAGCAGGCCCAGACCGGCAAGGCCGAGGCCCAGCGCCTGGCCGACCGGATCACCGAGTTCTTCGTGCCCGCCGTGCTGCTGATCGCGGCGCTCACCTGCGTGCTGCACCTGCTGGCCGGGGCCGGACTGACCTTCGCCCTCACCGCCGGTATCGCGGTGCTCATCATCGCCTGCCCGTGCGCGCTCGGCCTGGCCACGCCGTCGGCCCTGCTGGTGGGGACCGGCCGGGGCGCCGAGCTCGGCATCATCATTCGCGGCGCCCCGGCCCTGGAGAAGGCCCGCGCGGTGCAGACCATCGTCTTCGACAAGACCGGCACCCTCACCACCGGAGCCATGACGGTGCTCGCCGTCGAACCCGGGCCCGGGGCCAGCCGTGAGGAGCTGCTGCGGCTGGCCGGGGCCGTCGAGTCCGGCTCGGAGCATCCCATCGCCCGCGCCGTCGTTGCTGCTGCGGGAGACGACCTGCCCGAGGCTGCGGGCTTCGAGGCCCTGCCGGGGCGAGGCGTCGCCGCCGAGGTCGCAGGGCGACGGGTCCATGCCGGATCCCGCCGCCTGCTGACCGACCTGGGGGTCGCGGCCCCGAAGCGCTCCGGGCCGCTCGGCAGCGAGGTCCTGGTGGTGTCCGACGGCGCATTCGTGGGTCGGATCGTGGTCGGGGACAGCCTCAAACCGGGTGCGCGTGAGGCCGTCACCCGGTTGCGTGACCTCGGCCTGGAGCCGGTGCTGCTCACCGGAGACGCCCGCGAGGTCGCCGGGGAGGTGGCGGGAGCCGTCGGTATCACCCGGGTCCACGCGGAGGTGCTGCCCGGCGGCAAGGCGCAGGTGATCCGCGACCTCCAGGCGGCAGGGGGTCGCGTCGCGATGGTCGGCGACGGGGTCAACGACGCCGCCGCCCTGGCCACGGCCGACCTCGGCATCGCGATGGGGGCCGGGACCGACGCGGCTGCTGCGGCCAGCGACCTCACCCTGATGCGGGACGACCTCGGGGGCGTCGTCGACGCGGTCCGGCTGTCGCGTGCCACCGACCGCACCATCCGGGGCAACCTGCTGTGGGCCTTCGCCTACAACGTTGCGGCCATCCCGATTGCGGCGTTGGGGTGGCTGACCCCCATGATCGCGGGGGCCGCGATGGCCTGTTCCAGCGTCTTCGTGGTGCTGAACTCGCTGCGGCTGCGCGGGTTCCGCGGGACCAGGGCTGAGACGCACGGATAGTCGCGCCCGACGCGCCCCGTCCCACCTTTCCCGCCCTACCTCCCCTGCTCGACGGCCCCACCCCGCACCCCGGCCCGATCTTCACCCCCGGCCCGCCCCTCAAGCACGAATCGCCGGCGAAAAACGCTGGCACGTTGCCTGCCGACGGTGGGTCGTTTCTTCTCCGCGATTCGTGCTGGTCTGGAGCCGGTAACTGAGAGATTCTCAGGTTTCGTTTGGCTTTGAGGTGCGGGTGGCTTAGGATGCTGTGAGTCGGGCACCCCCGGCGAAAGACCGACCAGAGTTCGACCAGGAGTCGTTGATGGCCAAGAAACACATCTGGATCCCCGCAGCCGCAGGAGGCCTGGCGCTGACCCTCGTCGGAGGGGTCGCGCTGGCGACCGCACTGCACAGAAACGACGTCTCCCTCGTCGTGGACGGGGTCCCCACCGCGCTGTCGGTCCGCGAGGACACCGTCGGTGAGGTGCTGGAGCTCGAGGGCATCACCGTCGGTGAGCACGATGTCGTCCTGCCCGCCACGGATGCCGAGGTCACCAACGGGATGGAGATCAGCGTCCTCTACGGGCGTGAGCTGACCCTCACCGTTGACGGCGAGACCCGCACCGTGTGGACCACCGCCCGCACCGTCGAGGAGGCGCTGGCCTTCCTCGGGATGGACGCCCCCGACGCGAAGCTGTCAGCCTCCCGCTCCGACGCCATCGGCCGCGAGGGTCTGGCCCTGGAGGTCTCCACCGCGAAGAACGTCAACCTCACCCGCCAGGGCGAGACCACCCCGGTCAGGATCGCCGGTACCGTCGGCGACGCCTTGGCCGAGGCCGGGGTCACCGTGGACGACGACGACATCCTCACCCCTGCAGCCGACACCGTGCTGACCGAGGGCCTGGAGATCAGCGTCGTGGTGGTGGACCAGTCCACCACCACCAAGGAGGTCGCGATCCCCTTCGAGAAGACCGAGAAGGAGAGCGCGGACCTGAAGAAGGGCAAGAAGAAGGTCGAGACCAAGGGCGAGGAGGGCCTCAAGACCGAGACCTACCTCGAGGTCTACCACGACGGCGTGCTCAACTCCTCGACGCTGCAGAGCGAGGAGGTCACCAAGAAGCCGGTGAACGAGGTGACGCTGGTTGGCACCAAGGAGGAGGAGAAGAAGGAGAAGAAGCCCGAGGAGCCAGCTCCGGGCAACGACTCCGGCGGCTCCGAGGACCTCACCCCGGCCACGGGGAACACCTGCAAGGCGTCGTACTACTGGCAGGGCCAGATGACCGCCACCGGTGAGCG
>JAUNKV010000068.1 GCA_030532575.1 Propionibacteriaceae bacterium | reverse complement strand
TGGAGATGCTGGGTTTGCGGTGGCTCTTGCTGCCGGGGGACCCAGGATCACGGGCTCGCAGCACAACTTGGTTGTCCTCAAGGTTCACGGGAGGGTTGTTGTCATCGGCGTGTGCTGGCTGCACGCTCCCGAGGAAGGTCATCGTGGCGGCCAGGAGGGTGAGAACTATGGTGCGCATTGTTCTGCGTCCTGTGTGTTGAGGTCGGCGACCTTCCAGGTCTCGCCGACCTGACGGGTTTGGATCTTCCACTGTTTGATGAACGGTCGGTTGGGGTCCAGTATCGACTCCCCGGTGTCCTGGTCCACCAGGTCGATCGTTGAGGCGTCGGTGCAGGCCGCGACCTGGACTGTGCCATCCTGCTGGCGGCGGGACCCTTGGATCGCGAAGGTGAATTCTCCGCTTTGGACCACATGATCCTCCCGGTACTGTTCCAGCAAGGCCAGCTCGTTCTCCAGCAGGTCCCCCACCACGATGGCGTACAGCGGCTCCATGTCTGCTTCAGGGTCCTGTTTCACGATGTTCTTCAGCCGGAAGTACTCCGCCACCACTTCTTCTGCCGCTTGCTGTTCGGGGGTCTTGACCGGGGTGTAGGACTGCGGGGCGGTTGGTGTGGGGATGGAGTAGGTCGTCGGTGGTGGGATCAGGGGTTCCCTGGGCTGCTCCTGTTTCGGGGCGCAGCCCAGCAGCATGGCTGTCGTCAGCACCGCCAGTACCGTCACATGTTTCATGGCCACTCCTTCGTGATCCCGACCAACACCCCCTACTTCAGCACAACGGCACGCCGTGTGTGGCGCTTTGGGGAAAAATCTGCCGCTACACTGCGGTTTCGTGTTCGATCTGCTGCTGGGGACCGTGTATCGGGGGTGGGTGGCCGAGTCACACCACCGAGGGCGGCTCTGCCTCGTCGGTCCGGGGAACAGGCGGCTGAGCCTGGGCGACATGGATGCCCCGGTGCTGCCTCGATCAGCCCTGAAGCCGTTCCAGGTGGTCGCGATGCTACGGGGCGGCCTGGACCTCGAGGGCGAGCTGCTGGCCCTGGCCGGTGCCTCCCACACCGGCCAGGAGATTCACCGAGACGGGACACTGGAGATTCTGGCCCGCTCCGGGCTGGGGGTCGCGGACCTCCAGCACACCCCTGACCTGCCCCAGGACCCGGAGGCCCTGCGCGCCTGGTACGCCGTCGGGCGCGACAAGGAGCCGCTGGCCCACAACTGCTCGGGCAAGCACGCCGCGATGCTGCGAACCTGCCTGCTTTCCGGGTGGCCGCTCGAGGGCTACCGCGACCCGGCCCATCCCCTCCAGCAGGCGATCCGTGCCGTCATCGAGGAGTACTGCGGTGTGGTGGGGGAACCGGTGATCGACGGCTGCACGGCCCCTGCCTTCGCGACCACCCTGCCCGGTCTGGCCGCAGGTTTCGCCCGGATCGCCGCCGAGAGCGATGGCCCGGGCAGGCTCGTCGCCGACGCCTTCAGGCAGCATCCTGAGTACACCTCTGGAGTCGGCCACCCCGTGGTGCGGCTCACCGAGCAGGTCCCCGGCGCCATCGCGAAGATCGGGGCCGAGGGAGTGCTCGCCGTGGGCCTGCCCGAGGGCAGTGGAATCGCGATCAAGATGAGCGACGGTATGGGGCGTGGCCGCTTTGAGGTCATGGATGCCGTCCTGGCGGCCCTGGGGCACAGCGTGACGAATTCGGCCCCGGAGGTCCAGCTCGCCCCTGAGCTGTTGAGTGCTCTGGATGCGCTGCGTGGGTGAGTTCTGCAGCTCTCGGTAGCCCTTGCGCTCTACAGTTCAGCCATGCAACGCAAACCACCGGTCTATGATCACCCGCCCGTGAAGCAGGATGCCTCGCCGGGCGCGGGTCGTTACCTCTGGCACACCCTGGGTGCCGTCCTCGACGGTGGACTGTTCCTGCTGGGACTGGTCGCCACCTTCGTGTTGGCCTGGTTGTTGTTCCGCAAAGGCCTGCAATGGTCGTGGTGGTTGGTGCTGTACTTCGTGTTGATGTGGCTGGTCGCCACCTACCTGGCCCTGCCCCGGCTGCACAAGGCCCTCACCTCGATCTACGTTCCCCACTACTTCATCGGGCGCTCCCGAACTGGGGACGGGTTGTTGGGTGACCCGGTCAACCTGGCCGTGGATGGCACCGAGGGGCAGATCCACACCGTGATGCGCAAGGCCGGGTGGACGAAGGCCGATCCCATCAACCTACGTTCCAGTCTGCGCATCGCCTGGGGCTCGGTCAGCGGCAAGAGCTACGCCGAGGCCCCGGTCAGCTCGCTCTACATCTTCGACCAGAAGCAGGACTTCGCCTACCAGATGGAGGTCGACGGCAATCCGGCGCAGCGCCACCATGTTCGGTTCTGGCGCTGCCCTGAGGGCTGGCTGCTGCCTGGCGGCGAGAAGGTGGACTGGGTGGCCGCAGGTACCTACGACCGCTCCGTCGGGCTGTCGCTGTTCACCCTCCAGGTGACCCACAAGATCGACGCCAACATCGACGTGGAGCGTGATTTCATCGTGGACTCGGTGCTGTACGCCAACGAGGCCGCCGAGGTGAAGGTGCTTGAGAACTTCTCCACCGGCTACCACAGCCGCAACGGTGGTGGCGATGTGGTGCGCACCGACGGCAACCTGCCGGTGCTTCAGCTGGGCGAGGTGAAGGTCGAGTCCGAGGAGGCTCCTGCGGAGACCATGCCTGCCCCGCTGGCCGACATCGGCAAACGCCCCATGTCCGTGGTCCTCGGCATGTTGCTGGTGGCGGCCCTGCTGGTGTGGGACGTCATCGGGGTGTTCGGTCTGACCACCACCGATCTCGGCGTCACCGAGCTCACTGCGGAGGAGGGCGGGATCGTCCTGACCATCACCGCAGGGCTGATCCTCGTGCTGAGCCTGTTCAACGCCGTGTGCGCGTGGTTCACCTACCAAGGGCGACGCTGGGCCAGACGGACCCTGCTGGTGGGCATCGCGCTGTCGGTCATCGTCGGTCTGCAGGCGATGGGGGCGGAGCTGCAGAGCGCCACCTTCGTGCCCACCTTCATCCACACCGCACTGACCATCGCGGTGCTCTACGTCCTGACCGGCTCCTCCGCCACGGAGTGGGAACGTGCCCGAGGCTGAGGCTCGCGCGACCCAGAGGAGTGGGCGAGCACGAGTCGTCCTCGGGTGACGAGGTGACGAATCGCGGGGTGGGGCCTGACCCCAACCCGCGATTTGCATCTCGGGAGAACAGAGGTGTAGAGTTACGCTTCGTGCTCGCGAGAGTGCAAAGGGGTATGGGGTAATTGGCAGCCCGACTGATTCTGGTTCAGTTAGTCTTGGTTCGAGTCCAGGTACCCCTGCGGAAAGGCCTTGTGAAAGGCCGATCCACCACGCTTGGCCCCGTTGTGTAGCGGCCTAGCACGCCGCCCTCTCAAGGCGGTAGCGCGGGTTCGAATCCCGTCGGGGCTACCAAGCAGAGTGCCCGGCTCACCAAGGTGAGCCGGGCACTTTTGATGTTCAATCCCCGCTTGCGCGACGCAGCACCTCGCTCAGTCGCTCGGCGGCTGCCATCACCGCCGGGGCGTGCAACCGACCGGGTTGGCGGGTCAGGCGCTCGATGGGGCCGGAGACGCTCACAGCGGCAATGATCCGGCCGGTCGGGGACAACACCGGGGCCGACACTGAGGCCACCCCTGGCTCGCGTTCGGCCACGGACTGCGCCCAGCCCCGGCGTCTGACCTGCTGCAACCCTGCGATGGTGAAGGCCGCACCCTCCAGCAGTCGGGGCAGGTGCTCCGGCTCCTCCCAGGCCAGCAGGACCTGGGCGGCTGAGCCCGCCGTCATGGACAGTTGTGCCCCCAACGGGACGGTGTCGCGCAGGCCGGAGGGACGCTCCACCGCGGCCGCGCAGACCCGGATGTCGCCCTGGCGGCGGAACAACTGGGCGGACTCGCCGGTGATGTCACGCAGCCGGGTGAGGATCGGGCCGGCCGTGGTGAGCAATGGGTCCTCTGCCGCAGCACCCGCCAGCTCGACCAGGCGCGACCCGAGCACGAAGCGTCCCTGGATGTCCCTCCCGACGAGACGGTGATGCTCCAAGGCCACGGCCAGCCGGTGGGCCGTCGGCCGGGCCAGCCCCGTCGCGGTCACCAGTCCGGCCAGGGTCAACGGGCTCGTCTCCAGTGCTGACAACACGGCGGCGGCCTTGTCCAGGACGCCGACACCACTTCCTTGGTCCATATGGCGAGATTAACGTTTCACATGGTGGACATGCAAGATGGGGTGTCGCGAACCGTGAGAGCGTGATCCCACCGACGACAGAAGAAAGACTGACACAATGGGCAAGACCCTCGCGGAAAAGGTGTGGGACGCGCACGTGGTGCGCTCGGCCACTGACGAACCTGACCTGCTCTACATCGACCTCCACCTGGTGCACGAGGTCACCAGCCCGCAGGCCTTCGAGGGGCTACGGATGAACGGCAGGCAGGTGCGCCGCCCCGACCTCACTCTGGCCACCGAGGACCACAACACGCCCACCCTCAACATCCTCGCCCCCATCGCGGACCCGGTTTCCCGCACCCAGGTCGACACCCTGCGCCGCAACGCCGCGGAGTTCGGCATCCGCATCCACTCGCTGGGTGACCGCGACCAGGGCGTGGTCCACATCATCGGACCCCAGCTGGGGGTCACCCAGCCGGGGATGACCATCGTGTGCGGCGACTCCCACACCTCCACCCACGGGGCCTTCGGGGCGCTGGCCTTCGGGATCGG
>JAUNKV010000067.1 GCA_030532575.1 Propionibacteriaceae bacterium | reverse complement strand
TTCCTACGTGAGGCACACGCTGCCGCTCCCGGACCTTTTAGCTGAGTCAAGTCGGGCACTTTGACCCGAGATGTGCTCTCGGATAACATGGGCGGGTGCGTCCGCTCCACGCGGGCGCAGTGTGCGTGCCCTGGCATGACCGGTGGGTCCTTGAGTTGCGAAGTCACCCCCCGATCCGTGCGGAGTTCGCACAGCAGCTGCTGACGACGCAGCCGGTACGGAAACGGTGACCCGGAAGGCGCGACGATGGTGGCCGCGAGCCAGGGATACCCGTCCAAACTACGAAAGTGATGCCAACAGGTGCCAACAATTCAGCAGCTGGTCCGCAAGGGCCGCACCGACAAGGTCAGCAAGAACAAGACGCCCGCTCTCAAGGGCTCCCCGCAACGTCGTGGGGTGTGCACCCGTGTGTACACCACCACCCCGAAGAAGCCGAACTCCGCCCTGCGCAAGGTGGCGCGTGTGCGTCTGTCCTCCGGCATCGAGGTCACCGCCTACATCCCGGGCGTGGGCCACAACCTGCAGGAGCACTCCATGGTGCTCGTCCGTGGCGGTCGTGTGAAGGACCTGCCCGGTGTCCGCTACAAGATCGTCCGTGGCGCCCTTGACACCCAGGGTGTCAAGAACCGCAAGCAGGCCCGCAGCCGCTACGGCGCGAAGAAGGAGAAGTAATGCCTCGCAAGGGTCCCGCGCCGAAGCGCCCCATCCTCGTCGACCCGGTCTACGGCTCCCCGCTGGTGAGCCAGCTGGTCAGCAAGATCCTGCTCGACGGCAAGAAGACCGTCGCCCAGTCCATCGTCTACAACGCCCTCGAGGGCACCCGCGAGAAGACCGGTCAGGACCCCGTCCAGACCCTCAAGCGGGCGCTGGACAACGTCAAGCCCTCCATCGAGGTCAAGTCCCGCCGTGTGGGTGGTGCCACCTACCAGGTGCCCATCGAGGTCAAGCCCGCCCGTCAGACCACGCTGGCCATGCGCTGGCTCGTCTCCTTCTCCCGCGCCCGTCGCGAGAAGACCATGACCGAGCGCCTGATGAACGAGATCCTGGATGCCTCCAACGGTCTCGGTGCCTCCGTCAAGCGTCGTGAGGACACCCACAAGATGGCCGAGGCCAACCGCGCCTTCGCCCACTACCGCTGGTGATCTCCCAGCCCCCGGGTCATCCCCGGGGGCTGTACACCTTTTTCTCCCACAGACTTCAGCAAAGGACTGACAGTGGCCAAGATTGACCTGTCCAAGGTGCGCAACATCGGCATCATGGCGCACATCGACGCCGGAAAGACCACCACCACCGAGCGCATCCTCTTCTACACCGGCAAGTCCTACAAGATCGGCGAGGTCCACGAGGGTGGCGCGACGATGGACTGGATGGAGCAGGAGCAGGAGCGCGGCATCACCATCACGTCGGCCGCCACCACCTGTTTCTGGCACGACACCCAGATCAACATCATCGACACCCCCGGGCACGTCGACTTCACCGTCGAGGTGGAGCGCTCCCTGCGCGTGCTCGACGGTGCCGTGGCCGTCTTCGACGGCGTGGCCGGTGTCGAGCCGCAGTCGCAGACCGTGTGGCGTCAGGCATCCAAGTACGGCGTGCCCCGCATCTGCTACATCAACAAGCTGGACCGTACCGGCGCTTCCTTCGAGCACTGCGTCAAGACCATCCGTGAGCGCCTCAACGCCACCCCGGTGCTGCTGCAGCTGCCGATCGGCGCCGAGGCCAACTTCCGCGGCCAGGTGGACCTGGTCACCATGAAGGCCAACATCTGGCCCACCGAGGTGACCAAGCCGGACGTCAACGACTACGAGATCACCGACATCCCCGAGGACATGGTGGAGGCCGCCGAGCTGGCCCGCGCCGAGATGCTCGAGACCGTCGCCGAGCACGACGACGAGTTCATGGAGCTGTGGCTGGAGGATCCCGACGCGATCACCGTCGAGCAGATCAAGGCCGCGATCCGTCGCGGTGTGCTCTCCAACGCCTTCACCGCCGTGGTCTGCGGCACCTCCTTCAAGAACAAGGGCGTCCAGCCGGTGCTCAACGCCGTGGTGGACTACCTGCCCTCCCCGCTGGACGTGCCCGCCATCGACGGCTTCAAGCCTGGCGACGAGTCCGTCCACCTGGAGCGCAAGCCGTCGGAGGAGGAGCCGCTGTCGATCCTGGCCTTCAAGATCGCGGCCGACCCGCACCTGGGCAAGCTGACCTTCATCCGCGTCTACTCCGGCGTGCTGCAGGCTGGCTCCCAGGTCCTCAACGCCACCAAGGGCAAGAAGGAGCGCATCGGCAAGATCTACCAGATGCACGCCAACAAGCGTGAGGAGATCGAGTCGATCGGTGCGGGCATGATCTGCGCCGTCATGGGGCTCAAGGACACCACCACCGGTGAGACCCTGTGTGATCCTGCCCACCCGATCATCCTCGAGTCGATGGAGTTCCCGAACCCCGTCATCGAGCAGGCCATCGAGCCGAAGTCGAAGTCGGACCAGGAGAAGCTCTCGGTCGCCATCCAGCGACTCGCCGAGGAGGACCCGACCTTCCGCGTCCACACCGACGAGGAGACCGGCCAGACCATCATCGCCGGGATGGGCGAGCTCCACCTCGAGGTCCTCATCGACCGCATGAAGCGTGAGTTCAAGGTCGAGGCCAACATCGGCAAGCCGCAGGTGGCCTACCGCGAGACCCTGCGCCGCAAGGTGGAGAAGGTCGAGTACACCCACAAGAAGCAGTCCGGTGGTTCCGGCCAGTTCGGCCGCGTCATCATCGATCTCGAGCCCACCGAGCCCGGTTCCGGTTACGAGTTCGTCAACGCCGTCACCGGTGGCCGCATCCCGAAGGAGTACATCCCGGCCGTCGATGCTGGCATCAAGGACGCCATGCAGTTCGGTGTGCTCGCCGGTTACCCGGTCGAGGACATCAAGGTCACCCTCACCGACGGTGCCTACCACGATGTCGACTCCTCCGAGCTCGCCTTCAAGCTGGCTGGTTCCATGGCCTTCAAGGAGGCCGCGAAGAAGGCCGACCCGGCCATCCTGGAGCCGATGATGGCGGTCGAGGTGACCACGCCCGAGGACTACCTCGGTACCGTGATCGGTGACCTCAACGCACGTCGTGGGCACGTGCAGTCGATGGACGAGCAGCACGGCAACCGCATCGTGCGGGCGCTGGTGCCGCTGTCGGAGATGTTCGGCTACGTCGGTGACCTGCGCTCGAAGACCTCAGGCCAGGCCTCCTACTCGATGGAGTTCCACTCCTACGCCGAGACCCCGAAGAACGTCTCGGACGAGATCGTCGCGAAGGCTCGCGGCGGCGAGTGATCGCCTGAGGACGCGAAAGGCCCGGCCCCGTTCGGGGCCGGGCCTTTCGCATTCAACCAAGCCGCTGCGTCATCAGGGCCGGTCGGCAGAAGCGCACAGCTCCAGGCTGCGTCAGATCGACCTCGGCACCCTGATGCGCCCTCTTCGCCTCGAGATGGCTTGCCGTGGCCATCTGCTCGTGCCGGGCCAGCGCGGCCTCAGGGCGTCGTCCTCCATCGATCCGTGTCTCGGGAGTCATGGCCGCAGCGTGCTGCCGCGGACCCCACAGTAGGCTGAGGCCATGAAGATCGGCATCACCAGCGACCACGCCGCGCATGACCTGCGCATCGACCTCATTCCCCGGCTGCGTGACCTCGGCCACGAGATCATCGACTGTGGCCCGGCGACGGCGGAGCGCACCGACTACGCGATCTGGGGCACGCGGCTGGCGCAGCAGGTGGCCTTGGGGGAGTTCGAGCTGGGTATCGCGATCTGCGGCTCCGGCATCGGTATCTCGATCGCCTGCAACAAGATCAAGGGCATCCGGGCCGCCTGCGTGGCCGAGAGCTATTCCGCGCGGATGTCCCGCGCCCACAACAACGCCAACATCCTGTGCTTCGGCGCCCGCGTCGTCGGCCCCGACGTGGCCCTGGAGCTGTGCCGGGAGTTCCTGGACACCCAGTTCGAGGGAGGGCGCCACAGCGGAAGGGTGGCTCAGCTGGGGCAGCTGGACGACGGCGACACCTCCTTCGCCGCGGGCGGGTGCTGAACCCGAGGGGGTTGGTACACGTCGTGAGTTTGACTTACCGGGCGCGGCCGATAGCATTACTTCGGTATGCGCCCGGGAAAAACTCCTGAGCGTCGGACCCCTGGTGTACCACCGCGCAGGGGTGCACCAGAAACAGGCCACGCACGGTGCGTGGTGAGACCCAGAAGGAGCCCTACGTGGCAAAGGCCAAGTTTGAGCGGACCAAGCCGCACTGCAACATCGGCACCATCGGACACGTCGACCACGGCAAGACCACTCTGACCGCGGCGATCACCAAGGTGCTCCACGACAAGTACCCGGAGCTGAACGAGCTGTCGCCGTTCGACAGCATCGACAAGGCTCCCGAGGAGCGTCAGCGCGGTATCACCATCTCCATCGCGCACGTCGAGTACCAGACCGAGAAGCGTCACTACGCCCACGTCGACTGCCCCGGTCACGCCGACTACGTGAAGAACATGATCACCGGTGCGGCCCAGATGGACGGCGCCATCCTCGTCGTGGCCGCCACCGACGGTCCGATGGCGCAGACCCACGAGCACATCCTCCTGGCCCGCCAGGTGGGTGTTCCGGCCATCGTCGTCGCCCTCAACAAGTGCGACATGATCGCCGAGGAGGATGCCGACCTGATCGACCTGGTCGAGATGGAGCTCCGCGAGATCCTCTCCGCCCAGGAGTTCGACGGCGACAACC
>JAUNKV010000066.1 GCA_030532575.1 Propionibacteriaceae bacterium | reverse complement strand
CGCAGGCATCGACCATGTCTTCCATGGCCATGCGGGTTGCCATCAAACTCTGGTGCGCGTCCCGGAGGGCTACTTCGGTGACGCCGATCTTGCGAGGACTCATGCCCCCTATCCAACCATGTCGGGTACCGGGCACAACACCCGCCCCCCAGTTGAATGCATTCTGGTCCGACCAGGGGTTGACGAGGGAGGATGGTTGAACGCCGTTCAAAGCTGCCCCGGCTTCACCCATTGGTCGAACCACGATGCGGCGGAGGGCACATCACATGGACACGAATCGCCGTTGCACCCATTCGCGCAGTTCGTTGATCGGGAACTCACACCCCCTTCCCCAACGCCACGACTGGTTCTACCCTGAAGTCGTGACCACCACCGCCGTCGATCCCAGCCCCGACCCCGCCGTCGCCACCGAGGCCCCACCCCGCCCCGCCCGCACCTGGTGGCCCCAGGTGTGCGATCCCCGACGGCCCGGGCAGCGGGTGCGTGGCCTGGATGCGGCGCGTGGCCTGGCCGTGCTGGGCATGGTGGTGGCGCACACCGTCCTCACCCAGGCCCCCGCGGGAAGCCCGGCTGCCCTGCTGAGCTTCGCGAACGGCCGCTCCGCCATCCTGTTCGCCACCATCGCCGGGGTGTCGCTGGCCATCATGAGCGGTGGGCGACGGCGCTTGGACGGGGTGGAGCTGATGCAGGCCCGGCTCACCATCGTCGGGCGCGCCATCGTGCTGCTCCTGCTGGCCGGGGCGCTGTCACTGACCTGGACCAGCGTCTCGGTGATCCTCGCCTCCTACGCCTTCTGGTTCATCCTGGCCCTGCCAGCACTCAGATGGCGCACGCGAACGCTGCTCGTCGTCGCGGCCTGTCACGCGGCCCTCGGCTCCATCCTGGCGACGGCGCTGCCCACCTGGTTCAGCTTCTGGGGCGGTCGGGACGAGAACGGTTTCGTCCTGCTGATGCTCGCCAGCTCCACCTACCCGGCTCTGGTGTGGCTGGGTTTCGTGTTGGCAGGACTGGCTTTGGGGCGCCACGGCCTGGACAACGTCACCGCCCTGCGGAACTTCCTCGTCATCGGCCTGGTGATGTTCATCGGTTTCGCCCTGCCCTTCCTCATCAAGGCGAGGTCCCTGGACCCCCTGTTCGCCTCGAGCAGCGGAAACGGCAGCAGCATCACCGAGAACGCCCCGCTTCCCGACGGCGAGGAGATGGGGGGCTGGTGCCTCGACGAGCAGGGCTCAGCACTGGTGCCCTGCACCCAGGAGGAGTCCGAGCAGCAGCTCGACTCCATGACCCCCGAGCAGCTGGAGACCTACAACCGGCTCTTCAACGAGAAGTACGGCATCGACGAGTCGGCGATGGAACCGGAGCTCGAGCCCGAGGTCCAGTCACCGCCGCTGATGGACCTGACCCGCCCGGTGGACCTGGAGCAGGCGATCTGGGGCTTCGCCCCGCACTCCGGTACCCCGTTCGAGAACTTCTCCTCCGGCGGCCTGGCCCTGGCGACGATTGCGGGCCTGGTGTTGCTCGGCCGCCTGGCCTGGAGCCGGTTCGTGCTGTGGCCGCTGACCGGCGTCGGGGCGATGGCGCTGACCGCCTACGTGGTGCACGTCCTCATCCTGGGCAGCATCGGGCAACACCCCAACGAACTTCTGGTGGCGGGCTGTCTGGCGCTGGGGCTGGTCGTGCTGTGCTCACTGTGGCTGCAGGTGTTCACCTCCGGCCCCCTGGAGCAGATCACCGGGGCCGTCGCTGACCGGCTGGCAGGGCGGCCCGTCACCCGGCGAGGGGCTCGCCCCTGAGGATGCGCTCCAGCCGGACCAGGGAGGACTCGACGGCGTCGCCGCTGCGCAGGTAGTGGTCCTGGTCGGGGCCGCTGAAGTCGCGGATGATGGCCAGCTCGCAGGCCGAGGGGTCCTCCTCGCCACGCTCCCTGATGTCGCGCAGGGTCTCCTCCGCCAGCTCGGCGGCCCGGGCCTGCTCCGTGGAGCTGAGCAGCCGCACCCGGTCCTGCACCACGCGATCCGCGGAGTCGACCTCCACCAGCCGCACCCGGTTGCCCTCGACGGTGTACTCACGCGACCCGAGCGGCCCCGTCGAGGTCCACCGTCGGTACCGCAGCCGGTAGGCGTCGTCCTCACTGCGGGAGTGCTCGGTGGTGACGGGGGCGAGCGTGGCCAAGGCTGCATGGAATCCAGTCATGTCCAGCGACATTAAGGGCTGAACTGCCCCGATGGACTCGGCGACTCGGCTGGCCTTTTGGCCAGGTCTGGGTTGAATCCGGGACACTGACCAAAAGGCCGACGGGGCCGCAGGCTCTCAGCCCCAGGACTCCAGCAGCGCTCGGGCCCGTCGCGCGAGCTGCGCGTCCTGCGCCACCGCCTCGACGGTCTCCCGGAGCTGCTCAGGCGCAGCATCCAGCTGCTCGAGGGCCTGGAGCAGCTCCCGGGAAAGTGCCCTCGGCCCCTGGGGCAGCACCGTCACCGCCACCTCGGCCAGCTCGGCGTCGCTGAGCTGCTCCGCCAGCAGCAGCCGGACGGTGAAGGCCCTGGCCGTGCTCTCCAGAAGGGGCAGGGCTGCGATGAGCCGGGACCGCTGAGCACGCAGGTGATCAACCAGGCCGAGGGCCTGGACCCACCAGACGACAGCCCGCTGCGATGAGACCCGATCCCCTCGCTCCCACACCGCGAGGAGTGCGACGGCCAGGGCCGCGTCATCCATCTCCTGGGCGGCGCGAACCACCGCGGCGGCTTCCTCGATCCTTGCGCGAGACTGCTCAGGCTCAACGAAAGCCGCCATCACGTCCTTCACCGCGCAGGCTGCCAGGAACTGCTCCTGCCACCGTCGCCCCACCCCGGGGATGCCGCAGGACCACAGCCACTGCTCCCAGTACTCGCGGGTCCTCGGCAGCGGCAGATCGTGCTCGACGACGAGCAACTCCAGCAGGTCGATCCCACCACGCAGGGCCAAAGGATCGCCCTCAGCCGCTGCGACGATCTCGGCGGCGAAGTCCCGGCCACGCTCCCGCACCGCAGCCAGGAACTCGCTGCGGTACTCGACGCTCCCGGCCTCCTCATCGCGGACAGGCCATTCCCGAAGCCACCACAGCACCTGCCCCGCAGTGGCGCCGAGCCGCGCCAGCAGCGGGACCGCCCAGTGGCCGAGCTGCCAGGGATGCCATGAGTCGTGGCTGCTCAACGCCTCGACGGCGACGGCGCAGGTCCCGTCGCGCTCGCCCGGCGGCAGGGCGTCGAGGGCCGCCAGGAGATGGCGGTACCACAGCTCCCCGTCGCCGGGGTCAGGCACGACACCAACACCGTCGGGGCGGCCGAGGCGGGCGAGCCGGAACCACTGCGGCTCGGTCAGGTCGTGGTGGGCGACCAGCCGCTCCAGCAGGGGGTGGGCGTCCAGGTCGCCGTCCCCGGCCGCGGCCAACAGGCGCTCGGCCCAGTCCCTTCCTCGATCACAGCACAGTTGCACCAGCCGCTCCCACGCCTTTGAGTCGTCCCGGAGCTCACCCCTCCCCGATGCCCTCATCCCGGCCAGCACATGGGCCAACGCGCCGTCGCACCACAACGCGAGCACCGCTCCCCTGGCCGAGAGCCCGGCCATGTGCAGCCGGGAGTGAAGCTTCCGGGCGTGCTTGGTGTAGGCCGAGGCGACCTCCTCACCCACCGGCCGGTCCATGAACTGCGTGAGCGTCCCCGGCTCCTCCACCCATGCGAACAGCTCCTGGGCACCCAGCACGATCCCTCTCCTCCCGGGGGTTTCACCACCACGCTTTGACATCTTGCCCCACTGAGTATGATGGCCCACGAGGGGTTGTACGTGCAGTGTTGCTGAAAACCTGAAGGAACGCCGATGAGAAGGATCCTGGTGGCAGCGACAGCCGTGGCGCTGTTGCTCACTCCCGTCGTCACGCCTGCCCACGCGGAGCCCTCCCCCATCCCGCCCCCTGCCCCGGCCCCGAAACCAACTCGCCTCCCCGCCGCGGAGCGCCCCGAGAAACCCCAGACCGTGATGGTGCTGCTGAAGGAGCAGCCGGATGCCCCCGACCCCGCCCAGGCGGGCATCGCAGCCGCGGAGCGGGTCATCGAGCGCTGGAAGGACACCGAGGGGTTCAAGGTCAGGCGCAAGTTCGGCTACCTCGTGGGCGGCTTCTCCGCCACCCTGCCCGGGCATCAGGTCCACGCGCTGCGGAACGACCCCGACGTCGCCCGGGTCCAGCCGGTGCGGACCTACAAGCCCTCCATGCTGACAGCAGCTGAGATGACCCAGAGCATCGCGGCACGCACCAACCTCGACGTCGACGGCGCCGGAACCGTCATCTCCATCATCGACAGCGGCATCGACCCCGGTCATCAGGACATGAGGCTGGACGACGGGGTGGCCACCAAGCTCAGCCCCCAGGGCGAGCACGCCACCTTGAAGGTCCCCTACGGCTGGAACTACGCCGACGAGAACTCCAACTTCATCGACACCACGGCGTCGATGCACGGGATGCACGTCGCGGGCATCGTCGCCGCCAACGGCGGACCGGACGCGGACGCCCTGACCAACGGCCGGATCAACGGCATCGCCCCCAACGCCCAACTGCTGGCCATGAAGGTCTTCTCCAACGACCCCGCGCTCTCCGGCGGCGCAATGGATGATGACATCATCGCCGCCGTCGAGGACTCGGTGAAGCTCGGTGCCGATGTCATCAACCTGTCGCTGGGGACGGCCAACGGCACCAACGACGCCTCCGTCGGCCTGGGGCGGGCCGTCGCCCTGGCCCAGGAGGCCGGGGTCCAGGTGGTCGTGGCCGCTGGCAACGAGGCCCTCAACGGCTCCCTCACGGGCGACGACGTGGACCACACCACCATGCTCGACGACGGCACCCTCGGCTCCCCCGCAACGGCTCCAGGCGCCCTTGCCGTCGCCTCGGTGGACAACAGCCACCTGATCGCCTCCGTGGCCACCGTCGCATCGGGCACCGACACCCTGAGGCTGCCCTACCTGCTGCTGCACGGGGAACCCGACGACCAGCCCCACGGCATCGTCCATGCCGGGCTGGGGCGTCCCGAGGACTTCCCCGCCAACACCG
>JAUNKV010000030.1 GCA_030532575.1 Propionibacteriaceae bacterium | reverse complement strand
CCAGAGGTCTCGACTGTCGGGCGCTGAACGCCCTCGGCTCGACCAGCGGGGGGGTGGAGGTCTCGACTGTCGGGCCACAGACGGTCCTCAGTGTGACCAGCGGGAGTATTCCGCTTCAGAGCTGGGCTCTTTCTCCGCTGGTCGAGCCGGGTGGGCGAGCTTGCGAGAACGCCCGTGTCGAGACCCCGCAACCTTGCGCAGGGACTCAGGTCCAGACCATCCCCGCTCGGCGCAAGTGCCAGCACCGGATGCCAGAGGTCTCGACTGTCGGGCGCTGAACGCCCTCGGCTCGACCAGCGGGGGTGGAGTCTCGACTGTCGGGCGCCCTCGGTGCTAGCAGCGGACGACTCGCTGCAGACCGGGCTGGGGTGGTCTCAGGCCCACCGAGGTGACGATCTCTTCCTGTTGGCCGCCGGAGTGGGTGATCGTGCCGTCGCCGTTCACCGTCAGCTGGGTGGCGTGGTGGGCCAGGGCCTGCTCCACCTGGGGCAGCAGGTGCTCCAGCTCGAACCACTGCACGTCCTCGGCCGGGGCGTGGACGACGGCGGCGAAGTCGAGGCCGAGCCGGGCGGCTGCGTCACGGGCGGCGTGGTGGAGGCGCACGTGGTCGGGGTGGCCGTAGCCGCCGTCGTCGTCATAGCTGATGACCAGCTCCGCCCCGACGCTGCGCAACCACGCCGTCAGGTCGGCCACGACCTCGCCGAAATCGCTCTGGCACAGCGAGTCCGGCTCCGCATCGTCAGCGGGACCGGCCAGCCCGGGGCGAATCCAGGTCATGCCGGAGTCCTTGTAGCGACGCCCCGACCCCACCGGCGCATCGCCCAGGAACGCATGTCCGGCGAACCCGAGGCTGGCGACGGCCCCGGCCAGCTCGAGCCCGCGCCGTCGCTCCAGCTCCGGGGTCCCGGCGAGCTCCGACAGCGGCCCCGGCACCACCTCACCGCGCTCGCCGCGAGTGGCGGTCAACAACCACACGTCGTGACCGGCGGCCACCAGGTGCAGGGTCAGTGCGCCCGACCACAGCGACTCGTCATCGGGGTGGGCGTGGACGAATGCGATTCTCACAGCAACCTCCGGTACTGCTCCAGGGTGCGGGTGGCCGAGACCCGCCACGTCATGTCGAGAGCGCGCTGCCGCCCGGTTCGGCCCAGTTCGGCGCGGCGCTCCGGGTCCGCCAGCAGCCCGGCCAGCGCCGTCCCCCACGCCCACGGGTCATGGGTGGGGATCAGCAGCCCGGTGTGGGTGTTGCAGATCGCCTCGGTCAGCCCCCCGGCGGCGGCCGCCAGCACCGGTATCCCGGAGGCGGAGGCCTCCAGCGCGATCAGCCCGAACGTCTCCGAGTGCGACGGCACCAGCATCACCGAGGCGTGCCGGATGATCCTGGCCAGCGATTCGCGGTCCTGGCCGGGCATGAAGTGCACCCAGCGTTCCAGCCTGAGTTCAGCGACGAGCCGCCGCAACTCGGCCTCGTAGTGGCTGAAGTCCGCCGACCCCTGGCCGACGATGAGCAGGTCCGGACGCAGCTCAGCAGGCACGACGGCGAGGGCCCGGATCGCGACATCCGGGGCCTTCAGTGGCTGCAGCCGGGCCGCGAGGACGACGTATCCGGGGCGCACCCCGTCGGGACTCCAGGTCGTCGTGGTGGGGTGGAACAGCTCCACGTCCACGCCGGGGCGCACGATCCGCACCCGCTCGGGGTCGGCGTTGCAGCGCCCGATCACCACCGCCGCCTCGTGGTGGGAGACGCACAGCACCAGGTCGGACTGCTCCGCGCACACCACCTCACCGGCCACGCGGGCGGGAGATTCCGGGGGTTCACCGTCGCGCAGCGGGGAGTTGGGGTGCGCAGCCACGGAGTGGAAGGTCATCACGTGGGGCACCCCCCACGCCCTTGCGACGGGCAGGGCCGCCACCCCTGACATCCAGTGGTGGGAGTGGACGATGTCATAGGGGTCAAGCTGGGCCAGGGCGTCGCGGAACTGCTCGATGTGCTGGTCGATGCGGCTCTTCGGCAGCGGCGTCCTGGGACCGGCGTCGAGGCGACGAAGGCTCACCCCGGGCGCGATCTCCTGGAACTCGGCCTGGTCGTCACCGGAGAACCGGGTGATGAACTCCACCTCCACCCCAAGCTCCCCCAGGGAGCGGGCCAGGGCCAGGATGAGCACGTTCATGCCCCCGGCGTCGGCGGTCCCGGCGCGTTCGAGCGGGGAGGTGTGCAGGGTGACGAAAGCCACCCGCAGCGGGGGTTGAGTCATGGCAGGCTCCTTCCGGCTGGTCCGGTGCATCGATGGTAGCCGCCGCCCGTCTCCCGGGCCGTGACCCGCGACCCCAGCGGGCACGAATCGCCGAAGAAAGTCGCTGGCGCGTTGCCATGCGACGGTGAACCGTCCCGCCCCGGCAGTTCCTGCCCGGGGCCAAGCTTGCCCCAGGTCCCAGCACCGCGCGCCAGAGGTCTCGACACGGGTGTTCTCGCAAGCTCGCCCACCCGGCTCGACCAGCGGGGAGTCGCCTGCCGGGAGCCAGATTTTGAGAAAGGTTTCACTTCCTTTTCCCCCAAGGCTTGCCTTACCATGGCCGTTCTTGTTGTCTGAAGAATGGAATCCCAGTGCTCTCCAGAAGGACCTTTGGCGCGCTGCTCGCGATGGCCGCCACGGCCGGTGTCGCCGCCTGCTCCAACAACTCCCCCGCCACCCCGAGCGGTTCCGCATCCCCGACGGCGGAGGCCTCCAGCTCCGCCCCCGCCACCGAGGCCTCCTTCCCCATCACCATCAAGCACGCCTTCGGCGAGACCACCATCGAGAAGATGCCCGAGCGCATCGCCACCGTCGCCTGGGCCAACCACGAGGTTCCCCTGGCCCTCGGCATCGTCCCCGTCGGCATGTCCAAGGCCACCTGGGGCGACGAGGACGGCGACGGCCTGCTGCCCTGGGTCAAGGCGAAGCTCGAGGAGCTCGGCGCCCCAACCCCCGTCCTGTTCGACGAGACCGACTCCATCCCCTTCGAGGCCGTCGACGAGACCCAGCCCGACCTGATCCTGGCCGCCTACTCCGGCATCAGCCAGGAGGACTACGACACCCTGAGCAAGATCGCCCCCGTGATCGCCTTCCCGAAGGTGGCGTGGGGCACCACGATGAACGAGATGATCCAGCTCAACTCCGAGGCGATGGGCATGAAGGACAAGGGCGACGCGCTGGTCGCCGACCTCGCCGCCCAGGTCAAGGCCACCGCCGAGAAGCACCCCGAGCTGAAGGGCAAGAAGGCCGCCTGGGCCGCCTTCAACGCCGACGACCTGTCGAAGGTCAGCATCTACACCGGTCACGACCCGCGCGCCTCGTTCCTGCTGGAGGCTGGACTCGCCTCCCCCGGCGTCGTCGAGGAGCAGACCAAGGCCTCGGAGTCCTTCTTCGTGGAGCTGTCCTCGGAGCAGCCGGAGCTGTTCGACGACGTGGACTTCTTCCTGCTCTACGGTTCCGACGACAACGCCCCCCTGGTCGCCGCGATGCAGGCCCACCCGCTGGTCGGACGCATCAAGGCCGTCGCCGAGAACCGGCTGGTCTTCCTGGGCAATGGGGCGCTCGCCGCGTCGGCCAACCCGTCGCCGCTGTCGATCCCGGCCATGCTGGATCAGTACTTCGCGAAGATGGCTGAAGGCGTCAAGTGACCTCCAGCCCCACCGCCTCGTCGAGCACGGAGATCATCCGTGCCTCGACGGGGCGTCGGCTCGGCTGGCTGGCCGTCACCCTGGTGACGGTCGGCCTGCTGGTCGTGGTCTCGGTGATGTTCGGGGTGCGGATCATCTCCTTCACCGACGCCCTCGGCGCACTGCAAGGCCTGGCCGCCAGCACCGACCAGGCGGCAGCCGCGGTCCGCATCCCCCGCACCCTGCTGGGGCTGCTCGCCGGGGCCTCGCTGGCGGTGGCGGGAGGCACGATGCAGGCCGTCACACGCAATCCGCTGGCCGATCCCGGTATCTTCGGGGTGCTCTCGGGGGCCTCGCTGGCCGTGGCCATCGGGATGGCCTTCTTCCAGCTCAACCACCCCTACGCGACGCTGCTCGTCGCCGTCATCGGCTCCGCGACGGCGGCCGCCTTCGTCTACGCCGTCGGCTCCCTGGGGCGCGGCGGCGCCACCCCGCTGAAGCTGGCCCTGGCCGGGGCCGCGACCTCGGCCGCCGCGTCATCGCTGGTCAGCGCGGTACTGCTGCCCCGGCTGCAGGTGATGGACTCGTTCCGGTTCTGGCAGATCGGCGGGCTGGGCGGCGGCACCTGGGACCGGCTGGCCCTGGTGGCCCCGTTCCTGCTGGTCGGGATGCTGATCTGCTTCGCCACCGCGCGGGGGCTGAACTCGATGGCGCTCGGCGACGACGTCGCCACCGGGCTGGGCGAGAACGTGATGCGCACCCGCGTCGTCGCCTCCCTGGGGGCGGTGATCCTGTGCGGCGTCGCGACGGCAGCCTGCGGGCCCATCGGCTTCGTCGGCCTGGTCGTCCCGCACATTGTGCGGTTGCTGATCGGGCCGGACCACCGCTGGCTGCTGCCGTTCTCCGCCCTGGTGGGGGCCTGCCTGCTGGTGGCCGCTGACACCCTGGGCCGAGTCGTCGCGCGCCCCGAGGAGGTGGAGGTCGGGATCATCACCCCCCTCATCGGCGCCCCCTTCTTCATCTTCATCGTTCGACGCCAGAAGGTGCGTGAGCTGTGACCGCAACCCTCACCCCCACCGAACTCCGCGCCTGCCGCCGTCGCCGGACCCGATCCCACCTGGCGGTGGCGGCGGTGCTCGCGGTGCTGGCCGCAGGCCTGTGGGCAGCCTCCCTCATGGTCGGCGAGAGGCTCTACACCCCCGATCAGGTGTGGCGGGTGATCCTGGGCGAAACCGTGCCCGGGGCCAGCTTCACCGTCGGTGAGCTGCGGTTGCCGCGAGCCACCCTGGCGCTGCTGGCGGGGCTGGCCTACGGCGCGGCCGGGGTGAGCTTCCAGACCCTGCTGCGCAACCAGCTGGCCTCCCCGGACATCATCGGCATCTCCGCCGGGGCCAGCGCGGCCGGGGTGTTCGGGATCGTGCTGCTCGGCTGGCCGCAACCGCTGGTCTCCGGGTTCGCGCTCGTCGCGGCCCTCGGCACCGCCGTGACCATCTACGCGCTCAGCTTCAAGGGCGGTTTCGCCGGGACCCGGCTGATCCTGATCGGGATCGGGGTCTCCGCGATGCTCGGCTCGGTGGTCAGCTGGGTGCTGTCGAAGGCCAACCAGTGGGACCTGGCCACCGCGTCCCGCTGGCTGACCGGCTCCCTGAACGGCGCGACGTGGGCGCAGGTGCTGCCGCTGGCCGTGGTCTGCGCCGTCGTGCTGCCCGTGATGTGGGCCTCGTCATCGCAGCTGGCCACACTTCGCTTCGGCGACGACACCGCCTCCGGTCTGGGGGTACGGGTGCGTTCGGTGAGGTTGTGGACCATCGTCGGGGCGGTGATGCTGGTGGCGGTGGCGACGGCCTCCTGCGGTCCGGTGGCCTTCGTGGCCTTCATGGCCGGCCCCATCGCGATGCGGCTCAGCCCGTCCACGCCGTCGCTGGTCCTGCCCGCCTCCCTGGTGGGGGCGGTGATCGTGCTGGCCTCGGACCTGGTGGGCCAGTACCTGCTGGGTACCCGCTACCCGGTCGGCGTCATCACGGGTGCACTCGGTGCCCCGTTCCTGGTGTATCTGCTCGTCCGCGCCAACCGCGCCCGCCGTTCCTGAGAGGCTGCCATGACCACGCAACGTTCCCTGTCCGCCACCGGCCTCGCCCTGGGGTATGGCGACCGGCTCGTCGTCGAACACCTCGACCTGGAGGTGGCTCCGGGGGAGATCACCTCCATCGTCGGGGCCAATGGCTGCGGGAAATCGACGCTGCTGCGGGCGATGGCGCGGCTGCTGCCACCGAAGCAGGGACAGGTGATCCTGGACGGCAAGGCCCTGCACACGCAGTCGACGAAGGAGGTGGCGAAGGTGCTGGGGCTGCTGCCGCAGTCGCCGACCGCACCGGAGGGGATCGTGGTTGCGGACCTGGTGGGGCGGGGCAGACACCCGCACCAGGGGATGCTGGGACGGTGGAGTCCCCGCGACTACGAGGTGGTGGCCGAGGCCCTGGCGGCGACGCACGTCACCGAGCTGGCGGAGCGACCCGTCGATGAGCTCTCGGGTGGGCAGCGGCAGCGGGTGTGGATTGCGATGGCACTGGCCCAGGAGACCGACATCCTGCTGCTGGATGAGCCCACCACCTACCTGGATGTCGCGAATCAGCTGGAGATTCTGGATCTCGTGACCGATCTCAACCAGCGCAAGGGCACCACGGTGGTGATGGTGCTGCACGACCTGGGCCTGGCGGCGCGGTACTCGGACCGGCTGGTCGCGATGCTGGGTGGGCAGATCGTCGCCTCCGGCGCCCCGGCGGAGGTGGTGACGGTGGAGACGGTGCGGGAGGTGTTCGGCATCGAGTCGGTGGTGATGCCGGATCCGGTCTCCGGGGCCCCGTTGGTGATGCCGATCGGAAGGCACCACGTCATGATGGGTGAGGGGACGTGAGCATCGCCGCGGTGATCGCGACGGTGGAGCAGGTGCAGCGCCTGTCCCCCGGTTTCGCCCGGATCACCTTCTCCACCCCGCCCGGGTTCGGCGGTGCGGGACCGGTGTGGGATCAGCGGCTCAAGGTGCTGCTGCCCGGGAGTGCCGGGGTGTTCCGGCACGAGGGGGATGACTGGTACGAGGCGTGGTCGGCCCTGCCGGAGGCCGAGCGGGGCGTGATGCGCACCTATTCCATCCGCTCCCTGACCCAAACCGCACGCTGTGCCACAGTGGTTGTTGATTTCGTGCTGCACACCACACCTGAAACCGCACAGGGTGCCAGTGGCCCGGCCTCGGAGTGGGCGGCCTCCGCCACGGTCGGGGATCAGGTGTGTCTGGTGGGGCCGTCGGGCGAGGGCGAGCGGGTCGGGGTGGAGTTCGCCCCTGGCGGGGCGGATCGGCTGGTGCTGGCCGGTGACGAGACGGCGGCCCCGGCGATGGCCCGCATTCTGGAGGACCTGCCGCGTGACGCCTTGGGGGTGGCATTGATCGAGGTGCCGACAGCTGCCGACCAGCTGCCCATCGACGCACCGTCGGGCTTCGAGGTGGCGTGGCTGCCCCGCGACGGTGCCGAGCACGGCGAGCTGCTGGCTCCGCGCGTGTTGGCCCTGGCCCCGGGAGGCGGGGGCGAGGTCGTCGCAGGTGATGCCCCGGAGATGATCTGGGAGACCCCCACCTACTCGGGCCTGGGCGAGGCCCTTTCGGGTGAGGCGGCACCGTCGGGGACATACTGGTGGATCGCGGGCGAGGCAGGGGTGGTCGCGGGACTGCGCCGAACCCTGGTCCGCAGGGGCATCGAGCGCTGTCGTATCGCCTTCATGGGCTACTGGAAGAAAGGCCGGGCCCAGGCCTGACCTCCTGCCCGAGGGTCCTCTCCCCTTCTGGCAGGAATTGCCGAGGGCCGACGATTTGCCGTCGCCACGTGACGCGCCAACGTCTTTCACCAGCGATTCGTGCACGCCCCCCACCGCTGGTCGAGCTGGGGTCCCGATGCGGAGCGAGGGACCCCGTGTCGAGACCTGGCGACCATTCGCTGAAACCTGCGCCGAGCGGCCCCCCTTCTGGCACGAACCGCCGAGGGCCGACGATCCACCGTCGCGTGGTGACGCGCCAGCGTCTTTCACCAGCGATTCGTGCACGCACAGGACCCTGGGCACGAACCGCCGAAAACCGACGATCCACCGTCGGTAGGCGACGCGCCAGCGACTTTCACCAGCGATTCGTGCACGGGGGGAGCCCCGCAGGGAAGGTCAGGCACGAACCGCCGAGAACCGACGGTTCACCGTCGGTAGGCGACGCGCCAACGTCTTTCACCAGCGTTTCGTGCTCGGACACACGGATGGGTGGGACCCTCGACGACCGGTTGATCGGCCCTGCCCGGCCGACCTCATAGACTGTCCGGGTGCTGACCACCATCCAGGCCCTCGAGGACGGCAGGCTCCGCGACACCCGGCGGGGTTGGATCGTCGCCTCCGTGATCGCACTGATGGCCTTCGGACTGCGAATTGCAGGTCTCGGTTTCCCGTCGAAGATCGTCTTCGACGAGACCTACTACGCCAAGGACGCCTGGGGGATGCTCCAGTCCGGCTACGAACGGCAGTGGGCGAGCGACGAGCAGTTCCAGACCAACGACAAGATCGCCCAGGGAGACCTGAGCGGGCTGCTACCCGATCCCGCCTATGTGGTGCATCCCCCGCTGGGCAAGTGGCTCATCGCGCTGGGCGAGAACTGGTTCGGCATGAACGCCTTCGGCTGGCGGTTCATGGCCTGCGTCTTCGGGGCGCTTCTGGTGTTCCTGACCGTGCTGCTGGCACGTCGTCTGTCCCGCTCCACCCTGGTCGGGGCCATCGCGGGGGTACTGCTGACCTTCGACGGCCTGGCCTTCACCATGAGCCGGATCGCGCTGCTGGACATCTTCCAGGCGGTGTTCTGCCTGGCCGCGGTGCTGGCTCTGGTGGTGGATCGCGACTGGTTCCGTGCCCGGCTCGCCGCGCATCTGCGAAAACACGATCTCACCGATCTGGGCGGGTCCTTCGGGCCGTTGCTGCTGTGGCGGCCGTGGCGCATCACGGCAGGGCTGCTGTTCGGGGCCGCCTGCGCGGTGAAGTGGAACTCGGTGTACCTGGTGGCGGTCTTCGGCATCGTCACCGTCGCCTGGGACATCGGGGCGCGTGCCCTGGCTGGGGGTGGCAGGCTCCACGTGCTCACCTGGCGCAGCTGGACGGCGGCCGTCGTCCTCGTCGGTGGGGCGACGGCGCTGCTCGGCGGCAAGGTGGGGTACGTGATGGCGGCCCTGCTGGTAGGCACGTTCGCTGCGCTGGTGCTCTACGCCCATTCGGTCGGGATGTTGCGTTCGCTGTTCGTCGACGCCCCGATGGCCTTCGTCTCGACGGTGGTGCTGGCGGTCCCCGTCTACATCGCCAGCTGGACGGGCTGGCTGCTCACCTCCGGCGGCTATTTCCGCAACTGGGGGGAGCAGAACCCCGACGACCTGGCGGTGAGGCTGTTCGGTGCCCCGCTGGGGTCACTGTGGAAGTACCACGTCTCGGCCTACGAGTTCCACGTCGGCGACGGCATGATGGTCAACGCCACCCACACCTACGAGGCCCATCCGCTGGGCTGGCTGGTGATGGCACGCCCCATCGGCATCGACGCCCAGAATGACATCAAGCCCGGCGAACAGGGCTGCGAGGCTGTCGGTGACACCTGCCTCAGGGTGATCTCCGGCGCTGGCACCCCGCTGCTGTGGTGGATGGCCTGCGCCGCGCTGGTGGCGGGGCTGTGGTGGTGGCTGGGTCGTCGTGACTGGCGGTTCGCCGTGCCGGTGCTGGGGGTGCTGGCGGTATGGCTGCCGTGGTTCCAGTACGCGGGTCGTCCATTGTTCTTCTTCTACGCCGTCGTGCTGCTGCCGTTCTACGTGACGGGGCTGGCCATGGCGATGGGCAGGCTACTCGGCCCGGCGGACGGCCCGAAGCGGCAACGCAACGCGACGCTCATCGGCGTGGCCATCGCCCTGGTGGTCCTCAACTTCGCCTTCATGTACCCGATCCTCACCGACGGCCTGCTCACCCGCACCCAGTGGCTGATGCGGATGTGGTTCGGCACCTGGATCTGAACCGACACCGCAGGCCCACCCGGACGAACCAGCCGCAGCCCCCAACTCCCCCACCCCCCAGGCACGAACCGCCGAGAAAAGACAGTTCGCCGTCGCCATGTGACGCGCCAGCGTCTTCCACCAGCGATTCGTGCACGCCCCACCTCCCGTCCCATCCCGAGCAGGAATCGCCGAGCAGGGACGGTTCACCGTCGCCAAACGACGCGCCAGCGACTTTCACCAGCGATTCGTGCACGGGGAAGCCCCGCAGGGAAGGTCAGGCACGAACCGCCGAGAAAAGACGGTTCACCGTCGCCAAACGACGCGCCAACGACTTTCACCAGCGATTCGTGCTCAGGGGGACCCTCGTCGTCCTCATCATCTGCGGCGGAGCAGCTTCCTGGTGGCGACGGCCCGGAGCTTCGAGGCCCAGGGCAGGCCGACCCCTCGGGCCGCATCGACGCCCAGCAGCAGGGCCGCCAGGTAGCAGCCCGAGGCGGTGCCGTTCATCAGCTCGCCGCGCCCGTTGCCGCGCGTGTAGAAACCACCGGGGATCGCCGAGGCCCCGACGACGGGGCGGCCGTGGTCGCTCGGGTCGATCACCAGCTGACCGGGCGTCACGTCGTCGCAGCGATACTCGGTGCGCGCCCACGTGGCCAGCGCCCCCGCCACCGCCTCGTACTGCGTGCGGGTGCACTTCGGACCGAGCAGCACAGTGTGCTGGCCGTCGGGGCGGCTCATCCACACCGGCGGTCCCGCGTGGAGGAACACCCCCTGGCTCGCCACCGGGACCCGCAGCACCGGCACCCATTGCGGCTGCCCGGTACCGGCCAGCGACCCCCACGGGCTGACCCCCAGGGTGTCCACGACGGCGTGTGCCGAGACCACCTCGGGCTCGCGCACCCAGGCCAGGTTCCGGCGGATCGTGATCTCAGTGACCCCGTCGAGCCTACGGATGTGGGTGACCGTCACGTCGTGGGTGATCCGTGCCCCTGCCTGACTGGCCTGAGCGTGCAACGCCGTCGCGTACTCGTGCGGGTCCACCAGCAGCGCCGTCGAGGTCAGGCCTGGCCCGCTCGGCCCGTCGACGACCCCGATCTCGGCCCCCGCGTCGGTCATCATCCGCCGCACCCGGTCCAGCTCACGCACCAGCGCCACCCCGAGTGAGTGGTCGTGCAGCGTCGTCTCCACCGGTGCGATCCCGGACGTTGCCAAGACCTTGCGAATCTCCTCCAGCCCGGCCAGGTTGCGCCGCACGTGCTCCGCGACGGCCCCATCACCGTAGGCTCCCGCCATGTTGGCGCAGGTGCTGGCGTGGGCCGAGGCCGCCACCCCGTGCCCGATGGCAGCGGAGACCAGCTCTTGACTCGGGTCCAGCACCGCCACCAAGAACCCCTCGGCAGCAAGTCTTCGAGCCGCAGTCAACCCCGCAATGGTCGCCCCCAGAACCACGACGTCTCGCACCATGCCTCAACCCTAGATGATCGCTCCCGCCCCCTCCCCTCCACCAGGCCTTTCCGGGCACGAACCGCCAAGAATCGACGATCCACCGTCGCGTCACGACGCGCCAACGTTTTTCGCCAGCGATTCGTGCACGGGGGCGTCTGTTGAGAGGGCCGCCGAGGTGGGGGCCGCCTGAAGCCTTGCTCGTTCGCACCCCAGATCGTTCCGCCAGTTCCAGCACTTCATGTTTTTCCACATCCAAGGCCCCAAGGGCGTAACATTCCGGCGGACCCGCCAGAGGGAAGGACGGCAATGTTCGGGTGGAAACTGCACAACAACGGCACGCTTGAACCCGGAGCGGTGGTTGCTCCGACGGAGCGGCTCGGCTGGGGACGCACCATCGGGCTGGGTGCCCAGCACGTCGTCGCGATGTTCGGCGCCACCTTCGTGTTCCCGCTGCTCATGGGGCTCAACCCGCAGCTGGCGGTGATGATGTCCGGCATCGCGACCCTGATCTTCCTGTTCGTGGTGAAGCACAAGGTGCCGAGCTACCTTGGCTCCTCGGCCTCCTTCGTCGGTGTCGCGACGGCGGTCTACAACGCAGGCGGCAACCCCGCCACCTTGTCCGGGGCGCTGTTCGTGGTCGGACTCACCCTGTTCATGGTCGGTCTCATCATCCACTTCGCCGGTTCCCAGGTGATCCACCGCGCCCTGCCCCCGGTGGTGACCGGGGCCGTGGTGATGCTCATCGGCTTCAACCTGGCCCCCGTCGTGGCGAAGGTGTACTGGCCCAAGGACCCGTGGCTGGCCTTCATCGTGATGCTCATCGTGATCGCACTCAGTGTCGGTCTGCGCGGCTTCCTCGGCCGCATCGCGATCTTCCTGTCCCTGGTGATCGGATACGTGCTGGCCTGGCTCTTCGACCTGGTCCTCGGCCCCACCACCACGGTGGGCGAACAGGGCGAGACCATCACCGCCCTGCGCGTGGACTGGACCAGCGTGCACGACGCCGCATGGTTCGGCCTGCCCCCGGTGACCGACCTCAGCACCTGGGCGCAGGGAAGTGCCAGCAACGTCGTCGGCTTCCACCTGCCGCAGTTCAGCCTCGGGGCCATCGTCATCGCCCTGCCCGTGGTGATCGCACTCATCGCGGAGAACGCCGGACACGTCAAGGCCGTGGCCGAGATGACGAATGAGAACCTGGACCCGATGATGGGCCGCGCCATCGCCGCCGACGGTGCGGGCTCCATGCTCGCCACCCTCGTGGGCGCCGGACCCACCACCACCTACGCCGAGAACATCGGTGTGATGGCCGCCACCCGCGTCTACTCCACCGCCGCATACGTCGTCGCCGCACTCGTCGCCATCGGCTTCGGCTTCTCCCCGAAGTTCGGGGCCGTGATCTCCGCCACCCCCGGCGCGGTGCTGGGCGGTATCTGCGTGGTGCTCTACGGCATGATCGGCCTGCTGGGCGCGAAGATCTGGAAGGAGAACCGGATCGACTTCGGCAACCCCATCAACCTGATCCCCGCCGCCGCTGGCATCATCATCGGCATCGGCGACGTGCAGCTGCCCATCGCCGGGTTCTCCCTGGGCGGGATCGCGCTCGGCACCATCGTCGTCATCGCGGTCTACCACATCGCCCGGGCCATCGCCCCGCAGGAGCTGCGCCAGGCCGCCGACGGTGCGTCGCTGATCTACGACGCCCCCGGCATCTACGACGCGGACCCCGACGAGCCCGAGTCCAGCAGGCGCTAACATTCGCCCCATGACTTCGCTGACCCATGCCGACGAGGCCGGATTCTTCGGGGACCACGGTGGACGTTTCGTGCCGCCGCAGCTGGAGGCTCCCATCGCGGAGGTCGCAGCCGCCTACGCCGAGGCCCGGCAGGACCCCGGCTTCCAGGCCGAGTACGAGGCCCTGTTGGCCGACTACGTCGGCCGCCCCTCCCCGCTGTTCCTGGCCGAGGGCCTGAGCAAGCACCTCGGCGGGGCGAGGATCTACCTCAAGCGCGAGGACCTCAACCACACCGGCGCCCACAAGATCAACCACTGCCTGGGCGAGGGTCTGCTGGCCAGGCGGATGGGCAAGAAGAAGCTGCTGGCCGAGACCGGGGCCGGGCAGCATGGCGTGGCCCTGGCGACGGCGGCCGCCCTGCTCGGGCTGGAGTGCGAGATCCACATGGGGGCCATCGACGTGGCCAAGCAGCACCCGAATGTGGTGCGGATGGAGCTGCTGGGCGCGAAGGTCGTCGCCGTCGAGTCCGGGGGCCGCTGCCTCAAGGACGCCGTCGACTCGGCCTTCTCGGTGTTCGCCGCCGACTACCACGACACCTTCTTCGCCATCGGTTCGGTGGTGGGGCCGGACCCGTATCCGTCGATGGTGCGTGACTTCCAGTCCATCGTCGGCCGTGAGGCCCGCCAGCAGATCCTGACCAAGGAGGGCCGCCTGCCGGATGCGCTGATCGCCTCCGTGGGTGGCGGCTCCAATGCGCTCGGGCTGTTCACCGCGTTCCTGGCCGACGACTCGGTGCGGATGTTCGGGGTGGAGCCCGCGGGCAAGGACCTGGGCGTGGTCGGCGAGCACGCCGCCACCATGACGCTCGGCACGCCCGGCACCCTCCACGGCATGAGGACGTTGCTGCTGCAGGACGCCGACGGCGAACCCGCGCCGGTGCACTCCATCGCCTCGGGGCTGGACTATCCCGGCGTCGGGCCGCAGCACGCGCACCTGAAGGACATCGGCCGGGTGGACTACGTCACCGCCAGCGACGACGAAACCCTCGCGGCCTTCCAGCTGCTGTGCCGCACCGAGGGGATCATCCCGGCGCTGGAGTCGTCGCACGCCCTGGCCCACGCGGCCCGCCTGGCGCCGTCGATGAGCCCGGACCAGGTGATCGTGGTGAACCTGTCGGGGCGCGGCGACAAGGACATCGACTACGTGGCCGAGAAGCTGGGGCGCTGAGCGTGCAGGCCGCCGCGTCCCTGACCCCGAACGAACTGAGCGAGTTCCTGCTCAACGTCGCCACCGTGCGTCCCGTGTTCATCTGGGGGCCGCCCGGGATCGGCAAGTCGGCCCTGGTGGAGAAGTTCGCCGAGTCGGTGGGGTTGCCGTGTGTCTCCCTGCTGGGCAGCCAGCTGGCGCCGGAGGACCTGATCGGGGTGCCGCAGATCACCGAGGGCATCACCCGGTTCTGCCCGCCGTCGCTGATCGCCCGCGACGAGCCGTACTGCCTGTTCCTCGACGAGCTGAACGCCTGCTCGCAGGACGTGCAGAAGGCCTTCTACAGCCTGATCCACGACCGCCGGATCGGCGAGTACGAGCTGCCGGAGGGGTCCGTGGTGATCGGGGCGGGCAACCGCGCCCAGGACTCGGCCATCGTGAAGCCGATGTCGTCGGCACTGATGAACCGGATGGTGCACGTCCACATGCGGGTCTCGCCCGGCCAGTGGCTGGACTGGGCGAACGGCGCGGGCATCCATCCGCTGGTGATCGAGTACCTCAGCCAGCGGCCCGATCATCTGTGGAGCCAGCCGCCACGCCACGAGGAGCCGTTCTCCACCCCGCGGTCGTGGCACATGCTGAGCGACGCCCTGAACGGTTTCAGCGACGACGCGCCCGCGCACATGGTGGAGGCGATCTCCTCGGGCTGCCTGACCCCGCAGCACGCGGCCCAGTTCCGGGCGTTCGCGAAGCTCGCCGACGACCGGCACCTGCTGGATGCCATCCTCAAGGGCGACGCCTCATGGCCGTCGGACCCGAAGGATCGCGACATCCTGTACTTCCTGGCGCAGGCGTTCCGGGCCCGGCTGCTGAAGAGCCTGCCCGCCGCGAAGAGTGAGGTGAGCGCGGATGTGCAGGCCCTGGTCCACACGTCGAAGGGATTGCTGAAGCAGCTGGCGCAGATCAGCCTGGAGCTGGCGCAGATCGTCGTGGCCGAGGAGGGCGGCGAGATGCTGCCGTCGTGGTACATGGTCGAGGTGGTGCGAGACCTGCCGCGGCTGATCGAGAAGCGTCCCGAGCAGAAGCAGTGAGCCGCTCCAAGTCGCGCGTCACCCCTGCCCAGCAGGCCTGGGAGGACGGGGTGCGGCTGGTGCACGCCCACCCGGTGTTCAGTCATCTGCTGGACCACATCTCGCTGCAGCGTCGCGAGTTGGGCGACCACCCGGAGCGCGGCTACCTCCTGGTTGGCCGCAACCACAGCCTCCACGTGCACCCGAAGCGCCTTGTCCCTGCCGAGGAGTGGGCTTTCCTGCTGGCCAGGGCCAGCCTGTACCACGCGATGGAGCTGTGGCAGCCCGATCACGGTGACTGGGTGGCGTGGTCGGCGGCCTGCGACGTGGTGACCACCCGGTTCGTCGCGGGGTTGAAGTTCGGCACCGCACCGAGGGAGATGCAGCTGCCGCCGAACCTGCCGCAGTGGGACGAGCAGCGCTGGTACCGGGAGTTCACCACCCAGGGCATTCCGGGCTGGGCGGCGACGCTGTCCCTGGCCGGGCCGGATGTCTCCAGCATGGAACGGCCCGAGGCGTGGAGCCGCTGGTGGCGGGAGCCGACGTGGCTGTCGTGGCCGGAGGTCTTCGCCTCCGGGATCGCCGAGTCGGTGACCCAGGCCGTCGAGATGGCCGCCGGGCTGCGGGAGTCCTTCGGGGAGGGTGGGCTCAGACAGCGCAAGGACAAGCTGTCGGCGACGACGTTGCGGGCGCGCGACTGGTTCACCTCGTCGTTCCCGCTGTTGGCGAGCATGGTGGCCTCCTTCACCTTCGTCGAGAACGTGGAGGTGTGCCAGCGGGAGAAGGTGATGATCGCCGCCGTCGACGAGGAACTCGGCACCATCTACCTCAACCCGGCGGCGGGGCTGGGGGTGGAGGAGACGAAGTTCGTCATCGCCCACGAGGTGCTGCACGTGGCGCTGCGGCACCATTCCAGGCGGGCGGGCCGGGACCCGTTGTTGTGGAACGCGGCCTGCGACTACGTCATCAACGACTGGCTGATCCAGATGGAGGTGGGTGAGGCCCCCGACCACGGGTTGTTGTTCGACGAGGAGCTGCGGGGGCTCTCGGCGGAGGAGGTCTACGACCGGATCGTCACCGACATCCGGCTGAAGCGCAAACTCATGACGCTGGCCGGGAAGCAGGGCGACATGCTGGAGCGGCCGCTGATGGAGGGGACCCCGTGGTTCACCGACCTGGATGCGTTCTGCCGCGACCAGCTGGGCAAGGGCCTGATGCTGCACCAGCAGCAGGAGCGTGGTTTTCTGCCGCTGGGGCTGGTGGAGGAGATCAAGGCGCTGCTGCAGCCGCCGATCCCGTGGGAGGTGAAGCTGGCGCAGTGGTTCGACCGCCACTTCCCCGCCGTCGAGACGCATCGGACGTGGAAGCGGCTGAGTCGTCGCCAGTCGAGCAGCCCCGACATCCCGCGCCCGCACCGGGAGCCGGACCTCATCGATGGCCGGACCTTCGGGGTGGTGCTGGACACCTCCGGCTCGATGGAGCGCAACACCCTGGCCAAGGCGCTGGGGTCGATCGCGAGCTACGCGGAGGCCAAGGAGGTGCCCTATGTGCGGGTGATCTGCTGCGACGCCGCAGCCTACGACCTGGGCTGGCTGGCGCCGGGCGACATCGCGGGCAAGGTGCAGGTCAAGGGCCGGGGCGGGACGGTGCTGGCCCCGGGGGTGCGGAAGCTCGTCGATGACCCGGACTTCCCGAAGAACGGCCCGATCCTCATCATCACCGACGGTGACTGCGACGTCTTCACCGTCCCCCGCGACCACGCCTTCCTGGTCCCGAAGGGCTGTCAGCTGCCGTTTCGTCCCAGGGGAGACTTCTTCGAGATGAGCTGAGGCCGGTATTTTCTGCCATTCTTCGCCGCCGGAAGGGGCTTTCTGCCCGAAGAATGGCAGGAAACTTCACTCGAGTCGGGCGAGCCGGGCGCGACGCACCCCCCGCGCCGAGCTGACCAGGGCGATCCCTCGGGCCTCCCGCAGCTCCGTCACGCTCACCGAACGCTCGGTGACTCCTTGTTCCAGCAGCAGCTGCCTACCGATCCCTGGCAGGCAGCCGTCCGCGACGGGGGGCGTGACCCAGCGTCCGCGAAGCTGCACCACGAGGTTGGCGATGGTGGTCTCGGTGACGTTCCCGTCCGGGGTGATGAGCACCACGTCGTCGGCCCGGGGGTGGCGGGCCAGGGCCTCGGTGCAGTGGTCGCGGATTGTCGTCTTGTGTCTCAGGTACTCGGATGCGGGGTCGATGGGCACGGTGTCGATGGCCAGCCGGGCCGGGCTCGGCAGGGGGGCCAGCTCGCGGGGCTCGACGGTGAGACGGCCGTCCGCGCTCAGCCTCACCCGCACCAGGGCCGTGCCGCTCAGCTGCGCCACCTGCTGCTCGAGCGTTGCCCGGTCGAAGGGGAAACCGAAATACCTGGCCGAGGCCGCCAACCGGTCCAGGTGTCGGGGCAGGTTCGCCGGGCGGGAGCCGTGAACCGCGAAGGTCTCCAGCAGCTGCAGGTCAGAATGCGAGCACACGCGCCTTGGCCTCCATCTCGCGGTACTCGGCCTCGGCCCTCGAGGACCAGGTGACCCCACCCCCGACCCCGTAGACGGCGCTGCCGTCGCTGCGGTCCACCAGCACCGTGCGGATCGCGACGTTGAACGACGCCCGCCGGAGCGGCCCCGGGGCCAGATACCCGATGGCGCCGCAGTAGACCCCGCGCGGGCCGGACTCCAGGTCCGCGATGAGCGCCATCGTGGAGGTCTTGGGGGCGCCGGTGACCGAGCCGCAGGGGAACAGGGCGGCGAACACGTCCACCAGGGTGGTCCCCGGCCGGGTGCGGGAGGTGACGCTCGAGGTCAGCTGCCACACCGTCGGGTACTGTTCGCAGGCCAGCAGCTCGGCGACGGTGACGGTGCCGCTTCGAGCGACCCGGGAGAGGTCGTTGCGGATGAGATCGACGATCATCACGTTCTCGGCGCGGTCCTTGGCGCTGGCCAGCAGGTCGCGGCGGGCCGCCTGGTCCGCCGTCGGTGAGGCACCCCTGGGGGCGGTGCCCTTCATCGGGACCGAGACCAGCACGTCGTCATTCCAGCGGAGAAAACACTCGGGACTGGCGCTGGCCACCACCCAGCGGCCGAGGTCGAGGTAGGCGTTGTACGCGGCCTGCTGGCTGCGCACCAGGTCGCCGTGGTAGCCGAGCAGGTCGCCGTCGATGCGGCTGCGCATCCGGGTGGTGAGGTTGCACTGGTAGCTGTCCCCGGCAGCTATGGCGTCGTGGACCCGGACCACCTTGGCCGCGTGTTCGGGACGTGACCACTCGATCCGCCATGGTTCGCTGCGGTGTCCTCCCGCAGGCAGCGGCCCGGGTGTGGGGTCCGGGCGTTCGCTGATCCCGAACCACACCAGGGGCAGACCGGGGGTCGGGTCGTGGACCCGGGCGTGGGGGTCCAGACCGGGGGCCGCCTCGTAGGCGACGTACCCGAAGGCCCAGCTCCCCTCGGCCACGGCCTGCTCGACGGCGTGGAGCGCCTGCTGCACCCGGCCCGGGTGGGTGGCCACGATCCGGGCGTCGCAGGTGCTGAACTGCAGGGCGGTCCCGGCGCGGAGGTCGTCGAACCGGGCCAGCACTGCTTGATCGGTGTTCTCTGCCATTCTTCGGCCAAGATACCCGGTTTCGTTGCCAGGAATGGCTGAAAACACTGCGCGGTTCCTGCGGAGGTTACGGTAGCGTAGGTTGGCGATGCAGCACTCTCCCACATCCCCGCCCCGCCTCGACTCACGCGGTGTCAAGCCCCTGCTGAGGGGCTGGCTCCACCTCGGTTTCACCCCGGCCCTGCTCATCGCGGGCCTGGTGCTCACCGTCTTCGCGCCCACGCTGGAGGGGCGGATCGGCGTCGCCGTGTGGACCCTCAGCGGGGTGCAGCTGTTCGGCGTGAGCGCCGCCTACCACCGCGGCACCTGGCGCGACGCCACCCTGGAGCTGTTCCGCCGCCTCGACCACTCCAACATCTTCGTCTTCATCGCGGGCACCTACACCCCGCTGACCCTCACCCTGCTGGAGGGCTCCTCCCGCTGGGTGCTGCTCTGTCTGATCTGGGGCATCGCGATCCTGGGTGTGGTGTTTCGCACCTGCTGGATCGGCGCACCGCGTTGGCTCTACACGCTGTTGTACGTGGCGATGGGGTGGGTGGCTCTCGGCTGGCTCGGTGAGTTCTGGGCCAGCGGCGGCCCCGCCGTCGTGATCCTGATGGCCGCGGGCGGGGTCATCTACTCCATCGGGGCCATCTCCTACGGCACCCGGTGGCCCAAGCTGTCGCCGCGTGTCTTCGGTTTCCACGAGCTGTTCCACGCCTGCACCATCGCGGCCGCCGTCTGTCACGCCGTCGCCATCGGACTGGCCGTGTTCTGATGCCATAGAGTGGCTGCCATGGCACAACCGTTGAAGGACCTCATCGCCCCCGACTGGGCGGAGGCACTGGCCGATGTCGAGCCCCGCATCCACGCGATGGGCGATTTCCTGCGCGACGAGCTGGCGGCTGGTCGCAGCTACCTTCCCGACGGCGCGAACGTGCTGCGTGCCTTCACCCGGCCCCTGGCCGATGTCCGGGTGTTGATCGTCGGCCAGGACCCCTACCCCACCCCCGGCCACGCCGTCGGGCTGTCCTTCTCCGTCGCCCCGGATGTGCGGCCGCTGCCGAAGAGCCTCATCAACATCTACAAGGAGCTGCACGACGACCTCGGCGTCGCGCCCGCCCCGCACGGCGACCTGAGCGCCTGGTTCGAGCAGGGGGTGCTGCTGCTGAACCGGGTGTTGACGGTGGCCCCCGGCAACCCGGGGTCGCATCGCGGCAAGGGCTGGGAGGAGGTCACGACGGCGGCGATCTCGGCGCTGGCCGCGCGCGGTGGCCCGCTGGTGGCGATCCTGTGGGGTCGCGACGCCCAATCGGCCGCGCCGCTGCTGGGTGAGGTCCCGATCATCGCGAGCGCCCACCCGTCGCCGCTGTCGGCCCGCAACGGTTTCTTCGGCTCCAAGCCATTCAGCCGGGCCAACGAGGCCCTGCAGTCCCAAGGGGCGGCCCCCATCACCTGGGCACTGTAGTCCACCGCTTGCTGTATTCCCGTGGTCGAACTGAGCCTTTCTCCGCTGCTCACACCGGGATTCCCGATGCGAAGCGAGGGAATCCCGTGTCGAGACCCCGCAACCATCCGCAGGACCCCGACCCCAGAGCATCCCCACTCGGCGAAAGACTCTGCACCGGGCGCCAGGGGTCTCGACTGTCGGGCGCAGAGCGCCCTCGGCTCGACCAGCGGAAAACGGGACAGCCTCGACACTCGGGTACTGGACCCCACGACCAGCGGGGGTATCCGCTGCTCACACCGGGAATCCCGATGCGAAACGAGGGAATCCCGTGTCGAGACCCCGCAACCATCCGCAGGACCCCGACCCCAAGCCAACCCCGCTCAGCGCAAGACCCAGCACCAGGCGCCTGGGGTCTCGACTGTCGGGCCGCAGACGGCCCTCGGCTCGACCAGCGGAAAACGGGACAGCCTCGACACTCGGGTACTGGACCCCACGGCCAGCGGGGGTATCCGCTGGTCGAGCCGGACCTTTTCTCCGCTGGTCGAGCCGGGAATCCCGATGCGAAGCGAGGGAATCCCGCGTCGAGACCCCGCAACCTTGCGCAGGGACTTGGACCCAGAGCATCCCCACTCGGCGAAAGACCCAGCACCAGGCGCCAGGGGTCTCGACTGTCGGGCGCTGAGCGCCCTCGGCTCGACCAGCGGAACCCCCCGCTGGTCGAGCCGGGATTTCCCGATGCGGCAGCGAGGGAATCCCGTGTCGAGACCCCGTGACCATCCGCAGGGACTTGACCCCAGACCAACCCCACTCGGCGAAAGACTCTGCACCGGATGCCAGGGGTCTCGACACGGGCCCTCCGTAGAATTCCGGGCCCGGCTCGACCAGCGGGAAGGAGGAGCAGTCTCGGCTGTCGGGCGCCGGGGCGCTGAAGCTCGACCAGCGGGAGTCTGCTGAGATGCCCTGGCTTTGGTGTCCCCTTTACCCTTGTCCTCATGGACATTGACGTGGCTGGTTTTCTTCGACGCAGGCTCAACCCGCAGCTGGTGACCCCGGAGCAGGCCCTGCCCGGGCGCGAGCAGCCGATCCTGGACCCGGTGCCGCGTCACGTCGTGCTGGGGCTTCCGCTCGGTGAGGTGCCGGAGGGCTGCGAGGTGGCCTATTTCGCGATGGGTTGTTACTGGGGTGAGGAGCGGCTGTTCTGGGAGACCGACGGTGTGGTCAACACCGCCGTCGGGTTCATGGGTGGCATCACCCCGAATCCGACGTACCGGGAGACCTGCACCGGGCAGACCGGGCACACCGAGACCGTGCAGGTGGTCTACGACCCGGCGCGGATCAGCTTCGACGACCTGCTCAGGCTGTTCTGGGAGAACCACGACCCCACGCAGGGGTTCCGGCAGGGCAACGACGTCGGCACCCAGTACCGCTCGGCGATCTTCCCCACCGACGAGGCCCAGCTGGCCGCCGCCACCTCGTCGCGTGACGCCTTCCAGGCCCGGATGACGGAGTCGGGCTACGGGCAGATCACCACCGAGATCACCCCGGGCGCGGTCTTCTACCCGGCGGAGGAGGAGCATCAGCAGTACCTCCACAAGAACCCGGGCGGCTACTGCCCGAATCACGCCACGGGCGTGCGGTGTGGCTGAGCCTGACTGTGGTTTCGACGACGGCGCGCGCTGGTTCAGGCTGCGCGCCGTCGCGGTGATCCTCCATGAGGGCTCGGTGCTCATGATGAGCAACCAGACCGATCCGTACCTGTACACGGTTGGCGGTGGGGTGCAGCACGGGGAAACCGCCGAGGAGGCGGTGATCCGGGAGGTGCGGGAGGAGTTGGGGCTTGAATGCGGCATTGATCGGCTGTTGTTCATCCACCAGAATTTCTTCACCGACCCCCATTCACCGCTGCTGGTGGGCCGGGCCTGCCACGAGGTGTCCTTCCACTTCCTCATGACCTTCGACCCCGAGCAGCCGATCCGCCCGGGCGGGGTGACGACGGATGGGCGCAGGGAGCAGCCGGTCTGGGTGCCGCTGACCGACTACGGTCGCACCCGCCCCGCCCACCCGGCCTTCTACGCCACCGAGCTGCTCGACCCACCCACCACAGCCCGTCTCATCACCACCAGACAGGCAACCTCCCAACCGGAGACCCAAGGGTAAAACCCCTTGTCAGTGCGGAAAAATATAACTTTCGGGTAGACTTCGGCACCTCTTCGCCGAAACCCCTTCCCCAGGGAGTCACCGGCTGCTAGGCTGCTGCCACCCAACTACCAAAGGAGTGATTGGTGATGAAGACGAAGAAGCGACTCATCGCCCTCGCGGCAGCCGCCATGCTGTTCGGCTCGATGGCCACGCCCGCCCAAGCCTACACTGAATACGGGCGACAGAACTGCTCGGGCGGCGGAGCAACCGTGTCCGTGCGCGGAGAGATGCAGCGGCTCAACAGAGGAGCACTTGTCCTCAAGATCGGATCCCGCGTGGTCTACAGGGGCAGCAACTCCTACGTCGGACACGGCCACTCGTACGCCAGGGTGACCAACTGGTCAGCGAGCGCCTACACCCTCCTGCGGTCTGGCAGCTACGGATACTGCACCCCACCAGCATGAGGTTGTCCGTAGCTCTCGCTGCCTTGACGGTGGTGTGCAGCCTCGGCTTGGTTGGCTGCACGCCCCCGTCGGGGCCCAGCGCCTCCCCCAGCAGCACCGCACCTCAGACCTGGGACCCCAACCTGTGGGAACCAACCGTGAAGATCACCCCCAAGACCTTCACCGAGGAGGAACGCTGGGCTGCCCGCGCTGAGTGGCTCAAGCACAAAGAGCCAACGACAGGGCCAGTACCGGAAGTGGAGTTCATCCGCTGGACCCAAAGTTACGAGGACTACTCAACCACCATCTCGAAGTGCCTGAATGACGCCGGTTTTGACGTGACCCCCGGCCCCAGAGAACCAGACCTCGGAGAGGGAATCCCAGAAAGCCAGCTTCCCGCTTTCGACGTGGCCAGCTACACGTGCGAAGCCCAGTACAGCTTGGACCCGCGCCTTGAAGGCGACTGGTCCGAGGACCAGATACGACTGGTCTACGACTACTTCGAGCAGTACTACATCCCCTGCATGAAGGCACACAACCAGCCAGTGGTGGAAGACGGGAAGCCCTCCCGCGAGACCTACGTCTCGACCTTCTTCACCACGGAAGAAGGACGCTGGTGGCCCTACCCCCGGGATACCGCAGTCCCTGACAATGTATCCAAGGCTTGTCCAGACCTACCTCCCGACAAGGCTCTCTACGGCAGCTGACGATGACCAGAACCCACCTCGCAGCTCTCCTGGTGGGGGTGTGCAGCCTCGGCTTGACCAGCTGCACACCCCCACCAGAACCCAGCGCACCCACCAGTACCCCCCAGACCTGGGACCCCAAGGCGTGGGAGCCAACCGTGAAGGTCACCCCCAAGACCTTCACCGAGGAAGAACGCTGGGCCATTCGTGCTGACTTCCTGAAACACATCGAACCGAGCGACACCTCACCCAAAGATGTGGAATTGATCCGCTGGATCGAAGGCACCGAAGAACACATGAAGACAATCGCCCAATGCCTCACCGATCAAGGCTTCCCAGCCGAAGCAGGCCTCAGAGGCGTCTCCTTCCCGGGCGGCGGCATTCCAGAAGAACAGGATGAACCACTCGCCACCGCCGTCTATGTGTGCCAAGCACAATACAGCTTGGACCCACGTTTCTATGACGAATACAACGAGGAACAACTTGCACTGCTCTACGACTACTTTGAGCAGTACTACATTCCCTGCATGAAAGCCCACGATCAGCCCGTCAACGAGAAGGACAAACCCACCCGCGACGTCTACATCGCCACCTTCAACGACCCGGACAGCGACCCCTGGTGGCCCTACCCCCGGGATACCGCAGTCCCTGACAATGTATCCAAGGCCTGCCCTGAACTCCCACCTGACAAAGCCCTGTATGGAGGATGAATGAAGAAGGCACTCATCGTTGGCTCCGTCGTGCTGGCCGCAGCAGCCGGTTTCTGGGCCGGGCGGGTCACCCTTTCCCCGCCCCAGGCGACCGGCCAGGCCGACACCTCGTCGGTGACCGTCGAGGTGGTGGAGAAGCAACTCGGCCGGGTGCTGACCCTCAGCACCACCGTCGAGCGCGCCGGTGCACCGGCAGCCGTCAACCGACTCGACGGCACCGTCACCGCTGTTGGTCCCGGCGGTGAGGTGACCAACGGCGACGTGCTGTACGCCGTCGACGGGGTGGCAGTGCGGGTCATCGCAGGCACCACCCCCTTCCACCGCCCCCTCGGGGAGGGCGACAGCGGACCGGACGTCACACAGGTGCAGGCGGCCCTCGTCGCTGCCGGGCACACCACCGAGACCCCCGACGGGCAGTGGCGCTCCTCCACCACCGCCGCGATGCGGGCCTGGCAGAAGGCCGCAGGCCAACCCGAGACCGGGGCGATGGCCCTGGGCGAGCTGGTGGCCGTGCCCACCCTGCCCACCCAGGTCACCCTCGATGGCACTCTGCTGTGGCCCGGTGCCGCCCTGGCCGGGGGCGAGGTCGTGGTGCGCGCCACGAGCGGCGACCCCACCTTCGCGATGGTGCTCACCCCACAGCAGGCCGAGCTCGTCCCACCCCAGACCACCGTGAAGGTTCGCCACGGCGACCACACCTGGGAAGGCATCACCGGCGAGCACATCCCGAACGACCAGGGCGTGAGCGTCCCCATCACCGCCCAGGACGGCACCCTGCTGTGCGGTGACCAGTGCGCCGCGCTACCCGGCAAGGCCAACCTCCTCACCGACGTCCAGATCATCCCGCCGGAGACCGGGCCGGTCGTCCCCGTCGCCGCCCTCACCACCCAACCGGATGCCACCACCACCGTCACCGTCGTGACCAGCAGCGGCGACGAGCAACGCACGGTCACCATCCGCACCGTCGCCGAAGGGCTCGCCGTGGTGGACGGCGTGACCGCCGGGGAGCAGGTGCGCCTCCTCGGGTCGGCCACCCCCACACCGGAGTCCTCCCCGTCATGACCACCCTCAGCGTCGACGACCTGCGTTTCGCCTACGCCAAGGGACAGACCGAACTCTTCGACGGCCTGACCCACCGGTTCACCCCGGGTGCGGTCACCGCCCTCACCGGGGCCTCCGGGCGCGGCAAGTCCACACTGCTGTACGTGCTGGGGCTCATGCTCACCCCCTCCGTCGGCACGGTCACCATCGGCGACGAGGTGGCCTCCACCCTGCCCGACCACCAGCGCGCACAGCTGCGAGCCACCCGCATCGGTTTCGTCTTCCAGGACTCCGAGCTCGACCCGTCCCGCATCATCCTCGACTCGGTGACCGAGCCCGGCCTCTACGCCGGGGCCGACCGCGACGAGCTGCGCACCCGCGCCCGCGACCTGCTCACCCGCTTCGGGCTGGCCGAACGCGCCGACCACCGTCCCGGCCAGATCTCCGGCGGGCAGGCGCAGCGCGTGGCGATCTGCCGGGCTCTGGTCAACTCGCCCGGCATCGTGCTGGCCGACGAGCCCACCGGCAACCTCGACCCGGACAACTCCACCCTGGTCCTCGACGCCCTCGCCGAGGCCGCCGCGGAGGGCCGAACCGTGGTCGTCGCCACCCACGACCCCACCGTCGTGGCCCGAGCCGACGAGGTGCTGAGCCTGTGAGACCCGTCGATCTGCTCCGCGAGGCCTTCGCCGCCGCCCGTTGCTCCCCCGTCCCCAGCGCCCTCGTGGCCCTCGTCGTCGCGGCGACGGCGTGCGTGGCCCTCATCACCGTCGGCCGTCAGGCAGCACTCGAGGCCGACCTGGCCCGCGACCTGGCAGGCCCGAGCGCCCGGACCCTGACCGTGACCGATGTCAACGGCTCCAAGACCCTCAACCCCGCCGCCGTGGCCGTGCTGCGGAACCTGTCCACCGTCGAGGCGGTTGTCGGCAGCAACACCCCCGTCGACGTGGTCAACGGCGCGGTGGGGGACCCCAAGGTGGCGCTCGTCGGGCTCGTCGGCGACATCGAACGCGCCGTCACCCTCACCCGTGGCCGCCTGCCCCGCACCCCCGGGGAGGCCGTGGTCTCCGTCGAGGTGCAGCGCAGGCTCGGACTGGCCGAGCCCGTCGGTTTCCTGAACGGCCCGAACGGCCACCAGTGGGCCATCGTCGGGACCTTCACCCCTCAGACACCTTTTCAGGAATTGGCGAGCATGGCCGTGACCACGGTGAGCGACGACCAGCCGCTGCGTCAGGTGAAGACCATCTCCGCAGGCATCGAGGTCGCCGCCGCCACCCAGAATGCGGCTCTCGGCATCGTGGCTGCGGGGGCGAACAAGCTCAGCGTGGACTCCCCGCTGGCCGCGGCTGCGGCCGGACAGCTCGTGGAGCGGCAGGTCACCGGGTTCGGCCGTTCCCTGCTGCTGTTGATCCTGGGGGCCGGGGGTTTCTTCGTCGCCGTCGTGGTGCTGGCCGATGTGCTGATCCGACGCCGTGACCTCGGCCGACGGCGCACCCTCGGCATCACCCGCGCCGATCTCGTCGCCTTGGTCGCGCTGCGCACCGCCGTCCCCGCCGGTCTCGGTGCCGCTGCCGGGCTGGCCCTGGGACTCGGGCTGGGCGCGATCTGGAGCCAGGTCCCGGGTCTGGACTTCGCCCTCGCCGTCGCGGTGCTGGCCTGTCTGACCGCCCTGCTGGCGGCGATCCCACCCGCGGTACTCGCAGCGAACCGGGACCCGGTGTCCGTGATGCGCACCGCGTGATCCGGCCCGGCTCTCATGCCCTCCCGGTGCGACGGCGGACGACCTCCGGCACCCAGATGGGGACGTACGGGGAGATGCAGCCGCTCGGGGTCGGGTGGTTCTTCAGCACCCCGAGCCGCTCCCCGATCTCCAGTACCCGCTCCCGGTGGGCCTCGTGCTCGATGCCGATGGCTGCCAGGCAGGCGTTCATCGCCCACTGCAGCCGTCCCGGGGCCGCCACCAGCTCGGCCTCGATCACATCCAGCAGGGCAGCCAGGTCCAGGCCGTCCGGTTTCTTCACCACCCGGTCGGTGGTCAGCGTCCACCCGGCCGCCGCGATCCTCGGCTCCTCATCGGTCAGCCAGCGGGTCCGCAACTCCTCAGCGTGCTTCGACTTCGCGGCCAGGTAGCTGACGAACCAGTCGGTCTCCTTGTTCGTGGCCGCCTCCCTCAGCCACCGGTCCAGCTCCGCGACGGTGAACTGCTTCGGCCTGGCGACGAGCACCGCGACCAGCCTGGCGTTCGGCTTCCGGGTCGCCCACAGCGCCCGCGCCAGCTCCGGTTGCGCCCCGAGCTGTTTCGCAATTCCACGCACCTTTGTCAGGTTCACGGAATGAGCATCTCCGTGACGGCGATTGATGGCCAGTGCCTTGGGATCCGACAGGGATTCCAATTCGGCAAGCACATCGGGAAGAACAGGTCGAAGCACGCATCCATCCTAATCAACCCACGTTTGGAAACTCAGCTCGGGGTCACTGTCACTGCTCGACCCGTTACCTGATCGTCACCTCGGAGCAGCCGGGAACACGATTTGCCCTCACCCTCGACCATCCCACTTTGTTACCCCTCAAATTCGCCCTGACTTCGGTTGACCCCACCCGGAAGGACGACGAGCACATCTCACACTGCCCGGGGCACGCCCTAGAATGTGGGGGTGAAGATGTCCCGCGCCGCCACCGTCGTGGTGTTCGCGTTGCTCGCGGGATGCTCCCCCCAGGCCCCCGAGGCCCCACCCTCCACCTCTGCCGCCCCCACTGCGACGGCGTCCTCAGCCTCCCCGACAACCGCCACACCCAGCCCCTCCCCCAGCCCTTCACTGCCGGTGAGGCTCCCGCTGGCCAGAGACCTCACCCACGGCGGGGCCGAGACGGTGCTGAAACACCTCAACACCCTCTACGGCAGCCTGCCCGCGATCAAACTGGATGTCTCAAGAACCGAACTGGTCATCACCCTGCTGGACCGGCAGAAGCAGCTGCTCACCCTGCGGTGGCGCGACGGGATGATCTCCCGGGCCGACTCCGATGTGACCTACCTGAACCAGACCACCTTCCAGCCCTCCGATTTTCCCCTTTCCAACATCGCGGCGATCTTCGACACCGCCGAGGAGCTGGGAGCCACGGGCGACCAGAAGGTGCTGCAAATCGTGGAGTACCGCCCCGGCGAGGTGTACATGACCGTCACCACCAGCCCCGAGACCAGCACCGTTTTCTTCACCCGCAGGGGCGAAGCGGTGCGCACCCTCGGTTTCCGTTCCGTCGCCGACATCACCCAGGGGCTGAAGGAGGTCGTGGCGGGCGCCAGGGCTGCCGCCCAGGTCGGCTTCAACCCCAACACCGGCTACTGGCTGGACCTGCCCCCCAGCTCTGGGGTGACGGAGCGACGCTCCCGCATGGGGGCGCTGCCCGTCTATGTGACCCGACGCAGCGAGGGCAGCAGCCGAACCCCCTTCGACCCCGCCAAGATCGATCCCCTGGTGCTGGCCCGGGCCATCGAGAAGCACAGCCCCGACGAGACCAAACCGTGCAGCGTCGAGATCGACTCGCGCTTCGAGAAGGTCTCCCCGACGGTGCGCTACGACTGCAACGGCAAGATCACCTGGACCGACCTGGCGGGCACCGAGTACACCGAGGCCGAGCTGCATTGACTCACGGACCCAGCAGCCCCATTCGCTCAGCCTCGGCGGTCAGGTGCTCACGGGCCCTGGGGTGTGCGGCCTGGATCAGCCCGAGCGCCTGGTCACGCTGACTGGCCCCGAAGACGCGGGCCGCGCCCTGCTCCGTCACCACCCACGAGGGCTGCAGCGACGTCGTCGCCTCCGGCAGCTTCGCCACGATGGTGGAGCGGTCGGCCTTCGGGTGCCACGACTTCAACGCGATGATGGCCTGCCCGCCCGGGGAGTGCAGCGCCCCCACCACGAAGTCCGCCTGTCCGCCGGTGCCGGAGATGATCCGGTCGTTGACCCGGGTGGCGTTGACCGCGCCGAACAGGTCCACCTGCAACGCGGTGTTGATGCTGACCATTGCAGGCTGCTGGGCGATCATCCCGGGACTGTTCGTGGTCTCGCAGCGCAGCAGCCGAAGCTGCGGGTTGTTGTCGGCCCAGGCGTACATCTCGGCCGAGCCGTAGGCGAAGGTGGCGGTGATCGGGTGGTCCGCATCCAACGCCCCGGTTCGGGCCAGGTGGTGGAACCCGTCGGCCATCAGCTCGGTCCACACCCGCAGCCGTCGCGCCCCACCGAGGGCCTTCAGCACCGCTCCGGGCAACGCCCCGATCCCCATCTGGAGGGTCGCACCCTCCGGGATCATCGCGGCCAGACGCTCCCCGAGCGCGGCGGATTCGTCGTCGATGGGGACATCCGGCGCGACGGGGATCGCCTCAGCGATCTCCACCGCCAGGTCGATGTCGGCAACATCCAGCACACCGTCGCCCTGGATGAAGGGCATGTTCTCGTTGATCTGTGCCACGACGATGCCGCCACGGGCCTTGACCGCCTCGATGGCCCCGGGGATGACCTGCACCTCGATACCGAGGCTGACCTTCCCGTCGATGATGCGGGAGGTCTGCACGGCAACCACGTCCGGCGGCAGCGTGGAGGTGAACAGCCTGGGGGTCAGCGACAGCCGAGCCGGGTGGTAGTCGAGACGGGGGTGGTCGCGCAGCCCGGAGCCGACGAAGGTGGTCTCGATGCGTACGCCGTCGCGGTCGGGCAGCGCACCGAGACCGTTGACGATGAACAGCCGGTACTCAGCGATGGCGGCATCCAGCAGTCCGAGCAGGGCGCGAGGGGTGCCGAAGCTGCCCTGGGTGACGATGCGCGGGTTGGTGGGCAGGACGGGCAGGCAGGCGCCCAGCTGCTCGGGGGCGATGATCCGCATCGATGTCCTCACAGGTCGTTGGTGGCGAAGGTGTTGCAGGCCGCCGGGTCGCCGGTGTCGTAGCCGATGCCCAGCCAGCGCTGCCGCTGCTCGGAGCTGCCGTGGGTCCAGGACTCGGGGTTGACGAAACCACCCTGCTGGCGCTGGATGTGGTCGTCGCCGACGGCGCGCGCCGCGTCGGTGATGCGCAGCAGGTCGTCGCGGGAGACCGAGGCGATGGGCGAGTTCGGGTCCTTGAGGGTGTTGTGGAAGAACACCCCCGCGTAGCAGTCGGCCTGGAGTTCGAGGCGCACCTGCTGGGAGTCGGACCCGGAGTCGCGTTTGACGGAGCGCAGGGTGCCGTCGAGGTTCTGCACGTGATGGCCGTACTCGTGGGCGACGATGTACAGCTCGGCCGCGTCGCCGCCGCTGGCCCCGAGCTGTTTCAGAAGCTGACCGATGAAGGTGTCGTCGATGTAGACGGTGGAGTCGCCGGAGCAGTAGAACGGTCCCATCTGGGTCTGCCCGGTGCCGCAGGCGGTGGCGATGGTGCCGCTGAACAGCACCATCTCGGCGGGTTTGTATCCCTTCATGGCCTTGGACCAGTACTGCTGCACCGCGACCTCGTAGTAGGTCCAGCGGCAGTCGCGGTTCTGCTCCACCGAGACGCCGTTGCAGTTGGTCTCGTAGCCTCCGGGGCGGGCGTTGGAGCCGGGGTTCTGGGCCCCCATCAGGTCGCCGACGTTGAGTCCGAGCGAGGGCCCGATGAACAGGGCCAGCAGCAGGATCACCACGCCGCCAAATCCACCGCCGACGGCCATGCCCCGGCCACGGCCTCCCAGCCCCCCGCCGAGGCCCCCACCGAGGCCGCCACCGGAGCGGGAGCCGCCCTGGGCGCGTCGGGTGCGGGTGCCGGACAGGTCTGCGCTGTCGCGATAGTCCACGGTTCCTCCTCGAGAAGAAGTCGTCGCCCAATCCTACTCTGGAGGACTCCTCTGGTCCCGGATCGTCGTTCCCCCACCCCTCCGCTGGTCGAGCCGGGTTCCCGATGCGAAGCGAGGGAATCCGTGTCGAGACCTGGTGACCTTGGGCAGGAACCCCAGCCCAGGTCACCCCCGCTGAGCCCAAGACCCAGCCCCGGGCGACCAGCGGGGACAGCTCTCCCGGGATCGGGCATAGGATCATCGGGTGCGCGTGTGTGGTTTCAGCAGTGGGTCCCAGGTTGCGAGCTTCGTCGTGGGTCACGGGCAGCACCCGGATCACACCTTGTTCCGCGAGGGGTGGGTGTTGCTGCGGCCGTTGCGTTCCCGGCTGGTCGACGGTGTGGTGGAGGTCGATGTGGAGGTGCGGCGTCGTCGCCCCCAGGACCCGGCCCCGGCCGCGCGGTCGGTCCATCATGAGGAGCCGGGCAGTGCTGAGACCCCGGTGGTGCATCAGCGCGTGGGGGCCTACGCCATCGTCGTCTCGCCGTGGGGGGTGTTGGGGACGGTGAATTCGTCGCTGACCCGGGCGCCGGGCACGTGGGCGCTGCCCGGCGGTGGGTTGGATGCGGGCGAGGACCCGGCTGACGGGGCTCGTCGCGAGGTGTTCGAGGAGACGGGACAGCACATCCAGCTGGGTGATCTGGTGTCGGTGCAGTCCGATCACTGGATCGGGCGTTCGGTGACCGGGGTGTTGGAGGACTTCCACGCGCTGCGGCTGATCCACGCCGCCACATGCCAGACACCCAGCCAGCCCGTGCTCCACGACCTGGGGGGATCGACGGAGCGGGCCGACTGGGTGCCGGTTGAGATGTGGCGGCAGCGTCGCTGGACGCGGCCTGCGTTCGAGGCGCTGAGTCAGCACCTCGAACGCATCGCGGGTCAGTCCTGCTGGAAGTAGGACAGGATGCGCAGGATTTCGACGTAGAGCCACACCATGGTGACGGTGACGCCGAAGGCCGCGCGCCAGGACTCCGAAGCCGGGGCCTGGGCGGCGATGCCGCGCTCGATGAAGTCGAAGTCGAGCACCAGGTTGAACACCGCGAGGCAGACGGCCAGCACCGAGACGCCGATGGAGAGCCAGCCCGCGCCGGAGCCGATCTCACGCAGGCCGGTGCCGATGCCGAACATGTTCAGCACGAAGTTCACCAGCATCACACCCGCGAAGGAGAGGGTGGCGATGGTCACCATCTTGCGGAACTTGCCGCTGACCCGGATGTTGAAGAACTTGTAGACGGCCAGGGTGGCACCGGCGGTGACGAAGGTGGCGAGCACCGCGGACATCACGATGCCGGGCCACATGAACTCGAAGAACTTCGACAGGCCACCGACGAACACGCCCTCGAGCAGCGCGTAGATGATGAGCATCACGGGGCTGATCGTCGCGCGCATCCCGACGACGAGGGCGCACACGAAGGAGGCGACGCCACCGGCGATGGCGGCGGGCAGCGCCAGCTGCGGCGGCACCAGGAAGAAGGTGGCCGCAGCGACGGCGAAGACGACGAGCAGTGCGATGGCGGTCTTGGCCAGGACGTCGTCCATGGTCATGACGCCGCCGACGCGCGTCGGCTGCTGCTGGTAGCCGAGCGGCGCGCCCGGCTGGGCGTACGGGTCCTGACCGTACTGCCCGTACGGGACCTGCCCGGGCTGGGGGTAGCCATAGCCCGGCTGGGGCTGCCCGTAGCCCTGCTGCGGGTAGCCGTAGCCGGTCGGCTGAGGCGGTCGGTTGAACGTCTCACTACGGGAGAACACGGGGTTGGCCATGTTGATGCCCTTCAAATGTCGTTGACTGTTCCCTCCAGTCTAGACGGCCCCACCGACAGTTCCCAGTGCGAGCCCGCAGCCCCCCGGCCGCCACCTGACCATCACCCCCACCCCACCCGCACGTTATGTCATTTCAGCGAGTTGTTGGGCATGTTTTCGACGAAACGCACAACTGACCCCCGGAAAGCCCATCAAGCGAAGGACACGAGCGCACCCGTAAATCGAGGAAAACAACGATTTCCGCCCGCGCCGGTCGTCGGCTCCGTAGCATGGCTCCATGCACGACGACGGTCCCTCCCGGCCCCCGGGCCAGCTGATCCGCAACTCCACCGTGGAGTTCTTGATCTTCACCGCCCAGGACGGTGGGGAGAGCATCGAGGCGCGCTACGAGGATGAGACGGTGTGGCTGACCCAGCGGCTGATGGCTGAGCTGTTCGGTGTCGATGTCCGTACTGTCAGTGAGCACCTGGGCAACATCTACGCCACCGGTGAGTTGGAGCGGGAGGCAACCATCCGGAAAATCCGGATGGTTCGAGCCGAAGGGTCACGCCGGGTGGAGCGCGGAATCGACCACTACAACCTCGACGCCATCATCTCGGTGGGCTACCGGGTCAACTCGGTGCGCGCCACCCAGTTCCGGCAGTGGGCCACCCGGGTGCTGCGGGACTTCGCTCTCAGGGGTTACGTCATCGACCGGAAACGGATGGAGAACGGCCCCTTCCTCGGTGAGGACTACTTCGAGCGCCTTCTGGAGGAAACCGCTTGCCCAAGCAGGTTTCCCCCACTTGATTCCAGCATGGTCACGGCTGCCGATCCTCCAGGATCGTTCGTAGGTTCTTCCTCGCCCGAGCCAGCCGAGCGCGCACAGTCTCCGCAGAGACATCCAACAGCGAGGCAATTTCCGTAGCCTTCAACCCTTGCCAATAGGCAAGCACAAGAACCTCTCGATGCTGCTCACACAAGCAGTCAACTGCTTCTCGAACCCCACTCGCTCCATCACAGCCCTGCGCCTGAGCTAAACAGTTCAGAGTAATCTTGGCCTGCAACGCAGCCCTTCTACGCCGAGCTCGGTACTCGTTCCCTATCAGATTTCTTGCAGTCGCAAAGAGCCAAGGCACCTCGAGAACTCCTCCAGAGCAATGGTACCCCCACGCAACCCTGAAAACCTCAGCTACAATCTCCTCAGCGTCATCTTTTGAGTTGACCCTCCTCTCAACAGTTGCCAGCAGCGAAGCGTAATGCTGTGTGTAGATCTCCTCGAACGACAGCGTCCCCCTCCAGTACCGACATGCAGCAGTAGGCACCTCACCGCGCTACCTGCCCCAAGGATGCCGCAGCAGCAACACCCCGACAACCCTTCACCCAGAAATCTGACCATTGGTTAACCGCACTTGCCCCGAAGCAACCAAGCAGGAACCTTCCACCCCCTTGTCCAAGCACCACCAAACCCTTGGGGAGGAGCCGACTTTCATGAAGCCCTTTGCTCTCTTCCAGCCAGGGAGCTGTTCATCTGATGATGCTGTTGGCAGGCCGCGATCATCTCATCATCGTGCGTGGCGATGACGACTGTGGCTCCTTTGGCTGCGAAATCGGCGAACAGTTCCACCACCAGGCGACGGTTCGCCGCATCCAACGAGGCCGTCGGCTCGTCCACGAAGAGCACCTGGGCATCACGGTGAATGGCGCGAGCCAGGGCGAGGCGTTGCTTCTCCCCGCCGGAGAGATGGCTGGCCAGCTCGTCCTCCCGCCCCGCCAGGCCAACATGCTCCAACACGGCCTTCAGCTCAGAGGTTCCACTTCCTCGACGCAGGGTGACGTTGAAGGCCACCGATTCGTCGTCGATGATCCCGTAGTCCTGCAGCACGAAGGCAGCATGATCCCGCCAGAAAGCGCGACAGGCCCGCGCACTTCCCCCTGAGATCACCACCCCATCGGCAGTCACCTTGCCCTTGCTGGGTGGCAACAGCAGCCCGAGGGTGTGCAGCAGGGTGGTCTTGCCGGATCCCGACGGCCCGATCAGGGCGGTCATCACCCCGGGCACACACCGCACGGACTCCCCCGCGATGATCTGCTTCTGGCCGATCTTGACTCCGACGTCATGGGCTTCGATGAGCATGGTTCTCGCTCCTTCCTAGAGCTTTCGGCGCGTGATGCGGGTAAAGATCGTCGCGGCGGCAGCAGCATGGGCAAGGTACAGCACGGCCAGCCCTGCAACCCCCGCGACCGCCGTCGCGAGCAGAGCCGCAGGGGTCCCCAGCTGGAGGAACAGGACCACAGCCACCACCACGACGCCAAGGATCAGCTCGCGGCGGGCACGTGGCCGGGTCACCTGCTCCCATGTCGCACCACTCAGCCGCATCGGGAAGTCACGGCGGGTGTTGAGCAGGGCTGCGATCACTGCGTTCACCCCGGCAGCGACGATGAAGGCAGCTGTCATGGCCGCCACGGCGACAGTCAGGATGCGCGCCAGGTGAGCTGCGAACTGTGCTCGCAGGATGCCCTGCTCCGCCGCATACAGCGGACGGATCGCTCCATCCACACCCAGCTCGGCCAACCCGGCCTCATCCAGCCCGGCCTCCTTCAGCAGCTCGTTCGTCTCAGCCACTCCCGTCAGTAGAACATTTCCGGTGGAAGCGAGGCTGACGAGGTTTGGCGGATCAAATACGGCATCAATCGTCGGGACCTCGATCACCAGGACATCGTTCAGGAAACTCAGTTGCCCCGGCTTGCCGCCATCAGCCACCGGGTATGCCACTCCTGCGGCTGGAACATGAAATTTGAGGCTTGCCAGAACCTCTCCTTCGGAATGCGCGTTTCTGTTCCAGATAACCCACGAATCACGCAGCTCCTGTCGGACCATCAACATCTCCTGCTCCTGGGAAACCGGAACGAGCGCATCATGTCCAACCGATTTCGAGACGAGATTGATCCAACCGGAGTTGACGATGGAAACTGCCGAGTAGGGCCCAAAATCAGCGGACCAGTCCGTTTCCTTGATGGTGTAAGACATGACGACCTGGCCTTCGGATTCAGCACTGGACACTGCCTGCTGGACCCGATTCGCCACAACATCGAGATCATCTAGGGCCATCTCGAAGCCCAACATGACCTGATCCGAGAACTCATACCACGTTGCAAGCTGTCGGGCGCTCTGCTCCGCCTCCTGGGCAGCCAGCCACGCTGGCCCTGCAGAAGCAACCAGGGCAAACAGCGTCACCACCTGGACGATGCAAGCTGGCCCCTGCAGCATCGTCACCGCAGGTTTTCGGGTGGCGAAGAGTGCTGCGCTGGGCCAGGCCACCACCGACAGCAGGAGGATCACGACCCCGCACAGCACGAAGGCGACGATCTCGAAGAAGACCATCGCTTGGGCGAAGAGCGGAACCTGGAACCAGCCACGAGAAAACCCGACGAACCCACAGCACAGCAGCCCGACCAGAACAGCGCTGCCCACCAGATACAGCAGATACCCTCCGATGTCCTGGGCCTGGATGCGCCACGGTGAGCCCCCGGCCAGCACCCGTAGTGCGCGGGACCTGGCCTTGGCTGCAAGCCAGAACACCGTGAGAGCTGCCACGAGCAGAGCAGCTGCCGCGACCGGAGCCATGAAACCGCTCTGTGAGACCGAGACCAGCGACCGTACCGTGTCGAGCACGGAGGCCTCGGTCACAGTGACACCAATCCCCTCAGCCCTCAGCGCGGCAGCTGCCTCACCCAACCGGGCCGGGTCCACCACGGGGTAGACCCCGTCAGGCTTGGAATTCGCAAGCCGTTCGAGGGCCACCACCGCGGAGACCCGTTGGTCCCCGAACCATTCCACGCTGCGCAGCGGTTGCCCGTTGACGGCCACGAACA
>JAUNKV010000029.1 GCA_030532575.1 Propionibacteriaceae bacterium | reverse complement strand
CCACAGCTACGGCTTCCCCGACCACCTCTACGTCTGCCTGTCCGACCCCGACCCGAGCAACCCGACGGTGTGGGGCACCGATCACGAGCAGTTCTTCCAGGAGATCGAACCCCAGGGGACGCTGCTGGAGTGGCTGCAGGCCCACATGACCCCGGACGAACTCATCGCCATCGTGAAGCGGGCCCTCGCCCGGGCCGACCGGCACGAGTGATTCGTCACCGGGCGGGTGCACTCTCCTCAGCACTCGGCGACGACTTGCCCGCGCTCTCCGACTGCGACGGCGCAGGGCTCGGCTCCTGCTCGCTCCGCGACGGGCTGGGGGTCGGCGACGGCGTGCGGCTGGCACTCGGGCCGGGGGTCGGCGTCGGGGTTCGAGGGGCCGAGCTGCGCTGGGTGGGACGCGCGCTGGGGCTCGAGCTGACGCTCGGGCTGGGCGCTGGTTTCGTCGAGGCCGAGGCCGAAGGACTCACGGGAGCCTTCGGAGCCGACGACGCGGGCACCGGCAGGGTGCTGGGCGGGGCCGCGAAGGAGGCGTCGACGGCGGGCACCCCGTTCAGCCAGGACTCGGGGTTCTGGAACTTCCCGTCGACGATCACCTCGAAGTGCAGGTGGCAGCCGGTGGAGTAGCCCGTGTTGCCGATCCGCCCCACACCCTGATGGGTGGTGACCTGCTGCCCCACCGTCACCGCGACGCTGGAGAGGTGGTTGTATGTGGTCACGACGTGATGCCCGGCGATCTGCCCGTGATCGACCCGCACCTGCACCCCGTTGCCGCCAGCCCAGCCGGTGCGGGTGACCCGTCCGGGTGCGGATGCCCCGACTGGGGCGCCGCAGGGGGCGGCGAAGTCCAGCCCGGTGTGCAGTTTCCACACGTGCAGGACGGGGTGGAAGCGCATCCCGAAGCGGGAGGTGATGCGTCCCCTGACCGGCTGGGAGAGCAGCTTTCCGCCGTCGGCGTCCACCTGGTCGAGGACCTCGGTGGGGATGGCGGAGGGCACGTTCAACACGGTGGTGTCCTCGCCCGGCGCCTCGGCCTGGTCCGGCGCGATGGGCAGCTGATCGACGGCGGCCATCGTCGGGGCCGCGACCATCAGCAGGGCGCCATCGCCGCTGCCCATCGGGGCGCGCTCCTGGCTGCGGGAGCTGCGTTCCGCCGGTTGGGCGGCGACCTCCGGTACGGCGCGAAGTCCTGGCTCGGTGCCCCACAGGGCGATGCTCATCGCCCCCGCGATGAACAACACTGCTGAGACGGCCGCGACGAGTGGCCGGAACTGTTTCAACACACCCTCCCCATTTTTGTGTTGGCCGAAAAGTCGGCAACATCATCAAAACACACCAGGGGACCTCGGGGCCAGTCCTTCACGCAGCACTTGAGGGTTGCACCACCCCAAGCATTTACACAACACTTTCCTAGTGTTATTCTTGGGTTCGCGAGGGGGTCGAGGTGACAGGGAAACCACGACCCCCTCGCACCACACCTCCCGGTGACCGACCCCGTAGACTTGCCTCTCGTGCCTGACCTGACCCAAGCCCAGCAGAACGCCGTCGCCGAGCTGCTCCGCACCTCCGGCGTGATCGGCGAGCTCGGCCGCCACTTCCAGACCGCCGGGCACGAGCTGTACCTCGTCGGCGGCTCCGTGCGCGACGCACTGCTGGGCGGACTGGGCCACGACCTGGACTTCACCACCTCCGCCCGCCCGGAGACCACCCACGCCATCCTGCGCGAGTTCACCCCCACCACCTGGGACATCGGCAAGGAGTTCGGCACCATCGGCGCCATGAAACGGGACGGCGAACTCGAATGGCAGATCGAGGTCACCACGTTTCGCGCCGACGCCTACGAGCCGGAATCACGCAAGCCCGTCGTCGCCTTCGGGGACAACATCGACGACGACCTGGTGCGCCGCGACTTCACCGTCAACGCGATGGCGGTCGATGTGATCCAGGGCCGCTTCGTCGACCCGTGGGGCGGTCTCGACGATCTGGCCGACGGCGTGCTGCGGACCCCTGCCGCCCCCGAGGTCAGCTTCAGCGACGACCCGCTGCGGATGATGCGGGCGGCCCGGTTCTCGGCCCGGCTGGGGTTCAGCGTCGCCACGGATGTGGTGGCGGCGATGAAGCAGATGGCGGATCGAATCCGCATCGTCTCCGCCGAGCGCATCCAGGCGGAGCTGACGGGGCTGCTGCTCACCGATTCGCCCCGCGAGGGCCTGGACCTGCTGGTGCGCACCGGGATCGCGGATTTCATCCTGCCGGAGCTGCCCGCGCTGCGGCTGGAGCGTGACGAGCACATGCGTCACAAGGACGTCTACGAGCACTCGCTGACGGTGCTGGACCAGGCCATCGAGTTGGAGAGGGCCAGGGGTCACCAGCCGGACCTGGTCAACCGCCTGGCGGCGCTGCTGCACGACATCGGCAAGCCCGCGACCCGCCGCTTCGAGGGCGGCAAGGTCACCTTCCACCACCACGACGTCGTCGGGGCGAAGCTGGCGAAGAAGCGGCTGAAGGAGCTGAAGTACTCGAGCGCGACGGTGAAGTCCGTGACGAAGCTGATCGAGCTGCACCTGCGCTTCCACGGCTACGGCGACGCCTCGTGGAGCGATTCGGCGGTGCGTCGCTACGTGCGCGACGCCGGGGACGAGCTGGAGCGCCTGCACATCCTGACCCGCGCGGACTGCACCACCCGCAACCGCAACAAGGCCACCCGGCTCCGGCGCGCCTACGAGGAGCTGGAGTGGCGGATCGACGAGCTGGCGGCCGAGGAGGAGCTGAAGGCCCTGCGTCCGCACCTCGACGGCGCCCAGATCATGGAGGTGCTGGGCATCGGCCCGGGCCCGCAGGTCGGCAAGGCCTACAAGTTCCTGCTGGAGCACCGCACCGAACACGGCCCGGTCCCTGAGGACGAGGCCCGGCAGCTGCTGCTCCGGTGGTGGCAGGACAACGCCTGAGCCCCAGCGAACGCTTGCGCCGAACCGCCCCTCCCCACCGACCACACCCGAGCACGAACCGCCGATGAAAAACGCTGGCGCGTGGCCACCCGACGCCGAACCGTCCCCTCTCCGCGATTCGTGCTCATGAGTTTTGCGGCCCACCGCCCGCCCCAAGGTCCAGCGAAACTACGAAAAGCCTTCAGCGAAACTACCGTTTTCCTTCAGCGAAACTACGAAAAGTTCCCAGCAAAAATGCTGTGACAACGCCTTTCGCCTCCAAAGTGGGGCTCACCGATCCGTCGAGGACCACTGCCGTCTCAGCCCGGTTTCCCCGACCCGACGCCACCCCTCAGCACTCACCCCTGGACAGCTGCAGCGCGACCTGCACCGTCTCGTCGATGAGGTCACCCAGCCCCGGCTCCTCGACGGGGAAGTGACCGCAGCCGCGCAGCATCACCACGCGGCTGGGGCCTGCCAGCTGACGTAGCGTCCGCACGCTGAGCTCCACCGGGGTCCAGGCGTCCTCGGCTGGGTGGAGCAGCGCCACCGGGGCGGTGATCCGGCTCGGCGGGGTGTGCCGGAACCGCAGCCAGGAAGCCAGGAAGCCGAGCGGGACCCGCGCTCCCCCCACCCAGCGGATCGACGGCGCACAGCCTGCTCAGCTTGGTGTCACGGCTCATCCGCCCGAGGGCAGCCATCCATCGCATCGGCACCATCGTCGCAGCCAACCTCCCCCTGGCCAGCAGTGACAGCGGCCCAGCCAACACCCCGAGCGGCCCGAACCGGGTGAGATGGGCCTGGGTGCGAAGGCTCGCCGGGTCGATGAGGCAGGTCGCGACGACAGCGGCCACCCCGCTGGTTCGGGCCGCGACCTCCAGCCCCAGCAGACCCCCGATGCTGGCCCCGAGCACGACGAGCGGTCGGCCGTCGTGCTCCGCTGCCACCAGATCACACAGCAGCTGCACCCAGTGGTCGTAGCGGACCTGCTCCGGGCGCGGACTGATCGTGCGCCCGTACAGCGGCAGATCGACGGCGGCCGCCTCGAGTCCCCGATCCGCGAGCAGCGCCGCGAGCGGCCACAACGCCCCGCTGTGACCACCGGCCCCGTGGATGAGCAACAGCCGCAACGGCGACTCCGGCCGCCTGGCCCGCGCGATGTGGACCCGATGCCCCTCCCACGACCACCAGCTCTCCTCCGGTGGCGCACTCGCCGCCGCCCGTCGCACCTCGGGTAGGAAGGCCACGTACGGGTTGTCGCTCATGACGGCCACTGTAGCCACCCCGGTATTTCCTGCCACTCTTCGACCCCAACGGGCCTCCCCCGCCCGAAGAATGGCAGAAAACACCGTCGCGAGATTTTTGTCACCCCACCCGCATAGAGTGAAGAGCGTGGACACTGTGAGGAACATCCCGAACTCGACGTACCGGCTGCAGCTGACGGCCGACTTCACGTTCAGCGACGCCGTGGTGCAGCTGCCCTACCTGGGTGACCTGGGCGTCACCCACCTGTTCTGCTCGCCCATCCTGCAGGCTGCCCCCGGCTCCACCCACGGCTACGACGTCGTGGATCACACCCGCATCTCGCAGGAGCTCGGCGGCGAGGAGGGGTTCCGCCGCCTGGCCGAGGCCGCCCGGGAGCAGGGCATCGGGATCGTCGTCGACGTGGTGCCCAACCACATGGCCGTGCCCACCCCCATCTGGCACAACCGGCCCCTGTGGGACGTGCTGCGCCGCGGCCCCGAATCGGAGTTCGCCAACTGGTTCGACCTGGACATGACCTCCTCCCAGGCCATCCTCATGCCCGTGCTGGGGGATCGGATCGGCAAGGAACTGGAGCACATCGACGTCACCACCGCCGAGATCGACGGCGAGGCCCAGCAGGTGGTCACCTACCACGACCACGTCTTCCCGGTGAAACCCGGCACCGAGGAGATGGAGTTGGAGGAGCTGCTGGAGAACCAGTGGTACCGCCTGGCGTACTGGCGGATCGGCAGCGAGGAGCTGAACTACCGTCGTTTCTTCGACGTGGACACCCTGGCCGCCATCCGCGTCGAGGACCGCGCCATCTTCGACGCCACCCACGCCAAGCTGCTGGAGCTGTTCCGCGACGGCCTGATCGAGGGCTTCCGCATCGACCACATCGACGGCCTGGCCAACCCCCGCCAGTACCTGGCCGACCTGCAGCAGGCCACCGGCGGCTGCTGGGTGGTGGCGGAGAAAATCCTGGAGCCCGACGAGTCCCTGCCGGGCGACTTCGAGTGCGCCGGGACCACCGGCTACGACGCGCTGCTGCGGGTCGGCGGGCTGTTCCACGTCGCCGGGTCCACCCCGCGCCTGACCGACCTGTGGGAGCAGATCTCCGGCTCCGGCGACGGCTTCACCACCGTCACGCTGCAGGCGAAGCGCACCGTGGTCAAGGACTCCCTGTTCACCGAGATCAACCGGCTGGTCAACATCGCGGTGGCGATCTGCGACTCCGACATCCGGCTGCGCGACCACACCCGCCGTCAGCTCACCCACGCCATCCGGGGCCTGCTCATCCACTTCAGCCGCTACCGCGCCTACGTGGAGCCGGGCCGCGAGAACCCTCATGCCGAGCGCGAGGTGATCCTGGAGGCCGCAGACCGGGCGCGATACTCGCTGCAGCCCGACGAGCTGGAGGCGCTGGACCTGGTGGTCGCGCTGGCCCTCGGCGAGACCGGGGACACAGAGCTGGGCAGCGCCGTCACACTGCCGCCGCCGTCGAAGATTCTCAACCAGCTGCCGGGCCGCGTCCACAGCCTGGCCGATCTCAGGGCCGAGTTCATGGTTCGCTTCGCGCAGACCTGTGGGCCGGTGATGGCCAAGTCGAAGGAGGACACCGCCTTCTACCGCTGGAACCGGTTCGTCGGGGTCAACGAGGTGGGCTGCGACCCGACCATCGTCGGCATCAGCAACGACGACTTCCACACCTTCAGCCGGTTCCTGGAGACCTCCTGGCCGACGACGATGACCACGCTCTCGACGCACGACACGAAACGCTCCGAGGACGTCCGGGCCCGGTTGGCGGCCCTGACCGAGTACCCGCGCGAGTGGGTGCAGTGCGTCGCCGACCTGCACGCCACCACCGGTGACATCCGCCCGGCGCAGCTCGACGGCGCAACGGAGATTCTGCTGTGGCAGACCCTGTTCGCCACGTGGAGCCTGCCGGGCACCGCAGCCGGGTCGGCCCCCATCGACGCCGACCGGCTGACCCGCTACCTGGAGAAGGCCATGCGGGAGGCGAAGCTGCACACCACGTGGACGGCCCCGGTGCGTTCCTACGAGACCGCGGTGCTGGACTTCGCCCGCACCTGCCTGGCCCTGCCGCAGGTCGCCGAGCTGCTCGACGCCTTCGTGGCACTCACCTACCAGTCGGTACGGGCGAACATCCTGGGACAGAAGCTGATCCAGCTGACCATGCCGGGGGTACCGGACCTGTACCAGGGCTGCGAGGTGGTGGACCTGTCGCTGGTGGACCCGGACAACCGTCGCGCCGTCGACTTCTTCCGCCGCTCCGGGATGCTGACGGCGCTGCAGACCTCCCCGCCGCCGGACCTGGATGCGGAGAAGCTGCTGGTCACCTCGCGGGCGCTGCTGCTGCGCCGCGACCACCCGGAGGCGTTCCGTGGTCCCGATGCCGACTACCGTTCGGTGTCGTTGAACACCGGCCACGCGGTGGTCTTCGAGCGCGGCTACAAGGACTCGGAGACCCCGGTGGCGATCACGGTCGCCACCCGCGCCCACTCGGGCCTGGGCGAGCACGGCTGGGGTGAGAGTGAGCTGGTGCTGCCGAATCTCAGGTTCCGTGACGTCCTGACGGGGCGCGAGTACCCGGGTGGGGCAACACCGCTGGCCCACATCCTGGCCGATCTGCCCGTCGCGCTGCTGGTGCACCAGGTGGATCACGATGCGTGACCTCAGCGTGCCGACGGTGTGGGCGCCTGCGGCGTCGCGGGTGGAGCTGGTGCTGGACGAGGGCAGCCAGCCGATGACCGCCACCGGGGACGGCTGGTGGCGCGCCGAGCCGTTGCCCCCCGGCACCCGGTACCGGTTCAGCCTCGACGGCGGGATGCCGCTGCCCGACCCGCGCAGCCTGGATCAGTTCGACGGCCCGCACCAGGCGAGCGTCGTCGTCGATCCGGCGATCTTCACCGACCGGGTGGAGTTCTCCCGTGACCTGCGTGGCGCGGTGCTCTACGAGCTGCACATCGGCACCTTCACCCCGGAGGGCACCCTGGATGCGGCGGCGGAGCGTTTGGACCATCTGGTGGCGCTGGGTGTGGATGCGGTGGAGTTGATGCCGGTGGCGGACTTCCCCGGGGTGCAGGGCTGGGGCTACGACGGGGTGGGGCAGTACGCCGTCCACCACGCCTACGGTGGCCCGGCGGCCCTGGTGCGGTTCGTCGATGAGTGTCACCGCCTGGGCCTGGGGGTGGTGCTGGATGTGGTGCACAACCATTTCGGGCCGGAGGGCAACTACCTGGCGCAGTTCGGGCCGTATTTCACCGACGCCCACCACACGCCGTGGGGTCAGGCGGTGAACCTGGATCAGCCGGGTTCCCGCCAGGTGCGGGACTTCCTGCTGGGGGCGTGTCGGCAGTGGCTGGTGGATTTCCGCATCGACGGCCTGCGGTTGGATGCGGTGCACGAGCTGCGCGACGACTCGTCGCTGCACTACCTGGCGGAGCTGAGCCGGGCGGTGCGCGGCTGGGAGGAGGAGACGGGCCGGGAGTTCACGCTGTTCGCGGAGTCGGATCAGAACCAGCCGTCGATGGTCTCCCCCGTCGGTTCGGTGCCGGGCGCGATGGGGATGGATGCGCAGTGGGCCGATGACGTGCACCATGCGCTGCATTCCTTCTTCACCGGGGAGACCAGCGGGTATTACGTGGATTTCGGGTCTGCGACGGTGCTGGAGCACGCCCTGACCCGGGTGTTCGTGCACGAGGGAGGATGGTCGACGTTCCGGGAGCGGGACTGGGGCGCCCCCGTCGATCCCGATTCGCCGTTGTACGACGGCCACAGTTTCGTGGTGTGTCTGCAGAATCACGACCAGGTGGGCAACCGGGCGGTCGGGGATCGGACCTCGCACCTGGTGGGGTCGCGCGACGGGATGGGGGTCGATCTGCAGGCGGCTGCGGCGGCGCTGTACCTGTTGTCGGCCTTCACGCCGTTGATCTTCATGGGTGAGGAGTGGGCGGCCTCCACGCCGTTCCCGTTCTTCTCCGATCTGGGGCCGGAGCTGGGGCCGCTGGTGACCGATGGGCGACGGCGTGAGTTCGAGAGGATGGGCTGGAGCGCGGAGGTGCCGGACCCGCAGGACGCTGCCACGCGGAAATCGGCGGTGCTGCGCTGGGATGAGGTCGGTCATGACCCGCACGCCCGGATGCTGGCCTGGTATCGGGCATTGTTGGCGCTTCGTCGCGAGCACCCGGAGCTGCGCGACGGCTCGTTGCGTTCGGTGAGCGTGGAGGTCGTGGATGAGGATGCGGTGCTGATGCGGCGGGGCCGGTTCACCATTGCGGCCTTCCGCAGTGAGGGCGAGGTCCATCTCCCGCTGGGAACCGAGCCGCTGCTGATCTGGGGCAGGTTGACCCGTATGGGTGAGGGCAGCACCCTGAGCGGCCCGGGCGCGGTCATCTGGGGCTGAGCGCCCCCTCCGCTGACCACACTGGCTTCTCGCCACCGGTCGAGCCGGGACTCTTTCTCCGCTGGTCGAACCGGGCCTTTCCTCCGCTGGTCGAGCCGCGAGTCCCGATGCGCCAGCGAGGGAATCCCAGCTCGAGACCCCGCGACCCTCGGCAAGGACCCGACCCCCACTCGCCCTCTTCGAGCACGAACCGCCGACAACCGACGGTTCGCGGTCGCCTGGCGACGCGCCAACGATTTTCCCCAGCGATTCGTGCCCAAAGGAGACCCGACAGGAAGAAAGGCACGAACCGCCGAGCGGAGACGGTTCGACGTCGCCTGGTGACGCGCCAACGACTTTCCCCAGCGATTCGTGCACACCCCACCTCCCACACCACCCCCGGCAGGAACCGCCGACAACCGACGGTTCACCGTCGCCTGGCGACGCGCCAACGACTTTCCCCAGCGATTCGTGCACACGAGGGATCGGGGCCAGGGGCGCCTTCACTCCGCCGGTCACACCGGGACTCTTTCTCCGCTGGTCGAGCCGGGAATCCCGATGTGAAGCGAGGGAATCCCGGCTCGAGACCCCGCGACCCTCCGCAGGAACCCGTCCCCCGCTCGCCCTCTTCGAGCAGGAACCGCCGACAACCGACGGTTCGCCGTCACATGACGACGCGCCAACGACTTTCCCCAGCGATTCGTGCACAAGAGGGGCGGGGCCGAGGGGCGATCCGCCCAGCGGGGTGCCCCCGCCCACTTCTGGCCAGCTCGACTCGGCGGCCGGTCACCTTCGTTCATGGCCTTTCGAGTCGTCAGATGTGTTGATCTCCATCAACCTTTCGGTTGTTTCCACACTGTTCACAACCCTGTGGAAAACTTTGTGTGCAGGCTGTGGTCAGTCCTTGGAACCGCCTGCCGGGGGCGTGTCCGCGCTTTCCTCCGGTTTGTCCACAGCATCCCCGGTTTCTTCCACAGGTTCCTCACCATCGGCCAACGTCGTCGCCTTTTCGTCCGCTGCTTCCTCGTCGTCGGCGGCTTCGTCGTCGGCCGGGGTCTCGACGTCCGAGATGCCCGCAGCGCGCGCCCACAACCACAGCACCACCCCGGCGACGATCATCGGCACCGACAGCCACTGCCCCATGCTCAGTCCGAAGGACAGCAGTCCCAGCTGGGAGTCGGGTTCGCGCCAGAACTCGGCGATGAAACGGAAGCAGCCGTAGCCCGCGAGGAAGGCGGCCGCGACCTGGCCGCGCAGTCGCGGTTTGCGGGCGTAGGCCCACAGCAGCAGGAACAGCAGCACCCCTTCCAGGAGGGCCTGGTACAGCTGCGACGGGTGGCGCAGGGTCAGCCCACCGGTGGGGAACCTCATCGCCCAGGGCAACCCGTCGGGGGCCTCCCGCCCCCACAGCTCGCCGTTGATGAAGTTGCCGATCCGTCCCGCCGCCAGGCCGAGGGGGGCCGCGGGCACCAGGAAGTCCGCCACCTGCAGGAAGGGTCGTTTCCGTCGCCACGCGAAGAACCAGATGCCGAGCACCACCCCGATGGCCCCGCCGTGGAAGCTCATCCCACCGTCCCACACCCGGATGATGTTGCCCGGGTTGGCCAGGAAGGCGGCGGGTTCGTAGAACAGCACGTAGCCCAGTCGCCCGCCGACGATGACCCCGGCGATGGCGTACATCAGCAGGTCCTCGACGTCTCCCGTCCCCCACGGCTTCGGGGTGGTGATGGAGGCGTAGGGCTCGTGGCGCAGCCGCCTTCGCATCAGCAGGTAGGCCATCGCGAAGGCCAGCAGGTACATCAGGCCGTACCAGTGCACCTTGAGCGGGCCGATGGCGAAGGCAACGGGGTTGATGTCGGGGAACGGAATCTCCAGCAGGTTCACGGCTCAAGCTTTCCACATCGTCGTCCCCCGAGCAGTCGACCCGACGGCACAGAAAATGTCGGTGCCTCGCTCTATAGTCCTTGTCCATGAGGACTTTCGCTTCTGCATCGTTGCTCGACGACGCCGGTCTCAGCCTGGAGCTGGCCCCGGCGCTGACCCCCGAGGGGTTGGTGCCTCGCCCGGAGTTCTTCTCCGGCTTCGCGGCGCAGCCGACGGTGCTGGCACGCGGTCTGCTGGTGCTGGCCGATGTGGCCCAGACCCGCTACTTCCAGCCACTCCCGGTCGATGCCAGGGACCCGATCTGCACGGCCAACGGGGACCGGATGCGTTTCGAGTCGTTCTCGGCGTGCAACACGGTAGGGGTGAGGCTGGACCTGCTGGCCTCGGCCTTCGACGGCGGCGACATCCAGCACGGCACCACGAATGTGGACATCAACGCACCGCTGCGTGAGGCATTGACCCAGATCACATCCTCGGAGCTGATGCATCTGGCGGTGGGCCAGGAGGAGATGCGGGTCTCGACGCTGGAGGGCACCCATGTGGAGCGGAAGGTGGCGTTGCCGGACCGCTGGTTGAAGGCGCTCGGGTCGTCGCAGGAGCTGAGCCGGGGCCTGGAGCTGGTCGGTGAGGCCCCGGCGGTGCAGACCCGCCAGTTCCTGGCGGCCATCCCGTCCGGGTCGGGGCGCAAGGGGCACTGGGCGATCAGCAGGTTGGGGGTCAAGCCTGCGCTGCGGCCCGGCAAGGGTACCGTCTACGCGGAGGGGCTGAACCGGCTGCGGGCGGCCAGGCGGTTGAGCCCGCAGATCATGGGGCTTCGGGTCTATGCCAAGCCGGGTGAGCAGCTGTCGCCGTCGGTGTGGGAGTTCGCCCTGCCGCACGGTCGCCTCACCTTCACCCTGACCCCGGAGTTCTACCGTGGGTTCTCCGGCGAGGGTGCGCTGCTGTTGAAGCTCGGTGCCGCGACCGCCGTCGATGACGCCAACCTGATCGCTGCCTGCCTGGCCTTCGAGCCACGCATCGACGTGGAGACCCTGACCCGGGACACCGCGCTCAGCAAGGAGCGGGTCGCCGAGGGGCTGGCGGTGCTGGCCAACGACGGCCGCGTCGGCTACGACCTGTTCGAGGAGGCCTACTTCCACCGGGAGCTGCCCTCGGACAGTGCACGGGTGGAGAAGGCCAATCCGCGGCTGAAGCAGGCCCGGCGGCTCATCGCGGAGGGGGCCGTCACTCCCTACGAGGGCCACGACGGCGTGTTCCGGGTCCGCGGCGACCACGGCGAGTACATCGTGCGCACCGAACCCAACAGCTGCACCTGCCCGTGGTGGCGGGACCATCAAGGCTCGCGGGGCGTGTGCAAGCACGTGCTGGCGGTGGAGCTGCTGCGACGCGAGTCGATGCCGGAGGCAGGGGCGGGGCATCAGCCTCCGGTCGAGGTTCGGTGATCCGCTCCCCTGGTCGAGCCGGACCGCGAGCGCCAGCGAGCAGTCCATGTCGAGACCCCGCGACGTGCGCAGAGACCCGACCCCCAACCAACCCCACTCAGCGCAAGTCCCAGCACCGGGCGCCAGAGGTCTCGACATGCTCGCTCCGCATCGTGGCTCGACCAGCGGAAAGAAACCCAGCCCCCACAATCTGGAAGGACCCCGATGGCCAAGACTCCTGAGCATCCCGACGCGAAGGCCCTGCGTCGTCTCGTCATGGATGCAGGCGGCCCCGTCGCGCTGTTGCGACAGCTCCGCAGCCTCCCGGGTGAGGAGCGGGCCCGGCTGGAGGCCGTCTTCGCCGAGCATCAGGGCGATGTCGTCCGCCGGTTGCGCAGCAGCGAGTTCAAGGCGGAGCTGGCTGTCCTGATGGTCGAGCTGGGGGCGACCCCGGAGCAGTTCGCCGAGACCGTCGATGCGTGGTTCCGGGGTTTCATCGACGACGGGAACGACCTCGACCCACTGACCGAGGCCATGATCAACCGGGGGGCGCAGTGGGGGCGGCAGCTGATCTCCGAGTACATGGGCCGCACGGCACCCGCGTTGGTGTCGCTGATCCTCGAGCCGATCATCCTGGCCCACCAGCTGCCCCTGCCCCTGGAGGTCGACTACCTCAGCGACTGGGTGCAGCGGCTGGGCGCCCCCACCGCCGGGCGGCGCTGGCAGGAGCATCTCCTGGCCGCCTGCTCGCTGCCCGATGCGTTGGGCACCCCGATGGGGGCCCGGACCGTCGCCGTGACCCGTATCCAGCAATGGGCGCCCCGGCTGCGTCAGGTCGAACCCCTCGACGACGACGCCCTCACCGCCGCGCTGCTCGGGATCATCGAACGCGGTGACCGGCCCGCCGCCCAGACCAATGCGACGGTATGGCTGGAGGGCCTCGACCTCACCGACCAACTCCGCCAGAAGCCAGACCGCCTCCTGGCCGCGCTCCCGAACGCCCACTCGACGGTCGTCGCCTTCGCCTGCGCCCAGTTGTTGCCGGACCTCGACGACGAACACCTCGAGGCCCTCGCCGTCGAGGTGCTCTCCCGGAAGGAGAAATCCCCGAGGAAGCAGGTGCTGAAGCAGCTGGGCCGCATCACCTCCCCCAGCCCGGAGCTGGTGGCTGCGCTGCAGGCCCTCGCCCAGGAGCCAGACCCCGGCCTGGCCGCCGCAGCGATCACCCAGCTGGGCGCGTGGGGGATCGCACCGGAGGGGGCCGAACCGGTCACGGGCCTGTGGCGGGACCCCTCGGGCGAGGTCGAGCCCCTCCCCGAGCGGCCCCGCGTCCTCGACGATCCGGGGCTGGCTGAGCTGTTCACCGTCGTCACCGACCGCTCCCGGATCACCGGTGGCGAGTTCGAGTCGCAGCTGGCCGATCTGGTGGCGACCGCCCATTCGCGGGGGCTGTCCGACGTGGTGGCGGTGCTGGAGCAGTTCGACCTCCGCCCGCTGGCCAGCGAGTACCTGGACCAGTCGGTCCTCGCCGAGGCCCTGACCCACCTGGCGAGCAGCGAGGACCTGCCGACACCGCAGACCCGGCAGCAGACCCATCTGGTGCTGGGCCATGCGCTGGCGGTCGTGGGTCGGCTGGGGGAGCTGCCCTGCCTGCTGTCCACACCGACCCACCGCAACAATCAGCTGACGTGGCGGGCGCTGCTGCAGCGGGCCTCCCGGTACCGGGACCTCGGCGTCGCGCTGGAGCCCACCGATGTGCTGGCGGCACTGAGTCGCGTCGATCCGGGCGGTGCGCCGTCGGATCTGAGCGCGCTGGAGCAGCCGATCCGGGGGCTGGAACGCACCCTGGCGGAGGTGATCAGCATCTGGCTGGATCGCCCCCACCGGCCACGGCTGAAGGTGCTGCCGCCAAACGGGTCGGGGCATCGCGACGGCGGGGCGTCCATGCGATGCAGGCTGAGCGACGACGAACCGGCCCTCGTGGTGGCGCTCGGCCTGGTGGGGCTGTGGAATTCGCCGGATGAGGGCTACTACTCGGAGCGGATGGAGGCGCTGCGCTGGCTGCCCGCCCTGCCCCACCGCTCGGCGCTGCGGATCATCAAGCTGACCCATCGGCTGGGGGCGGGGACGGCGCTGGAGGACCTGACGGTGGTCGGTCAGGTGGCGGCCCCGTTCGGCCCGGTGCTGTCGCTGGCCTGCCTGGTCGTCGCCTCCGAGAGCACCCCGCAGCAGCGCGAGGCCGTCGCAGCGGTGCTGTGCACGGCGTGGGAGGAGGGCAGGCTGCAGCCGCGGGAGTTGGTCGACGCCTGGACCAGCCCGGAGGGTCGCGAGTTCCAGTTGTCGCCGTCGAAGGTCGCCGCCATGCTCCGCCTGCTGGCCGACGATGGCGCGCTCGCCCTGGCCTGGCCGCTGCTGGTGGAGGTCGCAGAAGAGCTCGCCGCCGCGGACAAGGTCCCAGCCAGTGCCTCGTCAGTGTTCGAGACAATCCTCGGCCTGCTACCCGAGGTGCCTCACAAGACCGAACTGCCGAACATCACGAGCTTGGCCGCCCGCAAGGGATCAAGCAAGGCCATCACCTTGGCCCGGACCATCGGAGAACAGCTGTGAGTCCCCCCTTCCGCAGGTCGAGCCGGGACCTTCTCTCCGCTGGTCGGGGCAGGATCCCCGTTCTCCGCTGGTCGAGCGGGCTATTTTTCCGCTGGTCGAGCCGGGATTCCCGATGCGGAGCGAGGAAATCCCGTGTCGAGACCCCGCAACCCGGGGCAGAGACTTCAGTCCAGACCATCCCCGCTCGGCCCAAGCTCCAGCACCGGATGCCAGGGGTCTCGACACGGTTCCCTCCGCAAGCTCCGGGAACCGGCTCGACCAGCGGAACCCCCCGCTGGTCGAGCCGGGATTCCCGATGCGAAGCGAGGGAATCCCGAGTCGAGACCCCGCAACCCGGGGCAGAGACTTCAGTCCAGACCATCCCCGCTCGGCCCAAGCTCCAGCACCGGATGCCAGAAGTCTTGACACGGTTCCCTCCGCAAGCTCCGGGAACCGGCTCGACCAGCGGGAAGGTGGAGGTCTCGACTGTCGGGCGCAGAGCGCCCTCGGCTCGACCAGCGGAACCCCCCACTGGTCGAGCTGGACCTTTTCTCCGCTGGTCGAGCCGGGATTCCTGATGCGGAGCGAGGGAATCCCGAGTCGAGACCCCGCAACCATCCGCAGAGACCCAACCCCAGACCAACCCCGCTCACTGAACTGAAAGAACCATCATGACCATCAACATCCCCCGAGCCGTCGCCCACGCTGACGACGCCGCGGCCCTGGTCGCCCAGCTGAAGGCCCTCAGCAACGACGAACGCGCCGAGTGGACCGCCACGATGAAGAAGTCCCTGCCGGTGTGGCGCCAGGTGATGCAGTGGTGGATGATCGACCGCGACGACATCACGAAGACCAGCGACCCGACCCGCAGGAAAATCCTCAACCATGCCGTCGATGCATTCGACCGCCACCACCGCACAACCGGTCGGCTGCTGCTCGTCGCCGTCGCTCTGGGGGCCACGCCAGCCCAGTTCGTGAAGCTCTGCCACCCCGAGGGCCTCACCAAGCTGGAGCACGAGGAGGCCATCGAACACCTCACAGACCTCATGATCGAGCGGGGCACCGAGTGGGCGGAGGAGACCATGACCGGGCTCCTGGCACGACCCACCACCGCAGCAGCCGCATCATCACTCATCTCACGCCTGGTCATACAGCTGGACCTGCCCGTCCCGCACGTCGCCGCCCATCTCGGCGTATGGTTTGGGACGTTGCCCGCCCCGGGGACCCGCTGGCAGGACCACTTCCTGGCCGCCTGCGCCACCCACGACGTCTTCTGGCAGAGCCCCGAGCGTGACAAGCACATCGCCAGGATCCGTGAGGCGGCCACAGCTCTCCGCCTGACCGAGCCCACCGACGACGCCGCCCTCCTGGACGGCCTGCTGAGCGTGATCGAACGCGGCGAACGCCCCGGCCCGCAACGCGAGGCCCTGGCCTGGATCGAGGGCCTGGACCTTGACCTCAGCACCCAGCCCGCACGGCTGCTGCGCGCCCTGGACCTGGCCGACTCCCGCGTCGTCGCCGCCTTCAGCGCGGCCCTGCTGGCAATGCCCCTCGACGACGACGCCCTGACCCAGCTGGCCCTGGCCGTCCTGCCCCGCAAGGAGAAGGGCCTCAAACGAGACGTCCTGAAACGCCTCGACCAACTCACCACCCCATCGGCAGAGCTGACCGAGCTGGTCACTGAACTCAGCCGCGACACCGACACCACCACGGCCAAACTCGCCAGCACACTGTGCGAGTCCTGGGGCAGCGCTCCGGCCCAGGACGCCCAGACCCAAGGACTGTGGCAGGAACCCTCCCGGTCCCATCCTGAGCCCTTCCCCGGTCTCGAGCCCCTGGTCCTCGACGACCCCGCCCTCACCGCGCTGCTGGAGGAGGTGGACGAGGACTGGGACGAACGCACCGAGCTCACCGAACGAGCCCTCGCCCAACTCGTCGCCACCACCCACGCCCGCGGCCCCGAGGTCGTCGCCGCCCCGGACTCGCAGGACGACGAGCCCGTGGACGCGGCCTGTGAGGGGTTCGACATGGACGACTCCCTGCCGCCTTACCTGCAGCAGCTGCTCGGCTGGTTGGGCGACGGTACCCTCACCCCGGGCACCCCGCCGCCGGACATCGAACCCGACGGCGGGCCGCTGCTGTACCTCGCGGCTGAACGCGCCCGCGCTGTCTGCCACGGGCTCGGGCAGCTGCCCTGCCTGCTCTCCACCCCCAGTGACTCCCGGTTCCGGGTCAGCGTCGATGACCTGCGCTCCCGCACCGCCCGCTACATCGAGGCCGGGGTGCCGCTGGAGCCGACAGATGTCGCCGTCGCGCTGGGCCGCTGTGAGCCTGCCGAGATCGTTGATCTCGCTGGGTTCGATGCCCCCATCCGCGGCTGCAATCTGACGTTGGCGGAGGTCATCGACACGTGGCGCTCGGCAGAGCCCGGACCCGCCTGGCTCCAGTCTGAGGCCGAGAACCCGCAGTGGGGCTGCAACCTCGTCGTCGACGGCGAGGACCCGTTCTGGCACGAGCTGCTGGGCCTGGACACCGCGTGGAACCAGCCCTACCGCCCCGGCTGGTTCCCGCCGGACCAGTGGCGCCCCTCCAGCCAGTGGGGCGCAGCCGTGGCTGATGGCGGGTTCGGCTCCCGAACCGAGTTCCCGTCGGTGTTCACGCTGCTGCCGGGTCTGCCCTCCCGACCCGCGGCGACGGTGCTGCAGCTGCTCACCAACAGCCAGACCTCCGCTGCACTGGACCGGTTCCTCGACCTCGCAGCGACGGCCCGACGGTTCCCGGAGCTGCTCGCGGTCGCAGCGCTGGCCACGGCGACAACCGTCGCGGCGAAGGACCGGGACAAGGTGGCCGAGGTGTTGCTGGCTGCCTGGGACGAGGGGCGCCTCGTCGGCGACGACCTCGTCGCCGGGTGGCGCTCCCCCGCCTGGGATGTCCTCGCCGACGACGAGGCCGGGAAGCCCATCGACCGCGCCCCGGCCAAGCTCGCACCGGTCCTGAAATCCCTCGCCGAGGCCGGAGGTCTGGCCCTGGTCTGGCCGCTGCTGACCGAGATCGCAGAAGAGCTCGCCGCCGCGGACAAGGTCCCCGCAACTGCCGGAACAGTGTTCGAGACGATCCTCGCCCTGCTACCCGAGGTGCCGCACCCCGTCGAGCTGCCGAACATCACGGCCCTGGCCGCCCGCAAGGGATCAAGCAAGGCCATCACCCTGGCCCGGACCATCGCTGAGAAAGTGGTTTCCCGCTGAAACCGCTGCAATTGTGCGGCGCGTTCCGAATGGGAGCGCTTCCATCAGCAACGCGCCGCACATTTGCAGCGCTTCGCGTCCTCAAGGGCGGAAACCAGGACCACACGAACCTTTGGCCACTTCTTGACCGACCGTGGTCAACACCGGGGTCAACTCCCCGCCGTCTGCTTCCTCCTCGGGTACCTTCAGGTCCATCGAGGAGGAGGAGACATGACCATCACCATCCCCAAACTCATCACCCGTTCCACCAGCGCCGCGAGCCTCGCCGCCCAGCTGGACGCCATGAACGCCACGGAACGCGCCCGATGGTCGGCCGCCGCGCAGCGTTCGCTCCTGTCCTGGCAGCAGGAACTGGCCCCCGGCAAGCTGAAGCCCGGCATGGTCCGCCAGGGCTTCGACATGGTGGAGACCTTCAGCACCAAGGACATCGCCGCCCACGAGAAGAAGCAGCGGGTCGCCACCCGGCTGGTGATCCTCGCCGCCGCCCTGGACACCACCCCGGAGCAGGTGCTCTCCCTGTTCCAGCGCAGCACCATCCACTACCTCGAGCTGGACGGCGGACTCCCCCACGTCGCCCGCTTCATGACCGCCCACGGCATCCCCTGGGTGCAGACCTTCATCGCCGGGCTCCGTGACCGCCCCGGCATGATCGAGACCGCATCCCCGCTGATCGCCCGTCTCCTCACCGCGCTCGACCTGCCCATCCCCGACGACCCCGCCTACCTCACCGGCTTCACCCGACGCATCCCGAAACCAGGTGTTCGCTGGCAGGAGCACTTCCTGATCGCCTGCACGGTCCCCGGGGCCTTCAACCACCCCACCAGTGACCAGGAGCACATCGAGGACGTCCGCAAAGCCGCAGCCACGCTCCGCCGCGCCGAACCCACCGATGACGACGCCCTCCTCGACGGCCTGCTGCAGGTGCTCGAGCGCGGGGAACGCCCCGGCATCCAGCGCGAGGTCCTGGCCTGGATCGAGGGCCTTGGCCTCGATCTGGCCACCGAACGCGCCCGCGTCCTGGCGGTCCTGCCCACCGTCGATGCCCGCCTCGTCGCGGCCTTCACCAGCCGCCTGATCGAGCTGGACCTGACCGAGGACGAGCTGCTGCAGCTCACGACGGTGGTGCTGCCCCGCAGGGAGAAGCACCTCAAGCACGAGGTCCTGACCCGGCTGAGCGCCCTCGAGCTGCCCACCCCCGAGCTGGCCGAACTCATCGTCTCGCTGTCGCAGAGCACCGACACCACCATTGCCCGCTTCGCCCAGGACCTGCTGCTCGGTTGGGGGGTCACGCTGCCCCCGCCGCCCAAACCGCAGGGGCTGTGGCGGGAAGCGGAACACTCCGCCCCCGCCCCCTTCCCGGGCCTCGACCCCCTGATCCTCGACCCGCCGCAGCTGGACACCCTGGTGCAGGAGGCCCGCTACAGCTGGCAGAACGGCGTCATGGAGAACTGGCTGCTGGAGGAGCAGCTGTTGGCCTCACTGGTCGCCACCGCCCACGCTCACGGGCCGGACGTCGTGCTCCGGGCCTGCAGCCAGCTGGACCCGGAGAAGGCGCTGTCCCCCCTGGCCACGCTGGTGGCCCAGGTGGGCGATGGCAGCCTGGGCGCGGCGCAGGCGCGTCTGACCGACGACGACGCCCCGCTGCCGCTCGGTGAGAGGCGCCGCCACGGGGTGCTGCTACGGCTGGGAGAACTCCCCGTGGTGCTGTCCACCCCCAGCACCGACCGCTGGGTGGTCACACCAGACGACCTGCGCGCCCGCATCGCACGCCACGTCGAGGCCGGGGTACCGCTCGATCCCGCCGACCTCGCCGTCGCACTCGGGCGCTGTGAGCGCACCGATGATCTCAGCGGGCTGGATGCCCCCATCAACGGTGTGGTTGCGGGCCTGGCTGAGGTGCTGGCGGCGTGGCGTGCCGACGAGACCGCACCCGCGCGGCTGAGCGTGGAGCAGTGGTGGACCTGGAACCTGGACCCGATCCGGGTGGAGGGTGAGGTGCCGCCGTGGCATGAGCTGCTCGGCATCCCGCAGGCCCCGGGGCCGCTGACCGGCCATCTGCTGCCCCGCCTGATGGCCCGGCCCAGCGCGGAGATTCTGGGCAGCATCACCCGTTCCGGCCCTGCGACCGCGCTGGAGTACCTGCTGCCCTGCATGAGGGTGGCGCAGCGTTTCGACGAGCCGCTGGTGGTGGCGGCCCTGGCCACCGTCGCGATCATCCAGCCGAAGGGACGCCCCGCCGTCGCGGCCGCCCTGCTGGAGGCCTGGGCGGAGGATCGCCTGAGGCCGGGTGATCTCATCGCCGGGTGGAATTCCGAGCTGTGGGAGGTGCTGCAGCCTGCGGAGTCGAATCTGCGGGTGGAGCGCATCGAGGGCAGGGTGTTGACGCTGCTGACCGCCTTGACCGATCTGGGCGGGCTGGCGTTGGGCTGGCCGCTGCTCGTGGAGATCGCGGAGGAGCTGGCGGGGGCGGAGAAGATTTCTCCGGTGGCCCCCACCGTGTTCGAGGCCGTGCTCAAGCTGGTGCCGGAGGCCCTGGCGGCCGGGGAGCGCCCCGAGCTGCCAAACCTGCTGGCCCTGGCGGCTCGGGACGAGACGCTGAAGAGCATCACCTTGGCCCGGGCCATCAGGGATACGCTGTACCTGCACGGGCTGTGACCTCTGGTTTCCCTTCCAGTGGCACAGTGTGCTGGAAGGAGAGCCGTGACCATCGACGTGCCTGCCCTGATCCGTGGCTGCAGCGACTCGGCTGCTCTGGTCTCCGCGCTGGAGGCGCTGAGCGACGAGGAACGCGCCGCCGTCTCGAAGCTGGCGGCGAAGTCGTTGCCCGCGTGGCGGAGGTCACTGGACCCAGCGCAGCTGACCCCCAGTGTGGTGGAGGACCACGGGGGCGTGGTCGTCGAGCAACACACCCCGCAGGATGTCGCGGACTTCACCACGAGGCAGCGCATCGCCTCCCGGCTGGCGCTGGCCGCCGTCGCCCTCGGGGTTCCCGGGGCGAAGGTCGCGGCCCTGTTCGTCCCCGAGACCGTGTTTTACCTGCACGCCGACGGCGGGATCGAGCCCTTCGTGCGTCTTGCGACCGCGCAGGGACCGGAGTGGGCCGAGGCCTTCATTCCTCGTGTCCTGCGCAACCGTCGGGTGGCCACGACCGTTCACCTGATCGTCCCGCGGCTGGTCGCGGAGTTCGGGCTGCCGATCCCTGAGTCCCAGCCCTACCTCGACCGCGCCACCCAGGTCCTGCCCGCGCTGGGCATCCGCTGGCAGGATCACTTCCTGACCGCCTGCATCACCCCCGGCACCTTCGGCACCCCCTCCTTTGACCGCGAGAAGCACATCGCCGGGATTCGTGAGGCGGCCGCAGCGCTTCGCCCCGTCGAACCCCTCGACGATGCGGCGCTGCTCGACGGGCTGCTGCAGGTGATCGAGCGTGGCGAGCGTCCCGGCATCCAGCGTGAGGCCCTGGCCTGGATCGAGGGCCTGGACCTGGACCTCGCCACGCAGCCAGAACGCCTCCTGGAGGCGCTCAGCATCGCCGACGCCCACGTCGCCATGGCCTTCACCCGGGTGCTGCTGGGACTGGGGCTGGGTGACGACGCCCTGACCCAGCTGGCGCTGGCGATCCTGCCCCGCAAGGAGAAGGGCCTCAGGCGTGAGGCGCTGAAACGCCTCGACCAACTCACCGCCCCGACGGCGGAGCTGAGCGAGCTGGTCGCTGAGCTCCGCACCAGCACCGACACCACTACGGCGAAGCTCGCCAGCACACTGTGCCAGTCCTGGGGTGCAGCCCCTGCCCCTGAGGTTGCTCCCCGAGGTCTGTGGCAGGAGCCGTCGCTGCCCGCACCCGAGCCCTTCCCCGTCGACCCCCTGGTGTTGTACGAGCTGGAACTGCTGGCCCTGATCCAGAAGGTCGGCCACACATGGCGGCCTCAGCAACTGGAGGAGCGACTGCTGGCGGTACTCGTGGCCACTGCCCGTGAGCGCGGCCCGCAGAGCGTCGTCACCGCCTGCCGAAACATCAACCGCGAGATAACCGGAAATACTCTCGTTGGCCTGTTGAAGATGCTGGGCGAGGGCAGCATCGTCGTCGGCACGGAGCCGGAGCCCCCCAGGAAGGACAGCGTCTCCTTGTCCTTCCTGGGGTTGCAGCGAGTTCGAGGGGCGCTGCATCGGCTGGGTGAACTGTCCGTACTGCTGTCCACCCCCAGCACGAGCCGCTGGGAGGTCACCGCCACTGATCTTCGCTCCCGCATTGAGCAGTACCGACGGGAGGGCGTGGCCCTGGAACCCGCCGACCTCGCCGTCGCGCTGGGACGCTGTGACCGCAACCGGGCTGACGAGCTGGTGGGCCTGGATGCGCCCATCCGTGGCTTCCACAAGGGATTCGCGGGAGTACTGAAGATGTGGCGGGAGGAAACGGTGGAACCACCGACCTTCGTCATCGAGGGTCCGACGAGTTGGTGTGACCCGATCACTGTTCAAGGGGATGACCCACGGTGGCACGAGGCGCTGGGGGTCGCCCGCCAAGACCACAGCATTCCTGCGCATCTGCTGCCCGAGCATCTGGCCCGCCCCGTCGTGAAGGTGTTCAACGGCATCGCCCGTTACGGGCCAGCGGCGGCCCTGGAGCGCCTGCTCGACTGCCTTGCCGTGGCACGCACCCTCGACGAACCCCTGATCGTCGCGACGCTGGCCACGGCAGGAGTGGTCCCGGCCAAGGATCGCGCGAGTGTCGCGGCGGAGCTGCTACAGGCTTGGGACGAGGGCCGCCTCACCCCCGACGACCTCGCCACGGCCTGGCATTCCCCCTTGTGGGAGCAGTTCCGGTCAGCAGAGGACTATGACCTGAAAATCGAGCGCGCCGACGGCAAGGTCGCGGCCCTGCTGGAAATGGTCGCCGAGGCCGGAGGCCTGGCCCTGGCCTGGCCGCTGCTGGTCGAGATCGCAGAAGGGTTGGCAGGCGCTGAGCAGATGCCAGTGACGGCCTCCGGTGTCCTCGAGACGGTTCTCGCCCTGCTCCCGGAGGTCCCCCACACCGTCGAGCTGCCGAACATCACGGCCCTGGCCGACCGCAAGGGATCAACGAAGGCCATCAAAACCGCCCGCCTCATCAAAGAAGTACTCTGACCTGCCGCTGGCCTTTCTCCGCTGGTCGAGCTGGGCCTTCTCTCCGCTGGTCGAGCCGGACTGCGATGCGAAGCGAGCAGGCCGTGTCGAGACCCCTGGCACACGGTGCAGGAACCCGCCCCCAGACCAACCCCGCTCAGCGAAAGTCCCAGCACCGGATGCCAGAGGTCTCGACACGGTTCCCTCCTGCCAAGCTCCGGGAACCGGCTCGACCAGCGGGAGGACGGAGGTCTCGACTGTCGGGCGCTGGGCGCCCTCGGCTCGACCAGCGGGGGTATCCGCTGGTCGAGCAGGGTGGGCGAGCTTGACGGATGCGCCCGTGTCGAGACCCCGCAACCATCCGCAGAGACACCACCCCCAACCATCCCTCCATCGGAAGTACTCTTCTGGGCATCCATAACAGTGCCCGAAAGAAAGATCCATGACCGATCCCTCCGAGTTCACCCCCACGGTGCTCGACGACCTCGCTCTGGCTGAGCTGACCGCTGAGGTCTCTGCGAACTGGCTGGAGTATGCCGATCTGACGGAGCGCGCCCTCGCCCAGCTCGTTGCCACTGCCCATGCCCGCGGCCCTGAGCCCGTCGTCGCCGCGTGCCAGGGCAGCACCCTCAGCAGCCTCGCCTTTCTCTTCGGCTACTCGGGGCGTCTGTTGGCTCGGCTCGGTGATGGCACCATCGTGCCGGGCGCACCCCCTCGGTCCGCCCATTCGCCGCAGGGACCGCTGGTCTTCCTGGCCGCCCAGCGTTTTCACGACGTACTGCAGCGGTTGGGAGAGCTGCCCTGCCTGCTCTCCACCCCCTCGAACAGTCGCTACGAGGTGACCGCGCGGGACCTGCGGGATCGTGTCGAGCAGTACAACCGCGACAGCGTGCTGTTGGAGCCAACGGATGTCGCCATCGCACTCGCCCGGCTCCGCAGGTCCGACGACCACGTCGGAATCGATGCTCCCATCCGAGGCTGCGATCTGCGGCTGGCGCAGGTCATCGAGCTCTGGGCCTCGACCTCGGTCGAGCCCGCTGGCCTGTCCCTGACCTCCAGGAATGCCCGAGGTGAAGTCGTGCTCCAGGTCGTCGGTGATGTTCCCACAACCCATGAAGTACTCGGCCTGGACACCGCTTGGAACCATCCCCACCACTACGAGGCATCCCACCCAATGCGCGACGTGGCGGACTTGCCCGTGCTCTGGTCGCCAGCTGAGGGCAACACGGTGGATACCCGACCTCACGACATCATCATGCGACTGTTGCCACAGCACCCGGCCCGCCCGGCTGGGGTGGTGCTGCACCAGCTGCGCCAGTCGGACACCGACGGCGCCCTGGACAGCCTCATCTCCTGCGCGGTTGTCGCTCAACACTTCAGCGAGCTGCTGGTAGTCGTCGCCCTTGCCACCTGTTCACAACTCGAACCGTTGCAGGTGAAGCGCCTGGCCTTGGTACTCCTCGACGCCTGGCGTGAGGGCCGGTTGAACGCATCCGACCTCGCAACCGGCTGGCGTTCTTCTGTGTGGGAACAGCTGAACCTCGAATCGGGTCGGAAAACCCTGGACCGCAAACCCGCCAAGGTCCTCCCGCTACTGACCTTCTTCATCGAGTCCGAGGCCCCCGCCCTGGCCTGGCCCCTGCTGGTCGAGATCGCAGAAGGCTTCGCTGCTGCTGAAAAGGTCCCGGTTGGAGCCGCAGCTGTGTTCGAGACGATTCTCGCCCTGCTCCCGGAGGTCCCCCACACCGTCGAGCTGCCGAACATCACGGCCCTGGCCGACCGCAAGGGATCAACGAAGGCCATCAAAACCGCCCGCCTCATCAAAGAAGCCCTCTGACCCACCGCTGGCCTTTCTCCGCTGGTCGAGCCGGGAATCCCGATGCGGCAGCGAGGGAATCCCGTGTCGAGACCCCGCAACCGTGCGCAGAGACCCAACCCCCAACTACTCCCACTCAGCGAAAGTCCCAGCACCGGATGCCAGAGGTCTCGACTGTCGGGCGCAGAGCGCCCTCGGCTCGACCAGCGGGGGGTGGAGGTCTCGACTGTCAAACCGCAGACGGCCCTCGGTGTGACCAGCGGGGGTACTCCGCTGGCCGAGCCGGGCCTTCTCTCCGCTGGTCGAGCCGGACTGCGATGCGAAGCGAGCAGGCCGTGTCGAAACCCCTGGCACACGGTGCAGGAACCCGCCCCCAGACCAACCTTGCGCAGCGAAAGTCCCAGCACCGGATGCCAGAGGTCTCGACTGTCGGGCGCAGGGCGCCCTCGGCTCGACCAGCGGGAGCGGGCGCAGCGGGGCGGTGTATTCTCACCCGATCTGGGGGACCGACGATGACAGCACCTGGAAGGACCTTGTCTTGGCTGACCTGACCGATGAGGGCATGAACCTGTACAAGCTGGTCTCCCGGGCCAGTGGGATCGACCACCTGGCCGCGCAGCTCTCCCGGCTGGAGTCCGACGAGCGGGGCCGGATCGCCGCGGTGCTGAAGAAGGAGGGCAAGACCCTCAAGGCCATGTGGGACAAGAAGGGCCACGAGGGACGGGCCCTGCTCTTGGTCGCCCACCTCGAGCCGACGCCGTCGCAGCTCGTCACCGCCATGACCGGCTGGGCGCTCGACATCCTCAGCAGGGAGCGCGGCGCCGAACACCTCCGCAGGGTCATCCGTGGCCGAGGCCAGGAATGGGGGACGACCTTCGTCCAGGCGGCGCTGAAGAAGTCCGGCATCGTATCCGCCGCTCCCGAGCTGCTCGACTCCCTCATCGACGACTTTCACCTGCCCCTGCCCGAGACCCCGGCCTTCTGGCGGGCCTGGGTGAGCCGCGACCCCTCGCCGCGCCCCGGAAACCGCTGGCAGGAGCGTTTCCTCATGGCCTGCCGCGCCCCGGGCGCCTTCACCGACGACTGGTACGAGGAGGACCACCCCGGTGCCGTCGCCGAAGCCCTGGGGCAGGTCGAGGATCGCGACGAGGACGCGCTGGTCGCGGCCCTGCTGTCGGTCATCGAGCGCGACGACTCCCCGGCCTGTCAGCGTCGCGCCCTGTGGTGGCTGGACCACCTGGGCCTCGCCGACCGGCTCTGGGATCACCGCCGCGCCCTCATCCAGTCCTTGGTCATGGCCGAGCGGAGCGTGGCCAAGCGGATCGTCGAGGTGTGCCTGCGCCCCGAGCTGCAGGGCGACGAGCTGGCCGCCTTCACCTTCGGCGTTCTCAGCCGCCCCGAGAAGGGCCCCAAGCGGCAGGTCCTCAAGGACCTGATCCGCCGTCGGGTCCCGGCTGACAGCGTCGACACCTGGATGCTCCAAGCCTGCGCCACCGGCTCCGACACCACCACCGCCGCCCTGGCCAGCACATTGCTGGAGCAGTGGGGCACCGACGTCCAGAACCCGCACGAGCACCGCGGCCTGTGGCAGGAACCGGCTGGCCGTGACGACGCGCCCGCCAACTACGACGTCGTGCTGGACCCGCCGTCGCTGGCCGAGCTGCTGGCCCGCGTCGAGCACCTGGACGAGGCCGACCCGGAGATCACCGAGCGGGTCCTGGCCGCGCTCGTCGCCACCGCCCATGATCGCGGGGCCATACGGGTCAGGCACGCCATCCGCACCTCGCTCGGCACCGACCTCAACGGCGGCCCGACGGTGCGGCGGCTGCTCGCGAACCTGGCCCGGAAGGGCGAGGAGGGCGGCCGGGTCCGCACCCACAAGCTCACCGGCCTGGCCTTCCTCGTCGGGCAGCGGATCTCGGAGGCGCTGAACGCCCTGGGCGAGGTGCCGTGCCTGCTGTCGGCCCCCAGCCACGAGGACTTCCGGGTGTCGTGGGAGGCGTTCCGGGATCGCGCCTGCCGCTACCGGGAGGCAGGTGCCGCGGCGCTGCCCGTCGATGTGTCCGTGGCGCTGGCCCGGCTGGATCGCAACACCGTGCCCGATCTCGCGGAGTTCGCTCAGCCCATCGCGGGGCTGGAGGTGAGCCTGGCCGATGTCCTGGCCCACTGGGCGGCCCACCCGGCCGCGCCAGGGGAGCTCACCGTCGCCCCGCCACAGCCAGGCCAAGAGCACTCCTACTACTTCCATGAGCGGGTCCGCGCCGACGGCGACGCCCCCACCAGCCACGAGCTGCTCGGGCTCCGCAACGCCTGGTCCCTGCCGGTGACCTTCATCAAGTGGGACACCTTGGACCAGGAGCTTGACGTCTGCGGCCTGCTCCCCGAGCACCCGACCCGCCCCGTCGCCCTGGCCCTGGCCTGCCTCAGCCGAAGCGACATGGACCTGACGAAACGGCTGGGCTGGGTGGCCCGCACCGCCCACGAGCTGGGCACCATCGGGGCGCTCAGTCTGCTCGCGGCTGCCTCTGAGGTCGCCGCGAAGTATCGGCCCGAGGTCGCGTATGCGCTGCAGGAGGCCTGGCACGCGGGTCGCATCACCTCCGATGACCTGGTTTCCGCATGGCACAGCGACCTCCGGCACACCGTCGCGCTCTCCCCGGGGAAGATCACCGCGGTGCTGGTCGAGCTGGCCGAGGGCTCGTGCTTGGCCCTGGTGTGGCCGCTGCTGGCCGAGATCGCGGAGGAGCTGGCGGCCAAGCGTGCGACGGCGACCACCTCGGCCGTGCTGGAGGCGATCCTCCAGTTCCTCCCCGAGGTACCCCACGCCGTCGAGCTACCGAACATCACGGCCCTGGCCGAGCGCAAGGGATCGTCGAAGGCCATCAAGACCGCCCGGCTCATCGCGGAGAAGCTGTGATCCTCCGCTGGTTGACTCCCCCTCCGCTGGTCGAATCGGCTTCCCTGTTTTCCGCTGGTCGAGCTGGGCGGACGAGCTTGCGAGAACGCCCGTGTCGAGACCTCGGGACCATCCGCAGAGACCCGACCCCGGACCATCCCCGCTCAGCGAAAGTCCCAGCACCGGATGCCGGGGGTCTCGACTGTCGGGCGCTGAGCGCCCTCGGCTCGACCAGCGGGAGGGTGGTGGTCTCGACTGTCAAGCCGCAGACGGCCCTCGGTGTGAACAGCGGGGTACTCCGCTGGTCGAGCCGGGAGTCCCGATGCGAAGCGAGGGAATCCCGTGTCGAGACCCCGCAACCGTGCGCAGAGACCCAACCCCCAACTACCCACGCTCAGCGAAAGTCCCAGCACCGGATGCCAGGGGTCTCGACTGTCGGGCGCTGAAGCTCGACCAGCGGAAAGAAGGAACACATGATCGAGGCACTGTTCACCCACACCCGGCAGCCTGAGGAGGTCGCGGCCCGGATCGCCGCCCTCGACGACGCCGGGCGCGAGGAGGCCGCGAAGGAGTTCGCAGCCACCACCTCGAAGTTGCGAACCCGGCTGGTCGGGCGCGGTCAGGCGCAGAGCTTCCTGGTGCTGCTGGCCCATCTGCCGATCACCCCCGCCCAGGCTGCGAAGGCCCTCAACCCGGAGCTGCTGCAGATCGGTCACGCCCCGGTCGTCGCCCAGGGGCTCCGCGCGAAGGGCGCCGACTGGGTGGCCGCCTTCATCCGCTCCGCCTGCGCCGTCCCGCGCCTGCGGGCCGACCTGGCGCGACTCGTCGACGACCTCATCACCGAGTTCGACCTGCCCCTGCCCGACGCCCCCGACTACTGGCGCGGCTGGTACGCCCGCTCCCCACTGCCCCGCCCCGGGGTGCGGTGGCAGCAGCGATTCCTCACGGCCTGCCTGGCCCCCGAACTGTTCGCCCCCAACCGGAGGGTCGACGAGCAACGCATCGCCCGCGCCGTCGAGAAGCTGCGGGCGAGTGAACCCACCGACGACGCGGCCCTGCTGTCCGCCCTGCTCCAGGTCTTCGAGCGGGGTGATCGCACGAACACCCAGCGGGTGGCAGCCCACTGGGTGTCAGGGCTCGGCCTGACCGCCCTGTTCTGGGAGCATCGCCGCCGCGTCATCGACGCCCTCCCCGCAGCGGATGCCTCCTTCGTGAAGCTGGCGCTGGCTGAGCTCCTCACCCCCGAGCTGCCCGAGGCGGACCTCGACGCGCTCGCCGTCGTCGTTATGCCCCGGGCCGCGAAGGGGGTCCTCGGGCAGGTGGTGAAGTCCTTGGGGAGGCTGAAGGCTCCTTCTGCTGACCTCCGCGACACCGTCGCTGCGCTGGCGCCGGAACACCCTGCGGCGGCAAAGCTCCTTACCGGATGGGGTGAGGCAGCAGCGGCACCGGAGCGGCTCGGGCTGTGGCGGGAACCGGCTGGGGTGGCCGAGCCGGATGCGCGCCACGCGGACCTCGAGGCCGACCTCGGCGAGCTGATGGATGAGCTCCCCTGGGAACAGCCCAAGGCCTGGGATCACCAGGAGGTGTGGCTTGCCCAGCTCTTCCACGCCGCGCACGCCCGGGGGCGTGAGGCGCTGTTCGAGTTCGCGGCGGAGAACCTGGACGCACGCACACAGCTGACCCGGGTGCTGCTGCAGGTCGCGACCGGTGAGGAGCCGGGCACGCTGGGGGAACGCCCGCTGACCAGCCTGATCGGTCGTCGGATGCGGGAGACGTTGCCGCTGCTCGGGCTGGTGCCCGTGCCGTTGTCCATCCCGACGCTGACGGGCAACCGGCTCGATTGGGTCAGCTTCGCCGAGCGGGCCACCGCGTTCCGGGAGGCGACCCTTCCCCTTTCCCCCACCGATGTGCTCGTCGCGCTGTCCCGGATGGATCGCAGTGCAGCCCCGGTGGATGTGACGGAGCTGGATCAGCCGATCGACGGCGTGGAGTCGTCGCTGGCTGAGGTCGTCGCCTGCTGGCGGGACACCGACCCTGAGCCCGGGAGGCTGTGGCTCATCCCCGAGGAACCGGATGCGAGCCGCTGGCAGAACCTGCCCTACCGGCGGCTCCGCTGCGATGGCGACGTCCCTGTCGTCGCGGGGATGCTTGGGATCGACGGGCCATGGGTGGAACCCTCCGTCCCGCTGGACGGGGAGTGTTCGGAGGAGCTGGGGGTGATGTCGCTGCTGCCGGAGCATCCGACCCGCCCGGCAGCGCACCTGCTGCAGGTCCTGGGTCGCGAGGGCACCTTGTACCATCACGGCCCGGACTCCTTGGCGGCGCGGCTGCTGACCACGGCGCGGATCACCCCGGAGGCGGCCTTCGCGATCCTGGCGACGGTGACGAAGCAGCGGAAGAAGGACCGGGAGGAATTCGCGGCGCTGCTGCTGAATGCGTGGGACGAGGGTCGGTTGCACCCGAGCACTCTCGTTGCCGCTTGGCGGAGTGAGTGGAAGTCAGAGTGGCCGCTGAAGCCGATCCCACTCGTCGGGGTGCTGGTGCTGATCGCGGAGGCCGGTGGCCTGGCCCTGGCCTGGCCGCTGCTGGAGGAGCTGGGGCCTGCTGCCAAGGCAGCCCGCGACGCGCTGGAGCGCTTCCGTCCCGAGGTCCCATGACTGAAGCGCTGCAAATGTGCGGCGCGTTGCCGTTGGGAGCGCTCCCAACCAGAATGCGCCGCGCATTTGCAGCGCCTGGTCATCGAAGGAGCTTCCTGACCTCGGGAACCATGTGCTCCAGCGTCTCCGACGTGTAGCGCAGGATCGTCCAACCTGCCGTGGCAAGACGGTTCTGGCGGGCCCGGTCCAGGATGAAGCTGTCCCGACTGGAGTGGGCCTCCCAACCATCCAGCTCAACGGCGAGCAGCCGCTCCGGGAAAGCAATGTCGAGGAAATGGATGTGCCCTGACAGCGCCACCTTGTGGTTGGCCTGCCAACCCGTGATGCCTGCGCCCCGGAGGTGTCGGTGCGCCTCCAGCTCCAGGGGAGACCACGGGTTGTCACGGGAGACCTCGACCAGGTGTCTACGAAACTGGTTCCCGACCCGGTTCGGGAGCAGGCTGAGCGCCTCCGCGAGGCGGGCCCACGTCGTCACCTGTCGGCGATACGCCTCACAGATGACAGAGGCATCCCCTGGTTTCAGCATCCCCAGGATTGAGAGCTCAGGCCGGGCCACCCGGAGCCCTGCACGTTCCCACACCAGCTCAGGGGGCAGGGCAAGCTCTGTACATCGCAGCCATACCGGGGCTCTGCGAGGAGCCCGAATGGCTGCGTCGATGTGTGTCGGCACAAGTCCGGACCACCATGTCAGGGCTGCCGCTGCGCTTCCCAGAAGGACGACGCGAGGGCTCCAGGCGCACGTCGCCGCCGCGAGGAGATCGAACGTCGGTTCAACCTCGCGCCACCGGAGCACCCCGGAGAGCACTGGAACCAGCCTTCCGGTGCGGACCAGGCGGTCGATGTGCCCCCGGAGCGTTGGGTGTTCGCGGCGCACGATGAGGGGGAGGTCTGCAAGAGGGGAGTTCATACTCACACCATGGGCAGCTTCGCGCCTCGAGAACTCTTTTCCACAGTCAAACCGCTGCAAATGTGCGGCGCGTTGCTACTGAGAGCGCTCCCAACCAGAACACGCCGCGCATTTGCAGCGCTTCGGGGAGAGGGGGGTGGTGAAAAAGATGGGGGCCCGGCACGGCGGTTGACCTTTGGGCCCGCAGTGAGAGTGGGGGGATACTTGCGTATCGGGCTGGATTCGCTGCGGAGCCCGGAGCCGTGCCGGGTTGACTCCACTTTCGCAGAAACCTGTCCCCAAAGCAAACCGAAGCGTAGCCGTATACCATCGGGCATGAACTTCCGGCAGACTGTGCCGTGGGCTTCGCCGTCGCTTGACCGATGACGCTCCACCCGCCCGGACCCAGGAGGACAGACCATGACCGATCCCACCGCCGAGCTTCTTGCACTGGTGCAGAGTGAGGACTGGGAACAGGTTGCGGGCCAGCTCTCCGGCCTCCCGGAGGGGCGACGCTCCGCCCTCGCCAAGGCCCTGCCGAAAGTCCTCACCCAGCTGCGCCGGACCACCATCCCCGCCACCGTCATTGTCGCGGCGACGACGCTGCAGACCACTCCTCGGGTGCTGGCCTCGACCCTCGACCCCAACACCGTGCCGCAGCTGCTCGCCAACCGGGCCGCCACCGAGCACGTGACCGCTCAGCTCCTCAGCCGTGACCGTGACTGGCTGGCGCGTTTCATCGATGCGGCCTGCGCCCGCCGCACCACCGTGCAGCACCTGCCCCGGCTCCTCGACCCCCTCATCGACGCCCACGGCCTGCCGCTGCCGAGCGAACCCCGCTACTGGCTGGGCTGGATGCAGGGCGGCGGGCTGCCCCGCCCCGGAACCGGTTGGCAGCGCCGCTTCCTCACCGCCTGCGAGACCTTCGGCGCCTTCCGGGTCTCGAACTTCGACCCGGAGCTGCGGGTCGGGGAGATTCGCGACGGCATCACCGAGCTGCGCTCCGGTGAGCCCGTCGACCCCAGCGCACTGCTCCGGGGCCTGCTGCAGGTCTTCGGCCGGGGCGAGACCTCCGGCGCGCAGAACGCGGCGTTGATGTGGCTGAACGCCCTCGACCTGGCCCCGCAGCTGTGGCCGGAGCGTGAAGCGGTCGTCGCGGCGCTGCCGAAGGCGAACACCGCCTTCGTGAAGCTGGCCCTGGATCATCTGCTGCGCCCCGACCTCACCGACGAGGAGTTGACCACGCTGGCCGCCCAGGTGCTGCCCCGCCGCGAGAAGGGGCCCCGGCGTACCGTCCTCAAAGCCCTGTCCCGCATCACCGAGCCGAGCGAGCAACTGACCCGGATCGTGCGCAGCGCCGCCGAGGCCGACCCGACCTGCTCGGACCTGGCGGATCGATTGCTCAACACCTGGGAGACCCGCAACCTGCCCGCCCCGCCGGTGCAGGGCCTGTGGCGTGACCCCGACCCGCTGCCACCGCATCCCCTGCCGCCGTCGATCAGCCTCGACGACGAGGCGCTGGCCGAGCTGTGCGCCCGCGTCGGTCACGACTACCCGGGCGATCCCCTCACCCACGAGCAGGTGCTGGCGTCGCTGGTCGCGACGGCCCACGCCGGGCGGTTGTCGAACATCCGTGAGGCGATCTCCAGACGGCTCGGGCTGACCGGGTTCGTGGTCAACGTACTGGAGAACCTGCTGCTGCGCACCAGCCGGGAGATCACCCCCGCCGAGACCAGCACAACGTGCGGGTTGCTGGCGCATCTGCTGGTACGGCGTGCTGCCGAGGTGATCGACGCACTGGGCGCGATCCCCTGCCTGCTGTCAACCCCCACCCATGACGACTTCCACGTCTCCTGGTCGGCCTTCGTGGAGCGGGCCGGAACCTACTGGGACGCCCACCAGACCCTGCTGCCCGCCGATGTCGCCGTCGCGCTGGGGCGGCTGGACCGATCCCAGGAGATCGACCCCGACGACCTGCCGTTGGTGCGGATCCAGGGCGTCCCGGCGACGTTGGCCCAGGTGGTGGCGACCTGGTTGACCTCCCCCGGCGACCCGGCGCAGCTGATCCTGCTGCCGGAGGACGAGCAGGCCACCCGGTGGGCGAATCGGGTGGCGGCCAGGATGCGGGTCACTGGTGAGGAGGCGACGGCGCACCGTCCGCTGCAGCTGCACGATGCCTGGCTGGACGGGTACCGCCCGGGCAAGGTCACCGAGGCCGATCAGGAGGCGGTGGCGGTGTTCCTGCCGGTGACGGACCCGGTGATCCGCAGTGCACTGGGCGAGATTCCGCCGGTGCTGACGCTGATGCCGAACCGCCCGGCCCGGCCCGCCGCGTGGGTGCTGCACGCGCTGCTGGAGCGCGGAGCGGATGCGGCCCGGGAGCCGTTCGCGCTGCTGGCCCGCACCGCCAAGCCGTGGGGCAGCGTGGTGTCCCTGCTGTGGCTGCTGCTGGTGAACGCCGATGAGGACACCGAGCGCGACGCCCTCGTCGCCACGCTGCTGCAGGCATGGGGGCGGGGCGCGGTCAGCGCCGACGACCTGGTCTCCGCCTGGCATTCGCGCTACCGGGTGGTGCTGGACCCGTCGCGCACCACCGTCGCGACGACGCTGATCCAGGTGGCGCAACAGGGCGGGCTGGCGCTGGTGTGGCCGCTGCTCAGCCATCTGGTCGATGAGCTGGCGGGTTCGCGTGGCTTCACGGGCACCACCACGCCGCTGCTGGAGGATTTCCAGCCGCTGGTGCCGGAGGTGGTGGCCGCCGGGGTCGCGGTGGAGCTGACAGAGATTCACAAACTGGCCAACCACAAGGGAGCCAGCCCGACGGTGAAGGCCGCGCGCCTGATCGTCGCATCCCTGCCCCAGGAACAGGAGACATGGTGAACCTGGAGGAGGCGCTGCTGACCAGCGCTGATGCTCGAGCACTCATCGCCACCCTGGAGGCCCTGGGCGACGACGAGCGCGCGGCCTGGGATGTGGAGGCGAGGAAGTCGATGCCCCGGCTTCGCCGGGTGGCGGGCGAGCGCGACATGCCGGAGCTCGCGGTGATCGTCGCCGCGTTCTTCGAGGTCCCCGTCAAGCGGGCGGCGCTGGCCTTGGCGGATGGGTACATCATCCCGGAGCTCGACGAGTGCCAGATCATGGACCAGGTGGCGCAGCACTTGGCCCGGCGCGGCCCCGAGTGGGCATCGGCGCTGGTGGCGGCGGCGTGCGAGAGAAAGCAGGCTGATCAGTTCCGGCCGCTGCTGGATGCCCTCATTGATGCCCACGGCCTGCCGTTGCCGGATGATCCGCGCTACTGGACGAGCCGGTTTCCCGTTCCCGGTCCGGAGCTGGTGCTGCCCGGGCGGCGATTCTGGGATCGGCTGGCGAAGGCCGCGGCCATCACGGACTCCTTCGCCGGGTGGATTTCACCCGAACACTTCGACAAGCTGGCCGGACCGGTCGCGCGGCTCAGGGCCGCCGAACCCGTCCCGCACAGCGTGCTACCGGCCTTGGTTCAGGTGTTCACCCGGGGCGACCGGCCCGCTGCGCAGCAGTACGCGCTGAACTGGATCGACCTGCTCGGGCTGCGCGGCGAGCTGTGGCAGCATCGGACCGCACTGCGTGATGCGCTGCCGCTGGCACCGGCAAAGGTGGCGGGGGTGATCGTCGAGCAGCTGCTCCGCCCGGAGCTCAGCGACGAGGAGCTGACGGCCCTGGCCGTCGTCGCTCTGGTGCGCAAGGAGAAGGGCATCCGGCGCTCGCTGCTGAAGGCCCTCCCCCGGTTGGCGGAGCCGGACGAGGAGCTGCGGGAGCTGGTCGCGGTGCTCACCACTGACGGCGACACCACCACCCGCGACCTCGCCGCCGGGCTGCTCCAGAGCTGGGGTGAGGTCTCGAGTTCACAGGAGGAGCAGGAGCCGACGGGGTTGTGGCGGGAGCCCGCCCTGACCGGCCCTGAGCCGATGCCTGCGTTCAGCGACGAGGCCCTGCGGCTGGATGCGGCACAGGTCGCGGACCTGCTGGGCGATGACATCAACACCAGCGGTTTCTTCCCCCAGCTCGTGGAGTGGAGCTTGGCGGTGCTCGTCGCCCACGCCCGCGACCACGGCACGGATCGGGTGCGGGAGCTGGTGCGGCGGCACCTCACGGCTGAGTACGATCCGTTCGCGATCCGGGCCCTGCTGCTGGCCTGGGCGGATGGGGCGGAGCTCAAGGAAGCCACCGTCGCCCCGGCTGTGGAGGGCTGGAGCCCGTTGCCGATGCTGGCGGCCAGGCGCATCGTGGAGGTGCTGGGCTGGCTGGGTGAGCTGCCGTGTCTGCTGTCCACGCCCAGCCATCAGGGGTTTCGGGTCTCGTGGGAGGAGTTCGCGGCCCGGGTCGGGCGCTACCAGGAGGTCGGGCAGCCGCTCCTGGCCGCCGATGTCGCCGTCGCCCTGGCCCGGCTGGACCGGGCCGCTGCCCCTGCTGACCTGAGCCCCTTCGCCCATCCGATCCACGGCGTCGCCGCCTCGCTGGATGAGGTGCTGGCGCACTGGCGGGACACCGACCCCGAGCCGATCTCGGTCAGCTTCGCGCCTGCGCTGAAGGACGACATCACGGCCCAATGGCACTACCGCATGGTGTTCGACGGCGACGCACCGGTCACCCTCGCGATGCTGAGACTGGCCGATCTGCACTCGTCTCCTGGCGGGCGGGGCCTGCTCACCGCCAAGGCCCACATCCACCCCTGCTTCGGGGAGCCGTTCACGATTCCGGTGGACGAGGAGGTTCCTGCCGTCGCCCAGCTGCTGCCGCAGCATCAGGCCCACCAGGCTCTGGCGGCGGTGCACCCGCTGGAGCGCCACGGCGTGAAGCAGGCCGCATGGTGCCATCAGCTGTTGGGGGATGTGGCGAATCCGTTCAGCGAGGCCCTCACCGTGCTGGGGCTGGCCTGGGCTGGCGGGGCGGCGCCGGAGCATCGCGACGCCATCGCCGAGCTGTGGTTGCGCGCCTGGGACGAGGGTCGCTTGACCGCAGAAGACCTTGTCACAGCCTGGCACAGTGTGCTGTTTGAGCTGCCGGACCAGCTGGGCCACACCGCCAGGCATTTCCGCCGCGCCCCGGCGAAGGTGGCTGAGGTACTGGCGGTCATCGCCGACGGTGGCGGCCTGGCCCTGGTCTGGCCGCTGCTCGCGGTGCTGGCCGAGGAGGCCGCGGGAGCGGACAAGGTCCCGGCCACCACGGCCGGTCTCCTCGAGACGGTGCTGCGCCTGCTGCCGGAGGTCCAGGCCGCAGGGGTCAGCATCACACTCCCGAACGTCGCAGCCCTGGCGGCCTCCAAGGGAAAAACGAAGACCATCACCGTTGCCCGCCAAATCGCCGAAGCACTGTGAGACCGCCGCTGGTCGGGTGGGCTCTTCCTCCGCTGGTCGAGCCGGGCATTTTTCCGCTGGTCGAGCCGGGATTCCCAATGCGAAGCGAGGGAATCCCGAGTCGAGATCTGGTGACCATCCGCAGGGACCCGACCCCAGACCAATCCCGCTCAGCACAAGTCCCAGCACCGGATGCCAGGGGTCTCGACAATCGGGCGCTGGACGCCCTCGGCTCGACCAGCGGAAAAAGGACAGCCTCGACACTCAGACATTGAGT